>NZ_JBBOCU010000002.1:0-872941 GCF_038002545.1 Paenibacillus sp. FSL K6-2393
TGTTTATAAGGATTAGATACGATGAGCGGAAGCTCTGACATGATCGATACTGGAAGGTAACATTTTTGTTACGGATAACAGCGGCAAAACCAGTATAATAGGACTATGTTAAATATGCTAAAAGTACCTGACCACAGAGCTGGAATGTGCAGCTGTGAAAAGGAGGGTGTGTGTGTTAAGTTGGCGGAGACTTGGACTACAATCATTTCTGTTGCTTTGTTTGACCGTTATTCTGGCAGGATGCGGTGAAGCATCAGGATCTGTATGGACTTCATATGAAGGTGCGGTGAACGAGAAGAGTTTTCCGGTGCCTAAAGTAGCGAATAAATCTGACCAGTCTGAAAATAATTCGGATATGGATTATGTTCGATATACGCTGTCTGGTATTAGTGAGAGTACTAGCTTGCCTGAGGTATATCTAGACGAGATTAAAAGCTGGGGTTGGACAGAGAGGCAAGCCAAGGGTACATCCAATGAATCCAGTACCTTGCGTGTATTTGCAAAGGAAGGACATACTGTGCATTTAGCAGTACATGATGGTTCCTTTACACTAATGGTTCCTAGAAATGATGCTACTCAAACGACAGTTAAATCATTGGCTGAAGACGATTGAGCTGTTGCGGGTAAGGTTGTATATGATTAATTAACGTTGTGATGTTCCTTATAATATAGTAAAGCTCCCGTGTACTTGATCGGGGGCTTTTTGTTATTTAGCAAAGTAGTTTAGTAAGATGGGAGAACCTATGACGTATGGTGGGTCAGAGGTCATAAGGAATGGAATAGTTTCTTTCGTACATGTATAGGTGGTGTGTGTGCTTGAAGCATAGGGGAGTGTAGAGCGTTAAAAATAGAAGGAGAGTGATATAAGTTGTATAAAGGTATTGAAGTAATGAACGGCTGATGGAAATCAGCTAGAAGGCAGATAGAGCTGAGACTGAGCAAGAGATTGCTCAAAGATGTACGATCTACGAGATATCTGGGGCTATGAGGATATCGAGCAGCCGCAGGCAAAGAGGAGAAGAACGGAGTCTCGAGTGGGGATAACTTATTTTACTATACCCATACTGTGGATAAGGGATAAGAAGGGGACGACAAATAAAGGTTATCCACTGTGGATAACCTTTATTTGAGCATGTGAGGCTGAGTCAACTGAACGATACACGATCATGATTTTGCACCAGATTATTCGAAGGGCTCAGCGATTATGTATTACAGGTAAGTGAGGTACATTCAGTATTGCATAAACGAGGGAGTGTTATTGCAGATAGTATGAAACATCTTGTTCATTCAATTTGATGAGTCCATCTTTGCGCTCACGGGAGAGTACCATTACAACATACAAGCGAGGACCCAGCAACCACAAATGCCAGAAGATCAGCGAGAGGGTGAAGGATAACGGCGACCATATCAAACATACTGTAATGATACATAATCCAATCCAGCTCATGTTAAGGTGTACCCGGACAAACATACGGAAGCTGAAATGCTGATCAGGGATATAACCTAACCAGGGCATACGCATATTCCAGCGCCAGCGTTTGGCGTAAGAGGTACGGACCAGCAGTAATATCGTTCTGGCGATGACATAATGAATCCAAATGGTGATTGGACCTGCCAGTACAAAAAAGAAGAGGCCAGTCCAGGAGAATGCAAGTAGATTGAATAAGAGCATGATGACCGGCAGACACAGATAGCTGTAAATGACACTGCGGGCGATAGCCTTTTTTTTCAGAAGCCGGTATTGATAAAATGTTGCTTTATTCTCCGGTTCGGCGATCATACGATTATATATCCTCCTTCGGATTCACGTTTGTGTGGGAGTGGGTATTCATTTTTCTTACACGAGTAAAAGGGAATGAACCATGCATGTATGTATATATGAACCTTGTATCTCACGCCATGACGTATGTACAAGATATTGAGATTCGACGGAGCTTATCTCAGTATACTCCCGAATACACGGACTGTCAGGCTTTGATATCGTTATCATGTATTATATATCGGCTGAGATTCCAAGTTTTTTTAAGGAAATTGAATATAAGTTTGAGTCAGGCCAAGGGATGCGTGATGTAGAGGTAAATGCGGTGGAATGTAGGATAACTGTATTACATAAGCAAGTGAATGTTCTTGTAGGGAGAATGAATGTATTTTTCGGTACAGACACCCAAGAGGGGGTGGGCGAATATATATATTTTATAGAAAGAAAGCACTATGAAAATGTTTAAAATAATAGAAACTGTGCAATACTGATAGTAAACGTAAAACAAGGTGGGATGGTTCATGGAAGAACATGCCGAACACACATGTATTATCTGCGAGCAAAGAAAAAGAGAAGGCATTTTTATTGTATCTGAATTCATATGTGACACTTGTGAAGCAGAAATGGTTCATACCGACGCGCAGGATGCCAAGTACAATTATTTTATTCATCAAATGAAGCAAATTTGGGTACAAAAAAACGCATAATGAATGTTGCTCATAGAAGTAGAAGCGAAACATCACATTGTAACGATGCTGATGTGCATAGAGGCCCAATGGGCCTTTTTCTGTTTTTAAGAGGAGAGATTGTCTTGTTTGCCATCTTGGGAAGGCGTATGCTGATATAATGGTATAGATCATTTGCAGTAGAGCGTGTGGAGATGGGGAAGAAGTGCGTTCCTTGGATTAGGAAGCATTTTGAAGCGCATAGGGCGCACATTATATATGTACAGGATGGTTATTTCATGGATCATAAAAATAAATCAAGTAGTGCCCCTCTATATGAAGCGTTGCTTGCGTATCGTGATTCGAAGCAGCGTTCTTTTCATGTGCCTGGGCATAAGAATGGACAAGCTTATCGACATTTGGTAGAACAAGCAGAAGCAGGGCAACCTCCAGTTAAGGATATCGTTAATGAGGAACACCAGCACAACGGTGAGATTCAGAATGATGGAGGAAAGAATGTTAACCAGAAGTTAGAGCGTTTCAGTTCGGTGGATGAACATGGGGCTGATCTGGAGAGTGTGGAACGACTCAGCGTTGAAGGGGCTCACTCGGAATTAGAACTGGTACCGGATCGTTCATTCCTGGAGATGATGGAGATGGATGTTACGGAGATTACGGGCACCGATGATTTGCATCATCCGGAAAGTGTGATTCAGGAAGCACAGGAGTTTGCGGCAGATTGTTTTGGGGCAGAGGAGAGTTTCTTCCTTGTGGGAGGCAGTACGGCAGGTAATCTGTCCTTATTGCTGACCGTGTGTGATGAGCCAAACAGTATTGTGCTGGTGCAACGGAATGTGCACAAATCTGTTATTCACGGTTTAATGCTGGCGGGCGCAAGAGCTGTATTTCTGGAGCCATGGGTCGATCCTGCGTCTGGACTTGCGGTCATGCCGTCGGTGGAGACGGTGCAGGCTGCTGTCCAGTCCTATCCTGAGGCAAAGGGCGTACTTGTCACTTTGCCCAATTATTACGGCATGGGCGCTGATCTGACGCCCATAGCCGAGGTATGCCACGCCGCTGGCATGCCACTGCTCGTGGATGAAGCGCATGGCGCGCATTATGGGCAGCATCCGGAGCTGCCTGTCTCTGCACTGTCATGCGGAGCAGACGGTGTCGTGCAGTCAACGCATAAGATGCTGACGGCTTTCACCATGGGTGCCATGCTGCACATTCAGGGACCACGGTTAAACCGGTCCCTGTTAAGGCAGCGCCTGGCCATGGTGCAAAGCTCAAGCCCATCATACCCGGTGATGGCTTCGCTTGATCTGGCGCGCCGCCTGCTGCACGTGCAGGGCGCGAACACATTCACGGCGGGACTCGCCGCCGTGGATGCCTTTAAGCGCGGCCTCGCAGAGCTGCCGCGCTTTCAGTTGCTGCAGCCTGCACAGCAGCTGCAGCCAGAAACGCCAGCCGGAATAGCGAAGCCGGCTGGCATGTCCGTGTCCGCTGCGCAGCAGACACGGGAGGGTCTGACCGCGGCGGCGATGCCGTCTGCCGCGGGGTATACCGCTCAGGACCCATTCAAGGCCGTCATTTATGACGGCGCAGGGGTGCTGAGCGGTTATGGGCTACAGCAGCAGCTGGAAGCATGCGGCTGTGTGCCCGAGATGAGCGACGAACGGTACGTCGTCTTGCTCTTCAGCCTGGGCTCAACGGTGCAAGATGCTCAGCACCTGTTGCAGGCTTTACACCATATCAGCTCTGCCGATGGGCATGAGCAGGTCCAATCTAATGCAGAGTCATCACATCAGCTTGCGAAAGGTTCAGCGCATTATATTTCCACGTGGAACAATTTACAAGAAAACACTTGCTACTCGGAACCGATCTCCTTTACACTGCAACCGATTGTGGAGACGGATACGATCAATGTGCCGATAAAAGAAAGTGCGGGCTGTCGATCAGCCGAGATGGTTATTCCATACCCTCCAGGGATTCCGCTTGTGTATCCGGGTGAACGACTAAGTCCATCGATGGTGGCACGTATACAACTCCTGCGCGATGAAGGAGCAAAGTTTCATGGGGTATCCGATGCATCTCTACAGGTATTGAAGGTCATGAAGAATTGACGATACACATGAAAAACTGAATTGCATTCACCAATAGGTAGTCTATATGACCAATACGGATAGCGATACTGGACCCTACATATGTGAGGGTCTCTTGGTCATTAATTTAGTTGCTAGGGTGTGTCTTCAAACTCAGGCATGCAATACGTTGAAGGAAGTCAGGGTCAAACATCTTGAAGTCAAGGATTGCTGATCCTGGCGAATTGTCCAGACGATTTTCTAAGGAACTGAGGACGTCTTATTTAGCCTTCGAGTCCTCCTTTTATTTTGTAAGGAATCTGAGACGCGTTATTAACCAAAATCACCCAACAAACACGCTGTAAACGGCTGGTTATTCCAATATAGCGTGTTTCAGATTCCTTAGATTGCTGCGGGCGCTTCAAATTGCTGAATAAGACGTCACAGGGTCGTTAGCGCTCCCGCTCCGTGCCCTGCTCCAGACACGTTCAGTTCGAAGACGCGCTCTATTTCAACTTACAAAGATAGACATAAGAAAGAAGGGAACACTTTGGGTATTCCGCTAAAAAAATATACAGGAATAGTCCTGCAAGTTTTGTTGATGTACGGTTTTTATTGGATTGGAAACTTGATTCAAGCTATATTACATCTGCCGTTAACAGGCAGTATTGTGGGCATGCTGGTATTGTTTATCACCATTCAACTGGGATGGATCAAAATGAGTTGGGGAGAAGAAGGGTCGACGTGGCTTCAATCTCATCTTCAATTGTTGTTTATCCCCCCAACTGTGGGCATTATTAATCATTTTGATTTTTTTAGAGCCAACACATTATTATTGGTTCTTGGTTTGATCATTAGCACATTAATCACATGTCTGATATCTGCCAAATTAAGTGAGTGGCTTATGACATGGAGATCGTCTCATTCAGGCAAAAAGGAGGCGATCACTTGTCAGCATTCATCCTCGGAATTGGAATGATCGCGCTAACCATCGCTGTATATATTCCAGCCACTCGTCTATATAAAAGGCTGAAATGGCCGATACTTATGCCTGTACTCACAACGACTGCCATACTGATCCTGATTTTGGTGATTTCCGGTATAAAGCTGGATACGTACATGCTGGGTGGCAAATGGATACAGGAGCTCTTGGGTCCAGCAGTTGTATCTCTTGCTTTTCCCTTGTCCAGACATCTGCATGTGCTGAAGCAAAATATCATTCCAATTGTGGGTGGAACAATCGGAGGCAGTATTACAGGTGTCTCTACAGGTGCTTTAATCGCCATTCTGCTTGGCTATCCTCAAGAGATGGTCATCGCTTTATTGCCAAAATCCGTGACCACTCCTGTCGCTATCCAACTTGCTAATCAGGTTGGAGGGAATGCCTCATTCACATCGCTGTTTGTGATGATTGCAGGATTCTCAGGGATATTATTGGGGCCGATGCTCTTGAAATGGGCCAAAGTCCGCAGTAAACATGCCTATGGAATTGGACTGGGTTCAGCATCTCATGCCCTCGGCATGGCAAGGTCTTTTGAATATGGAGAGAATGCAGTAGCCCTTAGTTCAGTATCCATGATTGTCAGTGCCATTGCCGGATCAATTATGCTTCCATTATGGGTATGGATCATCTACGGTTGAACGCTTTACTTTGTTGTTCATGTTGGAGTAACCGCTGACCTATAGTATTATAGAAAGAAACAAGCTTGTATGATCTTGGTTTTATTATTACGTACCGATATAGCTGTAGCTATACACCTCTGGGCGGGGGATATCATATCCTGTAGCAAGAGGGTCTAAGCATATTCATTACAGCAGCAATAGATGCAATTATCGACATAGAAAGCAGGGAAGCATATGCAGGGCAGAGGTAAATTCATTACGCTGGAAGGGGGAGAGGGTTCCGGTAAAACAACGATGATCGGTAGAATAGGTTCTTATTTTGAAGAACGGGGTATACCTTACGTAGTTACGCGAGAGCCTGGCGGAATTGAGATTGCGGAGAAAATACGTTCAATTATTCTGGACCCTCTTCATACGGCAATGGATGCTCGAACCGAAGCGCTATTGTATGCAGCTGCACGCAGCCAGCATCTGGCGGAGAAAGTAGAGCCTGCTCTGAGAGCTGGAAAAGCAGTCATCTGTGACCGATTTGTTGATAGCAGTCTGGTCTATCAAGGATACGCCCGTGGACTCGGGATAGAGAATGTATGGGCCATTAATCGTTTTGCGATTGGTGATCTCATGCCGGATGTGACCTTATATCTGGACATTGAGCCTGAAGTGGGGCTTGCCCGGATTGATGCTCATGATGGCCGGGAAGTGAACCGTCTGGATCTGGAAAATCTGGAGTTTCACCGTAAAGTGCGAGAGGGTTACTTCCTATTAAAAGAGCAGTTCCCGGAACGGATCAGAGTTATCGATGCTTCCATGAAGCAGGAGGATGTCTTGGCAGCAATGATTTTGTCGCTGGAGACAGGGATTTTGAAGGATTTTGACGAGTAATTGTCTAATATATAGACAGGGCATTTGATAAAGGTGCTTATTCTAAAGGAGGTTATGCAGGATGAAACTGATTGTTGCGATTATACAGGATAAAGACAGCAACCGATTATCCAGCGCATTGGTCAAAGCAAACTTTCGGGCAACGAAGCTTGCCAGTACGGGCGGATTTTTGAAGGCAGGCAACACGACGTTTATGATCGGTGTCGATGATGGTCAAGTCGAATCCGTAATGAACGTCATTCGCAGCAGCTGTAAGGTTCGTGAACAGCTCGTGACTCCGGTCACACCGATGAGTGGAACAACCGACTCTTACCTGCCGCTACCTGTTGAAGTTCAAGTAGGTGGAGCTACTGTATTTGTTCTCCCGGTAGATCGCTTCGAACATTTCTAATTAAACCTATTGCATGGATCCCATGAGGGTCCTTCATGATCGATAGCATGTTGGAAACGATGGATGCAAGAAGAGTTAACAGAGTTCGTGCGTGCCACTTACGGAACGCCTTTCTTGACGAGAAGAATCAGCATACTCTTTCCGGATGAGCATTTCCCAGCTGGGGAATGGTTCCTTTCGGAAAGAGGTTGACTACAAAGAAAAAATCCTTGATGGTAGATGTGTATCTACCATTATATATAGTGTGATCAGCATATATAAAAGCCTCATTCTCACGCACAGGCGCAACGCGCACTGTGCTGATGGGCGATTGGCTATCTATGATAGAAAGCGGGCGTATCCATGAAAATCAATCCTGGATTCAGACCGATTCAGAGCGGGATCAGTTCTACTGATTCAGGTTCCAAACCGGTCCAATCCAAAAATTTCTCTGATATGATGAATCACCAGGGGGAACGGGCCTCACAAGCTGAACTGAATCGCCGGTTTAGTGAAATCCAGCTTCAGGGCGATCGCTTGGCACGTTCCATGACGATTCGTGAACTGAAGGCGTATAAGCAACTTGTTAAAAGGTTCCTGGAAGAGACCGTTCGTCGCGGTGTATCCATGAAAGAGACAAGGGGTTGGGATCGTCGTGGCAGAGGCAAGCGTTATAAGCTGATTGATGAAATCGACTCCGCTCTGTTATCCATGGCTGATGAACTGCTGGATACAGAAGAAGGAAAAATCTCTCTATTACAACAAGTAGGCGAAATTCGGGGGATGCTTATTAATTTAAGCTTCTGAGGAGGAAGTATGTCCTTTCAACAGATTATGGGTCAACAAGCGGCCAAGCAAATGTTACAAAGCAGTTTGAGACGTCATGCAATAAGCCATGCGTATTTGTTTAGCGGTCCAGCTGGTAGTGGGCAACGGAAGACGGCAATTACCTTTGCCAAGGCAATATTCTGTACAGAGCTTGAAGATGACGCTTGTGGGCAGTGTCTTGAATGCCGTAAGGTGGATCATGGTAACCATCCGGATCTAACCATGCTTGCACCAGATGGAAACAACATTAAAATAGATCAAATCCGGGATCTGCAGCGTATCTTTTCATATCGATCAGAGGCAGGTCATCCCAAAGTATATATTATAGAACAAGCCGAGAAAATGACGGTTCAGGCAGCAAACAGTTTGCTCAAATTTCTGGAGGAACCGCAGGTACCAGCAGTCGGCATCCTGATTACAGATAATGGACAGGCCATGTTGCCAACGATCCGCTCACGCTCCCAATTGGTGCCGTTCAGCGCACTGAATCCGGAAGAGATGCTGCAATCTCTGATCGAGGAAGGGCACCCTGCCAATCTGGCTCGCTCTGCCGTCCATTTAGCGTCAGGATTGGAAGCATGTAGAGAAATTCTCCAGCAGAATTGGTTTGCAGAAATTAGAAACGTAATGTTACAATTAGGGAAGGAGTCCCTGGGTAGAGGAAGTACATCATTGATCTCTGCACAGCAGAAGCTTTTTAAAACCGGACTCTCTGAACATCTGGACATGTTGCTTAGTTTGTTCCATCTATGGTTTAGGGACATGCTGTATGTTCAGTACGATAGGCATGAACATATCGTTTTTATAGATCAGTTAGACATGTTATCTCAGTTGGCACATACCCGCAGCACAGAGCAGTGGGTCTCCTATATGGATATGGCCGCAGCATGCAGAAAAAAATTGCGTTTCAACGTCAATGGCCAGCTTTGTCTGGAGCAATTTTTGATCGGTTTGGCATAAGACTGGGAGAGGGCAGAGTTAGCTCCAATCATATGCAAACGGTTATAACTTCGGCCGGTTCCCTAAGAAGACGGGGCTTCAGACGAAGTGGGGTTGGCTTACAAGGGGGTTAATTTTTTGTACAGTGTAGTGGGTGTCCGTTTCAAAAAAGCGGGCAAAATTTATTACTTCGATCCCCTGGACCTTCCCATTGAGAAAGAAAACTGCGTTATCGTGGAGACAGCGCGGGGGGTAGAGTACGGTAAGGTTGTTGTTGGTAAGAAGGAAGTGGGCGAGTCCGATGTGGTGTTGCCGCTGAAGAAAGTCATCCGCGTTGCGGGCGAGACAGATGCCCGTGTGGTTGATGAGAACAAGCGTGCAGCGAAGGAAGCATTCGGTACTTGTTTAAATAAAATTAAAGACCATGGCCTCAAAATGAAGCTGGTCGATGTGGAATTTACGTTTGATCGCAATAAAATTATATTTTATTTTACAGCTGAAGGAAGAGTTGATTTCCGGGAGCTGGTCAAGGATCTGGCAAGCATATTCCGGACACGAATCGAGCTGAGACAGATTGGTGTACGTGATGAAGCGAAGATGCTTGGCGGAATCGGACCTTGCGGCCGTGTGTTGTGTTGTTCTTCCTGGCTGGGAGACTTTGAGCCGGTATCAATCAAGATGGCTAAAGATCAGAGCCTGTCACTGAATCCGACGAAAATTTCAGGGTTGTGCGGAAGACTCATGTGCTGTCTGAAATTTGAGCATGATAACTATGAAAGTGTGAGAGAAGAACTGCCAGCTGTAGGCAAATTGGTCGTCACCTCATTGGGTGAAGGAAAAGTTGTCGGAATTAATGCCGGTAGCCGCACAGTCCATGTTCAACTGTTCGACATCAGTAAAGTCAAAGAACTTCCGCTGGATGACGTCGTTATCAAGTAAACCATAAAGGTTGCTTCGGGGTGGAAACTTGGAAAAGAAAAATCTGTTTACGCACATTCATGAAATGGAAACCCAACTGGGTCAGTTGCACGGTGATTTAGGAGAGTTAAAAATGATTGTGAAGGAGCTGCTTGAGGATAATCAGCGGCTTACCATCGAGAACGAGCAGTTACGCAAACTGCTCAAACGTGAGGCTCCGGCAGATCTGCCGATCTCCTCAGCACTCGCTCCCGTAGCAAGACCAGCAGGTCCGGCTACAGGTGAAGATGTTGTGGGTGAAGGGTATGATAATCTGGCCCGGTTGTATCACGAAGGCTTCCATATCTGCAACGTCTATTATGGACATCTGCGGACGGAAGGCGATTGTCTGTTCTGCCTGTCTTTTTTGAATAAATGAAGTGACCGTAGGGATCCCCTACGGTTTTTTTTCAAGGTTATAAACCTAAACTAAACGAACATGAGATATAGAGTACCGGAGGATGAGCGTAACATATGAAAGCAAATGAAGTTGTGTTACATGAGTCAGAGCGGATTGATGATCTGCTCTCTCATGATCTGAGAATCATTCAAAGTGATGAAGTGTTTAGTTTTTCGATGGATGCCGTATTATTAGCCCGGTTTGCTTCCGTACCTAAACGGGGTCGTGTACTTGATTTGTGTACGGGTAACGGGGTGGTTCCCATTCTGCTTACAACGCGTACGCAGGCTAGTCTGGAAGGGATCGAGATTCAGCCACGTTTGGCTGATATGGCACGTCGCAGTGTGCAATTAAATGCATTGAATGAGTCGATTATGGTTCGTGAAGGTGATTTGCGAGAACTGGTAAAAGAAACAGGACATGCTGTATACGATGCAATAACGGTTAATCCTCCATACATGCCCCTGAATGGCAGTGATCTCAAGATGAACACACATCAGGCAATGGCACGTCATGAGATCGGATGTACCCTGGAAGAAGTGATCCAGGCTTGCAGTCGACTTGTACGTAATGGCGGAAAAGTATCGATGGTTCATCGTCCGCAGCGACTTGCAGAGATTATCTCGCTCATGCGCGAGTATAAGCTGGAGCCAAAGCGGATTCGGATGGTACATCCCCGTGCTCATCTGGAAGCCAACATGGTATTAATTGAAGGAATGAAAGATGGTAAACCAGAAGTAAGAATGCTTCCTCCACTCATTGTCTACAATGAAGAGGGGAAATACTGCGAAGAGATTATGGATATTTACTATGGTCAGCAACATGCTGAACGTACTACGAAAGGAGGGCTTTAGATGACTTTGCATATTCAGAAAAGCTATGCGGAGCAACCTGAAGGGTCAGGCAAGCTATATCTGGTTGGAACACCCATTGGTAATCTGGAGGATATGACCTTCCGGGCCATCAAGACCTTGCAGAGTTGTGACATCATTGCAGCAGAAGATACACGCCAGACCCGAAAGCTGCTTACCCATTTTGAAATTACACCTTCGATGCTGTTTAGTTATCATGAGCATAATAAGGGGGCGAGTGGACCTGAACTGATACGCTATATAATAGAAGGAAAAAATTTGGCACTTGTCAGCGATGCCGGTTTGCCAGCCATTTCGGACCCTGGTTCTGACCTTGTACAGCTTGCACTGGAGGCAGGAATAACGGTCATTCCCATCCCTGGACCAAACGCTGCGTTGTCTGCTCTGATCGTGTCCGGATTACCGACGGAGCGTTTTACATTCGGCGGTTTTTTGCCGCGGGAGAAAAAGGACATGCGAAAAGTGTTGGAGGCTTTTGACGAATCCAACGGGACTTTGTTATTTTATGAATCGCCTCACCGTATTCGGAAAACATTAGTCCACCTCGAAGAAATTCTGGGTGATCGCTCGATTGTCCTGGCTCGTGAACTAACCAAGCGTCATGAGGAATTCGCAAGGGGCACTGTGAAGGAATGTATAGATTGGCTTGAAGAACATCCGCCTCTTGGCGAGTACTGTTTGCTGGTAGAAGGCATTAAGGAAGAGGAGCGTAAGGCTGAGCGCGAAGCATGGTGGCAGCTCATGTCACTCGCGGATCATGTCAGCCATTATGAGGGTGAAGGACATAACCGCAAAGATGCAATGAAAAAAACGGCTACCGATCGCGGCCTGACGAAGCGTGATGTATATAATGCATTAATCGAGCAGTAATCTAACCCAATATCTTCTGTTGTGGGGAACATAACTTGAAAAGAAGCTTATATCCAACCTTAGTGGAATATTAAAAAGAGCAGAGTGGCTCAAAAAAAATCCAAACAAATTTCATCGTTCTCTTCCGCGGTTCGCGTGTGACAGAATTATTTTGGGTAATGGAACCCATAACAAGGCAAAAAAATACCTTCCGCGGTGGGGTTCACACCGGGAAGGTCATTAAGGAATATTAAAAAGGTTAGAAATAACAATTTAGATAAGTCCAGTATACCTGGTTTTTCTTATTTTGTCACAGGTGCAGGGATTTCGGAAATACATTCGTTACAAACAATTTTACCTTTGAAGTAAGTAACGTTCTCTGCATTACCACAGAAGATACAAGCAGGCTCATATTTTTTCAACATGATGCGCTCGCCGTCAACATAGATTTCCAGAGCATCTTTTTCACCAATACCGAGCGTACGGCGCAATTCAATTGGAATAACTACCCGTCCCAGTTCGTCCACTTTTCTTACAATACCTGTTGATTTCATCATTATAATCAGTGCTCCTCTCAGCTAACTATCATTGTCATTATTCGACATTATTTTATGTTTTATGATACTCATCATACCAACGATTCCCAAATCAGTCAACCTTAAAATTAGCTTAAAATTAAGGCTGTTTTTCACAAGGTTACTGGTGGTAAGGGATTGGAAGCTGTTTTTCGCATTTAAACCTCAATGTCAGCTTTGTCGATTTGGAAAACGACAAAACTACTTCATTCGACAAAGTTCGTCATAACGTGTCGAATCTTAGGTGAATCGTAGAGTTCAAAGCGTTAATATAAAAGAAATTAAAGGAGTGAGTCGACATGGAACAACGTTTAACGGAAGAGAAAGTATTCAAAGATCCGGTACATAATTATATCCACGTGCAAGATCCGGTTATATGGCAGTTAATTAACACCCCGGAATTTCAGCGTTTACGCCGGATTCGTCAACTGGGTACTTCTTACCTTACATTTCACGGAGCAGAGCATAGTCGGTTCTCACATTCACTAGGTGTTTATGAGATCACACGCAAGATCATCTCTCAATTTGAAAGAAGTCATTATTCGGATTGGCCGAAGGAAGAAAAGATTGTAGCTCTTTGTGCAGCTCTACTTCATGATCTCGGGCATGGGCCATTCTCTCATTCCATTGAGGAAGCTTTTGACATGAATCACGAAGATTGGACTTGTCGCATTATTACAGGTGATACCGAAGTAGGGGCGATCTTAAGACGGTATGCTCCTGATTTTCCTGACAAAGTAGCGTCTGTCATTCAAAAAACGTATGAAAAGCCGATTGTGGTGAACTTGGTGACCAGTCCGCTTGATGCAGACCGAATGGATTATTTGCTCAGGGATGCCTATTTTACAGGTGTAAATTACGGCACGATTGACCTTGATCGTATCCTTCGGATGCTGCGTCCTTATCATGGGCGGATTGTAGTCAAGGAGTCAGGCATGCATGCTGTGGAGGATTACCTAATGTCTCGGTATCAGATGTATTGGCAGATTTACTTCCATCCGGTGACTCGTAGTTCTGAAATTATATTGCGGCAAATATTCAAGCGAGCGAAAACACTCATACAACATGGTTTTCAATTCCGCTTCATGATTGATCCACTCCCTCAACTATTTGAAGGAGAATTATCCGTAGATGAATATTTGCAGTTGGATGAAGCATTAATTCAGACGGCATTTACGCAGTGGCGCAAGGAGGACGATACTGTTCTGAGTGAGTTATGCGAACGTTTTATGGATCGCAAGTTATATAAGTATGTAGAGCTTGAACAGGTCGACTTGACAATGATGGAAGAGATTCGGGAAGCTTTTGTACAGGCTGGTCTCGATCCCGAATATGATCTTGAAATTGATTTTCCTTCGGATAATCCGTATGATGTGTTTCGTCCGGATGAATCCACAGATAAGCAGATTCTTCTTCTGGATCGACAGGACAATTTACGTGAGTTGTCAGAAGTATCTGACATTGTCCGTTCCATCAGTGGGCTTCACCGAGGGAAACATCATTTGTATTACCCGCAAAACAAGGTGGATGCGATTATTCACGAATTACCGTCACATATACGCCCCTATTTCTTGTAATCGTGTGGGTATAATCCGATGAAGAATTTCGATATCAAAACACTTTCTAAAAGAGCTATTTTTCATGATACAGTAATCTGCTTTAATGGGGAGTATATGTAGATCGACATAATTTTGTAAATGCAAGCAGGTAGAATGGGTACAATCAGCAATATATAGATCAGAATATCCGTATATCTTCTATATATTGTAGTTGTGAAGAAACAAACGTAATGATGTAATACACAGATACCCAAAATGTTTTATGTATGAGTCATTGAATTATTGAATTTTACAAATTGAATTTTGAAAAAGAAGATAGTCGTTATTTCGACATGAAGGGAGATACAAACATGATGCTGTTCGACACACATACACATCTGGATGCACCACAATTCGACGAGGACCGCGAGGACATGATTCAGCGTGCTGTGGATGCAGGAGTTGGTCGCATGATCAACATTGGCTTTAACCGGGAGACGATTCCAACTACGATGAAACTCGCTGAAACATATGACTTTATCTATGCAGCTGTAGGGTGGCATCCAGTAGATGCGATCACTATGCAGGAGGGTGATTTGGAGTGGATTGCATCTTTATGCAAGCATGAAAAAGTGGTTGCGATCGGTGAGATTGGATTGGATTATCACTGGGATACTTCACCGAAGGAAATACAGCATCGCGTATTACGACAACAAATTGCTTTGGCTCGTGAAGTGAACATGCCAATTGTCATTCATAATCGGGATGCACATGAGGATATCATAAGAATTTTGCGTGAAGAGAAAGCGGGTGAAGTTGGTGGTGTGATGCACTCGTTCTCGGGCAGCTGGGAAACAGCGAAAAGTTGTCTCGATATGGGCTTCCATCTCTCCTTCGGAGGACCGATCACATTCAAAAATGCAAAGCAGCCCAAAGAGGTACTGGAGAAGGTTCCTATGGACCGGTTTTTCATTGAAACAGATGCTCCATATTTGACACCTCACCCTTATCGTGGGAAACGAAATGAGACAGCGCATGTACGTCTGGTTGCAGAGGCAGCTGCGGAAATTAAAGGCATTTCGGTGGAGGAAATTGCTGCAATAACAACCAAAAATGCCATGGAACGATTTGGAATTCGTTAAAAAAACGAGCAAATGAGGTGAAAAAGGCAGGTAAGCGGAGTTAATTTGCCCTTTGATTCAAATAAATCAAGAATATTACAATATTTTAACCAAATATTCAGAAAAACGTACTTGATCAACGCTTTACAACATGCATCAAAACAGGATATCATCTTTTCAGTGAATTGTTGTGCGGAAAATTGGACAGATGTTCGGGGGATGAACAAAGGGACACTTTCCGATGAAACAACATTACTTTCATGAATCAGTCTCGCTGAGTCTCCGTTAACGGAGAGCGGGGGAACCAATAGGGCTTAAACATCGGTGTATTTGGCCGATGCGCAACGTTCGCTGACCCAAAAGCAGCGAAGGGAACTGCGAAGCCGTATTTGATTTCTTCTTTGGGTCTCGGGGTGAATTCAAGGGCGTCCGCCATGAGCGGGTGACCCAAGATAGGGCGGCTCTCTTTCGCCCGAACCCGACAGCTAACCTCGCAAGCGGAAAAAGAGAGGCAACCTCGTGCATGAATTTCCGATATTCAAAATCATTCGGAAGCCACGAAAGAGTTCCTCTTACACTCTTTCTTTGGCTTTTTTGTTTTTGAATAAAAGAAATATTGTCATCATACGGTAGGTATTCAGGAGGATGACATCATGTTGCGAAGATTGATTCATGGTGCAGAACCGGATTATGTTGGTCCGATCTGTGTTCTGTAGAAAATTTGGTATAGTCACGTCAAAGACATCATGCATTACTTTAGACGGCGAGGCTATGAAGGAGGACGGAGAAGTGGGCACATTCCAACCAGAAGAGACCCATGAGTCACGATCATCCAGTAAGTCTTTCGCGTTGCGGTGGAAGCATGAGAACATGCGTCAAATGGCATTGATCGCGATTTTCTCAATTGCGCTTACAATCATGATCTTGTTAGTCGTTTACGGTCAGGCCGGGAAACAAATTTCACTGGTTATTGATGGCAAGGCTCAGGTGGTAGAGACTCGTACAGGAATGCTTCAGGAAATGCTGGAGGAGCAGTCGATCACAGTCAGCCCTCACGATAAGGTATCCATGTCCATGAATGGGGCGATTACAGATGGAGACCGAATCGTTATTGAGCGGGCCGTTCCAGTTAACATTACGGCAGACGGAGACACCAAGACTCTGTATACAACCGATTCATCGGTAGAAGATGCAATTCAAAAATCAGGTATTCAAGTTGAGAGTAATGATAAAGTGTATCCGGCGCTTGGCACTGCGATCAAAGCGGAGATGAAGATCCGTGTAGTGCGCGTAACAAAGCGTACAGTGGATGTAGAGCAACCGATCGCTTACAAAGTCATTAAAACGGCTGACCCTAGCTTGTACAAAGGGGATAACCGTGTCGTTGTGAACGGCAAAGAAGGCACAATTGTGCAGCATATCGAAAAGGTATTTCAGGATGGAGAATTGGTCTCCAAAAAAATGGTCGGCAAATCTGTCGCGAATAATCGTGTAGATAAAGTGATCGCTGTCGGCACCAAAGCAAAACCGGTCGTGAAAGAACCTGAGATTCAGACCGTATCGGCTCAAACTTCAACAACCAAAAAGGCTACAACAACGAACTCGAAGAAAACATCTGCCTCGGGCAGCAAAGTGATTACCGTATCCGGGACTTCTTTTAAATACTCTAAAGTACTTAAAAATGTATCCATGACTGCCTACTCTTCCGAAGAGCCGGGCATTGGTACTAAAACAGCTTCCGGTACTCGTGTAACGGAAGGGCGCACCATTGCGGTTGATCCCAAAGTCATTCCAATTGGCTGGTGGGTATATATCGAAGGTCTGGGATTCCGTCGTGCGGAAGATACAGGCGGTGCCATCAAAGGCAATAAAATTGATGTATATTATGACAGTGTGAAGCATGCCCTGAATTTTGGACGTAAAAAAGGCAAGACGGTCTACGTGATCGGTCCGGTGAAGCCGGAAGCGAACTAAAATCGTTTTACTTTGAAATGGGAATGCTATAAAATAGTTGCATGAATGATTCATGCGGAATATGCGGCGGAGGAGTCTGAATTCAGTCTCCCCCGCCGTTTGGCAGAGAAGAGGATATTCCTCTTCTTTTTGCGTTAGAAAGGAAGAAATGGAACATGATAAAAGAAGTCATTGTGGTGGAAGGCCGTGACGATACGGTAGCTATCCGTCGGGCCGTTGAAGCCGATACAATAGAAACAGGTGGATCAGCCATCAACCAACGCATTCTGAAGCGGATTGCGCTTGCTCAGGAGAGACGGGGAGTCATTGTACTGACAGATCCGGATCATGCTGGCGAACGCATTCGTAAAATTATTGCGAATAAGGTCCCTGGCTGTAAACATGCCTTCATTCCGGAGGCCGATGCAACACGCAAAGGTGACATTGGGGTGGAGAATGCCTCACCGGAGGCGATCCGTCATGCTCTGGCGCGTGTACATACTTCATACGAAGGTGCTCCGAGCCTGATCGATTGGGAGGACCTGATCGCGGCAGGACTTATTGTGCATCCGCAGGCTGCTGCACGTCGCATGGAGATGGGCAATCTGCTGGGCATCGGTTATTGTAACGGGAAGCAGTTCCACAAACGTCTCAGTGTATTTCAGATTACACGGGAAGAGTTCTCTACAGCATTAGCGCAAATTGAACGTGAAGGATTGTGAGCATATGAAGGATATGGAAGAGACGATAGAAATTGCAACGCCCAAGCGAACGAAAGAGATTATTCAAAGACACGGATTCTCATTTAAGAAAAGTCTGGGTCAGAACTTTCTGATCGATCAAAATATACTGAACAAAATTGTTAATGCAGCCGATTTGGACGAGTCCAAGGGCGCGTTAGAGATCGGGCCGGGTATTGGAGCCCTTACGGAGCGACTGGCTCGGGTAGCCGGTCCTGTCACAGCCGTAGAGATTGATCAGCGCTTGCTCCCAATCCTAGGAGAAGTGATGCAGCCTTATTCGAATGTACGTGTTCATCATGGGGATGTGCTGAAGCTTGATCTGGCTGAGCTGTTTAATACGGATTTTGCATCCGTGGACAAAGTCAGTGTTGTGGCTAACCTGCCTTATTATGTAACGACTCCAATCATGATGAAACTGCTGGAAGAGAAGCTGCCGGTAGACAGCATTGTTGTCATGATCCAAAAAGAAGTGGCTGAACGGATGGCTGCTGCACCGGGATCAAAAGACTACGGCAGTCTGAGCATCGCAGTTCAGTACTACAGTATGCCGGAGCTTGTGTGCATTGTGCCTCCTACGGTCTTCATTCCGCAACCTAATGTGGAATCAGCTGTCATTAAGCTAAAAGTGCGTGAGCAACCACCAGTGGAGATTCCGGATGAAGCACACTACTTCGAAGTGGTACAGGCTTCTTTTGCCCAGCGGAGAAAAACAATCTCAAACAACCTGAAGGCACGCTTCTTCACAAAAGAGAACCGGGAACAGGCAGATATTCTGCTGGAGCGGGCAGGTATTCAACCGTCCCGACGTGGAGAGACGTTGAGTCTGCAAGAGTATGCTACACTCAGCACCGTAATGTGGGAAGCAGGGGTACGTGCAGCGCTGTAAAATTTGAATGAACCAAACCGGGTCTTTGCCCATACGATGGGGTAGAGGTGATTACGTTGATGAATATCGGAGACTTGGTCGTTCGGAAGTCATACGGCGGCGATGTGACTTTTCGGGTGGAAGGCCTCCAGTTGGATGCTGCGGTCATTAAAGGGACTGAGTTCCGGCTGATTGCCGATTCCCCGGTGGACGATTTGATACAGGTTCCCTACGAACCACAAAGCGCCAAGACCAGACAGGCGCATATTAAAGCACATCAGACCCTGTCCCGTCTGCAGCAGAATCGTATGGAACAGGCTGAGCGGAATCGGGAAGGTCTGGTACAAGATTGGTCTGCTCAGCAGGAACCGGCTTATTTTGAAATGCCTGGAAAGGTGCTTCATCTGGATGGAGATCCGAACTATTTGAAAAAAAGTATGGATCTCTATGAGCAACTTCGTGTGCCCGCAGAGGGACAATATGTCCATGAATCGGCAATGGCAGATACCTTATACCGTTTATTACCCAAAGTACGTCCGGATATCGTGGTCATTACGGGTCATGATGGGGTGCTAAAGACACGTCAGCCCTATGACTTATATAGTCTTGGTAGCTATAAGAACTCGCAAAATTTTGTGTCGGCCATTCAGGTGGCCAGACAATATGAACGTCATCTGGACGCCCTCACTATTGTGGCAGGGGCCTGTCAGTCCCATTTTGAGGCACTGCTGCGCGCTGGAGCGAACTTTGCCAGTTCTCCAGGCAGAATTCTCATTCATGCACTTGACCCGGTCTATGTGGCAGCCAAGGCCTCCTTCACCTCTGTGCGGGATACGGTCAATATGAGTGATGTTCTGCACAATACCATCAGTGGTAGCCAGGGTGTGGGTGGTGTCGAGACACGGGGGAGTTACCGGGTAGGTCTGCCTGGGCTGAATGATTTATCTACGCTAAAAGTGAACCCGTCGGCAGTCTGATGTAGGCCATTTAAAGTCCCAATTTGGGGCTTTTTTTGTTTGCAAAAAAATTCATTGACAACAACTTTTTGATGCTGATATAATAATTAGTTTTGATTTGACAATGACTGTAAAATCCGGTATAATGGACAAGAAAAGAGGTGGTCGTCGACAATGGCTAAAAACACGCTGTTGGATATCAAACGCAATCTCGATGCACATATTGGTCAGAAAATTATGTTGCGGGCTAATGGTGGCCGCCGTAAGACCATTGAGCGTACGGGTGTATTGGAAGAAACGTACCCTTCTGTTTTTATTGTTAAGCTTGATGAGGAGCAAGAAACCTTCAAGCGAGTATCTTATAGTTATGCGGATATACTTACGGAGTCGGTGGAAGTCATGGTTTATGACCCGGGCAGCCAGACGCATAGCTCCTATATGGAGACGTAAGTATCGATTTACAGGCGATTCGCCCCACAAGGCGGATCGCTTTTTTATATTTTCTTTTTCTATAAAATCACCCGTCCATCTTCTAAACTAACCCATACATACTCAGGAATGAGCGAGGAACGGTCGCGGCATACTACATGGACAGGTGAAGGGACAGTTTCTTAAGCAATGCAGGAAACTGAATTTGGCCTGATGGCAAGATGTCCAAAACGTGAACGAACTCATCACATTATGAAAGATACATTGGAGGAGGATGGTTCATGAGTCGCAGAAGAAGAAGTGTCATGTCAGAGGATCTGAAGAATGAGCTTGCGAAAGACCTGGGCTTCTATGATACGGTCCAACAGGAAGGTTGGGGTGGAATCAAAGCCAAGGATGCAGGAAACATGGTGAAAAGAGCCATTCAACTTGCTGAGCAGGCTGCCCGCAAATCTTAATCCGGTTCAAGCAGACTGAAAAGCGGGGAAATCCGTCAGGAACAACCCCGCTTTTTCCCCTTAGATGCGGAATAGAAATGACTTGACAGCCCCATTTTGATATAATATGTTAAGTTGTCTTAGGGAAAAGGTGAGGACGGGTGAACGCCTTGAAAATTTACGAAAAAGCGCCTGCTAAAATTAATTTGATGCTGGACGTTTTACATAAAAGAAGCGATGGATTCCATGAAGTTGAAATGATCATGACCATGGTCGATCTGGCTGATCGACTGGAAATGTCGGAGCTGCCGCGAGATACTATTTTCATCTCCAGTCAGGCGGGTTATATTCCGCTGGACGAGAAGAATCTGGCTTTCCAGGCAGCCAGACTCATTAAGGAGCGCTATAACGTGCGTACGGGCGTCCATATTCATCTGGATAAAAAGATTCCAGTTGCAGCCGGACTTGCCGGGGGCAGCAGTGATGCAGCAGCAGCGCTGCGTGGATTGAACCGTCTATGGCGGTTGAATATACCGGATCACGAACTGCAGGAGCTTGGAGCTGAACTCGGGTCGGATGTTCCATTCTGTATCACAGGAGGGACTGCACTCGCTACGGGCCGTGGTGAGAAGTTAACTCCCATTCCTAATCCGCCGCAATGCTGGGTGATTCTGGCCAAGCCTCCGATCAATGTGTCTACAGCCGATGTCTACGGACGTTTCCGCAGTGACAAGATTGTTCGTCATCCGAGTGCGGCTAAAATGGAGCAGGCTATTCGCAGCCAATCATTTACGGAAGTATGTAACCAGATGGGCAATGTACTTGAAGATGTAACGTTGAAACTGTATCCGGAAGTTCAGCATCTGAAGGATGCCATGATTCGATTGGGTGCAGACGGCGTGTTAATGTCCGGTAGCGGTCCAACGGTATTTGGGCTGGTCTCCAAAGAATCGAAGGTTGCCCGGGTATACAATGGTCTGCGTGGTTTCTGTAAAGAAGTGTACGCTGTACGTATGTTGACGTAAAATTCGCTTTTATAATGTACAAACACGTATAAAGGTGGTATATTTTTAAATAATTATTCGGATTTGGATGTTTCCGTGATCGTGAGGATGGATCTCTGTGAAGAAGTTAAAACGAAGCGCAAGGCTGGTTGAAATGACGCAATACTTATTGTCCAGACCGCATACGGTTATTCCGTTGACCACATTTGCCGAACGTTATGGTGCCGCAAAGTCTTCAATTAGTGAAGATTTGGCGATTATCAAGGAAGTGTTCGAAGAAGGTGGGTCAGGAGAACTGCATACACTGGCTGGAGCAGCCGGGGGAGTAAGATGGATTCCGAAGGTATCCCGAGAACTGGCACTGGCATTTGCGGAGCGGCTCTCGACCCAGCTCGCGCAACCTGATCGGATCTTGCCTGGAGAATACCTGTACATGTCCGACTTGCTTGGTCAGCCCGCATTGATGAATGAAGCCGGCAAGATCTTTGCAACGGCCTTTGGCAATATGAATATTGATGTGGTTATGACGGTAGAAACCAAAGGAATTCCACTGGCTTATGCGACTGGAGCCCAGCTCAACCTGCCTGTCGTGCTCGTACGCAGGGACCATCAGGCTACAGAAGGATCGGCCGTAAGTATCAATTATGTATCCGGGTCCCATAAAAGTCTGCATACCATGTCCCTCTCTCGTAGGGCGATGCGTGAGCATTCCAGAGTACTTATTGTGGATGACTTCATGAAGGCCGGGGGTACGGTACAAGGAATGATCGATCTTTTGGCCGAGTTTAATGCTACAGTTGCCGGGGTAGGGGTACTGGTGGAATCTGGTTCTGTAGATTCAGAAGAACGCCTGCTAACAGATTACGTATCTCTGGCGAAACTGACAGCGGTTGATGCCAAGAGCAGACAGATTTCCGTCAAGCCTGGCAACTATTTTGACCTGTAGAAAGATGACGAATGTTATGTCGTTAAAAGGTCTTTTCCATCGACCTGGCATGAACGTTGTCGAATTGTGTATTAAATAAAAAAATTCCTGAAATTAGGAAATTTTTGTGGTTATAAAAAGAAGGAGTTCGTATATGCTGTGTGGAATTATACACCAAGTTCTGATGGAAAAAGGTGGTGAACACACACATGCAAATTACGGATGTCAGACTCCGCCGTGTTAACTCGGAGGGGAGAATGAAGGCTATCGCATCCATTACCATCGATAACGAATTCGTCGTTCATGACATTCGTGTCATTGATGGTAACAACGGAATGTTTGTTGCTATGCCGAGCAAGCGTACTCCTGATGGAGAGTTCCGTGATATCGCCCACCCGATCTCTTCCGGTACGCGTGAGAAGATTCAGGCAGCAGTTTTGACTGAATACGATCGTGCGGCAACTGAGGAAGAAGTCATTGAAGAAGGTGCCTGAGAACATTATTGGGGTTCGAAGGAAAAGAGAGCCATGTCTTATGGCTCTCTTTTCTTTTTGACCGGAATAAGATATATTCAGTATTGAGTTTATTAGCAGAGAACAAAAAGCGCATCGTGCGCTTGGTGGCAGGGCGGCATCTTAGGAATCATCGGGATTCGGTTAAGCTCGCAGGTACACGGCGTATACATATAGGTCACGATTCGTTGGTGTCCGCGTTGTTACGTGTGATTACAGAGACAGCAGGCGATGAACAGGACCGGCTTGAAGCCGGCTGAACGATACTCATTGGATATAGATCAGCAATGCATTTCAATGGGATTTTCAGAACAGGAGGTCGTTAATTTTGAAACGAATGGCAATCGTTCTTGCCGCAGGGCAAGGAAAACGAATGAAATCAAAATTGTACAAAGTACTGCATCCCGTATGCGGTAAACCTATGGTTGGACATGTGCTGGATGCAGCACTCAGCGCAGGCGTTGAACGCAGTGTAGTTGTAGTCGGTCATGGTGCCGAAGCGGTGCAGTCATTTTTGGGTTCCAGAGCAGAGTATGCACTCCAGGCAGAACAACTGGGTACAGGTCATGCAGTGAAGCAGGTTCAATCTTTGCTTGGCGGCGAGACAGGTTCTACAATTGTGGTCTGTGGAGATACACCGCTTGTGACCAGTGAGACGTTGGAAGGTCTGATGAAGCTGCATGAGAGCAGCGGAGCAGCAGCCACAGTTCTTACGGCTCAGTTGGACAATCCCAAAGGTTATGGCCGCGTCATTCGCGGAGAAGATGGATCTGTACAACGGATTGTGGAACAAAAGGATTGCACAGAGCAGGAAGATGCTGTGAATGAGATTAACACAGGCACATACTGTTTTGATAATGCAAAATTGTTCGCTGCCTTGGAAAAAGTGACGAACCAGAACGCTCAGGGAGAGTATTATCTCACAGACGTAGTTGGCATTTTCCGCAATGATGGAGAAGTGGTTGAAGCTTACATGTCGGATGACATCGCAGAATCCATCGGGGTTAATGACCGACTTGCACTTTCGCAAGCCGAAGCCTTCATGCGTGAACGTCTTGCCGTACGCCATATGTTGAACGGTGTTACAATCATTGATCCGTCATCGACATATATCGGAGCGGATGTTACGATTGGATCAGATACAGTTTTGTATCCGGGGACGATTCTCAAAGGCACAACTTCCATCGGTGAAGCATGTCATATTGGTCCTCAGGCAGATGTGGAAGACAGCATTATTCAGGACGGAGTTACGATTAAACATTCGGTAGTATCCAATGCCGAGGTTGGTTCTGATGCAACGGTAGGTCCATTTGCTAATTTGCGTCCAGGGACTAAACTGGGTCGCAACGTAAAAATTGGTGACTTTGTTGAAGTGAAAAATGCTACAATTGATGAAGGTTCCAAAGTATCTCATCTCAGCTATATCGGAGATGCCAAAGTAGGGAAAAACGTAAATGTTGGATGCGGGGCAATAACTGTCAATTATGATGGTTATAATAAAGCTGTGACAACGATTGAAGATGATGCTTTTGTAGGCAGCAACGTCAATCTGATTGCACCGATTACGGTAGGAAAAGGCGCTTATGTGGTTGCTGGCTCCACCGTTACCCATTCCGTTCCCGAGAATGATCTGGCTATTGCTCGTCCACGTCAGGAGAATAAACCTGGTTATGCGGAGAAGATTCGCGGACGTGCCAAAGCCAAGAAACAAAATGCCAAACCCCAATAAGGGGTTTTGATAACAAGATTGCCTCCCGAAGATCGGGGAGGTGCCGACATGTCGCAGACGCTTATTGATTCCAATGAACCAGCACGGAGGGTTTTTATTTTATGACTTATTTTGATTCGAAATTAAAAATATTTACTTGCAATTCTAACCCCAAGCTTGCCCATCAAATTGCTGATTATATCGGGATCCCTATGGGTGAATCTCACACAACCAGCTTTAGTGATGGCGAGATTCAAGTGAAACTCTCCGAGAGTGTTCGGGGTTGTCACGTTTATATCGTGCAGTCCACTTGCTTGCCGGTTAATGATAACCTGATGGAAATGCTCGTTATGATTGATGCACTCAAACGGGCATCTGCCAAGACGATTAACGTCGTTATTCCTTACTATGGCTATGCAAGACAGGATCGCAAGGCACGTTCACGTGACCCGATTACAGCGAAACTGGTTGCTAACCTTATTGAAAAAGCGGGTGCAACCCGTGTCATCGCGATGGACTTGCATGCAATGCAAATTCAGGGATTCTTCGACATTCCGGTTGACCATTTGCTCGGCGTGCCAATTCTGGCTCAATATTTCCGGTCGAAACAGATCGAAAATCCAGTTGTCGTGTCGCCTGACCACGGTGGCGTAGTGCGTGCACGTAAATTGGCTGATTTCCTGAATGCACCCCTGGCGATTATCGATAAACGTCGTCCTGAGCCAAATGTGAGCGAAGTGATGAACATTATCGGTAACATCGAGGGTAAAACAGCCATCCTGATCGATGACATTATTGACACGGCGGGAACGATTGTACTGGGAGCGAATGCTCTGATGGAAGGCGGCGTAAAAGAAGTATACGCGTGCTGTACTCACCCGGTATTGTCCGGACCTGCGATGGAACGTTTGGAGAATGCACCATTGAAGGAAGTTATCGTAACGGATACCATTCCAATTACGCATGCTAATCCGACAAGCAAACTCAAAGTGTTGTCTGTAGCGCCTTTGCTCGGAGAAGCGATTATCCGGGTTCATGAGGAATTGTCAATCAGCAAGCTGTTTGAAATTGAATAAGGATGTCTGCATAAAGTAGTAGAGGGGTTACGTTTTCCGGTTCAATGGAAAATGTAACCCCTGTCGGCGTGCCGTTTTTATTAATAGTGAAACAGACGCTGGTCAGTCCATATAATTTGAACTACTACTTTACACAATAACGGAGAGGGCAGAAAAGATCTGAAGAAGTGAAGCGTTCGCCTTTATCACCGGATTTTCCCTTTGAAAAGTGAATCAAAAAAATCTGGGGATAACAGCGATCGGAAGATGTTTCTGCACGCGCAGTGATCCAGTGTAAAATGGTTCGTTCATCTTATATGGTTAATACCCGGGGCGGGAGATAAATCGGAAACGACGCCGATGAAAAAGCGTGTCGGCAATTTCGACGAATTGATTATCGAAACGTGTGATTAGACCAATCTCAATATGGGTGTCGCGGTCGTATACCTGTACAGGTACGTGATATTCGAGATGATAGATAAAATCGCTATGTTGAGTCAGTTGTCCATTGTCTTCGCGCAAAACCCGCTCACCTTCCTGGGTCGATAAAATATGAACTGTAAATACTACAGTAAATCGATCTTTACTTTCCTGATATTATATGAAATATAAGATTCGAAGTCTATGCCTCACCTCAGGCTAATCCGAAGGAGGGAACAAGATGAAGTGGATTGTCGGACTTGGAAATCCAGGCTCGAACTATGCCAAAACCCGTCATAATATCGGTTTTATGGCACTGGATCGGTTGGCTGATCGTCATAATATCTCCATCACACAGAGTAAATGTAAGGCGCTGATTGGAGAAGGTAATTTTGGCGGTGTGAAAACCGTACTGATCAAACCAATGACCTATATGAACTTGTCTGGTGAATCGGTTCGAGCATATATGGATTTTTATAAAGTTAGTCTTGAAGATCTGATTGTTGTGTACGACGACATGGATACAGAGATTGGCAAAGTCAGATTGCGTTACCAAGGTAGTGCAGGCGGACATAATGGGATCAAGTCCATTATTCAGCATACCGGTACACAGCAGTTTAACCGGGTACGCATGGGAATATCCCGGCCTGAACCAGGACATGCCATTGTTGATTATGTACTGTCGACATTCATGAAGAAAGAAAAGGAAGCCCTGGATCAGACCATTGAGCAAACATGTGATGCTCTGGAGCATAGCTTGACTCATACGTTTGAACAAACAATGGCGAAGTTTAACGGTTAATTTTGTAAGACATACTGGTAAAATGATCATAAAAGACGGGTTCGATTCAGCCATACTGGACATACTGGATGTATAAACCATGTTCAGGAGGCATAAACATGTCAGTGAATTACGTATGTAGGCATTGCCGTACCTTTATTGGACGAATCGATTCTGCCCGGATAACGGAAGTAGAGCTTGGCTTTCATTTCTTGACCCCCGACGAGCGGAGGGATATAATAGCGTATAATTCCGGTGGTGACATTACCGTTCGGATTACATGTGATTACTGTAAGGAAGCCCTGGAGCACAATCCGGAGCTTAGCCTGCTCGCGAGTCCGCTTCAGTAGACATCGCCCGTACAGGATCGAATGACAGTTGAGGGCGGTTGCGTAATAACGCTCCACCTTTTATAGCCTTGGCAGCCTGCTGAGGCTTCTTTTCAGTTGGCATGAAAGCCATGACTAGCTCGAAATCAGGCTCAGCCGCATCAACAGATGTGGCAATGTTGCGAGTAATCCGATATGATGAAACAGGACAAAAAGGAATTTGTATCCATTTTAATAGTGATGCTACGCGTATGCGTGAGATAATCAAGTAAGTTATAAGAGAGGTGCCCCTTTTGTTACAAGCACTTATACAGGCTTTTTCCAAAGATCCGGACTTCGGGTCCATTACAGCCGGAATCAAGTCCGGCATGAAGGAACAATTGGTTTCGGGTCTATCCGGCTCGGCGCGTCAGATTATGCTGGCTGCTCTGCATCAGGAAATGAACCGACCATTGCTCGTAGTAACACATAATATGTTTTCAGCTCAAAAAATTGCAGAAGATTTACAGGAAGCGCTTTCACCTGATCAGGTGTTAATCTATCCTGCCAACGAACTTGTCGCTGCGGAAGCTGCTGTTTCCAGCCCGGAAACATTGGGTCAGCGTATTGATGTGTTGGTCCGCTGCGCCCAGGGATTCAGGGGCGTTGTTGTTATTCCTTTTTCCGGGGTAAGACGTTATGTTCCGCTTCCGGAAGTGATGGCCAATGCTCGAATTTTGATTAAACAGGGCAACACACTTCAACTGGACTCCTTCCTGCTGGAGATGGTAAAGCTCGGATATGAGCGTGTGGAGCGCGTAGAATCTCGTGGTGAGATGAGTGTACGCGGAGGTATCATCGATTTCTATCCGGTTACTTCATCGATCGCATATCGGGTGGAGTTATTTGATGATGAGATCGACTCCATTCGAACATTTGATCCAGCGGATCAGCGTTCGATTGAACGGATTGAAGAGATTACGGTTTTGCCATGCAAGGAATTAATTGCAGATCGTGAGCGGATGGAAAAGGCTGCCGATGCGGCTGCTCTTTTGCTCGAACAACAGCTGGAGAAAATGACGGACCGGCAGGCGAAGCTGCGTCTTCGTGAAGAAATTCACCGGGAGATTGAGCTTTTGCGGGAGCACGTGTATTTCTCCGAAATGTATAAATATATCTCTCCGCTCTATCCGGAGAATAAAACGATTTACGACTATATGCCAGAAGATACCCTGCTGGTCCTTGATGAACCTGCCAGACTATCGGAGACATCCAAACAGCTGGACCGTGATGAATCGGAGTGGAATCTGCATCTGATGCAAAACGGAAAAACACTTCCGGATCTTCCATTATCCGCCGACGGTGATGAACTGTTGTATGAGCGTCCATTCCAGACGCTGTTTATGTCGATCTTTTTGCGTCAGGTTCCACATACCCAACCACAGAACATTCTGAACTTCATCAGTCGTGGCATGCAGGATTTCCATGGACAGATGAATGTTCTGAAGGCAGAGATGGAGCGCTGGCAGAAGGCCGGAGTTCAAGTGCTCATGCTGGCGAACGGTGAGGAGCGACTCGAGCGGATGCGCCGGGTACTGATGGACTATGATATTCCAGAGCCAGAGATGATGATTGGTAACTTGCAAACGGGATTTGAAATGCCGTCCATTCATTTGGCTGTCGTGACCGAGGGCGAGATGTTCTCGCAAAAACAGCGTAAAGTACGCAAACCGATTCGGAATGTAGACAATGCTGAACGGATCAAATCCTATAGCGAGCTAAAAGTGGGCGATTATGTCGTTCACCAGAACCACGGGATTGGTAAGTACCTGGGAATTGGCACCCTCGAGGTTGGCGGTATTCATAAGGACTACATGCATATTCTCTATGCGGGTGGAGACAAACTGTCTGTACCTATTGAGCAGATCGATCTGATTCAGAAATATGTTGGTTCCGAAGAAAAAGAACCGAAAATATACAAGCTGGGCGGCAATGAGTGGACACGGGTTAAAAATAAAGTCCGCACATCCGTACAGGATATTGCTGATGATCTGATTAAGCTGTATGCAGAGCGTCAGACCTCCAAAGGGTTTGGATTCGACAAGGATTCTGCGGAGCAGCAAGAGTTTGAGGACATGTTCCCTTATGATGAGACACGTGATCAGGTGCGTGCGATCGAAGAAATCAAGAAGGACATGGAACAAAACCGTCCAATGGATCGTTTATTGTGTGGGGATGTTGGTTACGGCAAAACCGAGGTGGCTATTCGGGCTGCATTTAAAGCAGCTATTGAAGGCAAACAGGTGGCTGTACTCGTGCCAACAACCATTTTGGCACAGCAGCATTTTGAGACGTTCCGTGAGCGCTTCTCCGGTTATCCGTTCAACATTCATGTGCTTAGCCGGTTCCGCTCCCGTAAAGAGCAGAATGAAACGGCCAAAGGCATCAAGGCAGGCACAGTGGATATTGTCATCGGGACGCATCGATTGCTGTCGCAGGATCTGGTGTTCAAGGACCTGGGACTGCTCATTGTTGATGAAGAACAGCGCTTCGGTGTAACCCATAAGGAAAAACTGAAGAAGCTGAAAACCAATGTGGACGTGCTGACACTGACGGCAACGCCGATTCCACGTACGCTTCATATGTCCATGCTGGGTGTGCGTGATCTGTCCGTTATCGAGACTCCACCAGAGAATCGTTTCCCGGTGCAGACCTATGTGGTTGAACACAGCCAAGCGCTTGTTCGTGAAGCGATTGAGCGTGAGCTTGCCCGTGGTGGGCAAGTGTATTACCTCTACAACCGTGTTCAGGGAATTCAGGAGATGGCTGCCGAAATTTCTGAGCTTGTGCCTGAAGCCAAAGTTGGTGTGGGACATGGTCAGATGTCGGAAACAGAGCTGGAGAAAACGATTCTGGACTTCCTGGATGGTGAATATGACGTGCTTGTGAGCACAAGTATCATCGAGACCGGGGTAGATATTCCGAACGTAAATACATTGATCGTACATGATGCGGATAAAATGGGACTCTCCCAGCTGTATCAGCTGCGCGGACGTGTGGGTCGTTCCAACCGTATTGCGTATGCCTATTTTACGTACCAACGGGATAAAGTCCTTACTGAAGTTGCTGAGAAACGTCTGCAATCAATTAAAGAATTCACCGAACTGGGTTCAGGATTCAAAATCGCCATGCGTGACTTGTCGATTCGTGGTGCGGGAAATCTGCTAGGAGCGGAGCAGCATGGTTTCATCGCTTCCGTCGGGTTTGATCTGTATTCCCAGATGCTCGCGGAGGAGATCAACAAACGCAAAGTTACGATGCTTGGCGAGGAGCCGGTACCTTCCGACCAGTGGAACACAACGCTGGATCTCAGTATCGATGCCTACTTGCCGTCCGATTATATCTATGACAGTATTCAGAAGATTGAGATCTACAAAAAAGTGGCGGTCATTGCATCCTTCGACGATGCGATGGAGTTGGAAGACGAATTGGTTGACCGGTTCGGTGATCTTCCGGAAGCCGTCATTAACTTGCTGGCTGTTGCGCGGATGAAAGTATACGGCAAAATCTACGGTATTGAGTCCATTTCCCAACGTGGTGAAGACATTACCGTGAAGTTCTATGAAGGGCGTGAACATGCCTTTGAACTCTCGAAAATCGCGCACATTGGAAATCAGTTCGAAAGACGTGTACAATTTGAACAAGGACCCCATATGCTGATTCACGCTAAAGGCAAGGGGCTTGGGGATAAGCAACTGATGGAGCTGGTAGAGAAAATTCTGGAGTCCATGAAAACTGCTTTTAAATCAAAGGGGGAACTAAAGGATGTTACCAAAGTATAAAAAAGTAGGAAAAGTACTGTCTGTGAGCATGGTCGCAGTACTATCCTTATCACTGCTTGCTGCATGTGGCAAGAAGGAAGAAGCAAAAACACCGGAATCGACGGATACAAGTGCTGTAGTCGCTACGTATGATGGTGGTACCATTACAGCCAATGAATTCGACATGGAGCAACGTGTCATGAAATTCCTCTATCCGGAGTATGCACAAATGATGGATATGGACGATTTCAAAGAGTATCTGGTGAAACAGGAAGTTGCTTATGAATATCTGAGTGGCAAAGCAAGCGAAGATGCCAAAACAGCCGGTACAAAAGCGGCAACTGAGCAATTCGATAAAATGAAAGCTTCTGTTCAGGCAGATCAATGGACAGAAATGCTCAAAGCTCAGAACCTGACAGACGATAACATTAAAAACTACATGACTCGGATCATGACAGTAATCAAAGATAAAGAAACAGGCGTTACGGACGATGCAATCAAGGCAGAGTTTGAGAAAAACAAAGATCAGTTCACAACGGCTTCCGTTCGTCACGTGCTGATTAACTTCACAGATCCAAAAACGCAAAAAGAGCGTAAAAAAGAAGATGCACTTAAAATTGCAAAAGAAGTAAAAACCAAGTTGGATGGCGGAGCTGATTTTGCTGAAATTGCAAAAAAATATTCCGAAGATCCAGGTTCTGCTGAAAAGGGTGGATTGTATGAAAATACACCTGTAGGTAGCTGGGTAGAGGCATTTAAGGAAGCTGCAAAAACGTTGCCACTGAACAAAATCAGTGATCCAGTAGAGACAGAGTACGGTTACCACGTCATGAAAGTGGAAGCTCGTACAGAAGCTGACTTTGCCAAATTGACGGCTGAACAAAAAGAAAGTCTGAAGAGCCAATTGGCTGCAGCTGAAATCGATACGTTCATGCAAAATGAATTGGATAAAATCGTAAAAGAAGTTAAACTGCCAAAAACAGAAAAAGCTGAAGAAGGTACAACTGAAGGTACTACGGGTACAGGAACTGAAGGAGAGAAAACAACCGAACCAAAAACGGATGACTCCACAGGTACGGATACCAAGACTGACCAAGGTACGACTGGAACAGACAAAGATGCAACTACAGATGAAGGTACAAGCAGCAAGTAAGTTGGTAAAATTGCTGTGTTAGCATACGTTTAGGGTTAAATTCGCCCGAATGAATGCCTTGTACTACGTAAATATGGACAACCATACAGAGAAGCAAGGGGAGGACTTAGGACCTCCTTCTTGCTTCTTCTTTTATATATTCAAGTCGTATGGGTACATGGTCGCCTTCTTCGAAAGTTACACAACTATATTCTCCGAAGCATGTATAAGGAAATGGGAACAGATGAATACTATGGTCAAGATATCACACTAAACGTTCTGGGACTTTCCTCTACCCATTAAGGAACAGTAGTTGAAAAATCTTCTCGAGAAAGTGGGGCAACATGTGAAATGAAAGCTACTGGTATTGTCCGCCGTATAGATGACCTTGGTCGTGTGGTCATTCCAAAAGAAATCCGCCGTACGTTACGTATTCGTGAAGGTGATCCACTGGAAATTTTCGTGGATCGTGATGGAGAAGTTATCCTTAAAAAATATTCGCCAATTGGCGAACTTGGTGATTTTGCCAAAGAATATGCAGAATCCCTGTATGAGAGTACAGGACATGTAACGATGATTTCTGACCGGGATACCATTATCACGGTGGCAGGTGGTTCGAAAAAAGAGTATTTGGACAAGCAGGTTGGTCAACTGTTAGAGGGATGTATGGAAAACAGAAAGACCATTTTGGAAACAAACAACGGTTCTTATGAGCTTAGCAAAGATCATGACGAGACGTTATCCTCTTTTGTTATTGCGCCGATTATTTCAGGTGGTGACCCCATCGGAACGGTTATTCTGTTCAATAAGGATGAATCCGTGAAGATGTCTCAGATGGAAGTGAAAATGTCCGAGACAGCTGCTGGTTTCCTTGGCAAGCAAATGGAACAATAGTTAGCAGATCAACTCCTGGTGCCCTGTCTTGGGCATACGGGAGTTTTTGCATTTTAAAGGACAACGAAGTTAATCCGGAAGATTGTGATGGGGGAGGGTTAGTCTGTGTGCCTTCAGGCAGTTATAATAGCAAGGTATGCTTAAAAGGATTACGCGGGAGGGACTTATGAAACAGCCGTCTACAGGCTCAAGGCTGCTACAGGGTGCATTTGTACTTGGGCTTGCTGCCATTATCTCTAAAATTATTGGTGCTTTTCAGAAGATTCCGCTGCAGAATCTGGGGGGAGACGGTGTATTTGGCATTTACAATACGGTGTATCCGTTATATATGCTCATTATCACGCTTGCTGCTGCAGGACTGCCTCTGGCCGTATCCAAATTCGTAGCAGAACAGAACGCACTCGGAAGACCAGACGAGAGCAGAAGAATTATTCGACTATCTTCCCTACTGCTCGGGGGAATTGGAATGATAATGGCGCTCTTGATGTATGCAGGTGCGCCGCTGATCGCTGACATGATTGGCAACCGCCATGTGGCTCCATCGATTCGTGCAGCTTCATGGGCTTTGTTGTTCGTTCCGGTGATGACAGGGCTGCGTGGATATTTTCAGGGATTACAGCAGATGGTTCCAACAGCGGTATCACAAGTGGTGGAGCAGACGATACGTGTCACCGTCATGATTGTTCTGCTTCTGTGGTTGATGAGACGGGACGCTTCGCTTGAGACTATTGCCGCTGGTGCCATGATGGGCTCCGTTGCCGGCGGAATGGTTGGGCTGCTTGCCATGTTAGGGTACATGGTCCGTCATCGGCGGAAAGGCAAGGAAGAGCGAACCGGGCAATTGGATTCGGAATGGAGCAGTAAAGGTGGGGAGGTTGGATCAGAACGTCAGGAGCATCAAGAGCATCGGGAGCATAGGCCGGTTACGCCACAGAAGAAAACGGTGAGTGCTGTTAACCCCGCTATGGCAGAACGATCACGATCCAATGGTGAATGGATCAAGATGCTGCTCATGTATGCCATTCCCGTTTGTCTCGGGTCACTGGCCGTACCACTGATGAATCTGGTGGATACCTTCACCGTGCCCCGATTGCTGCGTGGAGAAGGACTGGATGAGCTTCAGTCGATGGTTTCCTTCGGCATCTACAACCGTGGATTGCCGCTGGTTCAACTGGTGACGATGCTGGCCACGTCACTATCTGTGCTGTTTATTCCGGCGATGGCGGAAGCCCGGTTAAAGGGCGGGCCAGAAGCCGTCCGGCAGCAAGCAGGCCTCGCGCTGCGCTGGTTCTGGTTGATCGGCCTGGCGGCATCCGCGGGTCTCGCGGTGCTGGCGGAGCCGATTAACCGCATGCTGTACGGAGATGCCGCAGGCACCGAAGCACTGCGGTACATGGCGCTGACGGCTGCGGGCAGCACCGTCAGCATAATTGGGGCGGCGCTGCTGCAAGGCCTCGGCGCCGTGCGCGCACCCGCGTTCAGCATGCTGGCCGCTGCAGGCGTCAAGGCGCTGCTGAACGTCATGCTTGTGCCGGCGCTGGGCATCAGCGGCGCGGCCCTGGCAGGCGCAGTCGCCTACATGCTGGCGGCTGGCCTGAATGTGGTGCTGCTGGCGCGACTTGTCGCCCTGCGCCCTGCCCCTGGCGCCGTCCTGGCGAAGCCGGCGCTAGTGATCGCCGCCATGAGTCTGGCGGCGGTAGGCACGGCCTGGGCCGTCGAAGCGGTACTCGGCGGCATGGGTATCGCGGCCGATCGCAGGCTGGCCGCGATGGGCGTGAGCCTGCTGGGCATTGCCGCAGGCTCGGCCGTGTTCTTGCTGGCGGCGGCCCGGACAGGGCTACTGACCGCCGCGGAGCTGGCGGCTGTGCCCAAGTTGGGGCCTCGCCTTGCCAAGCTGCTGCGCAGACTGCGTGTGCTGCGCTAGCTTCATGCTCACGTTGCTTCTGCATCCAGCACCACTAATATGCAATTATAGGATATCGAATGATTCTGGTATAATACGTGTAATTAGTCCTGTTCAGGCACGATGAATCAGTGAGCTTGCAACAGGATAGTCCGGATGGAGGTTTACGTAATGAGTGCAGCTTTAACAGTAGTGGGTCTTGGATCTGGAGATGCAGACCAACTGACCGTAGGTATTATCAAAAAAATGAAACATGCAGCTACGCTGTATGTACGCACCCTGGATCATCCCGTATTGAATGATCTGAAGCAAGAGGGACTAGAGATGACATCATTTGATGGCATCTATGAGGCGAAGTCCTCCTTCCCCGAGGTGTATGATGAGATCGCGAATCAACTGATAGAGGCCGCTCGCAATGGTGAGGCCGGAACGGAGATTGTGTATGCCGTACCCGGTCATCCCATGGTGGCAGAAGCAAGTGTACGCCTGCTCAAAGAACGTTGTCCGCAGATGGGTATCTCATTGCGTGTCATGGGCGGGGAGAGCTTCCTGGATGAAGCTTTCATACGACTTGGATTCGATCCAATCGAAGGGTTTCAACTCCTGGATGCCAGCAGCCTGAACACGGAACTGGTACAACCACAGTTACATACGTTGATCGGACAAGTCTACGATGTGTTCACTGCTTCGGATGTGAAGCTATGCCTGATGGAGGTTTACCCGGATGATTATCCGGTATTTGTTGGTCACGCGTTGGGTGTACAGGGCCAGGAGGTCATTCACAAGATTCCATTGCACGAACTGGACCGGATCGAAGGGTATGGCAATCTGTCACTAATCTATGTACCGAAGAACACCGATGATGCCTTGCGTCGTCGATCCTTTGCGCGTTTGCATGAGATCGTCAATATTCTTCGCAGTCCTGGCGGCTGTCCATGGGATCAGGAGCAGACGCATCAATCCATTCGCAAAAACCTGATTGAAGAGACCTATGAGGTCATTGAGACAATCGATGAGGATGACCCCGACCATATGAAAGAAGAGCTGGGTGATCTGCTGCTGCAGATTTTATTGCACTCCCAGATGGAAGAAGAAGTGGGCACATTTAATGTGTATGATGTCATCGAAGGTTTGAATGATAAGCTGATCTTCCGCCATCCACATGTGTTTGGCGATAATCAAGCAGAAGATGCGAATGAAGCTCTTCAGAACTGGGAACAGATGAAAGCAGAGGAGAAGAAGCGCAAAGGCCAGGATCAGGAGAAAGTTTCCGTGCTGGATGGTATACCGCGTGACTTGCCTGCATTGATGAAGGGATACAAGCTACAGAAGAAAGCAGCCAAGGTGGGCTTTGACTGGGATGATGTTGAAGGTGTGTTTGCCAAGATCGAGGAAGAATTGGCGGAGTTGAAAGAAGCGGTGCAACAAGGCCAGTCTGCGGAAGAACGGAAGCTTGAACTGGGGGATTTATTATTCGCAGCCGCGAACGTTGCAAGATTCATCGATACGGACCCGGAAGAGGCACTCGCTGCGACCAACCGGAAGTTCGTTGGGCGGTTCCAGTATATCGAGGAGCGTTTGCGTGAACTGGGAAGAACACCAGCAGATAGCAATGTAGAAGAGATGGAGCAATTCTGGCAGGATGCGAAGAAGGCAGGATTATAAAGGGTTCAATTTTCTGGGAAAAGCCAGATAACTTTATTCCATTCATGCTATGCAGTGTGTTATGATAATACGAACATGTGTTCATCTGTGTAAACTGGAGTTGGTGTTTAGCGACGAATGGTTTCGGGTACTGGTCTTAGACTGTTGCCTGCGGACCATCGACAAAAAGCTAAAAAAAGTCGCGGACCAAGGCAGGATTTCAGATACCAAGCCAGAATACATGTGTAGTGACCTAACGCGAATCAGCGGCAATCGATGTATTGTCAGGAATCGCAGATACTTTTTTTTCAATTTGGGAGGCTTTTAAAAATGAACAAAACAGATCTGATTAACAACATTTCAACCAAAAGTGGTTTGACTAAAAAAGACGTTGAGTCCGTATTGAACGGCTTTTTGGGAGAAATTACAGATGCACTTGCCAGCGGAGACAAAGTACAATTGATCGGCTTTGGCACTTTTGAGACCCGCAAACGTTCCGGTCGTACCGGACGTAACCCACAAACAGGGAATGAAATCGTGATTCCTGAGTCCACTGTTCCTGCATTCAAAGCAGGCAACAAACTTAAAGAAGCCGTAAAATAATGCGTCTTGATAAATTCCTGAAGGTCTCCCGGCTAATCAAACGCCGCACTGTGGCCAAGGACGTCTCTGAACAGGGACGTGTTCTGGTGAACGGACGTGAAGCAAAGCCCAGCGCCGCTGTCAAAGTGGGCGATGAGCTGACGGTTCAGTTCGGTCAGAAACTGGTCACCGTGAGGGTGGAACGAATTGCTGAGAGTACCAAGAAGGATGAGGCGAGCAGCCTCTACACCTTGGTGAAGGAAGAGCCGATCGCCAAGGATAACGGGATGAACTGGTAACAGTACATCTGGTATTAAATATTCATTCAATGCAAGTTGAATCGAAACGTCCTTCTGTAACAGGGAAGGGCGTTTTTGTTTTTTACTGGATGCCGGGTTATTTGTTCAACAACGCTGGTTCTATTCCAACCTCCTCATCCATAAGCTAGGTGTAAGAAGGAGGGGTACATGCCATGGTTGAGCACGGTAAGGCCAAACAGCATCATCTGAGCATGCAGAATCGGAAACTGCTGGATCTGACGGGTGTCTCCAACGTGGAGAGCTTCGACAGTGAGGAATTTTTGCTGCAGACTGAACTTGGGCATCTGACCATCCGGGGGCACAATTTACATATCAAAAACCTGAGCCTGGAGGAAGGTCTGTTATCCATTGAAGGCACAGTCAGTTCGCTCCAATATCTGGACCCCGGTTCCCAGTCCAAAAATGGTAAAGGCCTGTTTGGCAAGATGTTCCGATGAGTCCGGATACTCAATGGATCACATTGATGTGGATGCTTACCTCGGGGATCGTGATGGGAATGGCCTACGACAGTTACCGGGTACTGTCCGGACAGCTGCGGTTTCCGAGATGGAGTATACACACGCTCGATCTGTTGTACTGGGTTGCTTCCGCGCTGTTCGTTTTTCGGATGCTATACGCCGGAAACCACGGACAGTTGCGGTTTTATGTCTTTTTGGGGCTGATTATAGGGGTTTGCTTCTATTTTTGGCTTTTAAGTGTTACAACCCAGCGTTTTGTGGTAATGTTAATTAAACTCGCAAGAACGCTGATTCATTGGTGTGGACATATCCTTAACATCCTGATCGTTATGCCGGTTAAAGGAATTTATAAGTTAATTCGCGTATTATTCGGTTTTGTAATTGCGATACTATTATTCCTGGGCAGGCTGGTGCTGCAGTGTTTGGTACCTTTCGGCAAGTTGTTCCGCTGGATGTTTAGGCCGCTCCTGAAACATTGGGTAACGCCACGCTTCATGATCCGTGTGGGTACAAGAATTGCAGCGATGTGGAAACGCTGGTTTTAAGGAGGTCCGTAATGGGTAAAACACCTGTGGGCAGATCAAAGGCTCCAACTAACCAAGGAAAATCTGCCGGTGCAAAAAGGCGCCTCATGCTTTGGATGACGTTTATGATTGTATTTGTAATATGGGCAGGATATACATTCCTTGTGCAGACTGCACAAATTTCGGACAAGAGTTCTCATCTGGCCACTCAGCAAGCTTCAAAGGAAGATACGTTGAAGAAGCTGGAACAGTTGAAGTACGAAGTCAGCCGGTTGAATGACCCTGAATACATAGGACAGCTGGCACGGAAAAAAGGATATTATCTTCCTGAGGAAACGCCGATCCAGGTTGAAGAGTCAGGGAACTGATGGAATTCGGTCCATTACCGAGCTAGGTTTGTTATCCGTGTGTCTGAAGCCGTTAAACCGGAAAAAATAGGCTCTCTGATGGGGTAGTGTTCAGTTGACCTTGGTTTACGGCATAAGGTATAATTACATTAGCGCAGCATTGATTTTGGCATTCAAAAAATCGGGTTGTATATTTTTAAGGGAGGATCATTTTATTCTATGGCAATTGAAGTGGGCACCAAGTTAGAGGGCAAGGTGACAGGAATCACGCATTTTGGAGCATTTGTGGATCTGTCAGGAGGTGTCACGGGTCTCGTTCACATCTCGGAAATCGCCGACAATTACGTCAAAGATGTCAACGACCACCTGAAGCTGAATGACCTCGTTACAGTGAAGGTTATCAACGTTGACAAGGATGGCAAGATCGGACTTTCCATTAAGCAAGCTGTTGACAAACCGGTTGAGCAACAAACCCAATCTAGACCCCCGAGAGCTCCTAGACCGGAACGCAGTGGAGGAGATCGCGAACGATTCAGCGGCGGAGGCCCAAGTGGTGGCCAAGGTCGTGGTGGTGGCGGCGGTGGATTTAACCGTGGTGACCGCGGAGGCCGTTCTTTCAAGCCCGCAGCAGGCAAACCTTCATTTGAGGATAAAATGTCACGCTTCCTGAAAGATAGTGAAGAGCGGATCTCTTCGCTTAAGAAGAACACAGAAGGCAAACGCGGAGGCCGTGGAGCCAAGCGTGTGTAATCTGTCACAACCTGATCTAAACATATAAGTAAAACCGTTAGCCTATGGGCTAACGGTTTTTTTGCGTTTCTTTCACAGATAAGTAGGTGAATAGCTTTTTTTGTAAGGTGAAGCTCCATATCCCCAGTTTTTCTGCACGGCAAAATGGAACCATAAGAACATTTGTCGTCTACCATTTTTTACCGACAGGTTTCCGTGGCATTCCACAGTTATCCTGCTCAAATGATGGCGAGACCAAACCATCGCCGGTTCAAAATCAGACATTCCGATTGTCGGAATCAAGTAGGAGAATGAATGAAACCACAATAAGGCCGGGGGTTTCGCTCCACCGCGCCAGGCTCGTTTCTTTTGTCGTAAACTTTTTGGATCCTGCCCACCTATTCTGACAAACTACGTCTTCTAATCTATCTATAATCAGAACCATCGAGAACGAAACACGAAAATTCAAATTAATCGAATGGGGTGCCTTGAGGATGATGGAAAAGTGGAATGTCATTCAATTTCCGGGAATGAAAGCAGGTAAAGGAGGTACGGAAGCTCGGGAGGAGCTGTCGGTACGTCTGAAACAATGGCTTGGCTCCCGCAAGGCTGTCCAAATGGTTGCTTCCCGCAAATGGGTACTGCTGCTCACGTTTATGGGGTTTTTGCTCGGAAAGGCAATGATCCTGAATGAGTTATCTCCCTTTGCCATTGCTTACTTCGCCGTAATTGCTTTCATGCGCAGGGATTACATCATTCCGGTAGGTGCTGCTCTACTCGCAGGTAGTCTCTTTGCACCGTTTCCGGTACCCCTTATTGTTGCATCGGAAATCGCCATCTTTTATCTGCTCTTCCGTGGACTGGAGTCATATGATCGTGCTGAATTATCTTATGCGCCAACGATGGTGTTTACCACTACATTTATGGTGAAATTATTCGCGGTTGTGATCGGGCCATCCTTCAGCTGGTACGCCATGCTGATGCTCACGATGGATTCCGTATTAAGTTTCGTGCTCACCCTTGTTTTTATACAAGCCATACCAATCTTCACTTACCGCAAAAAAAAGTTCAGCCTAAAGAACGAGGAGATCCTCTGCCTGATCATATTGCTCGCTTCCGTTATGACGGGAGCCGTAGGGTGGACCATTCAGTCCTTATCCGTCGAGCATATGCTCTCCCGTTATCTCATATTAATCTTTGCGCTGGTGGGCGGAGCCCCCCTCGGAGCCTCAGTTGGGGTCATTACCGGCTTGATTCTGAGTCTGGCTGACATGTCAGCGGTGTATCAGATGAGCCTGCTTGCTTTTGCCGGGATGCTGGCGGGTATGCTTCGAGAGGGCAAACGTGCGGCGGTTGCACTGGGCATGCTGCTGGGTTCGTCCATTCTATCCATATATCTGGGCGGACCGGGCGATGTTATGAACTCATTATGGGAGACGTGTGCAGCTATCGTACTGTTCATGTTGACACCTAAAAGCCTGATGACGGCCATATCCAAATATGTACCGGGTACGCAGGATCATACGAAATCCCAGCATGAGTATGCCAAACGAATACGGGATATCACGGCAGAACGGGTAACCCGGTTCTCGCAGGTATTCCGTCAATTGTCACGCAGCTTTGATCAGATGTCCGGTGCAGGGGAGCAGGTACAGAAAGAAGGTGGAATGGACCATTTCATGAATGCGGTTGCCGAGGGCACATGTGCCAGCTGCTTCAAGCGTACACAATGCTGGGATGCGAAGTTTATTCAAACCTACAAATATATGACGGACGTGATGAGTACGATTGAGGGAAACCCGGAGATCTCAGGCAAGCAGATTCCAGTGGACTGGAACAGGGTGTGTGCGAAACCGGAAGAGGTCCTTGAAGTCATGCGTGCCCAGTATGGACTGCATCAACATAACATGCAATGGAAGCGCCAAATTATCGATAGCCGGCAGCTGGTTGCAGAGCAATTGTCCGGTGTATCTCAGGTCATGGAGGACCTGGCCAAAGAAATTCAGCGGGAAAGTGAGGAGATGGTACAGCAGGAGGAGCAGATTCGGGACGCATTGGAGTCACTGGGCTTGTCCATTCACTCCATTGAGATCATCAATCTGGAAGCGGGCAACGTAGAGATTGAGATTGTACATGCATATACACGTGGATTCGATGAGTGCCGAAAAATGATAGCTCCGCTGATCTCGGATGTACTGGACGAGCATATTGCCGTCTTGCATGAGACCATGACCGATCCTCGTCAGGGACTGGCAACCGTCACGTTTGGTTCGGCCAAAACTTTCGAGGTGACCACGGGTGTTGCTGCCGCCGCAAAAGGGGGAGATGTGATGTCAGGCGACAGCTTCAGTACGGTTGAGTTAGGCAACGGCACATTCGCGGTGGCGCTCAGTGATGGAATGGGCAATGGAGAACGGGCACGGATGGAGAGCAGCGCGGCGCTGAACATATTGGAACAGTTGCTACAGTCCGGCATGGACGAGAAACTGGCGATCAAATCTGTGAACTCCGTTCTGATGCTGCGCTCCCCTGAAGAGATGTATGCCACAGTAGATATGGCGCTGATTGATGAATATACGGCAGAGACAACGTTTATGAAAATTGGCTCAACGCCAAGTTTTATCAAAAGAGGACAGGAGGTTATTCAGGTTTCAGCCAGCAATTTGCCAATCGGTATTATTAAGGATATTGAAGTGGATCTGGTGACGGTACAGCTTCAGCCGGGTGATATCCTCATTATGATGACAGATGGCATCTATGATGCACCGGGGTATGCGGTGAACAAAGAGTTATGGATGAAACGGCTCATTCAAGAGATTGATACAGATGACCCGCAAGATTTGGCCGATTGCCTGCTTGAAAGTGTCATAAGATATCAGCAGCATGAAATTTTGGATGATATGACCGTCGTTGTTGGAAAAGTAGAGCATTTCCGCCCTGAATGGGCCACACTGCGTGTGCCTGGCATCAACCGGATGGAGCGTCCACGGACCGTCAGCTAATTGCATATTCTTCTGTTTGAAGTCTCTTCATTCTGGCAATGCTAGTCATAGAGTTGGAGAGTAACGAATAACGGAGGGATATCGGATGAAGCAAATCTTATTGATCACCGACGGTTGTTCCAATGTAGGACCAAGTCCGGTGCTGGCAGCGGCCGAAGCACAGGAAGAGGGGATTACGGTTAATGTGGTTGGCGTGATTGATTATGGAACCATTGGTGAGCTGGGCAGCCGGGAGATTGAGGATATTGCCAGAGCCGGAGGTGGAATCAGCCAAATTGTAGGTACACGGCAGCTTGCCCATACCATGCAGATGATGACAAGGAAAACGGTGGTTCAGACCATTCAGCAGGCGGTTAATAGAGAGTTAACACAAATTCTGGGAGAGAAGGAGCCCAAAACGGTAACCGATCTGGAGCCTGCACAACGCGCCCGGGTCGTGGAAGTTATGGATGATATGGCTGAAACTACAGCGTTACAGGTGATATTGCTAATAGACGTCAGTGCCAGCATGAAGCCCAAACTGGCTGCGGTAGAAGAAGGCATTCGCGATTTAATGTTGAGTTTGCAGGCGCGTATAGGTCAGAGCAAGCTTTCCGTATTTCATTTTCCGGGACGACACAGTGGAGAAGATGCGGTAATGGATATTGACTGGACAACGGATCCAGGCCGTGTTCGGTCCTTGTTTGGAAGGTTGCAGATGAAGGGTGCAACGCCGACAGGTCCTGCAATTCAGAAGGTGATTGATTTTTACCGTTATGGTACACTGGAGAAACAGCAGGAAATAGAAGGGAACTATCGCATTGAAAGAGAAGGGATGCTCGGTGACAACGTTGTCTGACGCCTCTTTCCCGCCAGGAACAGTGGTTACAGGGAAATGGAATCGCAGTCGTTACACGATTCGGAAGCTACTGGGCAAAGGAGCTAATGGCATCGTTTTTCTTGTCCAACGGGGTGAAAATGGCAAACACTACGCGCTAAAAATGGGATTTGATCCGGTTGATCTGCAATCGGAAGTCAATGTGCTCAAATCTTTTCAACTACAGCGTAATCATGAGGCCCTTCGGCAGAGCGGCATTCCTTCCTATCTTAAAGATGTGGATGATTATGCCGTTCGTGGCCGGGATATTCCCTTTTATGTGATGCGTTACGTTAGAGGTGAGGCACTTCATCACTTCATTCGGCGTCAGGGGACAGACTGGACACTTCTGGTGGGACTTAGACTCTTGCAGAAGCTGGCACAATTGCATCAGGCGGGATGGGTGTTTGGTGATCTCAAACCTCAGAATGTGTTGGTATCCGACTATGGGCAGGTGGAATTGATCGACTACGGCGGAGTTACGTCTATTGGTCGAAGCGTCAAACAGTTCACTGAATGGTATGATCGGGGCTTCTGGAATGCAGGCAGCCGTACGGCAGATGGTACCTATGATGTATTTGCATTTGCATTATTGTTGATTCATGTACTTGAAGCAGACGCGCTCAAGGCACTGGCAGCCGAAGGATTACCGCAACTGCGAAGTGTGAATCAGCTCGTAGCGCTGGTGGAGCGCAGTGAACGACTGGGTCCTTTTCGCAATTGGACGAATCAGGCTTTACGAGGTCAGTTTCGTGATGCAGGTCATGCGGCACAAGGGTGGAAGGAAATGATGGCACGCCCCACGCCTCTCCGCCGTCGTTCCAAAAGTACAACACCGCGCTGGCTCAAGAACGCATTTGCTGTATCTGTGATATTACTTATTGGAGTGCTCATCTATGCACTACTTTTTTGATCTGTGAGAGTGCATATACATAACGCAAGGAATGAGGAACAGGTATGGAGGCTTTACGCTGGAACATGCTGGTGAAGAACGTGCTGGATGCAGCGGAAGAGCATCAGTTATGGGTTCCCGGGGATCGGATTGTCGTCGCAGTATCGGGCGGGCCGGACTCGGTAGCTTTTTTGCATATCATGCACGAGATCAGCATGCGGCATGTCCCGCTTGAATTAATCTGTGCCCATGTACATCATGGTTTCCGGACCGAATCTGATGACGAAGCGGAGAAAATGATGGAACTGGCACAGCAGCTTGGTATTACATTTGAATGGACCAAGGCCGATGTACCTTCATATATGGAGCTGACGGGTCAAGGACCGCAGGAAGCAGCCCGCAACAAGCGATATGCCTTTTTGCACGAAGTGGCTTCCAAATATAATGCGGCAAGCATCGCTCTGGCACATCATGCGGATGATCAGGCGGAGACGGTCATGCTTCATTTGCTTCGTGGAACCGGCTTGTCGGGACTCTCAGGAATGAAGTTTAAAAGACGAGAAAAAAATGTGGAACTTATTCGTCCATGCCTTCGTATAAACAAGACAGACCTTGTAGAAGCTTGTAATACCCAAGGTTTTATGTATTTCAATGATGAGAGCAACGCCCTGCGTAAATATCGGCGTAATGCCATTCGCTTGGATGTGCTTCCTTTTTTGGGGCAGTATAATGGACAACTCACGCCGTCATTGAATCGGCTTGCCGAAATTGTGGGTGATGAAGACGATTTCATGGAGCAGAGTGCATATGACACATACAGGTGTCTAGTGCAGGTGAACGGCGGAAGGCAAACCTTTGAGGTGCCTTCCTTCTTGAAGTTACATGTCGCTTTACAACGAAGGTTGATTAAACTAATATTGAATTATCTGCCTTTGGACAGTGATTTTGTCGACTTTACCCGTATAGAAACCATTCGACGCAAGGTCATGGAGACCCATGTGACGACCTGGAGCCTGGATATAGGACAGACACTCGCCTGCACTCGGGAGTATAATCTGATTTCTTTTGGCATACGGACGGACGTACAGGATCAATCTTACGAGTATCGTCTTGCGCAATGGAGTGGAACTTATGAGCTTTCACTCACCCCAATTAACCGGCATATTCGGTTGATGACGGTGAGTCCCGAGGACTATCATGTACCGGAATCGGCGGATCAAGCCGCGTTTGATGCGGATCAACTGCTTATGCCGCTGGTTGTGCGTTCACGGTTACCTGGAGATACCATGAAAGTGATGGGATTAAACGGAAGCAAAAAGGTGAAAAATATTTTCATCGATGAGAAAATCCCCCCATCTGTCCGTCCACGTATTCCTGTGGTATGTGATGGAGCAGGTCATATCATCTGGTTACCGGGTGTTCGACGGTCCAATGTGGCTCCTGTCAGGGAGGGCACTTCCGCAATCCTGTACATGACTGTAGGCGATTCAGCGATTCAGGGGTAGTGGTTATGGTTCAGGTAAGGCTTTCATAGTATAACTTAGGAGGTTCGCACAGTTGCAGAACGACATTCAGGAAGTATTGATCAGTGAAGAAGAAATTCAGAGTAAAGTCAAGGAATTAGGCGCAACACTAAGTGCCGAATATGCAAATCGCAATCCTTTGGTCATTTGTGTGCTCAAGGGTGCGTTTATATTTATGGCTGATTTGGTTAAAAACATAACGGTACCTGTTGAAATGGATTTTATGGCGGTATCCAGTTACGGCGCTTCCACCAAGTCATCAGGTGTTGTCAAAATCATTAAGGATCTGGATGTATCCGTTGAAGGACGGGAAGTTCTGATTGTCGAAGATATTATCGACAGCGGACTTACACTCAGCTATCTGATTGAACTGCTAGAAAACCGCGGTGCCGAGTCGGTGCGTGTGGTTACGCTGTTCGACAAGCCTTCAGGTCGTAAAGTTGAGTTGGAAGCTCATTACACAGGCTTTGACATTCCTGACGCGTTCATCGTTGGTTACGGTTTGGATTTTGCGGAGAAGTACCGGAACCTGCCCTATATCGGGATTTTGAAGCCGGAAGTCTATAGTAGCTAATATCCTGCCCGACCCAAGCCTTGAGCTGTTCTTGGCTTCTGTTGAGAAGCCATGTCGGGCTATGTTAAAATAATTAAAGTGTCTCGAGAGGAGGTAGGGGATGAATCGGTTCATCCGGAATTCTGGTTTTTATTTGATTCTTTTTTTAGTTGTGGTGGGGATAGTCCAGTTCGTCAGCAATGGCGGCGAAGCCACCGATAATCCTAGATATGATCAGTTGCGTGCAGCGATCAAAGCCAACAATGTCTCTGAATTGACGGTTCAATTCAACGGTCAAACGTATCTCGTGACCGGTCAATACAAGAAGGCACCTGATGGCGCCAAATCAGAAAATTTCTCAACGTATATTCCTCCTACGGATGAGGCAATTAGTGAGCTTGTAGCTGCAAGTGAAACTAACAATTTCCAATATCATCAGGAGCCAATGAAAGGTGACAGCATCTGGTTGACGTTGCTGACTTCCTTTATTCCTTTGATCATTATGTTCCTGCTGTTCTTCTTCCTGTTTAATCAGGCTCAAGGCGGCGGCGGTAAAGTAATGAACTTTGGTAAAAGCCGTGCTCGTCTCTACAATGAAGAGAAGAAGCGGGTTACATTTGAAGATGTTGCGGGTGCTGACGAAGAGAAACAGGAACTTGTTGAGGTTGTAGACTTCCTCAAGGACCCTCGTAAATTCGCAGCAGTAGGTGCACGGATTCCTAAGGGCGTATTGCTCGTAGGTCCTCCAGGTACCGGTAAAACGTTGCTCGCTCGTGCCGTAGCCGGTGAAGCGGGTGTACCATTCTTCAGTATTTCAGGTTCCGACTTCGTTGAGATGTTTGTCGGTGTCGGTGCATCACGTGTACGTGATTTGTTTGAAAATGCGAAGAAAAATGCGCCATGTATCATCTTTATCGATGAGATTGATGCTGTAGGACGTCAGCGTGGTGCTGGTCTTGGTGGTGGTCACGATGAGCGTGAGCAAACACTCAACCAGTTGCTCGTTGAAATGGACGGTTTCGGAGCTAACGAAGGTATTATCATCGTAGCTGCAACGAACCGTGCAGATATTTTGGACCCTGCCTTGCTGCGTCCAGGACGTTTTGACCGTCAAATTACGGTTGACCGCCCTGATGTAAGAGGTCGTGAAGCTGTCCTGAAAGTACATTCCCGTAATAAACCACTGACCAAAGATGTGAAAATGGATATTATCGCGAAGCGTACAACAGGTTTCTCTGGTGCGGATTTGGAGAATCTCTTGAACGAAGCGGCATTGCTTGCAGCGCGTCGTAACCGTAAAGATATTTCCATGAAGGAAGTTGACGAAGCGATTGACCGTGTCATCGTTGGTACGGAGAAGAAAAGCCGTGTCATCAGTGATCGCGAGAAACGAATCGTTGCTTATCACGAAGCAGGTCATACCATTGTAGGATATTTCCTCGAACATGCTGATATGGTACATAAAGTGACCATTATTCCGCGCGGACGTGCGGGTGGATATGTAATCATGTTGCCAAAAGAAGACCGTATGCTGGTTACCAAGCAGGAACTGTTGGATAAAGTAACCGGACTTCTCGGGGGTCGTGTAGCTGAAGAATTGTTCATCGGAGAAATTGGTACTGGTGCATACAGTGACTTCCAGCAAGCGACAGGTATTGTTCGCAGCATGGTTATGGAATACGGTATGAGTGAGAAATTGGGACCTATGCAATTCGGAAGTTCACAAGGACAGGTATTCCTTGGTCGGGATATCGGTCATGAACAGAATTACTCGGATTCCATTGCTTATGAGATTGATCAGGAAATGCAACGCTTTATCAATGATTGTTATGAGAAGTGTAAAGACTTGCTTGTTAAACATTCAAAAGAGATGCACCTGATCGCTCAAACTTTGCTTGAGGTAGAGACTTTGGAAATGGATCAGATCAAGCAATTGATCGAAACAGGTTCTTTGACTCCAAAAGCAGAGAATGACAATGATGGTGAAGGCACACCAACTGAAGGCGGAGAGCCAATCATCGACAACATCGGTGATGTGCGTGTCCGTATTCAAGGTAAAGATGAAACGCCTGAGCCACCAGCCGGAGATATTCCAAACGAAGCTCCGAATCTGGAAAAGGGTAATAACAATAACCCGGATGATGGCGGAACAAAGCCAACGTCTTAATGCATAATACATCTGGCTAGGATAGCAGGTAAAATCAAGAGAGCCCTCGGGGCTCTCTTTTTTTATCCATTATTTTAAAAGAGGATAGATAAAGATAAACGGGAGTTAGATGGCGAACCAGTTAGCAAACAGGTGGTTACAGCGCTGTTCCGGGCCTTTTTCATTTATTGACAGAGTCGTGAACGTTGTGTAAATTAGTTGTTAAACCGCTTGTGATTCGTTTCTCAAGCGAAGATAACGACTTAGGTTAGCCCACGAAACAGCGCATGACGCTGTCCCGATAAAGGAGAGGATCACAGGTGGAAGCTCTGGCTTTAGAGCGCAAGGCTGAGATGAACCGCGAGTTGCGTGCGCGGCTTATGGAGTTGAAGAAGGAACGTAATGCCATTATTCTTGCCCATTATTATCAACGTGACGAAGTACAGGAGGTTGCTGACTTCCGTGGAGATTCGTTTCTGTTAGCCCAGAAGGCAGCACAAACAGATGCGGATGTGATTGTTTTCTGTGGTGTTCATTTTATGGGTGAAAGCGCTAAAATTCTAGCGCCAAATAAAACAGTTATTATCCCGGACGAACGTGCGGGCTGCCCAATGGCAGATATGGTGAATGTGGATGGACTACGCAAATTGAAAGCACAACATCCTAATGCCAAGGTGGTTACGTATATCAATTCCTCGGCTGAGATCAAAGCAGAGACTGACATCTGTTGTACATCGGCGAACGCAGTCCGGGTTATTCAATCGGTGGATTCCGACGAAATTATCTGGGTACCGGATAAAAACCTGGGACATTATGTGCAGCAGCATACAGACAAGAAAATGATTATCTGGGAAGGTTATTGCAACACTCACGATATGCTTACAGTCAAAGATGTGGTGGAGATGAGAGCCAAGCATCCGAATGCAGAGTTTGTTGTCCATCCAGAGTGTCGCCCTGAGGTTGTAGAAATGGGTGATTTTGTAGGCAGCACAACAGCTATTCTGGAGTATTGCAAAAATTCATCAGCGAAGGAATTTATCGTAGGTACCGAAGATGGTACAGGATATCAGCTTCGTCTGGATAGTCCGGATAAACAGTTCCACTTTGCTACCAAGTTCCTCGTATGTCCCAACATGAAGGTGAACAACTTGAAGAAACTGGTGAAATGCCTGGAAACGATGAAGCCGCAAATCTACGTGCCACCGGCCGTTGCCGACAAAGCCAGAGAATCACTAGAGCGCATGTTGTTGGTAAAGTAGGATGCGCTACTCTTGCTCCAAGACAGGTGAATAACATGATACCGCAATATTTAGTTGATTTTGATCTGTCTGCGCTACCCATGGTAGAGACGGATGTACTGGTTATAGGCTCAGGGATTGCTGGTTTGTTTACTGCCATTAAGGCAAGTGAACAACAACGTGTGTTAATGATCACGAAGAAGTCATTACTTGAAAGTAACACCAGATATGCGCAGGGAGGCATCGCTGCGGTTATTGCTGAGGATGATTCACCTGCTTACCACTTGCAGGATACACTTGTAGCAGGAGCGGGCTTATGCCGCTCCGAAGCGGTAGAGGTATTGGTGAATGAGGGTCCGGACGGAGTGAAGGAACTGATTCGTTTGGGTACTTTATTTGATCTGGAGAACGGCGAGTTGGCGTTGACGCAGGAAGGTGCGCATAGCCACCGCCGTATTTTGCATGCCAACGGAGATGCAACAGGATATGAGATTGTACGTGCGCTTGCGGTCGAAGTGAATGAACATCCCGGAATTGAAGTATGGGATGAGCATTTTGTTATTGACCTGATTACAGATCGAGGGGAATGCATTGGCGCTCTGGTTCAGAAGGATGACGGATCGCAAGTGTTCGTGAAGGCACAGGCCACTGTGCTCTGCTCTGGTGGGGCAGGACAACTGTACCGATACACGACGAATCCGGATGTAGCTACTGCCGATGGTGTAGCCATGGCCTATCGGGCTGGGGCTATTGTTCGTGACATGGAATTTATCCAATTCCACCCCACCTCTCTTTGTTACCCGGGGGCCCCGCGTTTCCTTGTGTCAGAAGCCGTACGCGGCGAAGGGGCATATTTGCGCAATGTGAAGGGCGAGCGCTTTATGGATCGTTATCATGCCCAGCTTGAACTGGCCCCACGCGATATCGTGGCACGAGCGATTGTTAGTGAGATGGAGTCCACCAACAGTACCTTTGTGTACTTGGACATTACGCATGAACAACCAGAGATGATCAAGCATCGGTTCCCTACCATATATGAGACTTGTATGCGTTATGGATTGGACATGACAACGGACTGGATTCCCGTTGCACCTGCTGCCCATTACATGATGGGTGGAGTGAAAACGGATCTTAGTGGAGAGAGCAACATCTCCCGGTTATTTGCTTGTGGTGAGGTGTCTTCTACAGGAGTGCACGGAGCTAATCGCCTGGCAAGTAACTCTTTATCAGAAGCGATTGTATTTGGGCGGAGAATTGTTGATCGTATTCAATCTCTTCCTCCGCTTGGTTTATTACAAGTAAGAGGGGCTGCGCCTTCATCTGTAGAGATGAATAACAAGATCAATAAGATCACGGAAGAGCAAAAGCCGGTATCCGAAAGACGTTTACGACTACAGAAAATGATGGTTCGTCAGGTAGGCTTGCGCCGGAATGGTGAGGATCTGCAGAAGGCCATGGACAAGCTGCAACAGGAATTGCAATTTTTTGATCAGACTCTCACCCATAAGGAAGAGCTGGAGTATGCCAACCTTCTGACCTGTGCCTGGTTAGTTACCAGCGGAGCATTACACCGCGAGGAGAGTCGGGGGGCTCACTATCGTGAGGATTTCCCGGCGCGTGATGATATCGTGTGGCAGAAGCATAGTCTGCAGCAGCGAGAACAAGCGATTGTGGAGGAATTGATGTCATGATACTGAATGGATATAATGAAGGGCTTATCGAATCAATCAAAAACTGGCTTCGTGAAGATGTTGGTGCAGGTGACGTTACAACAAGTGTGACGATCCCAGCAGGCAACCAATCCAAGGCCATTATACACGCCAAAGACAATGGTGTTATTGCAGGCATGACCGTAGCTGAACTTGTATTTCAGGTCGTTGATCCTGATCTTGTATTTACACCGAAGGTAACAGACGGAGACAAGGTTACCCATGGCACGATTTTGGCCGAGGTAGAGGGAAGTACACATTCTCTGCTTACGGGGGAACGACTGGCACTTAACTTGCTGCAACGTATGTCCGGAATAGCTACGCGTACGCGTGCCTACGTGGATGTGCTGGATGGTCTTGAGACCAGGCTTGTGGATACACGTAAGACAACGCCTGGCCACCGATTACTTGAGAAATATGCAGTGCGCGTGGGTGGCGGAGCGAATCATCGATTTGGACTGTACGATGCCGTTATGATTAAGGATAACCACATCAAGGGTGCAGGCGGAATCACCGAGGCGGTACAGCGTGCACGAACCGTTATCCCACATACGATGACGATTGAAGTGGAGACTGAAAATCTAGAGCAGGTGAGAGAAGCCTTGCAAGCCGGGGCAGATATCATTATGCTGGATAACATGCATCCAGAGCGGATGCGTGAAGCAGTTGAGCTTATTCGTGAACAGGCTCCTCATGTGAAGGTTGAAGCATCCGGTAACGTGTCCCTCCAGACCATTCGTGGTATTGCAGAGAGTGGTGTGGATGTAATTTCGGTTGGCAGGTTAACCTATTCCTTTGAGAGCCTGGATATTAGTCTGGATTTAAATGAAAAGAAAGAGGGGTGAACCTCTTTGATTCTAGTTGTAGACGTGGGGAACAGCAATATGGTGCTCGGCGTATATCAAGGCCGGGAATTGCTGCACCACTTTCGTCTGAGTACATCACGTCAGTCAACAGTGGATGAATACGGCGTATTGATTTATAATTTATTTCATATGTCCGGCATCAGGGCAAGTGACATCGAAGGTGTCATCATCTCATCTGTGGTTCCGCCACTGGTGAATGTAATCGAAGCGATGTGTGAGAAGTATGTAGGCAAAAAAGCTTTGCTTGTCGGGCCTGGTATCAAAACTGGCTTGAACCTGCGATATGAGAACCCTCGTGAAGTGGGTGCAGATCGTATTGTTAATGCAGTGGCAGCCGTTGAGAAGTATGGCGGCCCTCTCGTCGTGGTCGATTTTGGTACCGCAACGACCTTTGACTGTATTGACGAGAAAGGCCACTACCTGGGGGGCGCTATTGTACCTGGCATTCAGATCGCCACTGAAGCGCTCTATGAGCGGGCATCCAAGTTGCCTCGTATAGAGTTGGAGAAACCTAAAAAGGTCATTGGCCGTAATACTATTCATGCCATGCAAGCGGGTATTATATTTGGCTATGCAGGCCAGGTTGATGGTATTGTAGAACGTATTCGCGAGGAGATGGGAGCGAAGCCCCGAGTTATCGCGACGGGTGGTCTCGCTACACTTATCGCAGAAGAAACCCGTAGTATAGAGGAAGTTGATCCGCTGCTTACGCTTGAAGGGCTGCGTATTATATATGAGCGGAACCGGGAAAGGTGAGCATAGAGACGGCATACAGCGGGCTGAGATTACAGCTTAAGTGTTGTGCCGTTTTTTCTGTGTTACTACTATTATGGCGATACGCCAAAGGAGGCTGAATGACTTGGAAAACAACAACAAGCATGACCGGTTAATTCGTGGTACAGCAATGAATGGAAAGGTAAGAGCCTTTGCTATCCAGACTACGGAACTGGTTGAGGAACTACGCAGAAGACACGATACGTTTCCCACGGCTACAGCTGCCATGGGGCGTACGGTTACAACAGCAGCCATTATGGGTGCAATGCTCAAAGGTGAAGAGAAGTTAACGGTACAAGTCAACGGTGATGGCCCTATTGGACAGATTGTAGCTGATGCCAATGCCAAAGGCGAAGTACGAGGATATGTTTCTAATCCGCATGTACATTTGCCAAGCAATAGTGTGGGAAAACTGGACGTTGCAGGCGCGGTTGGAACGGAAGGCTTCATCAATATAACGAAGGATCTGGGACTGAAAGAACCATATCGTGGCAGTGTGCCTATTATTTCAGGAGAACTGGGCGAAGACTTTACGTACTACTTTGCTCAATCGGAGCAAACACCTTCTGCTGTAGGCGTTGGTGTGCTCGTTGATACGGATAATTCCGTTATTGTCGCAGGCGGATTCATTATGCAGCTGTTGCCGGGATTGACAGATCCAGAGATCACGGCGATCGAAAACGCCATTAGTACGTTGCCGCCAGTGACCACGTTGCTGGAGCAGGGGCTTGAATTGGAAGAGTTGCTTCGCCGATTGTTGCCAGATGTACAAGTGATGGAAGGATTGGATATTCATTTTAGCTGTGAGTGTTCACGTGAGCGGGTAGAGAAGACACTAATCAGCCTGGGCCAAACGGAGATGGAGCAATTAATTGAAGAAGAGGGCCGAGCTGAAGTGGTCTGCCAATTCTGTAATGAAGCCTATGACTTTAACAAAGAACAACTTGAGACCATCCTAGAGCAAGCCAAGAACTGATCTATGCGGGGACGGGATGCGGAATGACAAGACAGGAAAAAGGGTTGTGGACGGCTGTAATTGTCTTGACGCTAGGCATGCTGGTCATGGGTACAGTGATGGCTATGCATGGTCTCAGACAGGGCAAAGACGAGGCAGATGCATCCCATGATGCCAATACGGAAGAAGGAAGCACCGTAGCCACGATCAACGGAGAAGTTATCACGGACAAAGAGTGGACCGATGCGCTGAAACGACGTTACGGCAGTGAGTTATTACTCCAGATGTTAAACCGCAAAGCAGTATATGCCGAAGCTATTGAACGCAAGCTGATCGTCACCCCCCAAGAGATTGCAAGAGAACTAGCGGCCGCGATGGATGGGTACGATTCAGAGAAATCATATTATGACGAAATGAAGTCCCAGTTGGGTCTGTCCAAACAGGAACTTGAATTGGAAGCCGGCTACAGGCTGTTGCTTGAGAAAATCGCAACGATTGGCATACAGATCAAGGATGCAGATATTGAGCATTACTGGACTGAACACCGTGAGGATTACGTTTCCCCCGAGAAATATGACCTGTCCATCATCGTAGTGAAGGAAGAAGAGGAAGCCGATTCCTTACTGGATGCGTTGGAGAAGGGGGAAGACTTTGAAGAAGCTGCTCGCAAGCAATCGACAGACAGCTTCTCTCGTGATGCTGGTGGGAGGCTGGGATGGATTGAGCGTAATGATCCATTCCAGTCAGAAGAAATCCTTCAACTTGCTGCCGGGCTGGATGTAGGCGATATTGCCGGACCGGTTCGAGTGGAAGAAGGTTATGTTATTATCAGACTTAATGATAAAGAAGAACGCCAGGTGCAGTCGGCCGAAGAGGTCCGTGAGGAGATTCGTATGCAACTGGCTCTGAGTCAGGCTGATCCGTTGCCGCAGGTAGAGCAAATGCTGCGTAACAAGTATGAAGCCGTAATCCTGTCCGAGATTCCTGCCTCCTGAATTCAATGGAGAAGATTGTCTCGTACTGCTGCATCTTGATAAAAATACTCTGTCTGCGGTCTTAGGGCCAAAGGCAGAGTATTTTTTTTGAGTACTCATATTGACAATAAGGGTTAACGTTGATAAGATGAAAATAATAAATACCTACTCGTTTACTCGGATATAAATGATTAACTTATGAACAAAGAAACTTTCGGAAACCTCCGCCCTGTCTAGAAATCTTAGCAGTAAGGGATGGATCAACAGGATTTCCGCAGTTCTTCTATAACAGCTAGAGGCTACCGGCCGCACAGTATAGGTTAACAGGACTCAAGTTTTATTCATCCACTAAGGAGGGCATTCATATGGCTAAAGTAGTTAATAACGTAACAGAACTCATCGGAGGTACTCCGCTTGTTCGTCTGAACCGTATCGTACCAGAAGGCAGTGCTGAAGTATTCGTGAAGCTGGAGTACCAGAATCCAGGTTCAAGCGTGAAAGACCGTATCGCAATTAGCATTGTGGAAGAAGCGGAAAAAGAAGGCAAGCTGAAACCGGGTGATACCATTATCGAAGCAACAAGTGGTAACACGGGAATTGGACTCGCGATGGTGGCTGCAGCCAAAGGCTACAAGTCCGTTATTGTAATGCCTGAGACGATGAGCTTGGAGCGTCGTAACTTGCTTCGTGCGTATGGTGCCGAGCTTGTGCTTACACCTGGAGCTGAAGGTATGAATGGTGCTGTTAAAAAAGCCGAAGAACTGCTCAAGGAAAATCCATCTTATTTCATGGCTGAGCAATTTAAAAATAAAGCCAACGTGAAGATCCACCGTGAAACGACTGGCCCTGAGATTGTTGAAGCAATTCAATCTGTGGGTGGTACGTTGGATGCTTTCGTTGCGGGAATTGGTACAGGCGGAACAATTACAGGTACAGGCGAAGTGCTGAAAGAAGCTTTCGCTGGTATTAAAATTGTTGCGGTTGAGCCAGCAGCTTCGCCAATTCTGGCGGGCGGCAAACCAGGACCACATAAGATCCAGGGGATTGGTGCCAACTTTATCCCTGAGATTCTGGATCAGGAAATCTATGATGAGATCATTCACATTGAGAATGATGATGCATTCGAGACGGCTCGTCAGGTAGCGAAGGAAGAGGGCATTCTGTCCGGTATTTCTTCCGGTGCGGCGATCCGTGCAGGTCTTCAGGTTGCGAAACAGTTGGGTGAAGGCAAGCGCGTTGTCGTAATCGTGCCAAGTAACGGCGAACGTTACCTCAGCACACCTCTTTACAACTTCGAAGGCTAAGTCTACAAATAACCAAACCAATCCTCCTTGCCCGTATGACGGGTATGGAGGATTTTTGGCGTAATGCTTTTAAAAGGGGCGGCGCTTTAGTATACTATCAGACAATAGAACTAGCGACAGATGGAGGGCGGCACACCGCAATGACACACCTGATGACAACATACGCCGACTGGATGGAGTGGGCTGAACAAGGCTGGACCATGATGCCCTATATCACGAAGTCGGATGAGGGACCGTATCATGGCGGGTTACCGTTATCGTGGGAGGCAGCTTGGGAGCAGGCGTCACCATACGCAATTGTGCTGGAGAATGGCAAAGGCGGGAGATATACATTTCTGGGACTAGACCCCGTATCCGTTATTTCCGGTAAGGGTCAAGAAGCGGTTATTTATAATGTGACGCAAGGAACCACCTCGACGGACAGCGGCAAGCCGCTTGATGTATTGAAGAGATGGACTGCCCCATATAGTGCACCCAAGGTTAATGGGGCTCCAGACTTTGGGGGTGGGTACGCAGGTTATCTCAGCTACGATGTAGCAAGATCATTGGAGAAGCTTCCAGTGTTGGCTGAAGATAACCCGGCTCTGCCGGATTATTGGTGGATGCGTTTTGAAGAAATATGGGCGTATGACCATGAGCAGCAGGCACTTTTCTGCATGGTTCATCTGGCTATAGAGCCTAACCGGAATGAAACTGATATCCGTAGCCTATATTTAGCGGCAGAAACACGAGCGACAGCGATGCAGCAAAGATGGCTTCATATTATGGGGGCTGCACAGGCCGAGGAACAACAACAGGCACTGGAACGCCGCAACAAGCAGGTCAATCGTACACCGCAGCCTGAAGATGCGGAAAGGGAATCGGAAGGATGGGAAACCTCCTTTCCCCAAGAGGACTTTGAACAGGCTGTACGCACAGTACAGGAATATATCAGGCAGGGCGATGTGTTCCAGGTGAATCTGTCCTTGAGACAGGAAAAGCGGCTTCATTCAAGCGCTGAGCATATTTATGAATGGCTGCGTCTCGTGAATCCATCACCGTATATGGGTATGCTGCGTAGTCCAGACTTTCAACTGGTAAGCGGATCTCCCGAACTTCTGGTCAAAGTGGAGAATGGCAGAGTCAGTGCACGTCCCATCGCAGGGACTCGAAGAAGGGGCCGTGATGAGGCAGAGGATAAGGCTATGGCGGATGAACTGCTGGGTAGTGAGAAGGAACGGGCGGAGCATATTATGCTCGTTGATCTGGAACGTAACGATATCGGACGGATTGCGGCCTACGGTTCAGTTCATGTGCCCGAATTGATGACCATCGAGAAGTATTCCCATGTCATGCATCTGGTTTCCCAAGTGGAAGGCAGGCTGGCAGAAGGGTTATCCGTATTTGATGTGATCGCTGCTACATTCCCGGGTGGAACGATTACAGGAGCGCCCAAGGTCCGCACCATGGAGATTATCGAGGAACTTGAGCCTGTGCGGCGTGGGCCTTATACGGGTTCCATCGGCTGGATGGATTACAGTGGAAATATGGAATTGAACATCGTCATTCGTACACTTGCCATTAAGGACGGCATTGGTTATGTACAGGCTGGGGCAGGGATTGTTATTGATTCCGATCCATATCGGGAATACAAGGAATGCCGCAACAAGGCAAGGGCCATGATGAGAGCTGTGAACTACAGCGAGGAAGCGGAAGCGAACAGAGCTGTCGAACAAGAACAAGCGAAACGAACAGAAGCTGTTAAATTAAAGTAAAATAAAACGAAGCAACCGTCATTAGCATTGACGGAAGATGAGGAGGAGCAGGCATATGATACTGGTTATCGATAATTACGATTCCTTCACGTACAACCTGGTTCAATATCTGGGTGAACTGGGTGAGACGGTGGAAGTTCGCCGCAACGATGAGATTGATCTGGCAGGCATAGAGGCACTGGCACCTGATCATATTCTGATCTCTCCGGGTCCTTGTACACCAAATGAAGCCGGCATTAGCCTGGCAGTCATCGAGCATTTCAAGGGAAGCATTCCGATCTTTGGTGTTTGCCTGGGGCATCAGTCCATTGGACAAGCGTTTGGTGGCAATGTCATTCGTGCGGAGCGCATGATGCATGGTAAAACATCCGAGATGCATCACAATGGGACATCGGTATTTGCCGGATTGCCATCCCCATTTACAGCTACCCGTTATCACTCCCTGATTGTCGAGCGCAGCAGCTTGCCTGACTGTCTTGAGATTACAGCGGAGACAGCTGAAGGTGAGATTATGGGTCTGCGCCACAAAGAATATGCGATTGAAGGCGTTCAGTTCCACCCGGAATCCATTATTACAGACCACGGACATCAGATGCTTCGTAACTTTTTGTCCCAACAAGTGAAGGTTTAACATGCTATATGCCGCGATAAACGGAGAGTTGGTCAATATGGCGGCGGCCGTGGTTCCTGTAACGGATCACGGCTTTTTGTACGGACTGGGACTGTTTGAGACGTTCCGGACGTATCAAGGTGTCCCATATCTTTTGGAACGGCATTTGGAGCGAATGTCTTCGGGGTGTAAGGAACTTGGCATTCCTTTTACAACGACCGTGGCAGAGGTGACAGATTGGATTGAACGTCTGATGCATGCGAACGGACTTCAGGATGCGTATGTACGTTATACGGTATCAGCCGGTGAAGCACCGCTAGGCTTACCTTCTGGTGACTATTCGAAGCCAAATCATATTATACTGGCAAAAGCATTACCTGAACCTTCTCCCTCTTTATATGAGTGCGGCAAAATGCTTCAACGGTTGTCTACGCCACGCAACACACCCGAAGGAGAAGTGCGGTTCAAGTCACTGCATTACATGAACAGCATTCTGGCGAAACGTGAGCTGAACGGGTACGGGCAGTATGTGCAGGGTGCAGAAGGGCTACAATTAACCCGTGATGGTCATATAGCGGAAGGGATCGTCAGCAATATATTTTGGGTACGGGAAAATGTACTCTACACGCCAGCACTCTCAACCGGCATTCTGCCGGGTATCACGAGAGCTGTGGTACTTGAGATCGCCACGCAGCAAGGAATTCCCTGCATAGAAACGTTAGCGGCTTGGGAGGATCTCCTGCAAGCCGATGAAATATTTCTAACAGGCTCGGTTGCCGAACTGGTTCCGGTTACGACTCTGCGGGATCAGGAGGGAGCCGAAACGATAATCAGTAACGGACATATAGGCCCAGTTACAGCAGTCCTTCTGGGTATGTACCGGCAGAAAGCGGGGTATACTTCATGACACTTACACCTGTCATCTATGAACGGAACTATGCATGGGGGCCAGCTGAGTTGAAGCTGGGGGCAAGAACACAGATTATGGGCATTCTTAACGTCACACCTGACTCGTTCTCGGATGGTGGGCGTTACACCAACGTGGAGCGGGCAGTTGCCCATGCCAAACAGATGATGGAGGACGGGGCGGACCTGATTGATATCGGCGGAGAGTCCACACGTCCAGGTTCAGATGCCGTGGACGCCGATGAAGAGCTGAGCCGGATCATTCCCGTTATTAAAGCATTGCATCAGCAAGCCCCGCATATTCCAATATCGGTAGACACGTATAAGGCCGATGTTGCACGTCAGGCTATTCTGGCAGGTGCCCATATCATTAATGATGTGTGGGGTGCCAAGGCAGATCCAGATATGGCCCGCACGGTAGCAGAGCTAGGGTGTCCCATCATTCTGATGCATAATCGGCAGGAGAGAAACTATCCCGATTATCTGAGTGATGTCGTCAGTGATTTGCAGGAGAGCATACAGATTACGCTGGGAGCCGGCGTGAAAGCAGAGCAAATTATCCTGGACCCGGGTATTGGTTTTGTGAAGGATATCGGAGAAAATCTGAAGCTCATGTCATCGCTCGGTTTGCTCAATGAAATGGGGTATCCCGTTCTGCTAGCCACCTCACGTAAAAGATTCATCCAGAACACCCTGGATGTTGGTGCGGATGATGCGCTGGAAGGAACGGCTGCGACCGTTGCATTTGGCATTGCCCAAGGCTGCCAGATGGTTCGGGTTCATGATGTGAAGCCGATTCGGCGGACGGCAGACATGTGTGATGCCATGTTATATGCTTCTCCGGGTCTACGGAAGAAATAATGCTGGCGGGTCCGAGTGACCCGACTAGTGAAAGCGCAGCATTTTTTCAAAGGCAAAGCAAAAAGATATCTTCAAAATAGAGAATTATTTCAATATATATAGAGGGCAGGCGGATCGTATGGATAGAATGGTATTGCATCGTATGGAGTATTACGGATATCATGGCGTTTTTGCAGAAGAACGGAAGCTTGGGCAGCGGTACTATATTGATCTGGAGATTGATATGGATCTGAGTGAAGCTGGACGTAACGATGATCTAACCAAAACAATCAATTATGCAGAGATCCATGAGTTGGTAAAGCAGATTGTTGAAAATAAATCATTCCAGTTAATTGAAGCCTTGGGCGAACATATTGCATCTTCTTTACTAGACACTTATACTATTATCAATGCATTGACAGTCAAGGTGACGAAGCCACATCCGCCATTCGATATTCATTTTGAGGGCGTAACGGTAGAGCTTCGCCGCACAAGAAAGTGAGAACCGATCATGATTGCACATTCGACCTCTGAATCTTCAGAGGCTTATATTGCTTTAGGGGCCAATTTGGGTGACCGGGAACAGACGCTGTTTGAAGCATTGTCTTTGCTGGATGAACACCCTCATATATCCGTTCTGCGTTGTTCTGCACTATATGAGACGGAGCCTGTAGGATATGTAGATCAGCCTGCGTTTCTGAATATGGCAGTCGCTGTACAGGTGATGCTGACACCGGAGCAGTTGCTCACGGAATTACTGGATATCGAGAACCGACTTGGACGTGTTCGTGATATTCGCTGGGGACCGCGCACCGTTGATTTGGATCTGCTCTGGATGCACGGTGAGACGCGAGATACCGAATTACTTCAATTGCCTCATCCTCGTATGGGAGAACGGGCTTTTGTGCTGGTCCCACTGTCGGATATCGTACCGGAGGGCGAGATTTCAGGTTTGTATACCTTTGTACACTCATCGTTGTCTGTACTGGATGGAAAGGATGGAATACAGCTTTGGAAAACATGCAATTGGCCAATCGAATCCGGGCATTCCGGAAGCTGAAAGGTTTAACACAACATGAACTTGCGGCCGAGACCGGCATCTCGCTGGCCATTCTGGGAACCATTGAACGGGGAAACCGTAAGGTATCACAGCAAGAGCTCGATCGAATTGCTGGTGTGCTGGCAATCAGTATCGAGGAGTTGCGGGGCAACTAGAACCCTTTCGGTTTCGTCATGTTACAACAACCAAGACACCGATCGAACTTTATATCGTGATATATACAGAATTAAAAAAGGAGTGGAACGACTACCGTGCTTAACATTGGTGGCATTGAAATGAAAAACCAGGTCGTACTTGCTCCGATGGCTGGCGTATGTAATCCGGCTTTTCGTTTGATCGCAAAAGAATTCGGAACAGGCCTCGTATGCGCGGAGATGGTGAGTGGCAAAGCCATTGTCCATGGCAACCAGCGTACACGTGAGATGTTGTTTGTAGATGAGCGTGAGAAACCGCTGAGCCTTCAGATTTTTGGGGGAGATCGTGATTCCCTTGTAGAAGCAGCCAAAATCGTGGACCAAGAAACCAATGCAGACATTATCGACATTAACATGGGATGCCCTGTGCCAAAGGTAACGAAATGTGATGCAGGTGCACGTTGGTTGCTTGATCCGAACAAAATCTATGAGATGGTATCCGCTGTTGTGGACGCGGTTGAGAAGCCGGTGACGGTCAAGATGCGTATCGGCTGGGACAACGAGCATATCTTCGCGGTTGAGAATGCGCTCGCGGTTGAACGTGCGGGTGGACAGGCGGTAAGTGTACACGGCCGTACGCGTGAGCAACTCTATACAGGCACGGCTGACTGGTCACACATCAAAGATGTAAAAGAGGCTGTCTCTATTCCAGTGATCGGCAATGGCGATGTCCATACACCAGAGGATGCACGCCGTATGCTGGATGAAACGGGTTGTGACGGAGTTATGATCGGTCGTGCTGCCCTGGGTAACCCCTGGATGCTGTATCGTACCATTCAATACTTAAGCACGGGGGAATTGCTTCCTGACCCGAATGGCGAAGAGAAGATCCGTGTTGCCATTCTGCACATGGATCGCCTGATCGCACTGAAGAATGAGACGGTTGCTGTACGCGAGATGCGTAAACACCTGGCTTGGTATCTGAAAGGCTTGAAAGGATCTGCTCGCATCAAGGACGTTATTATGGAAGGTACCAAGCGTGATGAGATGGTACAGATTCTGGAGAACTTTGTGAGTCAGCTGAAAAGCGAAGGCAATTTGGAGTCAGAACCGGTAATCGCCGGAAGTGCATCGTAATTAAGACTGTAAAACGTTTACAGCTATAGAGGACGTAACATTGACTTTTCGAGATCGTTCCCCTATACTTTCACAGTATAAATTCGCCATGTGCGTTAATTAAAGGCTAGTCATCAGGAGGAATATTCTATTTCTCTGGAGAACTTCATATAGTTTTGAAGATGTATGCGGGCGGAGCTATGTAATTGGCACTGATTCCGTTGCCGTACAATCCAAATTATTCCCATGACAGGAGAATCGGTTGAGATGAGCGACAAGGAAGTTATCCTTACACCAGAGGGACTTAAGAAGCTGGAAGAAGAACTGGAAACATTGAAATCAGTGAAGCGCCGCGAAGTGGCTGAACGGATTAAGGTAGCCATCGGGTATGGAGATATCAGTGAGAACTCTGAATACGAAGATGCCAAGAACGAACAGGCTTTCATTGAAGGTCGTATTATTACTTTGGAGAAAATGCTTCGGAACGCACGCATTATTAACAGTGATGAGATTGACACCGATGTCGTGAGTGTAGGTGCAACAGTTACTGTGGAAGATTTGGAATTCGGTGATATCACAGAATATACAATTGTAGGTTCTGCTGAATCTAACCCGCTTCAGAACAAGATTTCAAACGAAAGCCCTGTTGGTAAAGCGATCCTGGGCAAGAAAAATGGTACAGTTGTTGATGTAAGTGTGCCTGCTGGCGTAATTCAATATAAAATTGTAGATATTAAAAAGCTATAGTAACGAAGCAGTTGGGCACGGTAAACAAAAGCTTCCCTAGGGAAGCTTTTTCAACATTTGAGGAAGAGTGTCCTCACGGGATGCCTGCAATGTAAATAAGGAGATGAATACAGATCATGACGGATGAAGTCTTGAATCAGGAAACCGAACTTAGCGAGCTTTTACAAATTCGCCGTGACAAATTGGACGAGCTCCGCAAATTGGGAATCGACCCTTTTGGCCAAAAATACGTACGTACCGAAGAAGCCGGCTCCATTCTGAAGAAGTATGAAGAACTGACCAAGGAAGAGCTGGAAGAGAAGCACATCGAAGTCAGTATTGCCGGACGGATTATGGCGAAGCGGGGAATGGGTAAAGCAAGCTTCGCACATATTCAGGACCTGAGCGGCAGAATCCAGATCTATGTTCGTCAGGATAGCGTGCCTGAAGACAAGTATGCGGCATTTAGCCTGCTGGACCTTGGCGATATCGTTGGGGTAACAGGCGTGATCTTTAAGACCAAAACAGGTGAAACTTCTGTCAAAGTGAAAGATCTTGAAGTGCTGTCCAAATCGCTCTATCCGCTTCCGGATAAATTCCATGGTCTCACCGACGTAGAGCTGCGTTACCGCCAGCGTTATGTTGACCTGATTATGAGCCCGGATGTACAACAAACCTTTATCGCACGTTCCAAAATCATTCAATCGATGCGCCGTTACCTGGATTCCCTTGGATATCTGGAAGTGGAAACACCTACGTTGCATACGATCGCAGGAGGAGCTGCAGCACGTCCGTTTATTACGCATCACAATGCGCTGGATATGGAACTGTACATGCGAATCGCGATTGAACTTCACCTGAAACGTCTGATTGTTGGCGGACTGGAGAAGGTATATGAGATCGGCCGTGTATATCGGAATGAAGGTATGTCCACACGTCACAATCCGGAGTTCACAATGATTGAATTGTATGAGGCATATGCCGACTACAAAGATATTATGCAATTGACAGAGAACCTGGTTGCTCATATTGCACAGGAAGTACTGGGTACGCAAGTGATCCAGTATGGAGATTATGAAGTAGATCTTACACCGCAGTGGCGCCGTGTTACGATGGTGGATGCAGTTAAGGAAGTTGTGGGCGTAGACTTCTCCGTACACATGACGGATGAGGAAGCACACAACTTGGCGAAGGAACATAAGGTTCCGGTTGAAAAACATATGACATTTGGTCATATTCTGAACGCGTTCTTTGAAGAGTTTGTGGAAGAGACGTTGATTCAGCCGACATTCATTATGGGACATCCTCTTGAAATCTCACCACTGGCGAAGAAAAATGATGTAGATCCGCGCTTCACGGATCGCTTCGAATTGTTCATCGTTGGACGCGAACATGCCAATGCCTTCACAGAGCTGAATGATCCAATCGATCAGCGTCAGCGCTTTGAAGCACAGATGCTGGAGAAAGAACATGGGAACGACGAAGCTCATGAGATGGATGACGACTTCATCCGTGCGCTCGAATATGGTATGCCACCAACAGGCGGATTGGGAATCGGGGTTGATCGTCTGATCATGCTGCTTACCAACTCCCCGTCGATTCGTGACGTACTGCTCTTCCCGCACATGCGTCCTCGTACGCAAGATTAAATAAGGAACGTAGGATACGTTCATAATAGAAGAGGAACCTGCCGTTCAGTATGATGCTGGGGCAAGTTCCTCTTTAGGTTTACATAGACGCGAAAAATAAAGTTTGTCAGAAGGCCCTTGCTCACAGCACACCATTAGGGTAATACCGCGTCTTGAATTTGTTAGATTAACCTGTTCGTATTTTTGTTAAAAGAGGTGCCCTTCATGAAGTTCAGGCTTCACTTTGCCAAATTCTTATCTCCTCCGTTAATTCTGGTCGGTGGTTTTCTGCTTATTATTGCGATTGGAACGGTGCTTCTCATGTTGCCAATCTCCAACCAAAGCGGTAAGCATTTGGCGTTTATTGACGCGCTTTTTACATCAACCTCTGCCGCATGTGTGACTGGACTTGTCGTTGTGGATGTAGGGACGACCTTTAATTTGTTTGGTCAGATCGTCATTATGGTATTAATGCAGCTTGGTGGACTCGGCTTCATGACCATGGCTACCCTCTTTGCGCTTGTATTGGGCAAGCGAATCTCACTCAAGGACAGATTGTTACTCAAAGAAGCCATTAATGCAGACAGTATGGAAGGGATAGTACGCATTATCCGCAAGGTGTTGATTTTCTCCTTTACCATTGAAGGGGTGGCTGCTGTCATACTAGCGCTGCGCTGGGCAACGGAGATGCCATTGGGTCAGGCCGTATACTATGGAATATTCCACTCTGTTTCATTATTTAATAATGGCGGATTTGATCTGTTCGGCAATAGCTTTCAATACTACACCGGAGACTGGATATTCAACCTGACTGCTTCCGTGCTCGTTATCTCTGGTGGACTAGGTTTTGTTGTATTAAATGATCTGTTTGAGTATCGCAAACGCCGTCGTCTATCCCTACAGTCGAAACTGGTGCTGTCTGTGTCGGGAGCGCTGATTGGTATAGGGGCGATTGTGTTATTTGTTTTCGAATTTACCAACGGACATACGCTGGCTTCACTCACCTGGAGCGAGAAAATCTATGCGTCTTTCTTCCAGTCTGTCTCTACACGTTCGTCTGGGACAAGCACCATCGATATTACGGAGATGAGGCAGGCTACCCAGTTTTTCTTTATCTTGCTGATGTTTATCGGGGCATCCCCGGGATCGACCGGGGGCGGGATCAAGACAACTACATTCCTGATCATGATTGGTGCAGTGTATGCCATGATTCGGGGAAATAAGGATATCGTGTTTTTCCGCCAACGTGTTCCGAAAGAATTGCTGATGAGGGCGCTGACCATTATTATGGTTTCTCTGATCATATTCATGATCGTGGTGATGCTTCTGCTTACGACAGAGGATGCGCCATTCCTTTCACTGATGTTTGAAGCTGCATCCGCAATTGGTACCGTGGGTCTTTCCGTGGGAGTGACTGATGAGTTGACCAATTGGGGAAAAATTATTATTACCTTTACCATGTTTGTAGGTCGGATTGGGCCATTAACCATCGCGTATGCCCTTCGTCCGCGCAAAGAGAAGAAACTGTATCGTCATCCGGAAGGCCGGATCATTATCGGATAAAAAGAAAAACCGTCAGACATTCAGAACTAACTCCTGTTATCGTAACGGGCCTTAGTCACAACGAATGTGCTGCGGTTTTTTTGGTTTAACGGCACAAGGCGGCAAGATGCAAAGTGAGAACATCGTCCATGAGCTGGGCATTCATCTGATCCGGTCTAAGCACGGTATGTATGCCTAAGCCATCCACCAGTGCATACAATCTCTCGATCTCCAGTTCTTTGTCCAGATCGGGTCTGGAGAGGTCGAGCTTTATCAGGTAGTTGATAACAGAACCTACAGCTTGTCTGAGTTCATCATATACGGTATTAGCAAGTTCTTTGAGTGTAGGATCGGTTTTGGATCTGGCTGTAAAAGCGTACCACACCTCCATATCGGCCAGTTTTTCTTCTGTGTTTGGTAAGAATTCGAGCAATAGGCATTTCATATTGTCCATGGGAGAGCCGGTAAAGGACATTTTTTGGACTCGATGGGACACCCGTTCAGATACCAAATTCATGGCATATAGTAGTAGTTCCGATTGAGTAGAAAAGTAGTGACGCATTGAGCCAACCGAAACTCCAGCTTCTTCAGCGATATTTCGAACAGAGGCCTGTTCCATGCCATCTTTTCGTATAATACGCCAAGCCGCCTCTGCTACGAGCACGCGCTGTTTATCATGATCAACAATTTTAGGCATAGGTGTATTATATCACTATTGATTATTATAATACAAACGTGCTAAATTATATTTAATACATTTGTATCAAAAAAAGGAGAGGCTGAAATGATTGGTTATTTCATTATAGGTTGTGAGATTGCCTTTTGGGTGTTTGTGTTCACGGGTCTGAGTGTCAGGTATCTCCTTGGCATGAAGCGGTTAGGCATCGGTTTGTTAATGGCGACGCCGATTATCGATCTGTTATTGCTTGTTGCTACAGTTATGGATCTACAGCGAGGAGCTACAGCAAGTATAATTCATGGTATAGCTGCGGTGTATATAGGAGTAAGCATTGCTTATGGTCACCAGATGATCGCTTGGGCGGATCGATATTTCCTATATTGGTTCAAGAGTGGGGAGAACCCTCGCAGCAACAAGTTATATGGTAGAGAACATGCGAGTCGTGAGCGTAGTGGATGGTTTAGACATCTATTGGCTTGGGCAATAGGCAGTGCTTTTCTATTAGCCATGATATGGTGGGTTGGAGATGCTGAACGTACAGCTGTCTTCAATAATCTGATCAAAGTGTGGGGAATGATACTCGGAATCGATTTTGTGATAAGCTTTAGTTACAGTTTATGGCCAAGAAAGGTTCCTGCTAGGAATGTTAAACATTAAAGTGAAAATGGACGTGCGTATGAACTTGCTAAGTTGGGAGAGTACCATATGTACGTCTGTATTAGATCAAACCGATTGTTAATATAGTTTCAAAAAAAGACTTGCATTCAAAATCTGTACATGGTATATTCTAATTCCGGCCAATAAAACACGGTTTACACGGTGCGGCAAGCAAACGAAATAAGCTTCGAAAGAAACTTAAAAAAAGAGCTTGCAAAGTTGGTTCGGATGTGATAAGATATAAAAGTTGCTGAAGAGAATGACATTCGGTAGCGAAACAAGTTTGATCTTTGAAAACTGAACAACGAGTGAGTAAACATTCTGCTTGCAGAATGAACGCGAAAGTTTGAGACAAGCCTTGGCTTGAATCGACCGGAGCACAAATGAGATTTTTAATCTCGTCAGATTCAAAATGAGCTTATCGCTCTTTTCAATACTTTATTGGAGAGTTTGATCCTGGCTCAGGACGAACGCTGGCGGCATGCCTAATACATGCAAGTCGAGCGGACTTGAAGAGAAGCTTGCTTCTCTGATAGTTAGCGGCGGACGGGTGAGTAACACGTAGGCAACCTGCCCTCAAGTTTGGGACAACTACCGGAAACGGTAGCTAATACCGAATAGTTGTTTTCTTCGCCTGAAGGAAACTGGAAAGACGGAGCAATCTGTCACTTGGGGATGGGCCTGCGGCGCATTAGCTAGTTGGTGGGGTAACGGCTCACCAAGGCGACGATGCGTAGCCGACCTGAGAGGGTGATCGGCCACACTGGGACTGAGACACGGCCCAGACTCCTACGGGAGGCAGCAGTAGGGAATCTTCCGCAATGGGCGAAAGCCTGACGGAGCAATGCCGCGTGAGTGATGAAGGTTTTCGGATCGTAAAGCTCTGTTGCCAGGGAAGAACGCTTGGGAGAGTAACTGCTCTCAAGGTGACGGTACCTGAGAAGAAAGCCCCGGCTAACTACGTGCCAGCAGCCGCGGTAATACGTAGGGGGCAAGCGTTGTCCGGAATTATTGGGCGTAAAGCGCGCGCAGGCGGTCATTTAAGTCTGGTGTTTAATCCCGGGGCTCAACCCCGGATCGCACTGGAAACTGGGTGACTTGAGTGCAGAAGAGGAGAGTGGAATTCCACGTGTAGCGGTGAAATGCGTAGATATGTGGAGGAACACCAGTGGCGAAGGCGACTCTCTGGGCTGTAACTGACGCTGAGGCGCGAAAGCGTGGGGAGCAAACAGGATTAGATACCCTGGTAGTCCACGCCGTAAACGATGAGTGCTAGGTGTTAGGGGTTTCGATACCCTTGGTGCCGAAGTTAACACATTAAGCACTCCGCCTGGGGAGTACGGTCGCAAGACTGAAACTCAAAGGAATTGACGGGGACCCGCACAAGCAGTGGAGTATGTGGTTTAATTCGAAGCAACGCGAAGAACCTTACCAGGTCTTGACATCCCTCTGACCGGTACAGAGATGTACCTTTCCTTCGGGACAGAGGAGACAGGTGGTGCATGGTTGTCGTCAGCTCGTGTCGTGAGATGTTGGGTTAAGTCCCGCAACGAGCGCAACCCTTATATTTAGTTGCCAGCACTTCGGGTGGGCACTCTAGATAGACTGCCGGTGACAAACCGGAGGAAGGTGGGGATGACGTCAAATCATCATGCCCCTTATGACCTGGGCTACACACGTACTACAATGGCCGGTACAACGGGCTGCGAAATCGCGAGATGGAGCCAATCCCAACAAAGCCGGTCTCAGTTCGGATTGCAGGCTGCAACTCGCCTGCATGAAGTCGGAATTGCTAGTAATCGCGGATCAGCATGCCGCGGTGAATACGTTCCCGGGTCTTGTACACACCGCCCGTCACACCACGAGAGTTTATAACACCCGAAGTCGGTGGGGTAACCGCAAGGAGCCAGCCGCCGAAGGTGGGATAGATGATTGGGGTGAAGTCGTAACAAGGTAGCCGTATCGGAAGGTGCGGCTGGATCACCTCCTTTCTATGGAGAATCGTTTCCTGCAACGGAAACATTCAAATAGCAGACTAGATCTGCACAAACTACTCACTCGTTGTTCGGTTTTGAGAGCTCAAACTCTCAAAACAGCTTGCTTTTGCATGGAGCTTGTTCTTTGAAAACTAGATATCGAAACGAAACAAACGCGAATTAGAACATTCCTTTAAGCTGATCTTGTGTAAACAAGTGAAGTGTTTATAAGGTAGATTGCATGAGCGAGTGATCGAAATGGAACGACTTTTGGATTTGCGCAAGCAAACCAAGCGGAGTGACAGCTCGAACACGAGCGATATGGTTAAGCTACTAAGAGCACACGGAGGATGCCTAGGCGCTAGGAGCCGATGAAGGACGTGGCGAACAACGAAACTGCCTCGGGGAGCTGTAAGCAAGCTTTGATCCGGGGGTGTCCGAATGGGGAAACCCAGCTGGGGTAATTTCCAGTTACTCATAACTGAATACATAGGTTATGTAGAGGCATACCAGGGGAACTGAAACATCTAAGTACCCTGAGGAAGAGAAAACAATAGTGATTCCGTCAGTAGCGGCGAGCGAACGCGGAGAAGCCCAAACCAGAGAGCTTGCTCTTTGGGGTTGTGGGACGTCTCACATGGAGTTACAAAGGAACCGGTTAAGCGAAGAGGTCTGGAAAGGCCCGCCAAAGAAGGTAAAAGCCCTGTAGTTGAAAGTCTGTTCCCTCCGAGACGGATCCCGAGTAGTGCGGGGCACGTGAAACCCCGTATGAATCCGGCAGGACCATCTGCCAAGGCTAAATACTTCCTAGCGACCGATAGTGAAGCAGTACCGTGAGGGAAAGGTGAAAAGCACCCCGGAAGGGGAGTGAAATAGAACCTGAAACCGTGTGCTTACAAAAAGTCAGAGCCCGTTTTAGGGGTGATGGCGTGCCTTTTGTAGAATGAACCGGCGAGTTACGTTCCCGTGCAAGGTTAAGGTGAAGAGCCGGAGCCGCAGCGAAAGCGAGTCTGAATAGGGCGACTTAGTACGTGGACGTAGACCCGAAACCGGGTGATCTACCCCTGTCCAGGGTGAAGGTGCGGTAACACGCACTGGAGGCCCGAACCCACGCATGTTGAAAAATGCGGGGATGAGGTGGGGGTAGCGGAGAAATTCCAATCGAACTCGGAGATAGCTGGTTCTCCCCGAAATAGCTTTAGGGCTAGCCTCGGAAAACAGAGTCGTGGAGGTAGAGCACTGATTGGGTGCGGGGCCCGCAAGGGTTACCAAGCTCAGTCAAACTCCGAATGCCATAGACTTACTTCCGGGAGTCAGACAGTGAGTGCTAAGATCCATTGTCAAAAGGGAAACAGCCCAGACCATCAGCTAAGGTCCCCAAGTGTGTGTTAAGTGGGAAAGGATGTGGAGTTGCACAGACAACCAGGATGTTGGCTTAGAAGCAGCCACCATTGAAAGAGTGCGTAATAGCTCACTGGTCGAGTGACTCTGCGCCGAAAATGTAACGGGGCTAAACACACCACCGAAGCTATGGCTTGATGCTTTGCATCAGGGGTAGGGGAGCGTTGTATAAGGGTTGAAGGTGTACCGTAAGGAGCGCTGGACATTATACAAGTGAGAATGCCGGTATGAGTAACGAAAAGATCAGTGAGAATCTGATCCGCCGAAAGCCTAAGGGTTCCTGAGGAAGGCTCGTCCGCTCAGGGTAAGTCGGGACCTAAGGCGAGGCCGAAAGGCGTAGTCGAAGGACAACAGGTCGAAATTCCTGTACCACCGTAAGCCGTTATGAGCAATGGGGGGACGCAGTAGGGTAGTGACGCGGACTGATGGATGTCCGTCTAAGCAGTGAGGCTGATGTGTAGGCAAATCCGCACATCATTAAGGCTGAGCTGTGATGGGGAGCGAAAATTATAGTAGCGAAGGTCATGATCTCACACTGCCAAGAAAAGCCTCTAGCCAGGTGAAGGTGCCCGTACCGCAAACCGACACAGGTAGGCGAGAAGAGTATTCTAAGGCGCGCGGAAGAACTCTCGTTAAGGAACTCGGCAAAATGACCCCGTAACTTCGGGAGAAGGGGTGCCCCGGTAGTGTGAATAGCACGAGGGGGCCGCAGTGAAAAGGCCCAAGCGACTGTTTAGCAAAAACACAGGTCTGTGCGAAGCCGTAAGGCGAAGTATACGGGCTGACGCCTGCCCGGTGCTGGAAGGTTAAGGGGAGTGGTTAGGGAGCAATCCCGAAGCTGTGAACCGAAGCCCCAGTAAACGGCGGCCGTAACTATAACGGTCCTAAGGTAGCGAAATTCCTTGTCAGGTAAATTCTGACCCGCACGAATGGCGTAACGACTTGGGCGCTGTCTCAACGAGAGATCCGGTGAAATTTTAATACCTGTGAAGATGCAGGTTACCCGCGACAAGACGGAAAGACCCCATGGAGCTTTACTGCAGCTTGATATTGAATTTGGGTACGATCTGTACAGGATAGGTGGGAGCCTTTGAAACGTGAGCGCCAGCTTGCGTGGAGGCAACGTTGGGATACCACCCTGATCGTATCTAGGTTCTAACCTGGTACCGTAATCCGGTGCGGGGACAGTGTCAGGTGGGCAGTTTGACTGGGGCGGTCGCCTCCTAAAGAGTAACGGAGGCGCCCAAAGGTTCCCTCAGAATGGTTGGAAATCATTCGAAGAGTGCAAAGGCATAAGGGAGCTTGACTGCGAGACCTACAAGTCGAGCAGGGACGAAAGTCGGGCTTAGTGATCCGGTGGTACCGCATGGAAGGGCCATCGCTCAACGGATAAAAGCTACCCTGGGGATAACAGGCTTATCTCCCCCAAGAGTCCACATCGACGGGGAGGTTTGGCACCTCGATGTCGGCTCATCGCATCCTGGGGCTGAAGTAGGTCCCAAGGGTTGGGCTGTTCGCCCATTAAAGCGGTACGCGAGCTGGGTTCAGAACGTCGTGAGACAGTTCGGTCCCTATCTGTCGTGGGCGTAGGAAATTTGAGAGGAGCTGTCCTTAGTACGAGAGGACCGGGATGGACGTACCGCTGGTGTACCAGTTGTTCCGCCAGGAGCACCGCTGGGTAGCTATGTACGGACGGGATAAACGCTGAAAGCATCTAAGCGTGAAGCCCCCCTCAAGATGAGATTTCCCAGTATGTAAGACCCCTTGAAGACGACGAGGTAGATAGGCTGGGGGTGGAAGTGCAGCAATGCATGGAGCTGACCAGTACTAATCGGTCGAGGGCTTATCCAAATATGCAAGTTCTAAATCGCGTGTTTCGTTTCGAATCTAGTTTTCAGAGAACAACACTCTGAAATGTAAGCTACGCGTTTGGTGGCGATGGCGGAGGGGTTCCACACGTACCCATCCCGAACACGACCGTTAAGCCCTCTAGCGCCGATGGTACTTGGACCGCAGGGTCCTGGGAGAGTAGGACGCCGCCAAGCAAAGAACCACTGCCGATGTTATTCGGTGGTGGTTTTTATTATATAGTTATATTATGCAGTGCAGTATGGGATTAAAATACAGATTGAATTTGGTAATTTTTCAGCACAATAGGGTGTATACATGTAACGTTATTCGATACGAATTGACGTTTTTTTGTGTAATAACTAGACTTGTCCGCTCTGGAAAAACAGTTGTGTTCATCAGGCAATACACCTGATATAACCAAGTACTTTTCCTTGACAGTCTAAATATCGCTTTGCTAAGATGGCAATAATAAATTTTTCAGAAAACGTATTTTCGGCGTAAAATACAGCCTGGAATCTTCGGGTTTTGGACCGTAAAGCTGAGCAAACATAAGGAGGAACACTTGCGTGTGGGAAGATAAATTTGGTAAGGAAGGCCTCACCTTTGATGATGTATTGCTAGTGCCACGGAAATCCGAGACACTGCCTAAAGAAGTAGATGTATCTATTCGTTTGAGCGATACTGTAAAGCTAAATATTCCTTTAATCAGTGCGGGTATGGATACGGTAACTGAAGCGACATTGGCTATTGCCATTGCACGTGAAGGCGGTATCGGTATTATCCATAAAAATATGTCCGTTGAACAACAGGCAGAAGAAGTAGATCGTGTTAAACGTTCGGAGAGTGGTGTTATTACGAATCCATTCTCACTGACGGCAGATCATCTGGTATCTGATGCAGAAGCAGTAATGGCGAAATATCGGATCTCCGGTGTACCTATTATTGAAGGAGATCAGAAGTTGGTTGGTATTTTGACCAACCGCGATTTGCGTTTTATCCATGATTACGGCATCAAAATTAGCGAAGTCATGACTCGTGAGAATCTGGTTACCGCTCCTGTAGGTACTACACTGCAAGAAGCTGAAGGTATTCTTCAGAAGCACAAGATTGAGAAACTTCCATTAGTTGATGAGACAAACACTTTGAAAGGTCTTATCACGATTAAAGATATTGAGAAAGCCATTCAATTCCCTCATGCAGCCAAAGACGCTCAAGGCCGTTTGTTGGTTGGTGCAGCGATTGGTATTTCCAAAGATACATTTGAACGTGCAGATGCTTTGGTACAAGCTGGTGTTGACCTGATTACGGTAGACTCGGCTCACGGGCACCACATCAATATCATTGAAGCTGTACGTCAGCTTCGTGAACGTTTCCCTAGTCTGACCATCGTTGCAGGTAACGTCGCTACTGGCGCAGCCACTCGTGACCTGATCGAAGCAGGGGCTTCGGTAGTCAAAGTGGGTATTGGTCCAGGTTCGATTTGTACAACACGTGTTATCGCTGGTATTGGTGTACCTCAAGTAACTGCAGTCTATGATTGTGCAACGGTGGCACGCGAATACGGAGTTCCGATTATCGCGGACGGCGGAATTAAATATTCTGGTGAAATTACGAAGGCACTGGCTGCAGGCGCACACGCGGTGATGCTGGGAAGTTTGTTTGCCGGCACAGCGGAAAGCCCGGGAGAAACTGAAATCTTCCAAGGACGTAGCTACAAAGTATACCGCGGTATGGGTTCAATGGCTGCAATGAAACAAGGTAGTAAAGATCGTTACTTCCAAGATGATGACAAGAAACTGGTTCCGGAAGGAATCGAAGGTCGTGTCGCTTACAAAGGACCATTGTCTGATACGATCCACCAACTGATTGGTGGTCTGCGTTCGGGTATGGGATACTGTGGTACAAGTAACTTGGAGCAACTTCGTAACGATACAGGCTTTATCCGAATTACAGGTGCGGGACTGCGCGAAAGTCATCCCCATGATGTACAGATTACCAAAGAAGCACCTAACTACTCGTTGTAATCTGAAGAGAGTTAATCATTTCCAGGACAGGCTCGGTGATTTTCACCGGGTCTGTCTTTTTTTGCAGATACCCCTGTGATAGAATAGAACAAGCGGTGACGATCCATGGGTGGATTAAGGCGTTGCGGCGGCTATTTGACGTGAATCTATGAATATGGTTTTGAAAAGCAAATGCAGTGCCAGAAAAGGCTGCCAGTTAAACAGAAGCGCGGACGTCCTTTTACATAAGCATTTGGATAATGCGGACTAAGTGACAATCGATAACGAACTTTGGGAGCAATAATATTGCTCGTTCGATACAGCGCATATAGCACACATCTCATACATCAACCACGCAGGTTAGGGAACAAGAAAATCGCAGTATAAGCTGCACTGAAGCAATTTACAATGCTTTGGATCGAAGGGAGTATTCATCAATTGAAAGCCAAACACATAAATAAAAAGAAACGCCAAATGCTCAAAAAGAGCGTAGCCTCGGTAATGCTAATTAACATGCTTTGTATGTCTGCAGTAATGCCGGTCATGGCTGCTGCGGATAACTCTGGTCAGGTTCTGACTGCTGCGGCAACAACAACGAAGACGGAGAAAGCCGTACAGGTGCCTGGGGTAGACTCACTTGGGCTTGAAGTTAGATCTGCAGTGCTTATGGAAGCCTCAACGGGACAGATTCTACTAAATGTTGATGCGGATAAAGCGATGCCACCTGCAAGTATGACCAAAATGATGACAGAGTACATTGTCGCCGAACAAGTCAAACAAGGTAAATTCGGTTGGGACGATATTGTAACTGTTAAAAAGAATGCTGCACAAAGTATCGGGTCGCGAATTTTCCTCGCGGAAGGTGACCAGCACACAGTTAAGGATCTCTATATTGCTATGGCTGTTGGCTCTGCCAATGATGCTACGGTTGCTTTGGCTGAACATGTTGCCGGTTCGGAAGAAGCTTTCGTGAAAATGATGAATGATGAAGCGAAGCGTATGGGCATGAAGGATACGTTCTTCATCAACTCTTCCGGTCTCGATCGAGCAGATATGCCTGCCGACTTCCGTCCAGCTGAAGACAAGGAAACAGTAATGTCCGCAATGGATGCTGCGATTCTTTGCAGATATATCATCATGGATCACCCAGACTACAAAGATTTTACAACCATTCAATCCTATAAGTTCCGTCCAAATGATAAAGCTCCAATTATCAACTACAACTGGATGCTGGAAGCGAATAAAAATATAACCAACTTCAAAAGCTATGCCTATGAAGGTCTGGACGGAATGAAAACAGGCCATACCACGAACGCAGGTAATAACTTTACAGGTACAGCTGAACGTAACGGTATGCGTCTCATCAGTGTTGTTATGGGCACAGATTCGGAATCTGCACGTTTCAGAGAAACCAAAAAGGTACTGGACTTTGGATTTAACAACTTTGAAGTAAAACAGGCTGTCGCAGGAAAGACCAAAGTGACGGGCTGGGAAGCGGTACCTTTGAAAAAAGGTAAAGAAACAACTGTTCCTGTCGTAACAGATAATGCGGTAAGTTTCGTTGTTCCTAAAGGTACTCAGAACCTGGATGTGACGTTCAAAGCAAACGTAACTGAGGCTGACAAGCTGGTAGCACCAATCAAGGCAGGTACAAAGGTTGGTACAGTAACGTACACGTATAAAGCAGATGGAATTGAGCCACAGGAAAAAACAGTGAACTTGATCACTGCGGAAGAGGCGGAAAAAGGCGGATGGTTCCGTTTGTTCTTCCGTGCCGTGAAGGATTTCTTCGTGGATCTCTTTGACGGGATCAAAAACCTGTTCTAACCCTTAGCAAACTTCATGAAAAGAGTATGATCATGATTTTGATGTATATGTGATCATATCATTGACAAAATACAAGTTATTCCGACCGGATGGATTGTATATTTACAATTTTTCCGGTAAAATATCAAGTTAGAATTCACGTATGATGAAGTAAAAAAGTACAATGTTCGTTTACCAATATGCAAGATCGTGGCTGGTAAGAGAAGGGGAATGAGCGTATGAAGATCGGCGTTTTAGCACTTCAAGGAGCTGTCACAGAGCATATTCGAAGTATTGAACGTGCTGGAGCAGAAGGTGTGGCTATCAAACAGGTTCAGCAATTGGAGGACTTGGATGGTCTTATCCTTCCTGGCGGGGAAAGCACAACGATCGGTAAACTGATGCGCAAGTATGGGTTTATGGATGCCATTCGCGCGTTTGCTGCTGAAGGCAAACCTGTGTTTGGTACCTGTGCTGGCTTGATCGTTATGGCTAAACACATTGCAGGGCAAGAGGAAGCTCATTTGGAGCTAATGGATATGACTGTATCCCGAAATGCATTTGGACGGCAGAGAGAAAGTTTTGAGACGGATTTGCCAGTCAAAGGCATTGAGGAAACGGTAAGGGCTGTGTTTATACGGGCGCCCTTGATCGAGAGTGTCGGAGACCAGGTCGAAGTTCTCTCCACATACAAGGATGAGATTGTTACCGCTCGTCAGGGGCATTTGCTGGCTTGCTCCTACCATCCGGAGTTGACGGATGACTATCGTCTGCATACTTATTTTGTAGACATGGCCAGATCCTACAAACACACGGTAGACTCTAAATAATGCATGATGTACAACCTATGATCTCCCGGTCATCGGATCACTTCCCCAGAAGCCGTGTAAGGCCGCTGGATGGCAGTTGCATCTGAACGGATGCCTGATGTTGCCTGTATCTGCTTCATAGCGGGAATCGCAGCGGAGGGTAACACCGGGGATATAGGTTGTTTTTTGGGTTACAGGTTCCGATAAGTATATAGTAAGGTATATACAGTAGAGTTTTGAGAATGGATTTTAACATAAGGCTTCACGTTGTGAGGTTATTTAGGAGGGGTATATCGTGCTTGATGTGAAAATATTGCGGAATGAGTATGCGCGTGTAGAAGAAGCATTGAATAAACGTGGCAAATCGCTGGATCTTATCGCTGGATTTACCGAGATGGATGCCAAGCGTCGGGAATTGCTTCAAGAGAGTGAAACACTGAAGAGCCGTCGGAATACGGTCTCTGCGGAAGTTGCTAGACTGAAGAAGAATCGTGAGAATGCTGATGATCTGATTGTGGAGATGCGCGAAGTCTCTGATCGAATCAAAGCCATGGACGAAGAAGTTCGGGAACTGGAAGTGAAGATCAATGATCTCACAATGGCGATTCCGAACATTCCTAACGAAAGTGTACCGATTGGAGCTTCTGAAGACGACAATGTTGAGATTCGTCGTTGGGAAGAGCCGAAGTCATTTACTTTTGTACCAAAAGCACACTGGGAAATTGCGCAGGATCTCGATATTCTTGATTTTGAAGCGGCTGCCAAAGTAACAGGTTCCCGTTTTACCTTTTATAAAGGTCTGGGTGCGCGTCTGGAACGTGCATTGATCAACTTCATGATGGATCTGCACAGCGATCAACATGGATATGAAGAGATTCTGCCTCCATACATCGTGAATCGGGACAGCTTGTTTGGAACAGGTCAACTGCCTAAGTTCGAAGAAGATCTGTTTAAGTTGAAAGATACTGAATATTATCTAATCCCTACTGCTGAAGTTCCGGTAACGAACTACCATCGCGAAGAGATTCTGAATGTAGATCAATTGCCTAAACACTTTGTGGCATACAGCTCTTGTTTCCGCTCTGAAGCCGGTTCGGCTGGACGGGATACACGCGGCTTGATTCGTCAGCATCAATTCAACAAAGTAGAGCTGCTCAAGCTCTCTACTCCAGAGACTTCGTATGAAGAGTTGGAGCAAATGACTCAAAATGCGGAGCGTGTGCTTCAATTGTTGGGCTTACCGTATCGCGTTCTGACATTGTGCACGGCAGATATGGGCTTCACTTCAGCTAAAACGTATGATATTGAAGTATGGTTGCCTGAGAGTAATACCTATCGTGAGATTTCTTCTTGCTCCAACTGTGAGGACTTCCAGGCACGTCGTGCCAATATCCGTTTCCGCAGAGAGCCAAAAGCTAAACCGGAATTTGTGCACACATTGAACGGGTCAGGATTGGCCGTTGGACGGACGGTAGCCGCTATCCTGGAGAACTATCAACAGGAAGATGGTACGGTTGTTATTCCTGAAGCATTGCGTCCTTATATGGGCGGCGCCAGTGTGATTGCACATCGCTCTTAAGAGTTAGTTAACCATCCTCATCAAGAGGAATACAAATTCAATCCGTCATTTTGGAATGGCGGATTGGAGTGTTTTGTAAAGCCGAGGCAGTTGTCTGACACGGGATTATCAATTTTGATATAAAAAAGGTTGCATTATAATGTCGAGATGTGGTATGATACTTTTCGTGGCAAGTTTATAAAACTTAATTCCCTGGAGAGGTACCGAAGCGGTCATAACGGGGCGGTCTTGAAAACCGTTAGGGGGCAACTCCACGTGGGTTCGAATCCCACCCTCTCCGCCATACTACACTTATAACAAGGACTCGAGCGATCTCGCTCGGGTCCTTTTTTGCATTGTGAGTTTGTTAAACGTAATGAGCATACAGGGTTGGTGACCGATGTATACGTTGCACAGTACAACGTTATATTTTGATTAAGGTTAATATGTATAAAAACATCTTCATCGCCGCACTTTATATAGGAGTGGAGGTGGTAAGATGAACCGCGAGTTAAACATCAATCAGACAGAGCTTGTAGGGGCTTGGCAAGAACGTTTGCCTCAAGTCCTGAATGTTGGAGACCAGGCTCAGGTAATGGCCGATGAAGCCGATCAGCAGGCGATTCGGATACACATTGCTACAGCAGGGCACGAGATGTACTCTTTTGATTTCAAATGTGCATATGTCGATTCGCGTGAAGTCAGCGTACAGCTGATTGATGTGGAACGGGATGGACGAACGACAGATGAGCGTACAGAACCGATTCAGGAACTGGCTCACGATTATACACGGCACATTCATGAATGCGCCCAGTCGTTACAATCCCAAACGAGACAATAGCCTGATTCTGAAGGAGTGAACTCAATTGACTAAAGCCAAAGCGGGAGTAGACAAAAACCTGCAAAATGTAGTCGATGATCTGGAGCAGCCTGCCGTAAACAGTCATCATGCCCAGCAAATTCAGCAAGATATTAATGATCGCCGTCATCAGGATGCACTGAATCATGACAAAACGGAAGACAGGGACCCATCCCATTCCTAACAATGATGAGGGGGCAATAATATGAGCAAACCAAAAACAATTCCCGTACCGGAAGCGCAAGCATCCGAACAGCATCGTCATTCATCCAAACGCTCTTCCATGCAGGAGCCATTATCCGGTTCCAAAAAAGTAAAAAATCAAAATCATGTGGATCATTTGAACCCCCAAGGTTAATAGAAGAAACAGATTCACGCAAAAGTCCCTTGTTACCTAACAGGGGGCTTTTGCGTATTCATACATATATAAAGACAGGCACACGCATATTCCCAAAGCTGACATAGGTCTTTGTAGCCATTTTAAAGAGGAAAGATCACATTTTTCCCAAATTAGGTTTCGGTATCTGGCGATATGGTATATCATTGATATTGAATTACTTTTTTTGGGGTTATCACGAGAGGAGAGAAACAAATGACTAAACGTATGGGGGCGCTTCTTCTTACGTTGCTGTTGACCGTATCTATGGCATTGACAGCATGTAGCAGCAAGCAGGAGCCAAAAGAGGCATTGAAGACGGCTGCGGCCAATGCTTCCAAATTAACTTCGTATGAGATGAGTTCCAACTTTACAATTAATGAATTGAGCTATAAACCTGGGGATGCGTCACAAACTGATCCTACTATGACTCAGTTTATGAGCATGCTGAAGGATGCTCAGTTGAATGTAACAGGTGTATACCAAAGTGAGCCAATGCAGACAGAGATGACTCTAGGCATCGAGCTTAAAGGCGATATGGGTATGACCTTTACCATTCCAATGGTGATGACAGCTGAGAAACTCTATGTGAAAGTGCCGAATATTCCGTTCTTCCCAATTCCGGAGAACGTTGTTGGCAAATTCCTGGAACTTGATCTGAAAGAACTGGCTGAGCAAGAGGGTACGGAATGGAACCCGGATGCTATGGACGCAGCCAAAACGCAAAAGCTGAGCAACGAAGTCATGGACGCAGTGCTGAGCGAGTACGATCAAGCTAAATTCTTCAAAAATCTAGACACCAAAGATGCACAACTTCCTGAAGGCGTAGATGCGAAGCAGGTTGTACAATTCTCGGTGAATAATGACAATGTTAAAGAAGCAGTTACTGTACTGGTAACAAAAGCTATGCCTAAAGTATTGGATATTCTGTCCAAAGAGGAATATCGTGAAATGCTGCAAATGGATCAGGCTGATATCGACAAAGCTAAAGAAGATCTGAAGATCACTGAAGCAGATCAGGCTGAAATGGCTAAAGACTTGGATAAATTGAAAGATGTTCTGACAATCAACCAATTCAACATTGATTTCGCATTGGACAAAAACGACTTCCCTGTATATCAAAAGATGGTCGCTGATGTGCTGATCAAGCCAGAAGGTACAAAAGACGAAGTGAAATTGGCATTTACCGGTTCCAATACGTACACCAAGATTAACGAAAAAGCAGCATTCAAAATCAACATCCCTACTGGCGATGACGTAATTACTATGCAAGAGTTCGAAGAACTGATGAACGCTTCATACGGATACTAAGCTCGTCGAGTTCAAATCAAACCGTTTGTTATTCAAGTGAGGGATAATTCCCTTCCGCTTGGATACAGGCGGTTTTTTTGTTACACAGCGTATGAGGGGGATTCGCAAAATAATTGATCTTTGATTTTAAATCGTGGCTGGTGATACATACAAATAAAACCGCACTCTCTCCTACATAACTAGGGTAGTGCGGTTTGGAATATTAAATTTGTATATTGTTAAATTGGAAATACAGACAGTTTTGTGTGGGAACTTCTAAATTAATTAATTCGCAAGTTCGCCCAAGTCTTCAGCAAGTACAGCATAGATCTGATGATCCTGATATTTGCCGTTGATCTTGAGGTATTTGCGAGCAGTACCTTCAAACTGGAATCCGTTCTTCTCCAGTACGCGCTGTGAACCTTTGTTGGAGGGCAATACTGCAGCCTGAACCCGATTTAACTTTAGCGCACGGAAGCCATAAGCTACGGCCAGTTTAACCGCTGCTGTCATTCGTCCGCCGCCCTGATAATCTGGATGGATAAAGTAACCCATATCTGCATAATTGGCAACGCCTAATACGACATTGTTGATACTTACTTGTCCAATCAACAGGCTGTCTTTAATGGTATAGATTCCAAATTGATATCCTGTACCTTCTTCTGCTGCCTTGACCCGATCCTCAATCCGCCGAGTCTGAGCATCCAGTGTATAGAATTCATCGTCTCGCACGGGTTCTACAGACTGGTAGGGGACGCGTGTGACCTGAATCAGGTCCAGATAGGACTGTGTATCCTGGGGTGTGAGCAACCGAAGGCTTATGCCATTGGCTGTATCATAGAGTGTTAGTGCCATTACAGCACACTTCCTTTCTAATTGGGATGTTTGTAGTCGGTGACTACTTTAACTTTTGGCGCAGACTTCTGAAAAATTGAGTTAGCATCGTGGAGCATTCAGGCTGAAGGATATCCGGAATCACCTCGGTGCGATGGTTAAAACGAGGCTCCTGTAGCAGGTTCATCAGTGTACCTGCACAGCCTGCCTTGGGATCAGCAGTACCATAGATTACGCGGGGGACCCTGGATTGTACAATTGCACCTGCACACATCGGACAAGGTTCCAACGTGACGTACAGAGAACAATCCAACAAACGCCAAGCTCCGATGGTCTCGCTGGCCTGACGAATAGCCACCATCTCTGCATGAGCGGTGGAATCCAGCGTAGTTTCACGCAGATTGTATCCCCGACCAATAATTTGGTTATTTTGTACGATTACAGCTCCAATCGGCACTTCCCCAAGAGCCTCAGCTTTGTAGGCCTCGGCAATGGCCTCCCGCATCCAGTGCTCATGCTGAGCTTCCTCAGAGAAATGCGCAAGATCGGTCTGAAGAAAATGGTCAGTCATTACTATATAACTCCTTCCAAAATCGTTTATTCAGCGAACAAGTATTCGGGTTGTTAACATGTTGTGTATAGAAATGTGGATAACCGTATAGTTGCTCACATAGTTATAAACAAACTATCCACAAGCCTGTGGGTATGTGGATAAAAGTAGTGATTAATTTCATTGTAGAGTTCGAAAATGCAAAAAACAACGAATTTCGAGCTTTTCAGTCATTCGGTAACTTTTGGACACAGGTCAATTATCCTTTTCAAAAAGACATACAAGCGTTATGATGGAGATAGGTTTTGCCATATATCGCCAGAGGGTACAAGCCGAGAGGTGAACAAAAAAACTTGTCTATTAAAACGAAATTATCCATGATTATGTCGTGCTCAGTGCTCGTTATTTTAGTGTTGAATATCGCACTGAGTTATTATACTACAGAAGAGAATCTGAGGCAGGACAGTGAAACCAAGATGGTGCTCACTGCAAAGCAGATTGCAATTGCTGTCGAACAGAATCAATACAGTTCGGATTATGTAAAACGGCAGATTGGAAACAATCTGTGGCTTGCTGCTGTCATGGCAGCGGAAGAATTGGACCCGGATATTAATAATATCACAAATGAAGAACTTGTACGCTTGAGCCAAAAGGTCGGCGTTTCGCATATTTCGTTAATGGAGCAGACGGATGATGACATCGTTGTTAGCCGCTCTTCGGATCCGAGAGAAATTGGGCTGTCCACCAAATCCATGACCTATTGGTATCAGGCCTTTAAGCAGTTGTTTGAAAAACAACAGGTGACGATTCCCCAAGGGCAGAAGTTGGAACATTTCTGGTCAGATGGATTCGAATATTCTACATCCAGTCCTTCGGATATTGATATCTGGGGTTACTACCATGATGGAAAGAGAAACTACATAATCAATCCTTTCTATAATAATACGGAAGTTGATGACTATGTGAAAATCTCTAGTCCGGATGAGATTTTAAATAAAATTCGTGAGGTCAATCCCTCCATTCTGGAGATTACAGGCATCAATCCGTTGACTTTTGGCAGCCCGAACATGGGTGATGACGGAAGAGATTCGAACTTTAGCAAATTGAATAACAGACCGATTCGTTTTGGTACATACCAGTATGGTTCTACGGATGAGGATCATCGTGCTGTGGTGCGCGCCATTCGAACAGGGCAAAATGTATCTTTTGTCAGTGAAACCCACGAACAGAAGGTACTGAAGAGTTTTATTCCCATTTTCACACCTAACCAGTCTTCCTATGTGATCAGTATTGTCATGGACTATAAGCAAATATCCTCCATGGTATCTGAGCAGTTGGTGAGCCATGCCTCCATATCGTTGGTTTTGCTGGAGATCGTAATCTTTGGCAGTTATCTGCTCGCAGGGTATATTACACGTCCGATCCAATCCATATTGGGAAAAGTGAATGATGTAGCGGATGGGCACTTTGATTTCCGTCTGAAGGTCCGGAGGAAGGATGAACTAGGCCAACTGGCCAATCGTATTAATGCCATGATTCGTAATCTGGGACATTATACGAGCCGTCTGAAACAAATGTATGAAGAGAATCGGGCCGTGAAAGAACATCTGGAGTCCATTATCAATCAGACAGCGGATGCCATTCACATTACAGATCTTGAAGGAAAAGTGCTGCGGGTTAATCGCGCATTTGAACAATTATATGGCTTTCGAAGTCGTGAGGTGGAAGGTCGTAATCTGAAGATCATCCCGCCAGAGGCAGAAGAAGAAATGAAACGTCAGCATGCCCAACTCGTTGAGGGGATGTCCATTACGTCCAACGAAACCACCTGGATGAAGAAAGACGGGACCCGAGTAGAGGTCAGTGTCAGTACGGCTCCGGTACGAGACGAGGCTGGAGAGATTACCGCGCTCATTAGTGTCTCCAGGGACATTACAAGCCGTAATCGGATGGAAGAGCTGCTCAGACGTTCTGAGAAGCTAACAACTGTAGGCCAGCTTGCAGCAGGTGTGGCACATGAGATTCGTAATCCACTGACTACGTTGCGCGGGTTCCTACAGTTACAGCAAGAGAGCAACAAGCTGAATCATCGTCATCTGGATCTGATGTTATCGGAGCTGGATCGCATCAACCTTATTGTTGGTGAATTTCTGATTTTGGCCAAACCGCAGGCGGTTCATTTTCAGAATCGGGATATTCGTTTTATTCTCGGCGATGTCATCTCGTTACTGGATAGTCAGGCGCATCTGCATGGTGTAGAATTTGTACTGCGTGCCTCATCCGATTCGGCTATGGTACACTGTGAAGAGAACCAGTTGAAGCAGGTATTCATCAATTTGCTGAAAAATGGTATGGAGGCCATGCCAAATGGAGGAAGCATTCATATCAAGCTCAAGCATGACGAGCAGTCGAAACGCGTCAGAATTGAGATCAGGGATGAAGGCATTGGTATCCCGGAAGAGATGATGCCCAAGCTTGGGGAGCCTTTCTTTACGAATAAAGAGTCTGGGACAGGGCTTGGTCTGATGGTCAGTCAGCGAATTATTCAATCACATAAGGGCATGATGGATATTAAAAGCGTCATGAACAAGGGAACAACGGTTATCATTGAACTGCCTGCATCCGAGCAACAACCGGAGGTTATTGAGGCAGATCAGGTAACGGATGAACCAATTACAGATGAAGAGAACTAGATGAGGTGAGATTACCTTTTGCGTATTAATAAATTTATTAGTGAAACAGGTTATTGCTCCCGGCGTGAAGCCGACAAGTTGGTGGATAGTGGTCAGGTAACCATTAATGGAGTTAAGGCTGAGCTGGGCAGTCAGGCAGAAGAAGGCGACGATGTACGAATTAATGGCAAACCGATCAAGGAAAAGAGAAAACACGTATATATCGCGCTGAATAAACCAATCGGGATCACAAGCACAACCGAGCAGCATATTCAGGGCAATATCGTTGATTTTGTCGGGCACGATGAACGTATTTTCCCTATTGGACGTCTGGATAAGGACTCGGAAGGTTTGATCTTGATGACCAATGATGGTGATATCGTTAACCGGATTCTTAGAGCAGAAGGACGGCATGAGAAAGAGTATATCGTTACTGTTGATCGATCTGTAACCCCGAGTTTCCTTAGAGGTATGAGCACTGGGGTGAAGATATTGGGTGAAATGACCCTCCCTTGTACCGTGACCCGGATGACGGATCGAGTATTCCGTATCATCCTGACTGAAGGAAAGAACCGTCAGATTCGGCGGATGTGTAGTGCCTTTGGCTACGAGGTTCGTAAGTTGAAGCGTATTCGGATCATGAACATTCATCTTGGAGAAATGGCGACAGGTTCTTGGAGAGAGCTTACTGCTGCTGAAAAAGCGGAGCTGGGCGGTCTGTTGGACTATTCACTGGAATAGTTGATTCGACTTTGACTAATTAACTGATTGAAGCCCTGCTTTCCGAAAAGGAGAGCAGGGCTTTTTGGTATAAGGTCAATGACGACAGGTGAATCTTCGCAAATAGTGTGAAAAAATGTAGAGATAAACCAAGCATAAGCTTTATATAAACCAAAAAGACCGTTCTCCTTGTACCTAGAGAACGGTCTTTGGTTAATGAATCGCTGCAGGCCTCTAGTTTCCTCCGCCAACGGCTTTTACATTTGTATTGTTACTTTGATACTTCCGAATGATAGATACCTCTACACGGCGATTCTGTGCCCGCCCGGTATTGGTGTCATTACTGGCAATCGGGTGATACTCTCCATAACCACTTGGTGTGAATTTGGAAGGGTCCAATTGCGAGTTCAGCAACAGGATTTTCAGGAAGTTGAGCGCACGATCTGCACTCAGATCCCAGTTATCCTTATATTGGTTGTTCGAAATGGGAATATTATCGGTATGACCGGATACAACCACTTCATATTCAGGGAACTCCTGCAGCATGCTTGAGATTGCTTTGGCCAAGGATCGTGATTCAGGCTTTACATCTGCTCGGCCTGAGGAGAACAGGGCGTTATCACTGATGGTGATCTTCAATTCAGACTGATTCAGCTTGGTGTTCAGTTGGTCCGAAAGTCCGTTCTTCGAGATATACTGGTCAAGTCGTTTCTTGAGCTTCTCCAGATCTTCCTGCTCTTTTTGAGCCATCTGTGCATCCGTTATCTGAGCTGGTGTTTTCTTGGTGATTTCTGTAGGTTCCTGTTTGTTCTTACCCAGATCGGCACCTGGCGTATCCGGATTCATGGACGTATGATCCAGAACACCGGAGCCTCCATTCAATGCACTGCTTAGTGCGGAAGCCATCTGCTCGAACTTGGCTGCATCGAGTGAACTCATGGAGAACAACGTGATAAACAGGGCAAGCAACAAGGTCATCAAGTCAGAATATGGAAGCAACCAGCTCTCGTCTATATGTTCTTCATGTGGTTCGTGCTTTTTAGCCTTTTTCACCTGATGATCCCTCCTTCTCTTCCAGTTGTTTACGTTCGGAAGGTGTCAGGAATACGGATAACTTTTGGTTGATGGCAATGGTGGATACACCAGACTGTATGGATAACAATCCTTCAACCATCATCAGCTTGATCTCCATTTCTTGCTTGGACATCCGCTTCAGCTTGTTAGACATCGGGTGCCATAACACGTAACCACTAAATATACCAAGGAGTGTTGCGATAAATGCTGCCGCAATCGCATGGGAGAGTTTCTCCATGTCACTGAGATCGGCAAGTGCTGCGATGAGACCTACAACGGCCCCGAGAACCCCGAGCGTTGGTGCGTACATCCCCGCCTGGGCGAAGATCAAGGCACCGCCGCGGTGGCGCTCCTCTGTAGCATGAATATCTTCCATTAGTACATCACTTACAAATTCCTGATCGTTGCCGTCGATAATCATACGCATACCGCCACGAAGGAACTGATCGTCAATCTCTTCTACTTTTGATTCCAGTGCAAGCAAACCTTCACGACGGGTAGTGGAAGCCCAATCCATAAACGTGCCGATCAGAGACACTCGATCAATAAGTACTTGATTTTTGAAAATAATTCCGAAAAGCTTAGGGATTTTCTTAACTTCAGACATTGGAAATGCGATAAAGATAGTTCCTGCTGTACCAACAAAGATAATAACGTAAGCTGCCGGATTGTTAACCAGGTTGATTAAGGGCGCACCCTTCAGGAACATACCGAGTACAAGGGAGACCAGTCCAAAAACTAGTCCAATAATCGTTGAAATGTTCATCATACACCTCATCCATGAGATAAAATTGAATCCTTTCAAGCGGCTGTATTCGGGCTTCCGGACGAATTTTTGGCCGCAATCCGTTCAATGTTAGGCATTCCTTACGGTTGCTAAAACAGTTAAAACGGTCATATATGTATTTATCGACCAGAAGGCCTTTTTTTTTAAGGGCTATTTTCAGGTATAATAAGATCAAATCCGCTCCTTAGGGGCCGAATAGGAGTGAAAAGCCAATGGGCGTAAAGCATGGACGGGATTATGAAGGAATTTTGACAGATCTGACAACGGCAATCGGACGCATACCGGATCGGTATGTTTTCTTTGAAATGGACGCGGAAGAGTGGGAGAGACTGGCTGCATCTGACCAACTTGAAGTGGATGAGGCGTTGGCGGAGGATTTGTTCTATGCGCTGGGCGAGGAGTCTGTTATTCCGGTTGGAAGTGGCGTGGTCATCCATGATAAGGAACAGCACCGCATTCATATTTTGATCGGGGAAGAAGAGTTGACGTTTGTACCTTTAATTTAGTGTGTTTACATGCATTTTCAGGGGTATGAATTCAACTGGAATTGCCCTCAAAGCCTTATGGTTAGGGGTTCTATGCCATGTAGTTGATTGGATTTTGAAGCTTGTCCGTGGTAAGATGTTAGTCGTGAAATGGGCCAACCGCATGGCGGTGAGCCTGGCCTTTGAGGTTGCTGTTGATAGCGTGAAGGTGTCGGTGGTATACGGACGCATGTCTGTAATATACCATCCTATGGGGAGGAAGATAACGCATGGTTTTTTCGCAAGAGGAAGTCGAAGCTCATCTGGGAAGGCTGGAAGGCTGGGAACTGGAAGAGGGACGGTGGATTGTACGTAAATTCGTGTTCTCCAACTACATGAAAGGGATTGCATTTGTGGATGAGGTCGCTGCGATCTCGGAAGCATTCAATCATCATCCTTTTATTACGATTGATTATACAACGGTTACGCTGCGTCTCACGTCATGGGATGCGGGTGGTATCACATCTGTAGATATCAAGGAAGCAGGGCAATATAACGAAGCTTATGACAAAATGAGGTCGGAATAACGAGGTCAGTTATTATCGCGCGGCCAGAAGTGAGTGAACCGTACATGTCAGACTATAATCAGAAACAACCTCTTATTGCTGTCGTAGGCAGTCTCAATATGGATCTCGTGGTGAAGACAGACACGATTCCGGAAGAGGGAGAGACGGTGAGTGGTGAGGAGCTGCATTATCTCGCTGGTGGCAAAGGGGCCAACCAGGCTGTTGCCGCTGCGCGTCTGGGTGGACAGACGACGATGATTGGTGCGGTGGGATCGGACGGTTTTGGCGAACGTCTGCTGCACAGCCTGACGGAAAGTGGTGCAGATACCTCGCAGGTTAGCATATTGGAAGACACGGTTACAGGGACGGCTTCCATTTGGCTCTCTCGGGGAGACAACCGGATTATCGTTATTCCTGGTGCGAATGGGCAAGTGGTGCCTGAGATGCTGGAAGAGGCGGATACGGTAAAAAGCCTGACTGCAGCCGCAGCGGTGCTGCTGCAGCTGGAGATCCCGCTGCCAGCGGTTACCCGCGCCGCCCAACTGGCGGCTGAAGGCAGCGCATTGGTGGTGCTCAACCCGGCCCCCGCGGTGCCGGGTCTGCCGCAGGAGCTCCTGCGGTGCGTCGACGTTGTCACGCCGAACCGCAGTGAGCTTGCCGTGCTTACCGGCCGGGATCATCTCCGGCCGGAAGACCTGGATGCGGCGGTCGCAGAGCTCGCCGCATCCCTCGGGGCCGCTGTCGTCACGACGCTCGGCCCCGAGGGGGCTGTGTACGCGGCGGCGCCTGGCGGCCGCGTACAAGCAGGGCGTGCCGGCGCTTGCCGTGCGCCCGGCTACGCCGTAAGCGCCGTCGATACGACCGGCGCTGGCGATTGCTTCAACGGCGCGCTGGCAGTAGCCCTCGCGCGCGGTGAGACTTTGGACGCGGCCGTAGGCTTTGCCATGGGTGCGGCCGCGTTATCCGTGACAAAGCTCGGCGCCCAGTCCGGGATGCCGTACGCACGTGAAGTTGAGGCCTTTCTGGCTGAGCATGCGGCAGAGGCCTAATAATTGGTATAACAAAGAGGCTCTTATTCTCCCAAAAGGGGATTAAGGGCCTCTTCATTATGTGCGTGCAGAGATTATTTCTTCTCTGACAGCCACATGGCGATATTTGCAATCTCTTCATCCTGCAGTTTGCCCTTGAAGGAAGGCATACCACCTTTACCTTTGACAATCGTAGAATAGATCTTCTCCAGATCATCCTGGCTGCCGATATTGGCCAGAGCAGGTCCTACGCCACCTTGAAGCTGATCCCCGTGACAGGAGATACAATTGGCTTTGACCAGTGCTTCAGCCTGTCCGGCATCCAATGTTACTTCCGGCATGGTTGGCTTGGCTTCTTCAGCCACTTCTTCTTTCCCTGGAAGCGTAAACATTAAAACAATAGCTAAAGCGCATGCTGCAAAAAATACTCCGCTCATGATCCATTTGTGCATCCCTTATGTCCCCTCCAGAATGAAAGATCATCTAACCTGAAACTATCCATATCATTATAACGGAACCTGTACTGACATCATAGCATTTTGTGGGAATTTTTTGAACTAATCACATAACAAGGGGCAAATTTAGTTGTTTTGCAATGGATTCTAACCGCGAGGCCCTTCATAAACCATACAGTGAAAGGGCTTCAAGCCGCTTGGGGTCTGTCGTTCGTATGTATCTTGGGTGACAAATCCACTCTTCAGATAGACTTGAATGGCACGAGCATTCCAAGTGAGTACTTCCAGATCAATCTCGTTCGTGGGATTTCGGCGAATGGCTTCCTGTACAATGGCAGTGACAAAAGCTGTCCCTTGACCCTGACCACACAGCTCTGGATGCATGCCAAGGCCAATCCGGGTTACCCCTTCAAGTGGGAAGTATTGAGCAAACCCACATATACGATCGTTCTGATCCAGGACGATCGCATATTGCTCCTGCCGCAGCTGTGCATCTCCGAATTCCACTTCCAGAGCTTTCATCTGGTCCCAGGGGAGCCAGCTGTAGATATTGTAAGGCGGGTCATACTGCCAACTGCAGATAAGCTCCGCATGTTCTTCTCGCATGGGTACAACGTGAAACGTCACAGGGGTTTCCTTCATACACCTGCATGCTCCTTTCCTTGAAACAGAACTCTTTGTCCACTCTACAAAAGAGCTGTTCATTTAGCAAGTCTTCCTTCTCAAGAAAAAAAATGAAACAAAAGTTCCGGTAATTCCGTTTATATTATAACGGGATGGGTAAAAACATCATAAGGGCACGGACGAACGAACGCAAAACGAACCTGTTGATGTCGCAGGATATGCCCTGAGTATAACTTGCAACATGAATAAGGATTGAAGCACAAAAAAACCGCCGGATACATTCCTGCGGAGAATGTACCGGGCGGTTCTGTTATGCTTCTTGCTTCGTTCCAGTATGGTTAATGGTTACAGCATCATGTTGCTCAGCTTGTCCCTAGTCAAGGGCCAGTGATTCATATGCGTCCGTGCTCATAATCCGTTTCGCGCCAACATAACGATTGGCCCAATAGCTTTCACTCAATGCACTGATCGTAACGCCTTTGGAAGAAGAGGAGTGTGCGAACTTTCCATCCCCTACAAAGATTCCTACATGTGATACGCCTTTACCTGTTGTATTAAAGAACACCAGATCGCCAGCTCTCATTTCCATGCGTGATACGGAATCGCCCATGTCGAATTGGGAACTGGATTGGCGTGCCAAATCAATACCCAACTTGTCGAATACATACCGTGTAAATCCGGAGCAGTCAAAGCCGTTAAGCGTTGTTCCCCCACTTTTGTATGTAGTTCCCATTGCTGAATCAATTACTGTGTCCATCTTTGAATCTGCGAATGCGCTACCTGCACCAAGCGATAAAGCGAATGTGATGCTAAGTACAGCTGCGGTTAATTTCTTCTTGAACAAGAGATATTCCCCTTCCAACGCCTGCGAGGTTAGCTTAAGGATTCGGTTGAAGGTCCCCTATGATCCCTCTGTAGCAAGATCAATTCACCCATAACTGGTTCCCCCGCTTCCCAGGTGCCAGGAATTTGGCTATGCTAGTTATGCACCTGCGAAATCAAGAAATGACGATTTAATTTTAAGTAGTTACAAATATGAATGTAAAGATTACAAAGTTGTTACTAAAAACTCACTGCGATTATTGTAACAGAGGAGTACGGCTTTGGCAACGTTTAGCAACAAATTTAGCAAAAAAAACCTCGACCTTTGACGGGGAAAGGTTGAGGTTTGCCTATTTATAAGTACATATTAGGCCGTGAGTTTAACATACGATGGTAACAATTTTTAAACTATCTGCTCTCACCTTTGGATATTTTGGACTGCCATAATCGGAAATGGCTGCATATTTTCCACAGACTTAATAGACATCTAGCAAGTGGATACGTCTGTTGTAGTATAAGTCCGGTAAGTCCCGTTAATAACCATGAGGCTGAAGTGAATGACCCAAAGACGAGCAGGTGTACTCCGCCCAGCAGGAGTGCAATGCCGATTACAGCGATGAGATGACGCAGTGCAATCCAGAGTGCTTTGAGAATACCGTGAGCCCCGCCTTCTCCTTCTGGTGCCGACACACCGAACTGCATGTAGAGTATGGCATGGTGGATGATCCAACCATATACAATCCAGGCAGCAACATAAGGTATACCAGGCAAAAGTAATTGAAGGGAATGAAATCCGTCCATGAGAATCGAGTAGAGCTTCGGTAAGAGCCAGTAGGCGGGCAGAAGTATCAATAAAGTACGTATGGTGTGGAGCAGCAGCATCGGTTTCCACAGATTTTTGATTCCGCGGACAAAGGGGATGCGCTCTTCTGTAGAATTAAAGTGCTGAAGTGAGTAGAGCAGTCCTGCCTGAATGAGGGGGCTGATCAACATGCGAACCAGCAGCATGCCCCCTAGAATCCACAGATAACGATGAACCTCCGGATGAGTAGACAGGTTAAGTTGACTTTCCATTTTAAACAAAAGTGTACTCAGCTCCCCGGCATCAGAATCTGGATAGCGCAGGAGTAGGGGGATGACCGCCGATTGTACCATTCGATAGAAGAAATATCCCCAAATGAGCTGATAGAGAAATAAGAGTGCGGCAATGAACATATGCTGACGGACGAGAAACCAGCCTTCACGTATTTTTGCTTTCACCGTTTCCACCTCACCATGACAGACCTCCGAATATGGCTTCTATTAGTTTGGTTACACTCATGTTCCAGCGGGACTTCGTCCGCTCATCCAGTCCGGATTTCAGGAAATTGTTCATATGGCGGTTCTCCAGCACGATCGAGTACAGGGGATCGGTCATGGCCCAGGATACGGGGGATGTGTGAGTTAATTTATAGGTGATGCGATCTTCTTTGCCATTCCATTGCTTGGTGAGGATATGTCCGTCTTCAAAAGCAATGCGAACAGGAACGGCGTTGTAATCACTCCCTTTTTTTGCGATCGTCAAGGATGACTCGTACAATGTTTGACCGTCTTTCTGTACGGGCGTAACACGAATCTTCTCTACAGCAAAGTCAGCCATCCCGTTACCATAGACATATTGATCAAAATAATCAGACCAGGAAGTGCGGGTCACTTGTTCCACAACGTTCTGAAAATCAGCCGAAGTGGGATGTTTGAAGCGGTACTTCTTCACATAGGTAGAGAGAATGCGTTCCATCGTTTTCGCCCCGACTTGATGTTCGATCCCAAGCAATACAAGCTTGCCACGTGTATAGACATTGGCTGCATACTCATTCTGTGAATCAAACTTCCAAGATTCTTGTGTTAAGGATGACGGAGACGTAACCAGTCCCGATTGTACCGGCAGATTCGGAATCAATCCGTATTCCTGCTCCATCAGTTTGTCTTCTGCATAAGAGGTGAACCCCTCATCCAGCCAGGCTTCCTCGAATTCGTTGCTGGCAACCATGCCGTAGAAGTACTGGTGTCCGATCTCGTGGACTACGGTACGTTCCAGGTCATAACCTGGGGTAGTATCATCGGCTCCAAAGGCCGTAACTAGCGTAGGGTATTCCATACCTCCAGCACCGTTCCCCGCTTTGGGTGGAACTACGATGGATAAGGTTGCGTAAGGATATGGACCAAACCATTTGCTATAATTGGCTAGTGCGGCCTTCGCGGCGTAGAAATAACGTTCTTTCAGATCCTGATGAGCAGGGTCCAAATATAACTTGATTCGTACACCAGGCACATTGGGTGCAGAGAAGGGTTCCTCGGCGTAGACAAAATCCGGTGAAGCTGCCCAGGCGAAATCATGCACATCATCGGCATAGAATTGATAGACCTTTTCTCCGTTCTTCACCACGGCTTGTTGCGTCGGAAATCCGGTAGCAGCAACTTTGTATGTTTCAGGCACCCGAATACGCACACTATATATACCGAAGTCGGCGTAAAACTCTGAATTGCCATGGTATTGGTGCAGATTCCAGCCTTCCGTTGTTCGTCCACGCCTGCCCACAGGTTCATAGGCACTTAATTTGGGAAACCATTGACCAGCCATGACAAAATCATCAGCAGTTCCCATCCGGGCAAAAATCTTTGGCAGATTCACTTCGAATCGGGTGTGGAGTGTAATACTTTCCCCGCCTTTGACCGGTTTGGGTAAACGTACTTTAATGAGGGTGGTGTCCTTGATATTTCCGTCATCTGGTTGCACATACTGCATCCGGTGCAGCAGAGAGAGCCCGTCCTCCGTTTTCATTTCGGTAATGTTCATGGAGCCATAACCATTGGTAGGCATAACATCACCCCGAAGCTTTCCACCGGATTCCTTCATAAAGGTGGTGTCAGCAGAAGAGAAGGCGTTGGGGTACATATGAAAGTAAAGCTCGCTGACGGTTTTTTTGCCTGGATGAGTCCAGGTGATCGTCTGAGTCCCTTCCAATACGTTTCCTTCGACCAGCTTCACATCCATGTGATATTCCACAACAAGGTTGCTGTACACTTCGGCTGTAGGGGTCTGTACACTTTCTGGAGGTGCTGGGGTTGGAGCTATTGCCTTGGGCTTGCCCGATTCGGGGGCGAGTACTGGCAATTCTGAATGAGTTGAGCGATTATAACCCAGAGTGATCCATATCCCTCCGGCAAGTACACACAGGGCCAGGGATGCAGTGAGCCAGCTCTTGGCGCGTCGTGGAATCATCGTTAAATACCTCCCGTTGACAAGCATCTACAGCATGTATATGTTTGCAATGGGACAATTATTAGTTAAAATATTTGTATCAACCCTTGGAGGCTATAAACATGGACCAAAACGAGCAAAACGGCAAAAAACAGATTGCCTTGAATATCGTTAGTGCAAAAAGCAAGCATAAAGGCTTCGGTGCAGGCTCCATTGATCTGAATAACCTTTCCCCGGTCATTATTGATAATGGCGAAGCCAAAATCGATATCGGTGCGATGCATGCGAAAAGCAAAGTGGAACGCAATATCAAGTTCTCTACCAATCGTGAAGATGTGCCCAACGGACGCCAGGTATGGCTGGTGTGGGTAGCTGTCGATCGCACGGAGGAAGGCCAACTGTATGGTGGAGCAACGGCATGTGAGATGTGGATTGATACGGAAGCAAGACGTGGATGGAAACTGCTGGCGGAACATGTGAATCGCATGGATTATGCCTTGAAGCGTCGCTTCATGCTGGATGAGCTTGGACCTGAAGCTCGAGCTGCACTTAAGACACTGCTGATCTCACACAACGAAGACTGGTGGAATGCTTCTCCAGATGTATTGAAGGAAGCACTCGCCTAAGTCAGATCTTTCAACAAAGTATAAAAGCAAAAAAGCAAAAGGCCCCTTGACCGGAAAGTTCGGTTGGGGGTCTTTTGCTTGTGCATTAATCGTATTCATTGATCTGAATAATTATGAGTTTTCATCCGAAGTGAATTTCCAATTGTTCAATATAACCAGAGGTTATAGGTGACGCAACTAAGTCATCGCGCATTTGCGTCATTCTACCCACCAACGTTTGAAATCTCCCCACCAGGAATGTTTCTCTTCCTGTATGCCTTGCTGATTCTGTACCTGACGGGTCTTCTCATCTTCTCCAGAATCCGAATCATCCGTCGTGCCATGGCATACCTCTGTCGGTTCAGTACCATCAATAAAAACTTCCAGCCGTTTCTCTTCACAACCGTTGCCTGCCAGCTTGCCGGATTCCGGGTCAATATAGACACTGACGACATGATCAGGCACGGTGAAAATTTTGGGTGGTACGCTCGCAAGTGCCTGCTCTGTGAACTGGGCAAAGATCGGAGCCGCCCGGCGGCCATCCGAAGTTGAGATGGCTTTGCCTTGGTCGTACCCAACCCATACCGCGGTGGAGAGCTCCGGTGTGAATCCAACGAGCCAGGCATCCGTATTGGTCGTTCCCGTCTTTCCGGCAACCGGACGTTTGATCGCGGCAGATACCCGGTTACCCGTTCCCCCATTTTCGAAGACGCTTTCCATCAAACGAGTCAGGACATAAGCTGCCGCAGGTTCCACCACGGTCTCAGCTTTCGTCTGTGGCGATTCATAGAGTACACGTCCTGCGGCATCTGTTACTTGCAGAATGGCGACAGGTGGCGTCCGTTGTCCACCAGCAGCAATGACGGAAAAGGCCGACGCCATCTCCAGCGGGCTGACAGGTGACGTTCCCAGTGCAAGAGAAGGTACGGCGCTCAGGTTGCTTGTAATGCCAAGGTTTTTTGCCATACTCACAACCTGCTCAGGACCGATCTGCATAATGGTGTTCACCGCATAGATATTGTCTGAAGCGGCGATCGCCTGTCTTAGATCAATCTCACCCAGATACTTGTCTCCAAAGTTGCCGGGTTTATAGGTTTTGCGGTCATTGTCATAGTGAAAAAGGGTAGGTTCACTGTTAAATATGGATGCACTGGTGAGCTGCTTGGATTCCAGGGCTGCCAGATACATAATGGGTTTAAACGCCGAACCTGGCTGGCGCGTTGTCGCCAGTACATGGTTAATCTGATTGGTGCGATAATTCTTGCCGCCTACCATGGCTTTGATGTAGCCTGTACGAGGGTCGATGGACACGAGGGCCGTCTCCAGCTCGCTTTTGGCATCCATACCCTTCGCTATGGCGTCTTCAGCTGCTTTTTGTACACGCAGATCCAGGGTGGTGTAGATATTCAATCCCCCGTGATCCAGCATCGCTTCACTGATTCCCAGCTCTTTGATGGCCAGATTTCGGATATAGTCACGGAAATACGGGGCACTTTCCACCGTTTTACGCTCACTTTCCGGTTTAAAAGAAAGCATTTTTTCATAGGCCTTATCCGCTTCGGCCTGGGTGATCTTACCGATATCAGCCATGGCATTCAGCACAATCTTCTGTCGGTCTTTGGCATTCTTCATATGGTTATAGGGTGAATAGTAGGTAGGTCCTTTCGGAATTCCTGCCAGCATGGCACTCTCTGCAAGATCTAGCTGTTTGGCTGATTTGCCAAAATACATTCGCGAAGCCGCTTCGATTCCGTACGCACCATGCCCATAATAGATTTCGTTCAGATACATCTGCAAAATTTCATCCTTGCTGTATTTCATCTCCAATTGCGCCGTGTACATGGCTTCCTTGGCTTTGCGAGTCCATGTTTTCTCATGAGATAGATATAGGTTACGCGCCAGCTGTTGAGTCAATGTACTCGCACCCTGCGACATCTGCATATGTTCGAGGTTAACGAGCACAGCCCGTCCCATCCCTTGCACGTCGAACCCGTAGTGATTATAGAATTTGCGGTCCTCTACAGCGAGAGTGGCATTGACCAGATCTGGAGCGATATCCTCCAGTTGAACGGGTACAGAGTCTTTGCCACCTGCGGAGAAGGTAGCGATGACTTCACCCTGACTGTCCAGTAATCTGGAATTCCGATCAGAGTCTGCTAGGGGCAGGCTGGTTGCGTATAGATAGACCAATCCTGCAGCGGTAGCAAGTATGGCGAGCACGGCGAGCAGAGACAGGTTTTTAAACAATTTTCGTACACGGAACCCGCGTTTGCGGGTCTTTTGATTTGGCTTGGTCATGGAACGGGCTCCTCTCTTTTCTTCCAGTATGGGACTTGATTGGCAGGGATATTCAATCGGGTGCATAAGCAAACAAAATGTAGCATTTTCGCCTTGAAAACCGTTTTGCAGTATAAACGTCAATCGCGTATAATGCAAAAGGGTAATGAAAAGGTAAGATTCGGCACAAGATACTAAAGCGCGTAAGGACGAACAGACGAATGGTCATTGATTCATTGATTAGTCAGACGCTCTGCACGCTCTGGTCAATTTAATCTATATAATGAAGTGAACCGCGGACCTTTCCCGCAGGCCAGCAATTATAACGCGATATGGCGCCGAACGCTGGACGTGCTTGGGCGAACCGATTATAGTGCACAGCACTTGGTCGGGTATGGCTGATCATTAACTTTACGGAAAGAAGGTAGAGATTATGGAATTGTGGTTTACGGAGAAACAGACCCCGGTATTCGGGATCACCGCGAAGATTAAGCAGACCTATGTTACAGAGAAAACGGATTTTCAAGATTTGGCCATGGTAGAGACCGAAGAATTCGGTAACATGTTGCTTCTTGATGGCATGGTGATGACGACTGTAAAAGACGAATTCGTATATCACGAAATGGCGGCACACCCTGCGCTGAACACTCACCCGAATCCGAAAAAAGTTCTGGTTGTCGGTGGCGGCGATGGCGGAGTCATTCGTGAAGTCATTAAACATGCTGCTGTAGAAAAAGCAGTTCTCGTCGAAATTGACGGTAAAGTCATTGAATACTCTAAAAAATATTTGCCTAAAATTGCCGGCAAGTTGGACGAGCCTAATGTTGAAGTGCTCGTAAACGACGGCTACATGCATATTATTGAACATAAAAATGAATACGATGTGATTATCGTAGACTCCACGGAGCCTGTAGGCCCGGCTGCTCCATTGTTTGAGCGTGGTTTCTACCAAGGCATCTACGAAGCATTGAAAGAAGACGGAATCTTCGTTGCCCAAACGGACAACCCTTGGTTCAAGGCAGATCTGATCCAGAAGGTGAACAAAGACGTCAAAGAAATCTTCCCGATCGTACATGTGTACGGCTGTAATATTCCAACCTATCCAAGTGGTTTGTGGACATTCACCATGGGTAGCAAGAAACATGACCCGCTCGAAGTGGATGAGACTCAAATCCCGGAGATGGATACCAAGTATTACTCTCCGCGTCTGCACAAAGCAGCATTTGTACTTCCTAAATTCGTGGAAGATTTAACGAAATAAAAGGGGAAATCATTAATGAAACTGGATCAAGCTTATTCAGGAAACGTATTTATTTGCAGCTCTGAGGATTATGAGAACTCCAAAGCGGTTATCTATGGCATGCCGATGGATTACACCGTCAGCTTCCGTCCGGGTTCCCGTTTCGGCCCATCTCATATCCGTCAGGCATCGGTTGGACTTGAAGAGTACAGCCCATATCTCGACAAAAGTATTGTAGACATGACATACTTTGACGCTGGAGACCTGCTCTTGCCTTTCGGTAACGCGGGACGCAGCCTTGAGGTAATCCATGAATACATCGGCAGTCTGCTCGCTGACGACAAATTCCCAGTTGGTCTCGGTGGAGAGCATCTGGTTACTTGGCCAGTCATCCAACAGGTGTACAAGAAATACCCGGATCTTATCCTGATTCATATTGATGCACACGCTGACCTTCGTGAAAACTATGAAGGCGAGCCATTGTCCCACTCCACACCAGTGCGTAAAGCAGCTGAGTTGATGGGTGGCCAAAACATCTATCAGTTCGGTATCCGTTCCGGTTCCCGTGAGGAGTTCCAGTACGGTCGCGAGAACATCAACTTCTATCCATTTGAAGTGGCGGCTCCGATGAAGGAAGCTCTTCCCAAGATGGGAAACCGTCCGGTGTATGTGACCATCGACATCGATGTGCTTGATCCGTCAGCAGCACCAGGAACAGGTACAGCAGAAGCGGGCGGCATTACGTCCAAGGAACTGCTGGAAGCCATTCATATGATTGCAGGATCTGATGTAAATGTAGTTGGTTGTGACTTGGTTGAAGTTGCACCAATCTATGATCCAACACAACAGACACAGATTGTAGCTGCGAAGCTGATCCGTGAAATGCTGCTTGGATTCGTGAAATAATCACAGAATAATCGATAAGTATAACGCTCTCTGTCTGCGCGGGTTCAACTTTGCGCAGGGGAGGGCGTTTTTTATTACTAACGTTTATCCCTGTGTCCTCAACTATTCCAGCTTAAGGAACGGACTGGATGATAGAGCCAAAATTATGCTGCCAAACAAATAACGAAGTTAAATTTAGTTGAGCTAAATTAACTTAATTTAACTTTTATGCAGAGCTGTGCTATACTGACTACATAAGTATTCAGTAGTATATTAATTGATATATTACATTCGTGAAGTATATGGTGATCGGGTTCGGTCATATACTAAAAAAGAGTCTTCACCGCGTCAACGGTAAAGACTCTTAGGACCCGAAAGGCTGTGGATTGCCACGGCGCGCATGAACTAAATAATGCTATTCAAGCGAAACCCACCGTCAGGCGTCCAACCTTATGAGGTGGGTTTTCGCTTGCTACGAAACTTTTTGCGCAACCAACGGTAAAGCTTTCGCCCACTCAGTACAATACTGAGGGTCGCAGCAATCCATCGGATTACATCAAGCAACGCCACAAGTTTGACCATCGACGTCACCCCCTTTCGGGAAGCTGCGCCGTGGTCTGGAAAACATCCACCGATATTCAAAAGTCCATAACATGAATTATAGCACGTATGTTCCCCTGTCTCTACCATTTATTTCATGTGTTTGTATGGACTCTCCTCTTACGCAGATATCGTGCCTTGGTATGACTCTATCTTAATATTTGTGTATAATATGGAAATAGAGGAAGGGAAAGGTGAATGTGAATGCGTGTGATTCGGACTCAATTGAGTATGTATCCCAGATGGCTAACTGCAGTTTTTATATTGTTTGTCATCAATTTTGTATTAGCAGTGACGATATTTCTCAACTTCACTTTGATGGTGGCTGATCTGGCCATGCTTTTTGCTGCATATAGTATTCGAGAATATAAATACAACAAAATATATTTTAGTTTATGCCTTTTCTTAAGTATCAGTTTTGTTATCCTTGCTGTTGTGACGTATCCCATTTAACTTAAAGTACACAATGTTTGGTGATGAACCACCCTTGCCTACATGATCCAATCATGGGTAAAGGTGGTTTTTATCTTGCGGAATTGTCATCGGGGTTAATCGGATTGTTACGTTAGAACCATCATATTTGGGTAAAACCATAGAAGGAGGTGTTACGATGACAGCCAAGAGTACAATGACATGGAAACGGATTGGTGCACTCGCATTATCGTTAACGCTGGCTTGGGGGATGGGTCCGGTACATACGCTATCAGGTGCTAACGCCGCATCCTCACAGGCATGTGGAAAGGGAGATCATGGACTATCTGCTACATTGAAAAAGGGCAGCGGTGTGGAAGAGCAACACCTGCAATTTACGGACATTGATTTTCTTAATGATACGACTGGACGAGCTGGGGGTGAAGGCTTCCTGATCGGCACCTCAAATGCAGGATGTACGTGGCAGCCCATATATACCGGGCAGTGGCAATTCACTCAGCTTGATTTTCCGAATAATGTGAACGGATATGCGCTGGCGCGAGTCAAGGATTCACCTGCTACCTATCTGATCCGTACCAAAGATGGGGGATCGCACTGGACGCGGCTTGATACGCCGGGCATTCAATTCAAGCGAATCGATTTTCGCAATAAAGATGTAGGTTATGGTTACACCTATAATGGTGCATATCAGACGAAGGATGGCGGGGTAACCTGGAGTAAAATGAATACACCTGCCAACACGCGTGCAGCTGCCTTTGCAACAGAGAAACAAGGGTATGCCGTCGTGGTTGTACCTGGATCGGGATACCATCTGAAGCAAACGAGTGATGGCGGCAAAAACTGGACCACCTCTCTTCGAGTTGTCTCAGACACATGGAGCGGAGCAGATCTGTATGCACATGGCCAGCAAGTATGGGCCCTTCTGTATGGTGATGCAGGCATGTCCCAACAATCCTACTCCCTCTATGCGAGCGGTAATCAAGGCAAGAACTGGACTCAAGTATTTGCGCAATCCACAGCAGGGGGAGGTCCTGCACCAGGTACAAATAGTACAGGCAAAGGAAACGGACCAGCCAACCCGGGTGGACATCCCGGCAACATGGCGTTGATTGGCAATCAGACGGCGTATCTGTCTGCAGGTTCACCCGCAGCTGGCAAAGTGGGTATTGGACGTTCTTATGATACAGGTTCCACGTGGAAAAATATTGACCTGAAAGATCCGGGGTACAGTTCCCGTATCTCGTTCCCATCGGCCAAGACGGGTTGGCTCGTAGTAACAAGTGATAACTCTCCTGCGATCTATCAGACTACAGATGGTGGAACGACGTGGACACAAAAAATGTTGTTGCCTTCAGAGCAGGATTAAATAGCCTGTTATTCTGAAATAACAATGGAGCAAATCCAAATTAGAAATGAATAAAAATCAATTTGGTATGCCTCTGCATGAATTTCTATAACAAACAAGCCTCTTCCTAATCAATTACACAGGAAGAGGCTTGTTTGTGTAGAAATAAAAACGGTTGAAACCTACTCTAAAACGAGTTATTGTAAGCGATAACAATACATTATATGGAGGTTGAAATCATGGTTGATGTTATTTTAAAGGCGGATTCAGATCAAGGATTAATAAATCGCAATATATATGGTCACTTTTCCGAACACTTGGGACGTTGTATTTATGAGGGGCTGTGGGTAGGGGAAGATTCACCTATTCCGAATACGGATGGGATTCGAAATGATGTATTAACGGCCTTGCAGAAGCTTAATATTCCAGTACTTCGCTGGCCAGGCGGTTGTTTTGCCGATGAATATCACTGGAAAGATGGTGTAGGTCCGAAGAGTGAGCGTGCTCGTATGATCAATACACACTGGGGCGGTGTGGAAGAAAACAATCACTTTGGTACACATGAATTCTTGAGATTATGTGAGTTACTCGGCACGGAGCCATATATAAGTGGCAACCTGGGTAGCGGTACAGTGCAGGAGATGCAGGAATGGGTGGAGTACATCACGTTTGACGGCGAATCCCCGATGGCGAACTGGCGTAAGAGTAACGGTAGGGAAGAACCGTGGAAACTGAAATATTTTGGCGTGGGAAATGAGAATTGGGGATGCGGCGGAAATATGCGTCCTGAATATTATGCGGATGAGTATCGCCGGTATGCTACATATGTACGTAACTATTCCGGGAACGAGATTTATAAAATTGCTTGTGGACCCAACGAAGGCAACTATGAATGGATGGAAGTCCTGATGCGGGAGGCTGCTCGCTTTATGGATGGAATCAGTCTTCATTATTACACTATCCCTACAGGAGAGTGGAATGATAAAGGCGCAGCTACAGGATTTGGTGAGGCTGAATGGTTCACCACCTTGAAAAAGACGCTCCATATGGATGAATTACTGGTGAAGCACTCCGAGATTATGGACAAATATGATCCAGAGGGCAGAGTCGGCATTATTGTGGATGAATGGGGTACGTGGTATAACGTTGAGCCGGGAACCAATCCAGGGTTCCTGTATCAACAAAATACGATGCGGGACGCTGTGCTTGCAGGTGTTAACCTGAATATTTTCAACCAACATAATAAACGGGTACACATGGCAAATCTTGCGCAGATCGTCAATGTACTTCAATCGCTTGTGCTCACGGAAGGGGATAAAATGCTCCTAACCCCTACGTATCATGTATTTAATATGTATCAGGTTCATATGGATGCGCAGCGACTGGATTTGAATTATGAAAGCCCTGGGTATACCTTCGGAGAAGAAACCATTCCTCAGCTCAGCTTGTCAGCCTCCCGCAACAAGGATGGGGTCATTCATGTGACAGCTTGTAATCTGAGTCATACCGATGAGTTGGAAGTTGTGTGTCAACTGGACGCAGCTCAAGCGGCTAAAGTAACCGGGCAGATTCTGCACCATACTGATTTTGGTGCATTCAATACCTTTGAACAGCCGGATCATGTTCAGCCTGTGGCGTGGGAAGGACTCACACTGGAGAATAACACCTTGCGTTTTGTTCTTCCTCCAGCATCGGTTGGGGTCATCGCTGTTGAGGGTTAATGATGAAAAGGCAGGAACCTTGCAAGGGCTGTAATGATCAGTACGATGTGAAGATTAGCGATACCAAAATGGCCAGACTTGTGGAGATTGCCTCGCGTTCGCGTCCGACGGTACAGGATGAGGAATATGAACGTCGGCTATCCATCTGCTCTGCTTGTCCGGGATTGCAATATGGTACAACTTGTCGGCATTGTGGTTGTCTCGTACAGGTGCGAGCGAAGCTGAGTGAGTCGACATGTCCTTTTCCTTATGAATCGCAATGGGCCTGATCGGATGAACGAATCTTATTATAATGAAGCAAAAGGGAGTTGCACTTTACAGGTGCGGCTCTTCTTTTTGGCTTGATGAGGAAAAAACTCTGAATTTGGATTTGAATTGAGCGAGGGAACTGGATATAGTTATACAGTAGAGTGTAGGATAGCGAGCTATCCGGGAATATGAGCGCGTATAGCGACACAACAATACGGGAAGGGCTGTTCTCACCAGCCGTGCCTGATTTTGCGTCGCCTCGAATATAATGGAGGTTAACATTCATGTCGAACATGCGACCGGTACACATCCGGCTGCACAGCCGTTATGAAGGTGAAGATGTGCTGCAGGAAATGCAGGGTGAAGCTGTGTTAAAAGGGTCCGTTCTTTATGTTCGTTATGAAGAACCGCAGGTTGGACCTGAGGGAGGTACAACCCGTACAACATTGAAGCTGGGCGGACAATCCATCAAGATTATACGTCATGGTGAGGTGGAATCGGAGCAGACTTTTGAGTTGAATCGGAAGCTTCCTGGTTTCTACCGATCACCATACATGTCGTTTGCCCTGTCCACGCATACACAGAAGCTGGAACTTTCCATTCAGGGATTGAGCGCACGCGCAGCGTGGAGCTACGACTTTTACCGCTTTGATGAAGAATCCGGACATTTCGCGATTAGTTTGCATATACAGGAGGAACCAATTTCATGACACGTAATCCACTAGATACGATTAACGAACGGGTAAGTACGGCCATCGGCAACGCCATTGTGACGGCCGGAATTGTTACGCAGGACGAATTGCCAGCCATCACATTGGAAGTGCCGCGTGAGAAGTCACACGGGGACTTGGCGACCAATGCTGCCATGCAGCTGACCAAGATTGCCAAGCGCAATCCGCGTCAGATTGCTGAAGAGATCATTGCCAATCTGAATCTGGCTGAAGCCGGAATCGAGAAGGCTGAGATTGCGGGCCCAGGATTCATTAACTTCAAATTGGACAAGAGTTACCTTTATCCAGTACTTGCGCTTGTGCAGGAGCAGGGTAAAGATTACGGAAGAATTAACATCGGAGAAGGACGCAAAGTCGAGATGGAGTTTGTCAGTGCCAACCCGACAGGCAGCCTGCATCTGGGCCATGCCCGTGGAGCAGCTGTAGGTGATGCACTATGTAACATCCTTGATTACGCAGGATATGATGTAACCCGTGAATACTACATTAATGATGCAGGTAATCAGGTGTTTAATCTGGCTCGTTCCATTGAAGCTCGTTATCTGCAAGAGCTGGGTCAGGATGCTGAGATGCCTGAAGACGGTTATCACGGTGAAGATATTAAAGGATTCGCCAAGCAGCTTGTTGCTGAAAAGGGTGACGAATTGCTGTCCATGCATCCGGGTGACCGTGCGGCTTATTTCCGTGACTTTGGCCTGGAGAAGGAACTGGACAAGATCAAACGTGACTTGAATCGCTTCCGTGTTAACTTTGACATCTGGTTCAGCGAAACTTCCCTGTATGACAACGGAGAAGTGCTACGAGTACTTGATGAATTGCGTGACCGCAATGAGATCTATGAGCAAGATGGAGCAACTTGGTTGAAAACGATGCAGTATGGTGACGACAAAGAACGTGTGTTGATCAAGAATGATGGCACGTATACTTACCTTACGCCAGATATTGCTTATCACCGCGACAAATATGCTCGTGGATACGACACGATGATCAACATCTGGGGTGCCGATCACCATGGATATATTCCACGGATGAAAGCCGCGATGCAAGCACTGGGTAATGATCCTGAGAAACTGGTGGTCTTGATTGCACAGATGGTGAGCTTGTTCCAGAACGGTGAAAAAGTGAAGATGTCCAAGCGTACAGGTAAAGCTGTAACGATGGAAGACCTGATGGATGAAGTCGGCATTGATGCCATCCGTTACTTCTTCACAATGCGCAGCATGGACTCCCATCTGGACTTTGACATGGACCTTGCTATTTCGACATCCAATGAGAATCCGGTATTCTACGTACAATACGCGCATGCACGTGTATGCAGCGTATACCGTCAGGCTGAAGAACAAGGTATTGAACTGCTGCCACTGGCACAGATTGACCTGTCCAAGCTGACAACAGAGCACGAGTATGACCTTCTCCGCAAAATGGGAGAGCTGCCTGAAGAAATCTCGGCAGCAGCAACAGGATATGCGCCACATCGTATCATCCGTTATGTATACGAGCTGGCATCCCTGTTCCACAGCTACTACCGTGCAGAACGTGTTATTACGGAAGACGCGCAGCAAACTCAAGCACGTCTGGCACTGATCGGTGCTGTGCGTACCGTTATCGCAACGGCACTTCGTCTGGTAGGCGTAACAGCTCCTGACAAAATGTAAATTCCAGGCTCGCGGCCTGTCGCCGCTCTGCCTAATGCAAAAAGTCTCCATGTCCACGTTGAGTATCTTCAACGTGGTACATGGAGACTTTTTTTGTTGTGTACCCGGAGCTGAAGAAAACGAAATGCCTGGTCCAAGGTACACCAGCCTGCCCTTACATCACAGCGGGCGTAACCTAGTGTCTCAGCCGCTACGTAATACTCCCTCATGCGTACTGCCTGGGTCGGGCTATTGCGTTTCGCCACGAGCCTCAATCATGTTCTGCTGTCCGCTTGCAGAGCTGGCTCACTCCCCGCCCTCCTGCATTAGCTTTAGGGCATCAATCTCACCACCGCGCACCTTGCTTTTTGCGGTGGTGGTCTTGCGGGCGCGCAGCGGGATCGTAGCACGTTTGACGAGTGTCTTGATTTCGCTGGGGGATAACCCCGGATGTTTTGAAAGCAGCAAGGCGATAGCACCACTCACATGGGACGTCGCCATGGATGTGCCGCTCATCTCGTGATGCTTGCCTTGTACCCAAGAGGAGACGATTTTATCACCGGGTGCATAGACATCCACATATGCGCCTCGATTGCTGAAGGACGCAATACGTCTGTTTTTGTCGGTTGCCCCAACGGATATGGTCTGCGGATACCTTGCCGGATAATCAATACTGCGGCGTTTGCCGTCATTTCCTGACGAAGCAACAATGACGATTCCGGCATGGTACGCACGGTTGACAACGTCAAGAAGCGCCTTGCTGCGTGTTTTCATGCCAAAGCTCATATTGATGATATCGACCTTGTTACGTACACACCAGTCGATGCCAAGTACAATGTCGGACACATAAGCCGATCCGTTGTGGTCAAATGCTTTCACCGGATAGATCAGGGAGCGTGGAGCAACACCAATCATGCCTGCGGTGCTGTTGGCTGCGGCGATGGTCCCTGCAATGTGGGTACCGTGTCCGTTATCATCATGAGGAAGCAGGCTACGGTTTAACAGATTGATTCCGCGTGCCAGGGAATAACGAAGATCAGGATGGTGATAATCAGCACCTGTATCAATCACACCGATTTTAATCCGGTGTCCGGTAGACACAGACCATACTTTGGGCGCCCGAATCTGCTTCACTCCCCAAGGTATGCCTTGAGCATTGCTCGGTTTGCTGTGGAGTGCGGTGGCATGAAGGGAGATAGGTACGTCTGCTTCAATCGTAATTTCATCCCCATAGCGGTATAGGTCCTCCGGGCGTTGGACTGGAGCGATAATGGAACGAGCCAGTCGCGAGGAACGGACAGCCCCAAGGTCGGTGAATTCATTCCGCATTCGAGACAATTCTACGAGACAGGCCTCGTACTGCTGCGGTTTGGCAAATCGGATCAAGTATCGCCCTCCCTGTTCTGGTTCAGGGCGTCGCATTCCGTCAATCAATTGATGCAATAAACCAGTATAGTCCATAATGGGCAGCCCCCTTCGGGATGAACATGCTGAGGTATTCTATGAATGCGCTCATCCCGCCGCATGGGGAACTTGCCCTTTTTTTACAAAAACACATTCTCTTCGTGTCAAAACGGGCGCAGGGACATATGATGGATGGAGAGCTAGAGGGCTCTTGCGGGGAACCTGGTGAGGAGTAATCCTCCAAGGGTATACAGTCAGAAGGCGGAGGGGACTCCGTCTTTTTTATTATGGAGTTGTCTCTTTGGCAAAAGAGGATATTCTTGTGGGTTCGATGCCATGTCACGTTGAATATATGGACATATTGTTGCTGCTCTCCGCATTTGCGTCGCATCCGTACATAAAAACTTGCTTTTTAACGCTAAATAGGTTTTACTTAGGTTTGTTAATGGATATGTTATACGTAACAGTCCAGTTCGTAGGGGTTAAAAAGTGAATTTTGTGTGAGAGGAAGTGTCTGCAGTGAGTACCTCGCTCAATTTGAAAATTGATAAAGAAAAGGTAAAAGAGATCCCTTTGGTGGACCTTGCCTTTATGGTGCTGAAAGCGGCTAATACGCCGTATTACTATCGTGACTTGATGAATGAGGTAGCGAAGCAGCGCGGAATGACTGATGAAGAAATCAACGAGTTTATCGCCCAGCTATATACCGAGATTAATATCGATGGCCGTTTTGCTTGCGTCGGTACAAGTCTGTGGGGCTTGAAGCGCTGGTATCCGGTAGCTGGAACAGAAGATTCCATGACGGGTGCGAAGCGTCCGCGTATCATCAACGATGAAGACGATGATCTGGAAGATGAAGACTTCGGTGAAGAAGAAGACAGCTATAACAGCGACGAAGACTTCGACAGCCCGGATAAAGACGAAGATGAAGACGAAGAAGATGAAGACGAAGACGACATCTTTGACGAAGAAGACAGCGAAGAAGAAGTGCTGGTTGAAGATGACGATCTGGAAGATGAAGACCTCGAAGAAGACGAAGAAGAGTCCGAAAACGAGGATGAATTTGACGACGATTCTGATAATCGGTAGTCATTTTTGACGTCTATAATTTACCCGTTTCCCCGGAATAGTCAGCCTTGACAGCAGACGGGGTAACGGGTAAACTATTGCATGGGCTTATGAATGAGCGACAATATATTTATGTTTTTTATAGAAGGTGCCCCGTCCTGCGGGAGTACTTTTTTTTGTATTTTTAGAGGCATAATTTTGCAAAATGATTTCTTTTCCGTATGCTCCCGGCCAACATTTCGTGGCCCGTTTTTGTATATCAAAAACACCAAATGGAATGAAGGCTACCGGAATATTTGCACCATTTTTTGCTGTAGAACAACGTGTATTTAAACCGTCTTCGCAGAAAGAGCAGTTCGCAGATGCAGGGAATTTCTGCCATTGCTCTTTTTAACGATGATTACCTGGGAAACAGGTTACGATAACACCATATATCGCCTGAATTTCTGTACTTATATTAGGAGGGTAATAACAGTGACAAAGTATATTTTCGTGACGGGCGGAGTTGTGTCCTCCCTGGGCAAAGGGATTACGGCTGCTTCTCTGGGCAGATTGCTGAAAAACAGAGGGCTTAAGGTAACGATCCAGAAATTTGATCCATATATTAACATCGACCCGGGAACAATGAGTCCTTATCAGCACGGCGAGGTTTTTGTAACGGATGATGGCGCGGAAACGGATCTGGACCTTGGCCACTATGAACGTTTTATTGATATCAATCTCTCCAAAAACAGCAACGTCACGACTGGTAAAGTATACTCTTCCGTCATCAGCAAAGAGCGGCGCGGGGAATATCTGGGCGGAACGGTACAAGTTATTCCACACATTACGAACGAGATCAAAGAGCGTGTATTCCGCGCTGGACGTGAAGCGGGTTCGGATGTGGTTATTACGGAAATTGGTGGAACAGTGGGCGACATTGAGAGTTTGCCTTTCCTGGAAGCTATCCGTCAGATCAAGAGTGATGTAGGTCGCGACAATGTGATGTACATCCACGTAACACTTATTCCTTATATCAAAGCAGCTGGTGAAGTGAAAACAAAACCAACGCAACATAGTGTTAAGGAATTACGCAGCATTGGTATTCAACCGAATGTGATTGTATGCCGTACGGAGTATGAATTGTCTAAAGACATGAAAGCCAAGATCGCTCTCTTCTGCGACATTGATGAGAATGCCGTGGTTGAATGTCGTGATGCAGACACCTTGTATCAGGTACCTCTGAACCTGCGTGAAGAAGGCTTGGATGAGATCGTGGTAAATCACCTGAAACTGACTACTCCTGCACCGGATATGAGCGAGTGGGAAGGGCTGGTTGACCGGATCAACAAGTTGGAGCATACAGTTGAGATCGCTATTGTTGGTAAATATGTAGCGTTGCATGATGCATACCTGAGTGTTGTTGAGTCGTTGTCTCATGCAGGATTTGCATCCAATGCTGATGTGAAAATCCGCTGGGTTCCTTCTGAAGATATTACGGATGAGAATGTAGGCGACCTGTTACATGGTATTGGCGGTATCCTTGTTCCTGGTGGATTCGGAGATCGTGGTATTGAAGGTAAAGTATCGGCAATCCGTTATGCTCGTGAGAAACAAATTCCGTTCTTCGGTATTTGCCTGGGCATGCAGGTTTCCGTTATTGAATATGCACGTTCCATCGTTGGTTTGAATGGTGCGAACAGCTCCGAGATTAATCCAGCTACCGAATTCCCTGTGATCGATCTGTTGCCTGAGCAAAAAGATATCGAGAATCTGGGTGGCACGATGCGTCTGGGTCTGTATCCTTGTAAGCTTCAGGAAGGTTCTTTGGCGATGGCTTGTTATGATGACGAGCTGGTGTATGAGAGACACCGTCACCGGTATGAGTTCAACAATGAATACCGTGAAACGATCGAAAAAGCAGGACTGGTTATCTCGGGTACATCCCCGGATGGACGTCTGGTTGAGATCGTGGAACTTCCAGGACACCCATGGTTCCTGGCGGTACAATTCCATCCGGAATTCACTTCCCGTCCGAACCGTCCGCAACCATTGTTCCGTGAGTTTGTAAAAGCTTCTCTGGAGAATGCGCAGAAGTAATACATGGTTTTAGTGTTAACGTAATAGATATTCGGGATGTTCCTGGCAACCATAGCGGATGCCAGAACATCCCTTTTTTTTGTGTAAAAAGCAGATGAAAATGCTTTTAGTCATTTTGTGAAGGTAGCAGGATTTTAATGGAAGAGGTAGAATACTTATCATGACGACTATGGGATAGTTATCCAGATTCGATGATGTGCATGCTTTCCTAATTCTAGGAGGTTACAGAGTGGAAGATAAAAAAGTTTTGATTGTTGATGACCAGAATGGTATTCGAATCCTGTTAATGGAAGTGTTCAGCAGTGAGGGGTATAACACGTTTCAAGCACCCAACGGCAAGGTTGCTCTGGAGATTGTGAATAATGACAAGCCTGACCTGGTATTGCTCGATATGAAGATTCCTGGGATGGACGGTCTGGAAATCCTGAAGCATATTAAAGAAATTGATCCGGGTATCAAAGTGATCATGATGACCGCTTATGGTGAACTGGACATGATTAAGGAAGCCACGGATCTCGGAGCGCTCATGCACTTTACGAAACCGTTTGATATCGACGAGATGCGAGTGGCTGTGAATATGCAACTTCGCAATGGTACCGCCAATAAATGCAGCTGAATCCTGTTGATACAGGATTTTTTTGCGTGTGGAGAACATAGAAGGTACTTGGTGGGAGAATGGGGTATTTCACTCCTTCATCCGGGGAATATTGGAAATGGGGAAGTTATAAAGCGGTGTCTATGAAAACTGTGCTGCAAAGCACAGCATTTTTGCAAATGCTTGTTTAGTATTTGACATGGGATGTGGTATAATAAGCCCGTATGTGATTTCGGCTAAAAACCATAGACACAACCCAAACCCCTAGGAGGATTGAAACCATGCCATTAGTATCTATGACAGACATGTTGAACAAAGCACTTGAAGGAAAATATGCAGTTGGTCAATACAACATCAATAACCTTGAGTGGACTCAAGCGATTCTTGGTGCTGCTGAAGAAGAGAAATCCCCAGTAATCCTGGGTGTATCCGAAGGCGCAGCACGTCACATTGGTGGCTTCTACACTGTAGTTAAAATGGTAGAAGGACTCATTCACGACATGAAAATCACCGTTCCAGTTGCAATTCACCTGGACCACGGTTCAAGCTTCGACAAGTGTAAAGAAGCGATCGATGCTGGATTCACATCCGTTATGATCGACGGTTCCCACCACTCTATCGATGAGAACATTGAAATGACTAAAAAAGTTGTTGAATATGCACACGCTAAAGGCGTTTCTGTAGAAGCTGAAGTAGGTACTGTAGGCGGACAAGAAGACGACGTTATCGGCGGCATCATGTACGCTGACCTGAACGAGTGTATCCGTATCGTTAAAGAAACAGGTATCGATACATTGGCACCAGCTCTTGGTTCCGTACACGGTCCTTACCATGGCGAGCCTAACCTGGGCTTCAAAGAAATGGAAGAAGTTCGTGACGCGGTACAAGTTCCACTCGTATTGCACGGTGGTACAGGTATTCCTAAACACGACATCGACAAAGCCATTTCCCTGGGTACGTCCAAAATCAACGTAAACACAGAGAACCAAATTGCTTTCTCAAAAGTGGTTCGTGAAGTGCTTGCAGCTAAACCAGATGCTTACGATCCACGTACATTCATCGTACCAGGCCGTGAAGCAATCAAAGAAACCGTTAAAGGTAAAATCCGCGAGTTTGGTTCTAACAACAAAGCGTAATTTAACTTTACCAGTTCCATACTGTGAAATGGAAAAACACCGCCTAGCCGGTGTCTTTCCATTTTCACACCTTATTTCTACATCGGAAGCCAACAGCACGTATTGCCGTTCATCGGCTGCAAAACACGTAGGGGGACATTAAGCTTTATGGAAAAATTGATGATTAGTGGCGGACGTCCGTTACAGGGAACTGTAACTATAAGCGGCGCCAAGAACAGCGCCATTGCGCTTATTCCTGCAGCATTGCTTGCCGAGTCAGAAGTCGTGTTGGACAACCTGCCGCTTTTGAGTGACGTGGCGGTTTATGCAGAAATTTTGGAGGAACTCGGAGCACGTGTGACTTGGGAAGGCAGTCAGATGAAGATTGACCCTTCTGACATCAAATCCATTCCTATGCCGAATGGTCCCGTGAAGAAGCTTCGCGCTTCGTATTATATGATGGGTGCATTGCTAGGGCGTTTCAAAGAAGCGACCATAGGTTTACCAGGGGGCTGTAATTTTGAGCCTCGTCCAATTGATCAACATATCAAAGGGTTTGAAGCGCTTGGCGCAACCGTAACAAACGAACATGGCTCCATTCATTTGCATGCCAAAGAGCTGCGCGGAGCAAAAATCTATCTTGATGTAAGCAGTGTCGGCGCAACCATTAATATCATGCTGGCGGCTACTCGTGCCAAAGGCTCTACAATTATCGAAAACGCGGCTAAAGAGCCTGAGATTATAGATGTAGCAACACTTCTGAATTCCATGGGTGCCAGCATCAAGGGTGCAGGTACCGAAACGATCCGTATTGAAGGAGTCTCGGAGCTTAAAGGCTGCCGTCATTCCATCATTCCGGACCGTATCCAAGCAGGTACGTATATGATCGCTGCAGCGGCGACGCGCGGAGATGTTCTGATTGACAATGTGATTCCCAAACATCTGGAGGCTTTAACGGCAAAGCTGCTGGAGATGGGGGTTGGCATTGAGGAGTTGGATGAAAGTATACGTGTCATTGGTAAACCAAGTTATAACCATGTGGACGTGAAGGCACTTGTATATCCTGGTTTCCCAACGGATCTACAGTCACCCATGACCAGTGTTTTAACACAGGCAACCGGTGTGAGTGTCCTGAGCGACTTTGTATACAGTAATCGATTCAAGCATGTGCCTGAGTTGGTGCGGATGGGTGCAAAGATTCGAGTAGAAGGACGGTCGGCGATTATTGAAGGCAGTGCATTAAACGCGGCCAAAGTAAAAGCATCCGATCTTCGCGCTGGAGCAGCGCTGGTGATTGCAGGTCTCACCGTCAGTGAAGGTGTGACTGAAGTGACGGGGGTCGAATATATTGACCGCGGTTATGATCATCTGGTGACTAATCTGCGTCTGCTCGGTGCCGATGTATGGCGGGAAACTGATTAATAGGAAGCATTATGCATGATTCAGTCATACACATGTTTATTTTAACTGAACTGCATATCTTTTTGATAATTAGGTAAACCTGTTTTAATAGAGTTCTCAGTCTCTCCGGCATAAGACGAAATGTTTCTGTTTCCTTTACCGGAGGGTCTTTTTTTGAATTAAACTTCATATGGCTGTAAGAACATCATTTCTCATCCCCAACCCCCGGTTTTGTTTGAACTGCGCTCCATAGCCGGTCTATCCGGATTGATCGCCTCAATGCATCGTTCACTCAATAGCGGATCTGGCCGAATGTTGGCCATCCCACCCGGAAACTTACACTCAAAGACAAGTATTTGCATTATAACGGTTACATTCCGTACAATGGACAGAAGGGATTGTGGCAGACGCCGCTCTCTATAGCCGGAACATCTAGCGAAACTATCCATTTCACACGGACTTATTAATTGAATAGGTGGTTATTATATGGATCTACAAATTTCCGATTTGGAAGAAATGAAACTAACGGACCTCTACAAACTGGCCAAAAAATATCAGATACCTTACTATGGTACGTTAAAAAAGAAAGAATTAATCTTTGCTATACTACGTGCACAAGCTGAACAAAGCGGCCTGATGTTCATGCAAGGCGTACTCGAGATTTTACCTGAAGGTTACGGATTTCTTCGGCCGATTAACTACTTGCCAAGTACGGAGGACATTTACATCTCAGCTTCTCAGATTCGCAAGTTTGACCTAAGAACAGGTGACCTCGTATCAGGTAAATGTAGAACGCCTAAGGAAAACGAGAGATACTTCGGTTTGTTGCAAGTCAACGCTGTAAATGGTGAGAATCCATCGGCGGCTGCAGAGCGACTTCACTTCCCGGCACTAACCCCACTGTATCCGCAGAAAAAACTGGTTCTCGAAACATCCCCCAACCATTTGTCCACACGAATTATGGATGTGCTCGCCCCGGTAGGATTGGGACAGCGCGGATTGATCGTAGCACCTCCCAAAGCGGGTAAAACGCTTCTCCTCAAAGAAATTGCCAACAGCATCTCAACTAACAATCCTGAAATTGAACTGTTTGTCCTGTTGATTGACGAACGTCCAGAGGAAGTAACGGATATGTCGCGTTCGGTAAAAGGGGAAGTTGTGGCTTCAACATTTGATGAACTGCCTGAGAATCATATCAAGGTGGCGGAATTGGTGCTTGAACGTGCGCTTCGTTTGGTTGAGGCTAAAAAGGATGTCGTTATCCTGCTGGATAGCATTACACGTCTTGCCCGTGCATATAACCTGGTTATTCCACCATCCGGTCGTACACTTAGTGGTGGTATTGATCCAGCTGCGTTCCATCGTCCGAAACGTTTCTTCGGTTCTGCCCGGAATGTGGAAGAAGGCGGAAGCTTGACCATCCTGGCAACGGCATTAATTGATACCGGATCACGTATGGATGACGTCATTTATGAAGAATTTAAGGGTACAGGTAATATGGAGCTTCATCTGGACCGTCGTCTGGCAGAGCGCCGCATATTCCCGGCAATCGACATTCGTCGTTCCGGTACACGTCGTGAAGAAGTGTTGCTCAGCAAGGAAGAGTTGGATACAATCTGGGCGATTCGTAAAAACATGAATGATTCCCATGACTTTGTTGAAGGATTCCTGAAAAAACTTCGTAACAGCAAGACAAATGCAGAGTTTTTGGCGGCATTTGATTCGGCTGGTAATAGCCCGACAAGCAATTCCGGGACAACAACAACCCGTCGCTCACCTAGACAGACAGCTACGTCAGGTACATCGACGTAAGTGTCGTTGGACTAATCAATTTCTTTTTGCAGCATTGCTGTAAATGTTACAATACACTCGTCGTTAGGTTTAACCCATTAGATGTGAGGAGAACATCATGTATTTAGTATACGCAGATGAAAAAGGTAATGTATTTGATCACCCTTCCCTGTACGGGCTTGCCCGCAGTGGAGATATGATCGTTGAGATTATGGAAGATGAACTTATCCCTTTGCCAGAGGGTGCAACGTTGGTAGGACTCCCGAGTACCCGGCCCATTGGTATGGACCCGGATACCGGTGAGATGCTGCCGATGCCAACGGACACACAGGCTGTAGGTGCGTTGCTTCCACAGGGATTCACTCGTTTGTGTCTCCCTGGTTATGTGAAGACGGATAAAGAGTATAAGTTGCCGTTGTTCGGTTATTCCGCAGTAGTTTGGAAAGATGGCGGTTTCTATGTCACCGCTTCGAAGTCGGATAGTCCTGAAAAATGGAATCCGCTCAACTGTGATCGTGACGATGTACGTTCAGGGGTTAAACGATTGACAGAGCAATACCCCGAGAACCGTCTCTACACCCATCTATCCAACTGTGCGCTTGGATATGAATGTCTAACTTCATCGAACACGTTCCTGAATCGTTGGGAAGGTGGAGTGCCGGTATCCTATTCTTGCAATGCAGGCTGTTTCGGGTGTATCTCCGAGCAACCGGATGATAGCGGCTTTGTTTCCCCGCAGACACGTATGAACTTCCGACCACGTGTGGATGAGATTGTAGAAGTTATGCTGGAACACCTGAAGACGCCGGAGTCCATCATTAGCTTTGGACAAGGTTGTGAAGGGGAGCCTTCCACACAGGCCAAGCTGATCATAGAAGCGATTCGCGAAGTTCGTTCCGTAACGGACATGGGGTATATCAACATTAATACCAATGCCGGTCTGAACGATCACATTAGAGGTATTGTAGATGCTGGATTGGATCTGATGCGCGTAAGTACAATTAGTGCACTGGATGACCACTATAACGCCTACTATAAACCGCGTGGTTATACCTTAGCCAATGTTGAGAAATCGATGAAATACGCAGCGCAGCAGGGTGTATACACCTCCATTAACTATCTGATCTTCCCAGGTGTAACAGATCGTGAAGAAGAGATTGAGGCGATGATTGAGTTTGCAAGAAGAACCGATCTGCGCTTGATTCAGATGCGTAATCTCAATATTGATCCGGAGAGTTATCTGGAATTAATCCCTCCAGCTCAAGGTGATATCTTGGGCATGAAGCAGATGATTGAGATTTTTGAAGACGAGTTGCCTGATGTTGTGATCGGATCGTATACCCATGTTCCACCTGCTGGAATGGCACGTCCAAAACGGTTGATTACCTCATAACAATAATGGATTGCAACAGGCACAAGGCCGTGTTATAATCTCAGAGTTGTGCCATTTACTCTGGGTCCGCTTGAGGCTCAGGGCGGAAAGAGGTGAAAGGTAATGAAAGAAGCAATTCATCCTAATTACACGATTGGTCAAGTATCTTGCGCTTGCGGGAATACTTTTGAGACAGGTTCGGTTAAAGACGGACTTCGTGTAGAGATTTGCTCCGCGTGCCACCCGTTCTTCACAGGTAAACAGAAGTTTATCGATGCTGGCGGCCGTGTTGATCGTTTCAAAAAGAAATACGGAATCTAATTGGACAATTCTTGGAGTTGTCTGCTAATTGCATCCAACACACCCCTGCTGATCTGGCAGGGGTTTTTATATGTTATTTTTATATGTTATATGTAAGCATAATCGCATTCACGTTCCTCTGGTTGCAATTTGGATAACCTTACGTTATACTATTTCTTACCGTGCTAGATGGGGAGGTAGCGGTGCCCTGTAACTCGCAATCCGCTATAGCGAGGTTGAATTCCTGCTAGAGGTTTTGCCGATGTGAGGTTTGGTCCCTAAACGTGGTGTTGACGGTTGGGTCCTCCGCAATGAGTACTCATGAACCTGGTCAGGTCCGGAAGGAAGCAGCCATAAGTGAGATCACTCTTGTGCCGGAGGGTTGCCTAGCCCGAGCTATTGTTCAGGGGTGCCACTTGGATCGCAAATATCGATAGCAGGTGCACGGCTTACCATTTAAATGTAGAGACCTTTGCAGTTGTATGTATGCAGAGGTCTTTTTGATATGTCTTAATAAACCACGCATGAATGAGTCAGATAAAGTTTGGATTCACCCTAGAATATAGTATAATAGGGGAACGACAAAGGACTCGAATGCGAAGTGGAAGGAAGGTAACGCATCATGGAGCATATCGCGTTATACCGGGCTTGGCGTCCCCAGTCGTTTCAAGATATGGTGGGGCAACAGCATATTATTCAGACCTTGCAGAACGCGATTCGTGAACAGCGGACTTCCCATGCCTACTTATTTAGCGGGCCCAGAGGAACGGGAAAGACAAGTGCCGCCAAGATTTTGGCCAAAGCTGTGAACTGCGAACGTGGGCCTGCGCCTGAACCTTGTAACGAGTGTGAAGCTTGCCGCAGAATTACGACTGGCGCTGTGATGGATGTGCAGGAGATTGATGCTGCATCCAATCGGGGCGTTGAAGAAATTCGTGATCTTCGGGAAAAGGTTAAATATGCACCAACCGAAGTCCGGCAGAAAGTCTATATTATTGATGAAGTGCACATGCTGACAACGGAGGCATTCAATGCTTTGCTCAAAACATTGGAAGAGCCACCGCCACATGTGATGTTTATTTTGGCAACAACGGAACCACACCGCCTTCCGGCTACCATTATATCGCGCTGTCAGCGATTTGATTTTCGCCGGGTATCCCTGGAAGAGCAGACAGCAAGACTTACACTGATCTGTGAACAGGAAGGCATGGAAGCTGACCAGGATGCGCTCCAATACATTGCCCGTTTATCGGACGGTGGAATGAGGGATGCACTTAGTGTGCTGGATCAGATCTCTTCATTTACGGATGGACGAGTAACGTACCAGCAGGTTCTGGACATGACGGGTGGAATTGCTTCAGAGCAATTTGCCAAACTCGCTGCTTCGCTGCTTAAGGGTGATGTTGGTCATATTTTGCAGATGATTGAAGGTTTCATGCATGAAGGAAAGAGTGCAGACAAGTGCATGGAGAATTTACTGTATTATTTCCGTGATTTGCTTATGATTAAGATGGTACCTGATGCAGATAAACTGACGGACCGGGTACTTAATCCGGAGTCTTTCCGTGATATGGCGGAGTCATTCACCAGGGAACAACTGTTCCACATGATTGACACCCTTAATCGGTACCAGAGTGAAATGAAATATGCAGTACAACCACAGACATTATTCGAAGTTGCATTGCTTAAACTGTGTAGTATTCCAGCTCAAGGCGAGGCTTCTGTTCAGGTGGGAGCTTCAGCTCATGCAGCACCTGCCGATGGGGGAGAGATCAACCGCTTGAAGCAGCAGCTTGCTGAGTTGGAGAAGAAGTTGGATCGTGCACTGAAAAGTGGTTTGTCTGGTGGAGAAGGTGCATCGAGTGCTCCATCTCGTCCGGCAACAAGGGCCCCTGTATCGAGAGGCAACTCGCCTGCGAAGCTTCCTGCACAGTTGGATCAGTATGTTGCGCGCAAGGGAGCCCCTGAGTTCGCAGAGATCAGCAAAAAATGGAGTCAGATCCTGCAACGAGTTAAGGAAGAGCGGGTTACCGTTCACGCCTGGTTTGTGGATGGTGAGCCGGTATCATTGCTTGAGGACAATGTGTTGGTTGCTTTTAAAAACAACATTCACCGTGAAACAACGGAAAAACAGGCCAACCGTGAAGTCATTGAGCGGGTGTTGTCCGAACAGCTTGGGCGTCCTGCACGATTGGTGACGATGATGCTCAAAGATTGGACCGGAGCAATGGAGGGAGCTTCTGAAGCGCCAAAGGAGGACTTTAAGCTTGAACCTGAGCATGAAGACGGCGGTTCAGGCAACAAACAGCCTTGGATTGATGAAGCCATCCAGCTCTTTGGTGAGGACCTTGTAGTGATCAAAGAATAATGCGCATAGCGCGATAACCATAACAAAGGAGATGAACAATTATGAACAACATGAACCAAATGATGAAACAAGTGAAGAAAATGCAGGAGCAAATGCTGAAAGCACAAGAGGAACTGGCGGACAAAACAGTCCAAGGTACTTCTGGTGGCGGTGTAGTGACGGCTGAAGTTAACGGACACAAGAAATTGCTTGCTATCACGATCAAACCTGAAGCGGTAGATCCGGAAGATGTTGAAATGTTGCAGGATCTCGTTATGACAGCTGTTAATGATGCAATGGCCAAAGCCGATGAGATTGCCAACAAGGATATGGGCAAGTTCACAGGCGGCATGAATATTCCGGGATTATTTTAATTAAAAATTGATCCTGTCAAAGGAGACACAATCGATTGTATTATCCCGAACCAATAGCCAAGCTGATTGATGCCTTCACCCGGTTGCCGGGTGTGGGTCCCAAGACGGCAGCGCGTTTAGCTTTTCATGTGCTTAACATGAAGGAAGATGACGTTATCGATTTTGCCAAAGCGCTCGTAAGTGTGAAGCGTAATCTTCATTACTGTTCTGTATGTTGTAATATCACTGATACGGACCCGTGTCGCATCTGTCAGGATAAGTCAAGGGATGTCTCTGTAATCTGTGTAGTTCAGGATTCGAAAGATCTGGTGGCCATGGAGCGCACCAAGGAATTTGATGGATACTATCATGTGTTACAGGGCGCGATTTCACCTATGGAGGGAATTGGCCCAGACGATATTCGGTTGAAGGAACTCCTGGTTCGACTAAGTGATGAACGTATAAAAGAGATCATCTTAGCGACAAACCCCAATATTGAGGGTGAGGCTACAGCGATGTACATCTCCCGGTTGGTGCGTCCGTTTGAGATCAGTGTGACCCGGATTGCGCATGGATTGCCTGTAGGTGGCGATCTTGAGTATGCGGATGAAGTGACCCTTTCCAAAGCATTGGAAGGGCGCAGGGAGATGCGTTAGTGTGATCAATTTGTATTACGCAGTGCACTTCCTTGGAAACTTCGGATGCTAAATAAGTTTCGATGTGTAAAGAGAGCCTTAGGGCTCTCTTTTTTTGTGAAGAAAATGAATGCCCAAGTTCTAAGTTTGTCCTTTCCCTGATAAGTATGAGAATAGCTGTGTTGATCAGGAGGGGGAGAGTTTATGTTTTTGTGGCGAAATACACGGAACTCGGTAGAGAAACACAACAGAATGTTGAAGGAACTTGAGGCGGATCAGATCTATGCAGATATTCAGTTGGCTAAGCAGGAATGGGAAAGGGCTATGAGACAGTTTGAAGATGCACAAGGACAGGATGAGATTGATTATGCCATTTATGTATTGGAGGCAGCTGAGCGGAAGTACCAGATCCACTTGAGAAGAGCAAAGCGAGCCAGAGCGAATGATGATGTTACATCAGAGCGAGGAATTAGTATGTAGTCGCGTTTACATTAAATACGGAGGTGTAACATATGAAGAGTATCATACTGGGAAGTGTATTGGTTATATCATTACTGGGGCTTATCGTTGTTTTATTCAGAAAGCGGATAGGCTTATCGTTTTTTACGTCATTCGGAATTCATCTGGTGCTGGCTGCAGTAGGGATATATATAGTGAATTATTCCGGCTGGATTACAGGAACCTACATCCCGCTGAACCCTGCAACGATAGGGACTGTAACAGTTTTGGGATTGCCAGGTGTGGGGTTATTATTAGGGTTGAAAATTTCTTTGTTCGGATAGTTGACTCGCAGGATATTTATATGGTACATTATATCTCGTTGCTTTGCTTGCTTGGTTGGATGCTTTAGATGAAATGAAGGAGTTCATTACGAACTTCGAAAAAGAATTTCAAAAAAACACTTGACCAAAACAAACGAAGTATGATATATTATAAAAGTCGCCGCTGAGAGAAAATGGTGACGAAAAAACGAGTTTGATCTTTGAAAACTGAACAACGAGTGAGTAAACATTCTGTTTGCAGAATGAACGCGAAAGTTGGAAACAAGCCTTGGCTTGGATCGGCTGGAGCACAAATGAGATTTTTAATCTCGTCAGATTCAAAATGAGCTTATCGCTCTTTTCAATACTTTATTGGAGAGTTTGATCCTGGCTCAGGACGAACGCTGGCGGCATGCCTAATACATGCAAGTCGAGCGGACTTGAAGAGAAGCTTGCTTCTCTGATAGTTAGCGGCGGACGGGTGAGTAACACGTAGGCAACCTGCCCTCAAGTTTGGGACAACTACCGGAAACGGTAGCTAATACCGAATAGTTGTTTTCTTCGCCTGAAGGAAACTGGAAAGACGGAGCAATCTGTCACTTGGGGATGGGCCTGCGGCGCATTAGCTAGTTGGTGGGGTAACGGCTCACCAAGGCGACGATGCGTAGCCGACCTGAGAGGGTGATCGGCCACACTGGGACTGAGACACGGCCCAGACTCCTACGGGAGGCAGCAGTAGGGAATCTTCCGCAATGGGCGAAAGCCTGACGGAGCAATGCCGCGTGAGTGATGAAGGTTTTCGGATCGTAAAGCTCTGTTGCCAGGGAAGAACGCTTGGGAGAGTAACTGCTCTCAAGGTGACGGTACCTGAGAAGAAAGCCCCGGCTAACTACGTGCCAGCAGCCGCGGTAATACGTAGGGGGCAAGCGTTGTCCGGAATTATTGGGCGTAAAGCGCGCGCAGGCGGTCATTTAAGTCTGGTGTTTAATCCCGGGGCTCAACCCCGGATCGCACTGGAAACTGGGTGACTTGAGTGCAGAAGAGGAGAGTGGAATTCCACGTGTAGCGGTGAAATGCGTAGATATGTGGAGGAACACCAGTGGCGAAGGCGACTCTCTGGGCTGTAACTGACGCTGAGGCGCGAAAGCGTGGGGAGCAAACAGGATTAGATACCCTGGTAGTCCACGCCGTAAACGATGAGTGCTAGGTGTTAGGGGTTTCGATACCCTTGGTGCCGAAGTTAACACATTAAGCACTCCGCCTGGGGAGTACGGTCGCAAGACTGAAACTCAAAGGAATTGACGGGGACCCGCACAAGCAGTGGAGTATGTGGTTTAATTCGAAGCAACGCGAAGAACCTTACCAGGTCTTGACATCTGAATGACCGGTGCAGAGATGTACCTTTTCTTCGGAACATTCAAGACAGGTGGTGCATGGTTGTCGTCAGCTCGTGTCGTGAGATGTTGGGTTAAGTCCCGCAACGAGCGCAACCCTTATATTTAGTTGCCAGCACTTCGGGTGGGCACTCTAGATAGACTGCCGGTGACAAACCGGAGGAAGGTGGGGATGACGTCAAATCATCATGCCCCTTATGACCTGGGCTACACACGTACTACAATGGCCGGTACAACGGGCTGCGAAATCGCGAGATGGAGCCAATCCCAACAAAGCCGGTCTCAGTTCGGATTGCAGGCTGCAACTCGCCTGCATGAAGTCGGAATTGCTAGTAATCGCGGATCAGCATGCCGCGGTGAATACGTTCCCGGGTCTTGTACACACCGCCCGTCACACCACGAGAGTTTATAACACCCGAAGTCGGTGGGGTAACCGCAAGGAGCCAGCCGCCGAAGGTGGGATAGATGATTGGGGTGAAGTCGTAACAAGGTAGCCGTATCGGAAGGTGCGGCTGGATCACCTCCTTTCTATGGAGAATCGTTTCCTGCAACGGAAACATTCAAATACAAAATCTAGCCAGGTCGGCTAGTTACTCACTCGTTGCTCAGTTTTGAGAGCTCAAACTCTCAAACGTTTGGTGGCGATAGCGAAGGGGTTCCACACGTTCCCATCCCGAACACGACCGTTAAGCCCTTCAGCGTCAATGGTACTTGGACCGCAGGGTCCTGGGAGAGTAGAACGCCGCCAAGCGTAACCCATTTTGGGTTCAAATAGTATATATAATGTGGGCCCTTAGCTCAGTTGGTTAGAGCGCACCTCTGATAAGGGTGAGGCCGGTGGTTCGAGTCCACCAGGGCCCACCATCTATACCTTTAAATTTTATATGGGGCCATAGCTCAGCTGGGAGAGCGCCTGCCTTGCAAGCAGGAGGTCAGCGGTTCGATCCCGCTTGGCTCCACCAAAAATGTTTTACAAGTTTGTTCTTTGAAAACTAGATATCGAAACGAAAGTAAATGCGAATTAGAACATTCCTTTTTAGCTGAACTTGTGTTAAACAAGTTTCAATAAAAACGGTAGATTGCTATTGCTCATATTGAGCAATTGGTTAAGCTACTAAGAGCACACGGAGGATGCCTAGGCGCTAGGAGCCGATGAAGGACGTGGCGAACAACGAAACTGCCTCGGGGAGCTGTAAGCAAGCTTTGATCCGGGGGTGTCCGAATGGGGAAACCCAGCTGGGGTAATTTCCAGTTACTCATAACTGAATACATAGGTTATGTAGAGGCATACCAGGGGAACTGAAACATCTAAGTACCCTGAGGAAGAGAAAACAATAGTGATTCCGTCAGTAGCGGCGAGCGAACGCGGAGAAGCCCAAACCAGAGAGCTTGCTCTTTGGGGTTGTGGGACGTCTCACATGGAGTTACAAAGGAACCGGTTAAGCGAAGAGGTCTGGAAAGGCCCGCCAAAGAAGGTAAAAGCCCTGTAGTTGAAAGTCTGTTCCCTCCGAGACGGATCCCGAGTAGTGCGGGGCACGTGAAACCCCGTATGAATCCGGCAGGACCATCTGCCAAGGCTAAATACTTCCTAGCGACCGATAGTGAAGCAGTACCGTGAGGGAAAGGTGAAAAGCACCCCGGAAGGGGAGTGAAATAGAACCTGAAACCGTGTGCTTACAAAAAGTCAGAGCCCGTTTTAGGGGTGATGGCGTGCCTTTTGTAGAATGAACCGGCGAGTTACGTTCCCGTGCAAGGTTAAGGTGAAGAGCCGGAGCCGCAGCGAAAGCGAGTCTGAATAGGGCGACTTAGTACGTGGACGTAGACCCGAAACCGGGTGATCTACCCCTGTCCAGGGTGAAGGTGCGGTAACACGCACTGGAGGCCCGAACCCACGCATGTTGAAAAATGCGGGGATGAGGTGGGGGTAGCGGAGAAATTCCAATCGAACTCGGAGATAGCTGGTTCTCCCCGAAATAGCTTTAGGGCTAGCCTCGGAAAACAGAGTCGTGGAGGTAGAGCACTGATTGGGTGCGGGGCCCGCAAGGGTTACCAAGCTCAGTCAAACTCCGAATGCCATAGACTTACTTCCGGGAGTCAGACAGTGAGTGCTAAGATCCATTGTCAAAAGGGAAACAGCCCAGACCATCAGCTAAGGTCCCCAAGTGTGTGTTAAGTGGGAAAGGATGTGGAGTTGCACAGACAACCAGGATGTTGGCTTAGAAGCAGCCACCATTGAAAGAGTGCGTAATAGCTCACTGGTCGAGTGACTCTGCGCCGAAAATGTAACGGGGCTAAACACACCACCGAAGCTATGGCTTGATGCTTTGCATCAGGGGTAGGGGAGCGTTGTATAAGGGTTGAAGGTGTACCGTAAGGAGCGCTGGACATTATACAAGTGAGAATGCCGGTATGAGTAACGAAAAGATCAGTGAGAATCTGATCCGCCGAAAGCCTAAGGGTTCCTGAGGAAGGCTCGTCCGCTCAGGGTAAGTCGGGACCTAAGGCGAGGCCGAAAGGCGTAGTCGAAGGACAACAGGTCGAAATTCCTGTACCACCGTAAGCCGTTATGAGCAATGGGGGGACGCAGTAGGGTAGTGACGCGGACTGATGGATGTCCGTCTAAGCAGTAAGGCTGATGTGTAGGCAAATCCGCACATTGTAAGGCTGAGCTGTGATGGGGAGCGAAAATTGTAGTAGCGAAGGTCATGATCTCACACTGCCAAGAAAAGCCTCTAGCCAGGTGATGGTGCCCGTACCGCAAACCGACACAGGTAGGCGAGAAGAGTATTCTAAGGCGCGCGGAAGAACTCTCGTTAAGGAACTCGGCAAAATGACCCCGTAACTTCGGGAGAAGGGGTGCCCCGGTAGTGTGAATAGCACGAGGGGGCCGCAGTGAAAAGGCCCAAGCGACTGTTTAGCAAAAACACAGGTCTGTGCGAAGCCGTAAGGCGAAGTATACGGGCTGACGCCTGCCCGGTGCTGGAAGGTTAAGGGGAGTGGTTAGGGAGTAATCCCGAAGCTGTGAACCGAAGCCCCAGTAAACGGCGGCCGTAACTATAACGGTCCTAAGGTAGCGAAATTCCTTGTCAGGTAAATTCTGACCCGCACGAATGGCGTAACGACTTGGGCGCTGTCTCAACGAGAGATCCGGTGAAATTTTAATACCTGTGAAGATGCAGGTTACCCGCGACAAGACGGAAAGACCCCATGGAGCTTTACTGCAGCTTGATATTGAATTTGGGTACGATCTGTACAGGATAGGTGGGAGCCTTTGAAACGTGAGCGCCAGCTTGCGTGGAGGCAACGTTGGGATACCACCCTGATCGTATCTAGGTTCTAACCTGGTACCGTAATCCGGTGCGGGGACAGTGTCAGGTGGGCAGTTTGACTGGGGCGGTCGCCTCCTAAAGAGTAACGGAGGCGCCCAAAGGTTCCCTCAGAATGGTTGGAAATCATTCGAAGAGTGCAAAGGCATAAGGGAGCTTGACTGCGAGACCTACAAGTCGAGCAGGGACGAAAGTCGGGCTTAGTGATCCGGTGGTACCGCATGGAAGGGCCATCGCTCAACGGATAAAAGCTACCCTGGGGATAACAGGCTTATCTCCCCCAAGAGTCCACATCGACGGGGAGGTTTGGCACCTCGATGTCGGCTCATCGCATCCTGGGGCTGAAGTAGGTCCCAAGGGTTGGGCTGTTCGCCCATTAAAGCGGTACGCGAGCTGGGTTCAGAACGTCGTGAGACAGTTCGGTCCCTATCTGTCGTGGGCGTAGGAAATTTGAGAGGAGCTGTCCTTAGTACGAGAGGACCGGGATGGACGTACCGCTGGTGTACCAGTTGTTCCGCCAGGAGCACCGCTGGGTAGCTATGTACGGACGGGATAAACGCTGAAAGCATCTAAGCGTGAAGCCCCCCTCAAGATGAGATTTCCCAGTATGTAAGACCCCTTGAAGACGACGAGGTAGATAGGCTGGGGGTGGAAGTGCAGCAATGCATGGAGCTGACCAGTACTAATCGGTCGAGGGCTTATCCAATAGCAAGTGATAATTCGCATGTTTCGTTTCGAATCTAGTTTTCAGGGAGCAATCCTTGAATGATGTTGATGATTGTTATTTGGAGAGATACCCAAGTGGCTATAAGGGGACCCTCTGCTAAGGGGTTAGACTGCGTAAGCGGTGCGAGGGTTCGAATCCCTCTCTCTCCGCCATCTTTACCTAAAGGTGGACAAGCAATCGATACACAATTAATATGGCGGTGTAGCTCAGCTGGCTAGAGCGTACGGTTCATACCCGTAAGGTCGGGGGTTCGATCCCCTCCGCCGCTACCATATTACCCAGGAGGCTTAGCTCAGCTGGGAGAGCATCTGCCTTACAAGCAGAGGGTCGGGGGTTCGATCCCCTCAGCCTCCACCATATACGCCGGTGTAGCTCAACTGGTAGAGCAACTGACTTGTAATCAGTAGGTTGGGGGTTCAAGTCCTCTCGCCGGCACCATTAATGCCTGGAACCGTGGTGTAGTTGGCCTAACATGCCTGCCTGTCACGCAGGAGATCGCGGGTTCGAATCCCGTCGGTTCCGCCATTAATCCTAAAAATTAAATATGGCTCGGTAGCTCAGTCGGTAGAGCAGAGGACTGAAAATCCTCGTGTCGGCGGTTCGATTCCGTCCCGAGCCACCTTTAATCCCTGGAGGATTAGCGAAGTGGCCAAACGCATCAGACTGTAAATCTGCTCCCGTACGGGTTCGGTGGTTCGAATCCATCATCCTCCACCAGTTTTATGAGTCATTAGCTCAGTTGGTAGAGCACCTGACTTTTAATCAGGGTGTCGAAGGTTCGAGCCCTTCATGACTCATCTTTAAAAAAAGAGTGATTAATCATTAATTTGATTAGTCGCTCTTTTTTGTTATGTGATTTTAGCTCAATATGGATATTTATTAATGCTGGGCAAGATATGATAAACTAATAGAAAACATGCAGAGTGGTGACGTTCATTATATGAAGCTCATACCTGATCTAAAACAGCAAATTGAAGTCATTATAGGCACAACTTTGGACGAATATGAAATTACAATAGAAGAATGGATGCAATCCGTTGCCAATCTGGTTGGTAATCATGAAAATTCAGAGACCGTTGGTCATAAAGGTGAGCGTCAGGAGGTATCTGATCAATCTGCAACTCCAATTTCATCCGATGTGATCAGTCTGAATACGGGAAAGCGTATATTTTTTAAGGTTCGGATGAATGAGCAAGAAGAGACTGTTGTGTGTTGGGGATGCCCTGCAAAATCAATTACCGTGGAAACACGACAATTGATTGAGCTTTTAATCCGTACTAACACGGCTCTACCCGATGAGGTACAACCTGTTGTATATGAGAATGATAGGGAGCAGTATTTGACTGAATTGGGTCTCTGGCTTAAAGAGCAGATCGAAGAACCAACCAAGCAGGAATCTGAAGCGGTTCCTGATCGCTTTGTGGTGCCCGCAGGATTAAATGCTGAGAAGATTCTATTTTTGCTGCAAGGGGATACACCGGATGCACATCGTTTACGATCCAAGGAACTCAACAAGTTGCTTGAGAGTTACTTTGGCGAGGAGATTGTATTGATTCCTTTAGGTGAGCAAGAGTGGATTTTCATGGGTGATAAAGAAATTGTTACAGAAGAAGCCGAGGAAGATACAACGGAGGCCAAAAAGGATTCACTGAACGCTTTTTGTCTGGGGTTGCATGAATTGGTTGCCAGTGAGTGGGCTGGGGTGTTCCATCTGTCTGCATCTCTGCCATGCATTCCTGCACAACAACTTGTATCGGTCACAACTCTTCTTAGAGAAAGTGTTCACTTGGGGAGAGCATTCCATGTTACGCAGCATATTCATCTCCCATGGGATCTGCATCTGGAACGGTTGGTAGCGAGCATTCCAGATGACCAACGTATACGTTTTATAAAGGAAACAGGCAAAGACACGGTTATCTTCAATGATAGTGAGACACTTGCTACGCTGGAGACTTTTTTTAGCCTGGACTGTAATGTCAGCGAGACAGCGAAACGACTTTTCATTCATCGTAATACGTTGGTATACCGTCTGGATAAGATCAAACAGGAGATTGGCTATGATGTGAGGCACTTCGAAAGTGCTGTTCTAGTGCAGTTTTTACTACTAATGTACAAAGTGACGAAAAAGCATTGATATTTTTGTGCAGTTTGCGAATAGTCAAACCTCACGTTGATAGGGTATTATAAAAATACAAATTGTATTCGATTACAAAATGATCTCTGAGGAGGCAACAATCATGGCTGGAGTACGTTTAGAGCATATTTTCAAAAAATACCCGGGTTCTGATAAAGCAACTGTAGTTGACATTAACCTGGACATTAAAGATAAAGAATTTCTGGTACTGGTAGGTCCGTCCGGTTGTGGTAAATCAACAACACTTCGTATGATCGCAGGCCTTGAGGAAATTTCTGAAGGTAAACTCTATATCGGTGACCGTGTCGTTAATGATGTTGCACCTAAAGACCGCGATATCGCGATGGTATTCCAATCCTATGCCTTGTATCCGCATATGAGCGTATATCAAAACATGGCGTTTGGTTTGAAGTTGCGTAAGGTTAAAAAAGATGAGATCGACAAACGTGTACGTGAAGCAGCTAAAATCCTGGATATCGAGCATTTGCTTGAGCGTAAACCTAAGGCATTGTCCGGTGGTCAACGTCAACGTGTCGCTTTGGGACGTGCGATTGTCCGTGATCCACAAGTGTTCTTGATGGATGAGCCTCTCTCCAACTTGGATGCCAAACTGCGTGGTCAAATGCGTGCAGAGATCACTAAACTTGCGAAACGTTTGGAAACAACTGTTATCTACGTAACGCATGACCAGATCGAAGCTATGACGATGGGTGATCGGATCGTTGTTATGAAGGATGGTATCATCCAACAAGCAGCTTCTCCGGAAGAGTTGTATAACCTGCCGGCTAACCTGTTCGTAGCTGGTTTCATCGGTTCCCCGACAATGAACTTTATCTCGGGTAAACTGGCTGAGCAAGGTGCTAACCTGCACTTCGTAGCTCCAGGCGTGGACGTTGAAATCCCGCAAGGTAAAGCACAAGTGTTGAAATCTAGAGGATACATTGGCAAAGAAGTGATTCTGGGTGTTCGTCCAGAAGACATTCACGAAGAGCCAGTATTCCTGGAAGCATCCCCGAACTCCGTATTCTCTACACACGTAGATGTTACAGAGAACCTGGGTCACGAAATGCTCCTCTACTTGAGCGGTGTTGGTAACGATACAACAATCGCACGTGTAGACGGACGTTCTAACACTCGTGATGGTTCCACAGTTAAAATGGCCATCGACATGAACAAGGTTCATATCTTTGACAAAGAGACTGAAGTGAACGTACTTCTTCAAGACTAATATTACTGGGATTCCTCGGTGACGATGGAACCTGACAGTTAATGCAATTATACATTGTAATGAGAGCCCCTTCCGTTATTGCTGGAAGGGGCTTTTTTAAGATTATTGGAACTATAAGTTTCGGCGGAGTTGAAGGATTAATAACCGTAAGAAAAACAGCCGCTAAACTACGAATGTAATATCCTAGAAGGTGCTTCGATCAGAGGACTTTTCTTACTAATGGTTGTCGGAGGCTGCGATTGCATTCATCCCGGAATTCATTTAAGATTATTTGAAGGTCTGTCTTCATATATTTGAGAGAATCGACTGTTGGAAGGGGATGCAGGCTGTACCCCATGTTGTGAATGCGCTAATAATGGAAATAACTGATACACGATCTGATGTACATAGAGGGACAGCTAATGCTGAAAGGAAGAGACAAATGGCGAAAAAAGTGAAAGTATCTGAACTCGTGCAGCAATTTCAGTTGGAGGTTGTTTCTGGATCTCACGGATTGAAAAGAGTCATTACGGTAGATGACCTGAACCGTCCTGGTCTGGAAATGGCCGGTTATTTTGAATACCATCCACAAGAACGGGTACAGCTACTTGGAAGAACGGAGTTAGCTTTCTTTGCAATGTTACCTGAGCAAGAGCGGCGCGATCGTATGCAACGTCTTTGTACGGAAGAGACGCCTTGTATCGTTGTCACGCGTGGACTGGAAGTTCCGCAAGAGCTGATTGATATCAGTGAAGAACAGAATCTGGCTGTACTTCGCAGCAACATGGCTACAACGATTTTATCCAGCCGGATCACGGGATTCCTGGAAAAGAAATTGGCACCAACAGCAACCATTCACGGTGTACTTTGTGATGTCTATGGCGTAGGTATGCTGATCACAGGTAGTAGCGGTATCGGTAAGAGTGAAACAGCACTTGAACTGGTGAAACGTGGACACCGACTGATTGCCGATGATGCGGTAGAGATCCGCCAAACGTCAGATTTTCAGCTGCACGGTACTGCACCTGAATTGATCCGCCACTTGCTCGAAATTCGAGGTGTCGGTATTATCAACGTCATGACATTGTTCGGAGCTGGTGCGGTTCGGAATAACAAACGAATTACTTTGGTTGTGCGTCTTGAAGCATGGCAGCAGGATAAACAATATGATCGTCTGGGTCTGGATGAAGAGACTACACGTATCATTGATACGGATGTACCTCTTGTTACGATTCCTGTTCGTCCGGGACGGAACTTGGCGGTTATTATTGAAGTGGCAGGTATGAACTATCGCCTGAAACAGATGGGTCTGAATGCTGCACTGCAATTCACAAACAAGCTGACAGCAACCATCTCGGAAGATATGGAAGACATGGATTAAGAAATATTTTATACAAGGAAATGAAGATAAATGGTTGACATGTACTGCTTCTCTTAAGGCGCAGTGTATGCCAACCATTCGTCATGCGTGCGATTGATTGAATAAATAGGAGTGTGAATGAATGGATACATTATTACTGTTGAACCCGATTGCGTTCTCTATTGGAGCGTTAAAGGTTCACTGGTACGGGCTGATTCTTGGTGCCGCGGCGCTTATAGGATTACTGCTCGTGATCCGGGAGGGCAAACGATACAATATTCCACAGGAAGTGTTCATGGACATGGTCCTGCTGGGTGTGCCTTCTGCCATCATTGGTGCCCGCATCTACTACGTCGCATTTAAGTGGGAAGATTATAAGGATAATTTCTGGGATGTCTTTAAAATATGGAATGGCGGTATTGCCATTTATGGTGCCCTTATTGGTGCAATCATCTGTGCAGTTATTTTCTTCCGTCGTAAAGGGTATAACTTCTGGCGTATGGCCGATATCTGTGCGCCTGGACTGCTCGTAGGGCAGCTGATCGGACGCTGGGGGAACTTTGTAAATCAGGAAGCCTACGGCGGTCCTGTAGAAGAATCATTTTTGAGAGACAAGCTTCATCTGCCGGACTTTATTGTGAATCAAATGAACGTAGAAGGCGTATTCCACCATCCTGCATTTTTGTATGAATCGATGTGGAGTCTCGTTGGTCTGGTCTTGTTGCTGGTTCTGCGTCGTCAGAAGTTTCTGCGTTCAGGTGAACTGTTCATGTCTTATTTCATCTGGTACTCTATCGGTCGCTTCTTCATTGAAGCTCTACGTACGGACAGTCTTGGCTTCCAGGCTCCGCAATGGGTTGCTTCATTAGTGAACGGGCTGTGGTCTCCAATGACTGCAATGGGCTTTGAACAAGGATATCTGGATCCTGCTTATGGTAATGTAAGAATCTCGCAACTGCTCGCGATTGGTATCATTATTGTTGCTGTTGTATTCATTGTGGTGAGAAGAGTGACAGGTAAAGCAGATGTTCGTTATAGTGATCCGATTGTATCGTCCAAAGTTACCTCAGATGATATGGAGCATACGGGAACAGTTGCTGGCAAAGAGAATAAGGTAACACCTCCAGCCAAAGATGATCCAAAGCAAGTTGATGATAAAAAGGAGTAATGCAACATGATTGACACGGTATTGTTTGATCTGGACGGAACGATTATTGATACCAATGAGTTGATTATCAGCTCATTCCAGCATGTCATGGGGGGATGGGAACATTCAGCTCCATGGACACGGGAACAGATCATTCCACATATGGGTGGTACACTGGAGCAGCAAATGCGTACCTTCTCTGGCCAGGAGGAAGTTTCCGAGTACGTGAAAGGTTACCGTGCTTATAATGATATCCATCATGAAGCGATGGTTAGACCTTTTCCGCATGTTATTGAGGTAGTAGAGGAGCTGCATCAGGCCGGCATTGTGATGGGTGTAGTCACAACCAAAATTCGTCCATCTACATTAAAGGTACTAGAACGTTTTGACCTACTGAAATATATGAAGACGATTGTAACAGTGACCGATGTAACGAATCCGAAGCCACATGCTGAACCGGTACTGAAAGCCATGACGGAACTGGGTGCAGATCCTGCCAAAACGTTAATGGTGGGTGATAGTCCGGTGGATATCCAATCGGCACAGAATGCGGGCGCTCTATCGGCGGGGGTTGCATGGTCCCTTAAAGGGGAAACAATCCTGAACGGATATGGACCCGACCATATGTTGCATGACATGAGAGACTTGTTGAAACTCATCCGTATTGAAACGGGACGTTCATGAGAAAAGTAACCCGCTATCCGGTAGAGGACCAGAATGCACTTTGGCATATCTACAAGACAGTGAGTCCGTGGAAGGGCGTTCGTAATTTTATCTGGATCCAGTTGTCACGCTACTGTCCGATTCTATCGGTGAAGAACTGGATTTACCGCCGAATGCTCGGCATGAAGGTGGGAAAACACACGGCCTTTGGCCTGATGGTGATGGTGGATGTGTTTTTTCCGGAGAAAATAACGGTCGGCGAAAACTCGGTCATCGGTTACAACACAACGATTCTCGCTCATGAGTATCTCATTAAGGAGTACAGGCTCGGTGAGGTGATTATCGGGGAAAATGTACTGATTGGTGCTAACACAACGATTCTGCCCGGGGTAACCATAGGAGATGGAGCCGTTGTGGCTGCTGGAGCTGTCGTACATAAGGATGTTGCCCCAGGAGCTTTTGTTGGAGGTAATCCACTGCGTGATTTATCCCGTGCGGCAGCTTCTACGGAAGAGACTGTCTTTAACACGGATGATTCTTCTCAGGGTAGTGTGCATTAAGGCAATAAAGTAATGAATGAAGATGGTTGAAGTAAAAAGCTGCTTATGGCAGCTTTTTTCGTATATAAATACCGATTGGTGAGCGTAACGGTGTGTATATAAAACGATATGTCGATCCAAGGGCAATCAAGCTTGGGTATTGTTGACGGTAGTGCGGATTTCATGTTATCATATCCCATATCCTTTAGTTTGTTAGCACTTTACCATGTGAAAGCATTCTTGGAGAAATGAAGCATAATAAAGATTGAACTAAACCAATAGTTTGAAGGTTTATGCGATAATACTGTGATTCAAGTTTATAAAAGTTTATAAGATAGAATGGGGATTTACACTACATAAATCCTGTTGAAATAGAACGAGTGCGACTCTTAAACTACTGACTCGGGGTGAATATTACCAATGTCCAAACCAAAAGGTTTTGAAAAACCGACCGGATTCCGCGACTATACACCACATGTAGTATCCAAGCTGCGGACGATTGAACGCAATGTACTGGAATGTATGGAACGCTGGGGTTACCGTCAGATCATCACACCAACGATTGAATATTACGATACGGTCGGTGTAGCAAGCTCTACATCAGATCGCAAATTATTTAAATTGCTAAACAGCCGGGGAACCACGCTGGTACTTAGATCGGATCTAACGGCTCCAATTGCACGCGTCGTTTCATCGATGCTTAAAGATGAGCAGTTGCCGCTCCGTCTGTCCTATCATGCGAACGTATTTCGTTCCATTGAAGAGGAAGCTGGGCGTGAGGCTGAATTTTTCCAGACGGGCGTGGAGCTGGTTGGAGACGACTCACCTGAGGCGGATGCAGAAGTTGTTGCGCTTGCGATTGCCTCTTTGCAGGCAGCGGGCGTGTCTTCTTTTAAAATAGCGATGGGTCATATGGGATTCCTGAACGGATTACTGGAGGAAGTGATTCCAGGCCAGACAGCGGAGCAGGAGCAATTGAAGGAAGGGTTGCTCGGACGTGATTATGTCGGCTATCGTCAGTCGATTGAAGCATTGAATCTGGAGCCTAAGCTGAAAGAACAGCTTGAAGCGATCCTTCGTCTGCGCGGTGGTAAGGAAGTATGCACACATGCGGTAGAGCTAAGTTCAAGTGCTGAAGCAGCACAGTCGATTGCACATCTGTGTGCCGTATTTGAAGTGTTGGAAGCGTACGGTGTATCCGAGCATGTGCTGATTGATCTGACGATGATCGGTGATTTCTCCTATTATACTGGCATGACCTTTGAAGGGTATGCAGCCGAACTAGGATCTCCGGTATGTAGCGGTGGACGGTATGATAATCTGTTACAACAGTTTGGTCGTTCATTGCCAGCTACAGGATTTGCACTGAAAACGAACCGTATTATTGATGGTGTTCATGGCATTACCATTGAAGAGAAAAAACCGGTACTTATCCAATATACCCCGAAACGTCGGGCTGAGGCATTAACAGAAGCGGCAAGATTACGCAGTATGGGACAAAATGTAGTGACACTCCTTCTTCCTGAAGACGGGGCTGGGGCAAGTGCCGTATCGGTTGAAGCAAGAACCGCTCAGGCTGAGCATGTTATTACTTACGGATCTGAAGAAGGAGGACGCTGAGATGTCGGATATTCTGAAGGTGGCAATGCCGAAGGGCCGAATCTATAAAAAAGCCTCCAAACTGTTTCGTGAAGCGGGGCTGGATATTCCAGAAGACGTGGATGATACACGCAGATTGGTCATCGAAGTACCGGAAGCGGGAATGGAATTCATTATGGCGAAGCCAGTAGATGTTCCAACATATGTGGAGTACGGTGTTGCCGATATCGGAATTGTTGGTAAAGACGTGCTGCTAGAGGAAAATCGGGACGTGTACGAACTGTTGAACCTGGGAATTGCCCAGTGCCGTATGTCTGTGATCGGACTTCCAGACTGGAAGCCAGGCATACAGCAACGTGTTGCGACGAAGTATCCAAGGATTGCTTCACAGTATTTCCGGGAGCAGGGGCAGCAGGTCGAGGTGATCAAGCTGAATGGTTCCATTGAGCTTGCGCCTTTGATTGGTCTGGCAGACCGGATCGTCGATCTGGTGGAAACAGGTCAGACACTGCGCGAGAACGGATTGGTGGAGATGACAGGCATTCTGGACATCACCAGCCGTCTTATCGCCAATCGGGTAAGTTACCGAATGAAAAATGCACGAATCCAGGCTTTGTGTGATGCACTTCAGCAGGTCATACCGGCATCGAATGAGATATCGGCGGGAAGCTTTCGGGGATAAATTAATGTTTTGGAAACATAGATGAGAAACATACAAAGCAGAAGCAAAAGTAAGAGTAAGAGACAAAATAAAGAAGCGAATCGGCCATGAGTAGGCAGGCATTACAGGGGATAAGGAGGTTGTACGCATGAAAATTGTACCTGCACGAGAGTTTGATCTGAAGCGGGAAGTGGAGTATGGCACGCCGGAGCAAAATGAAACGGTACGGCGCATTGTCAGCGACATTCGCCGTGAGGGTGATGCGGCACTGCTGCGTTACACGGAGCAGCTGGACCGCACAAAGCTGACGGCCGCGGAATTGCGCGTGCCGCAGGAAGAGCTGCAGGCGGCTTATGCAACCGTGGAGCCATCCTTTGTGACGGCGATCCGGCAAGCCGCCGCCAACATTCGTGCGTTTCACGAGAAACAGAAACGCAACTCGTGGATGGATTGGCAGCCGGACGGCAGCCTGCTGGGCCAGGTCATCCGACCGCTGAAGCGGGTCGGGGTCTATGTACCTGGCGGCAAAGCAGCGTATCCATCGTCTGTGCTGATGAATGTGATTCCGGCACAGGTGGCAGGCGTGCCGGAGATTGTTCTTGTGACACCGCCGTCTACGAACGGTGGCGAAGGTATTAACCCGTACATCCTCGTTGCTGCTGCGGAAGCAGGCGTGAGCGAGATGTACCGGGTTGGCGGCGCTCAGGCTATCGCCGCCCTGGCTTACGGCACGGAGAGTATTGCACCGGTCGACAAGATCTGTGGACCGGGCAATATTTACGTGGCGCTCGCGAAGCGCGAGGTGTACGGTGCGGTCGATATCGATAGTATCGCCGGACCGAGTGAGATTGTGGTGCTCGCCGATGATACGGCGAATCCGGTGTATGTCGCCGCCGACCTGTTGTCGCAGGCGGAACATGACGAGATGGCATCGGCCATTCTCGTCACGAATTCGGCCACGCTGGCGGAAGCCGTGCAGGGCGAAGTGCAGCGGCAGCTTGAAGTGCTGCCGCGGCGGGATATCGCTGCTGCTTCGGTAGAGCAGTATGGCGCCATTATTGTGGTTGATTCCATCGATGAGGGAATCGATGTGGTGAACCGGCTTGCACCGGAGCATCTGGAGATCATGGTGCAGGAGCCGATGGCTTACGCTGGCCGGATCGAAAATGCCGGTGCGATCTTCCTCGGCCCGTACAGCTCGGAGCCGGTAGGGGATTATTTTGCAGGACCCAATCACATTATTCCGACCAATGGCACTGCGCGATTCAGTTCGCCAGTGGACGTGGATGATTTTATCAAAAAATCGAGTCTGATCTATTATAGTAAAGAAGCGCTGCTGCAGAACGGAGCGGCTATTATAGAGTTGGCCCGCCATGAGGGTCTTGAAGGGCATGCCCGTGCAATCGCTGTACGGTTAGAACAGGAAGGAAAGGCGGAATCGGACAATGGATAAGCAAAATAATGGTGTGGAACTTGAAAACAAAGGTGCAGTGCGCCAAGCAGAGGTTGACCGCAAAACAAACGAGACCAATATCCAATTGGACTTTAAAGTAGATGGCACAGGACAATCCACGATTGAAACGGATGTACCTTTCCTGAACCATATGCTGGATCTGTTCACGAAGCACGGACAATTCGACCTGAACGTGCATGCCCGTGGAGATATTGATATCGACGATCATCACACGGTTGAAGACATCGGAATCTGTCTGGGACAGACATTGCGAGAAGCGTTGGGTGACAAACGCGGAATTAAGCGTTACGCCAGTGTTTTTGTACCGATGGACGAGGCACTCGCTCAGGTTATTATTGATGTGAGCAATCGGCCTCACTTTGAATATCGTGCAGAATACCCTTCCCAACAGGTAGGCAGTTTCTCCACGGAGCTGGTACATGAATTCCTGTGGAAATTGGCGCTGGAAGCTCGGATTACGTTACATGTCATTGTACACTATGGTCAGAACACCCACCACATGATTGAAGCGATCTTTAAGGCATTGGGACGTGCACTGGATGAAGCTACGATGATTGATCCACGTGTAACGGGTGTGCCTTCCACGAAGGGAGTGCTGTAGACGATGGCGATTGCAATTGTCGATTACGGTATGGGTAACCTGCACAGCGTCGGCAAAGCGGTCGAACGTCTTGGCTACGAAGCGCTGGTCACGGGTGACCGGGAAGAGATTCTTGGTGCAGATGGTGTTATTCTGCCAGGCGTAGGTGCTTTTGGTGATGCGATGGTTCATCTGCGGGAGAGTGGACTGGATACGGTGGTGAAAGAAGCCGCTGCCGGGTCCAAGCCACTGCTCGGGATCTGTCTGGGGATGCAGTTGTTGTTCAGCTCAAGCGAAGAGCATGGCGAGCATGAGGGACTGGATATTTTGCCAGGTAAAGTGGTGCGATTCGCACCAGGAGAGCTGAAGGTTCCTCATATGGGATGGAACCGTTTGGAATTTCTGCACGCGGAAAACCCGCTATTTGCGGGGCTTGAGGCAGGTCACGTCTATTTTGTCCACTCCTATCATGCACTTACCGAAAACAGGGACGATCTGCTGGCGGTAACGGATTACGGACATCCGGTGACAGCCATTGTAGGCAGAGGATCCAACTTCGGCATGCAATTCCACCCGGAAAAAAGTGGAGAGCTTGGCATGAAGCTGCTCGGCAACTTTCTGGCTCTGACAGGAGCGCCTGTACAAAGGTAAAGCATCATCTCTTCTTAACTATAGAAAGCGTACAAATCTAATTCATATTCAGGAGGCCTTGTATGTCATCTTTTATCCTATATCCGGCGATTGATATCCGGGACGGCAAATGTGTAAGACTGGTGCAGGGAGATTATAATCAGGAGACCGTGTATAACGATGACCCGGTTCAAGTGGCTCTATCCTGGGAGAAGCAAGGCGGTACATACGTTCATCTGGTGGATCTGGATGGTGCGAAAGCAGGACATCCTGTTAACGATGAGCTGATCGGGCGGATTGCCTCGGCTGTGAACGTACCTGTTCAGGTGGGCGGCGGACTTCGTACGGTAGCGGATGTAGAACGTTTGCTGGGTCTGGGTGTTAGCCGGCTGATCATTGGAACAGCAGCGATTGAGGATCGTGCTTTTACAGAGGAAGTACTGGGACGTTACGGCGACAAAGTGGCAATTGGTATCGATGCACGTAACGGTTACGTGGCAACTCGCGGTTGGCTTGAAACATCGGAAGTACAGGCAGAGGTTCTCGCGAAGGAATTGGCGGCGTATGGGGCAGAAACGTTTATCTTTACGGATATTTCCCGTGATGGCATGATGCAGGGTCCTAATGTGGAAGCGATTGTGTCTCTAGCCAAGGCAAGCGGACGGACGGTTATTGCTTCCGGCGGTGTGAGTGTAATGGATGATCTGCTTCGTCTGAGTCGCCACGCGGATGATGGTGTTGGTGGAGCAATCGTGGGTAAAGCATTGTATACGGGAAGCATCGATCTGTCTGAAGCGGTACGTGCAGTAAATAAGTAAGGGATATTCGGATAGAGAGGAAGAGGTAGCATGCTGGCAAAAAGAATCATCCCCTGTCTGGACGTGAAGGACGGCCGGGTCGTCAAAGGCGTCAACTTCGTTAATCTCCGCGATGCGGGTGATCCGGTAGAGCTGGCGGCGCTATATGACCGCGAGGGCGCGGACGAATTGGTATTTCTCGATATCTCCGCTTCGGTAGAAGGTCGTGAAACGATGGAAGAAGTCGTGCGGCAGACGGCTGGCGAGATCGCTATCCCCTTTACGGTAGGTGGTGGCATCTCCAAGGTGGAGGACATGAAGCGGATTCTCCGTGCAGGAGCGGATAAAATTGCAGTGAATACAGCCGCGGTACTTAATCCGCAGTTGATCGCAGATGGTGCACGTCGCTTTGGCTCGCAGTGCATCGTGGTAGCGATTGATGCCAAGTATAACGAAGCTTGGGGCGAGTGGGAAGTCTATACCCATGGTGGACGGAAACCCTCCGGGATCAAGGCGCTGGAATGGGTTAAACAGGCTGAGAGCTTGGGCGCGGGAGAGATTCTTCTCACAAGTATGGACGCGGACGGAACAAAAGACGGCTTCGATCTGAAGCTGACGGCAGCAGTATCCGAATCTGTGCGTATTCCAGTCATCGCATCGGGCGGTGCGGGTAAGGAGTCTCATTTCTATGATGTATTCACCACAGGCAAAGCGGACGCAGGGTTGGCCGCAACGATTTTCCATTACAAAGAAATCGCCGTACCGGCGTTAAAACAACATTTGAGAGAACAAGGGGTGGAGATCCGTGACTAAAGTGAGCGATGAAATCAAGGAACAGTTGTCCTTGGAACAGGTTGTGGAACACATTCGTTGGAGTGATGGTTTGGTTCCTGCCATTGTGCAGGATGTGAATACTCGGGAAGTCTTAATGATGGCTTATATGAATCGCGAATCTCTGAAGTTGTCGCTTGAATCCGGTGAGACGTGGTTCTGGTCACGCTCGCGTCAGGAGTTGTGGCATAAAGGGGCAACATCTGGCAACGTGCAGACGATTACTTCCCTAAAATATGATTGTGACGGCGATACCTTGTTGGTTGAGGTGAAACCGAACGGTCCAGCTTGCCATACAGGGGCGGTAACTTGTTTCCATAATGAGATTATTGGTTTGCCAGAGAAATCGGCAGATAAGGTTTCGGATGAAGCGGGTGCGGCATCTGCTTCGGCAAATTCCGGTTCCGAAAGTCGCTTCGAGGTATTGGCTGAACTGGAATCCGTTATTGCAGAACGTGAACGTGAACGCCCTGAGGGTGCATATACAACATATCTGTTTGATAAAGGTGTAGACAAAATACTGAAAAAAATCGGTGAAGAAGCGTCCGAGACGATCATCGCCGCCAAAAATAAAGATAATGACGAGCTTCGTCTGGAAGTCAGTGACCTGATGTATCACCTGCTCGTCCTGTTACAAGAGCGCAAGCTGCCGCTGGACGACATTATGTCAGAGCTGAGCCGCCGTCATGAACGGCCTCGCCGCGATTAGGAGGCGAGTTTCGTGCGTATAGACTATCATACACACCATGAGCGGTGTGGACATGCCGTTGGCAAACTGGAAGAGTACGTGCAACGTGGTGTGGAGATCGGACTATCCCAGATTGGATTGTCCGATCACATGCCCTTGTTGCATGTCGATCCGGCTCAATATTATCCGGAAATGGCGATGCCTATGGATGAACTGCCGCGTTACGTAGAGGAGTGTTTCTCCCTGAAAGAACGTTACCGTGGGCAGATTGACGTACGTGTTGGTCTGGAAGGTGACTATATTGAAGGCTGGGAAACAGAGATCCGTGCGATCATTGAGCGTTATCCATGGGACTATGTGATTGGCTCCGTTCATTTCCTCGGGGAATGGGACATTACGGATTTCCGCCAGACCCATCACTGGGAGGGCAAAGACATCCTTGAAGTATATCGTCAGTACTACGATGCCGTAAGCAAGGCAGCCGCCACGGGCATGTACGATATTATGGGCCATACGGATGTCATTAAACGCTTCGGTTTTGCTCCTTCAGCGGAGCAGACAAATGAACGTATCTCACTGGAGAACGCAGCGTTGCAGGCTATTGCCAAAAGTGGCTGCGCCATGGAACTGAATGCTTCCGGGTTATCGAAACCTTGTGCCGAGATGTTCCCTAGTCGCAGAATGCTGACAGAAGCCATTCGCTTGGGTATTCCATTAACCATGGGCTCTGATGCACATGACCCAATGAAGCTGGGGGATTATTTGCCTGAAGCTGAAGCACTTTTACATGAGTTGGGCTGTACGGAAGTCGCTGTTTTTGAAGGCCGTCATCGCTCGTTCATTCCTTTAAATGTATGAGCCATTAGAGTATAATGAGGGTAGGAAATAACCTTTTAGATAAGGGATTATATAGGGACTTCAACCCTCGGGAGGGCATTATGCAGCATTCGTTACGTATTTTTTCCGGTTCATCGAACCCTAAGCTGGCAGAACAGGTATGTGACAAGCTGGGTGTACAACTGGGCAAGATCAAGCTGTCCAGGTTCAAGAGCGGAGAAATATACGTTCATTATGAAGAAACGATCCGTAATTGTGATGTGTTTCTGGTACAGTCGTTGTCTCATCCGATCAATGAGCTGTTTGTCGAGCTGTTGGTGATGATTGATGCTGCCAAGAGGGCTTCCGCGCGCACTGTGAACATCATTGTTCCGTATTACGGCTATGCTCGTCAAGAGCGCAAATCCGCTCCACGGGAACCGATCTCGGCCAAGATGGTAGCAGATGTATTAACTACGGCTGGTGCCAATCGAGTGGTAACGATCGACCTGCACGCAGCGGCCATTCAGGGATTCTTCAACATTCCGGTTGACCATATGACATCACTGGATCTGATTAGTGATTATTTGTTAAGCAAAGGAATCGAGAACCCTGTTGTAGTCTCCCCGGATGCGGGACGAGCATCGATGGCAGAGAAGCTGGCGAACCGTCTGGATTCTCCATTTGCCATTATGATCAAGAAACGTCCAAGCCATAATGAATCGGTGATTACCCATGTCATTGGTGATGTAGAAGGACGGACACCTATTATTATTGAGGATCTGATCGACACCGGAACAACCATTCTGAATGTTGTGGAAGGGTTGAAGGAGCGTGGCTCCAAAAATGTATATGTATGTGCAACACACGGATTGTTCTCGGATGGGGCAGTAAGTAAATTGAATCACCCGTCAATTGAAGAGGTGGTAGTTACGGACTCGATCGCACTGCCAGATGACCACCCTGAATGCTTCAAAGTGTTACCTGTTGCACCAATGCTGGCCCGCGCCGTACGCATTATTGTGGATGGTGGCTCTATGGCCACATTGTTTAAAGATTCTGGCATTTAGAGCATCGAGGATATAACGGTGTGCTGCCAGATGAACTGTTCCGTGTCTGAGTTGTTGTCTGCTCAGCACGGTTTTTTTGTTTTGGCTCTTTGAATTCAATTCTTGCTTTGCTGCTCAGAGGCTTGTGCTATAATAACATAAAATCAGTTATGATAGCGTTATCATATAGTATTCAGCCCCTAAGGTGAGATGGATGCTGAACAGTAGAACCACGGCTGAGAACATTGGCATCGTGGAGTGAGGAGTGGGGTCTATTGTCTCGTAATTGGTACTACCGGTTATTGTTCTCGTACTTCCCAATTTTTTTTCTTACGGTGACCATACTCATTTTCATCGCGTTTGTTTTCATCAATGACATCTCTAAAGAGGAAACCAAAAAAGCAGACCGAATTTCTTCCAGTTATATGATAGACACAGTGGATCGTACAATCAGGGATATTGAACTATCCATCCTGGAAACGGTACAGAGTCAGCAGGCATACAAACTCTATTTTAATAACACAACCCTGACCAGCTCGGACACGGTGTATTCAATTGCGCAGAATTTACGTGAGCTATCCAATTCGTCCTCATGGATTCAATCCATCTATCTATATGACAAGCGAAATAAACATGTTCTGACCGTAAGTGGTTCCAGAGAAGTGGAAGGTTTCTCGGATAAGGCATGGATTGATCAGATGGGTAACGGTTCTATCGGTTCAGGCTGGCAGCCGGTCCGGGAATTCGATGCGGACTCTGTTCAACGTACCCCTATTCGCGTATTAACCGTGAACAAGGACATGCCTTTGCCTTTTGGCTCTCAGGGCACATTGGTCATTAATATCAAGATGAGCAGCATTGAACAGAGTGTAGATAGTATGGTTAATGGTCAGCTCTCATTCCTGACGATTACGGATCGGGACGGTAAGGTTGTGTATAATGCACACTCGGACCAAGAGGGCTCGATAGATGGTCAGGAACTGAATAGGCTACCGCTAGAAAGATTGGGCTGGACAATATCCAGTGGAATTAAGGCCGGCAACTTATTTGGCTGGGTATCTGTCATATCTTATGTATGGGTAATCATTGCTATTGTGACTGTCATCTGTGCGATTGTATATATCGTGTACATTACTCGCCGTAACTATAAACCCATTCAGATCATCATGAACCGGATTGAGTCTCATCAGATTCGGGCATTCGAACACTCAGGTGCTCGCACGGATGAGATGAAGATGATTGACGGTGTGCTTGAGAATCTGATTAATCATATGATGGATTATGACAAGAAAAGCAGGGAAAATGTACTCATGCAGCGCAGCAAGTTGTTCAATGCCCTGTTGCATGGTGAACACATGGATAATGCAGCAGAGCAATTAAAAGAGCTCTCTCCACTGAATGACGTGCATGACTCGTCGCGTTTTGTCGTTGTTGTTGGAGAGATTAACCGATATGAGAAGGGATTTCAGGAGAGATACACGAGAGGTGAACAAAATACTCTGAAGTTTGCCTTGATGAACGTTTTGCAAGAGCTGTCACGTAATACGGGAGTCCAATGCTGGACGGAATGGATTAGTGTGGATCGAATTGCAATCCTTTTTGTGTTCAAAGAACAGAATGATAACAACTTGGATATGTCTGGGCAGATTCGTGTTGTAGCTGAGGAATGCAAATCTTGGGTAGAACAAAATCTACGCATTTCCTTAAGCTTTGGCATTGGACCTATGGCTCAGGGAATCGGTGCAATACGAGATTCCTATGCGGCCGCAGAAGCGGTAATGCAACGCAAACTGTTGATGAATGGAGATGTCGGCCAAGCCGACTGCGGTGAACCACAGCATCCTTTGCTGGATACCTATACCTATCTGCAAATGATTGCGGACTTTGTTAAGCGGTTCCGGATGTCGAGTGGACAGTGGCGGGAACAGTTGGAGGAGATCTTTACAGCATTTGAACAGAACAAACTGCCGGATGATGAGATTCGTTCTCTGATTCAGGCCATGTTACAGATGCTCAGCCGAGAGGTGGCGATGATGTCGGAAGGACTCCAGGAAGAGCTGTCCGAGGAAAACATCAACAGATGGTTGAGTGCTGTGGAAGAGGCAGAGACGCTTGCGGATGTGAAAGGTCTTTTGTTCGATGGTCTGACGGACTTGTTCAGAACGTATGTGGCGGTAACAGAAACCAAGAGTTACAAAGCAATGGTCAACGAAATGAAAAATTATATCGAAGAACAGTTTGCGAATCCGGATCTTTCATTGAAACATCTGAGCGACCGATTCCAGATTACGGGCAAACATGCGAGTTATTTGTTCAAGACAGAATTCAACATGAAGTTTGTTGATTTTGTTACAGAGCTTCGCATGAAGGAGACGGAGCAGCTTCTGCTCAATACCGATTACTCTTTGCAGGATATTGCCCTGAAGGTTGGGTATGCAAATGGAATTACGTTGGGACGTGTATTTAAGCGGGTAACGGGTATTACACCAGGAGATTATCGTCGTTTGAAACGTGAACATCGAGAACCCGAAAAGTAACGCAAAAGTGAACATATTCTGAGATCTGTACATCAGGATAACACAGGGTGAATTTCATGCAGTCACTTTCCACTTAGGAGAGAGGCTTGCAGAGGTTCGCCCTGTTTTCGTTGAACAGTTCTCTGCTGCCCGAGATCGATGTAACTGTTTTCGCAGGATAGCAAGCTAATATTCCTGTTTTTTCACCGTTTACGAATATAGGCAGTGTGTGAAAATGGTTTATCCGACTTGGGACAGGCAGTTCCGATCCTTGAGGCGAAGAGTGCCGTCAAAGCCTAGAGCAGCGCAGCTTTGGGAAAAGAATCAGTCTGCGAAAATAGGCTTAGCATATAAACCATAATCCGTTTGTAAGCGCTTCCGAAAGTGGTTTATTGCAGGATAACGGAAAAATGTGAAATACTCTGGGCAAGCTTTAAACATTCACGCAAAGCCAAAGGGGATGACAAAATGAGAAGCAAAGCAACCAAAGGGAGTCTGAAAAAATGGATGGGTTTGGCGCTGACGATGGTAATGGGCGTTTCTTTACTTGCGGGATGCTCATCAGCATCAGAAGAATCAGCTGAAGGCGGAACATCAGGCAATGGCGAGCGCGTTACCTTAAAGGTGGAGATTTTCGACCGTGGTAACAGTCCTTCACCGTACACAATTACGAACAACTATCTATCTAAAATGATTCAGGAGAAGTTCGGTGATCCCAACAATATTGATGTACAGTTTGTACCCGTTCAGCGTTCTGAGGAAGTTACCAAGCTGAACGTCCTGATGGCTAGCAATACGGATGTCCCTGATATTGTCTTTGTTTATGACTCAAGCGTGTTTTATCGGTATGCCCAGCAGGGTGGTTTGACTGATGTTGGAGAGTTGATTGATCAGCACGGTCCGAACCTGAAGAAGTTCCTGGGTGAAGATACTTTGAAGTTCGGGCAAGTGGAAGGACAACAGTTTGCTGTTCCGGGTAAACGTGCGATCACAGGCCGATACAGCTCTTACATTCGTCAGGATTGGCTCGATAAGCTGGGATTGCCAGCGCCGAAGACCACAGATGAATTATATACAACTTTGAAAGCGTTCAAGGATAAAGATCCTGGTGGTCTCGGAAGCAAAAACATCCCAATGGGTATGGCTCTTGCACCAGCTCAATTCGAAACGCTCATCTACTCATTCATTAAGCCAGTTAGTGGCGACCTGACCTATGGTCAAAGGTATGAATTGCCGTTGCATGAAGGATTCAAAGAATCGATGCAGTTCCTGAACAAACTGTACAACGAAGGTTTGATCAGCAAAGACTTCAGTTTGGATGAAGACAAAACGCAGTTAGGGAAAGACATTCAAAACGGTAACGTAGGTTACTGGTCTGAAGATGTGGATGCCATGTTCTACGGAGATGGCACACTGGATAATTTGCGTAAAAATGTGAGTGGTAGTGAAGTGTTGCCGGTTGATGTATACACCGATCCAAATGCAGACAACAAACACATCAAGTCACGCTACGGAACAAATGGTATGTACATTATGATTCCGAAGAGCAGCAAACGTTCTGTCGAAGCGATCAAATATCTCGACTGGATGGCATCTGACAACAATCTGATTGATATCTACAGTGGTGTGGAAGGCGAGAACTATGATCTGGTAGACGGCATTCCGGTTGTGAAAGAGGATGCATCCCAGGAAGCGCAGGATCGTCTATTTAACGCAGGGGATACAGCCATTATCTCGAACGGTAAAAACATTGGTGATCAAGCGACGAATGAAAAAGCATGGATTATGGGCTTCCCGCAAAATAATCAGGAGATGCTGAAACAATCCATTGATATTGCTAACACCGATACGGTAGGACCGATCATTTTCGACAAACCGATTGAAGCAGAGATGAAGTACAGCACAGCTCTCAAAGACAAATTAAATGTCATTATCGTAAAAACAGCGATGGCTAAGCCAGCGGAATTCGATGCGGTATATGAAAAAGAAATGGCTGATTTCATGTCTCTGGGTGGTACTGAACTGAAAAAAGAACTTGAAGAAGCGGTTCAGGCACTCCCTGCAAAATAAGTAACTCTACACTTCAAGATCAATGACAGATACCCATACTACGGCTTAACTAGAAAGGAACGTGTGCCGCCGGACTGGCGGCACAGCCGTTTCCTTGTTGATAGGAGGAAACCGACTTGACCACCACATACTTGAAGAGGTATTGGCAATTATACGCTCTGATTTCGCTGCCCATTATCTACTTTTTAATCTTTCGTTATGGACCGATGTACGGTGTACAGATCGCCTTTAAGGACTTTAACCTGTTTCAGGGAATCAGCGGCAGTGAGTGGATCGGTTTTGATGCTTTTCGCGAAGTATTTGGAATGCGGGACTTCTACACGACATTGCGCAACACCTTTATGCTGAATTTTCTTGATCTGGTCGTTTCATTTCCAGCTCCTATTATTCTGGCGATCATGCTCTATGAAGTTCGATTCAAGTGGTTCAAAAAAATCTCACAAACGATATTGTACATTCCTCACTTTATCTCATGGGTAATCATCGGGGGAATTGTGTACCAATTGTTCGGTAATCAATCCGGTATGGTTAACGGTGTACTGGAAAGCATGGGCTTAAATTCAATACCATTTTTGACAGAAAAAAATCCATGGCTTGTGACGTATCTCTTCACAGGTGTCTGGCAAAGTGCAGGATGGGGAACCATTCTATATCTGGCCGCATTAACCGGCGTCAACAAGGAATTGTTTGAAGCAGCTGAGATTGATGGAGCATCGCGGCTGAAGAGAATCTGGCATATTACATTGCCAAGTATTAAACCAACCATTGTGACCCTGCTCATTCTTAATCTTGGACATATGGTCAGCATCGGTTTTGATCGGCCTTATATCATTGGTAATACGGCCGTGCGTGAATATTCCGATGTACTCAGTACCTTTGTATACAGAGTTGGTCTTGAATCAGGACAATACACGCTGGCAACTGTCGTCGGACTGTTCCAGGCAGTGGTGGGACTCATATTCGTGCTAGGATCTAACTATATTTCGAAGAAAGCAACCGGTGAAGGTATTTTGTAGGTTGTGGATGAACGGAAGAGACGCCAATCGGCTTGTTTGTATAGACCATCAGTAAAGGAGCTGTGCGCATATGAGTGAACGCACCTCAAACCGGATTTTTGATATCGTTAATATCTCCTTTATTACCTTGTTTGTTATATTCTGCCTGGCTCCATTTCTGCACACGATCGCGATTTCATTCAGTTCTAACCGTGCGATTACGTCAGGCGAAGTGACCATATTCCCGAAAGAATTCAATTGGGATGCGTATATTCAGGTGTTCTCTGATCAGTCGATGATCTACTCGCTGGGTTACACGACAGTTCTGACAATTGCTACTACTGTCCTGTGTATGATGTTCACACTGGCAGCTGCATACCCGTTAACCAAGAAAAAATTGAAAGGGCGCAAGCTCTTCATGTATGTCATCATCATTACGATGTTCTTCAGTGGGGGGATCATTCCCGAGTACTTGCTCATTCGTGACTTGAACTTGCTTAATTCCGTGTGGGCACTGATTCTACCAGGACTGGTCAGTCCGTTTAACCTGATTATCCTGATTTCTTTCTTCAGAGGCATTCCAGAAAGTCTGGAAGAGTCCGCTGAGATTGATGGCAGTTCCCATGTACACACGCTCTTCAAAATTATATTGCCACTATCCATGCCAGTACTGGCTACATTAGCTCTTTTCTATGCGGTTGGACGCTGGAATGGGTTCCAGGATTCCCTAATGTATATTAATGATCCGAAGCTGTACCCGCTTCAACTGAAGTTATTCCAAATGGTACAGAACAATATGGTCAGCGAGCTTACCCAGATGGAGGGTGCTAACCGTACGCCATTGACTCCCGAGAGTCTCAAGGCCGCGACCGTTATTTTTGCAACCGTTCCAATTCTGCTCGTTTATCCGTGGCTGCAAAAGTATTTTGTCAGCGGTGCGATGCTTGGCGCGGTAAAAGGTTGAGTTAAGGCTGATGTAAAAAGTTTAGCCAGAGGGAGGAGAAGGAAAACAGATGCAGCACATAGATAAGGGTATATATTCGTTCTCCACATGTTGGAATATCCGAAAACATGATGTCGGGGAAGATATGATTCGGGAGATTGCGGATCTCGGCTTTCGTCGGGTGGAGCTCAATTATAATGTGACGAAGGAGATGCTCACGACGATTGAGCCCATGATTGAGCGTGGAGAGATCGGAATTTCTAGTGTCCACAACACTTTTCCACATGACCCTGATCCGGACTACGGTACGGATTCCATCTTGCTCGGCTTCGAAGATGAAGTGAAACGTAAGCGGGCGATCGAATTGCTGGTAGAGTCGGCTGAATATGCCCAGCGTTATGGGGGAGAAGCTGTTGTTGTACACCCGGGAGAGGTACCTTTTCCTGAGGATATCAGCAAAGACCTTGGAAAGATCTATAACGAGGAAGGTCCGGATTCACCGAAGTATCGCAGCAAATGGGCTGAATTGATGGAGCGGCGGGAAGCCCTCAGTTCAGGGTATGTGGAGAAAATTATCGCCAGTCTGGATGAGGTATGCAATCGGGCGGCAGCTAAAGGTCTGGATGTTCGTTTTGGCATCGAGACGAGATCCCGACCACAACAGATTCCTACCCTTGCCGAAGCCAAGACCATCATCACGGCCCTCAAAGGGGCTCCGGTTGGTATCTGGTACGATACCGGTCATGCCATCATGATGGACCGAATGGGCCTTTATGACAGTGTGGGAGAAATGCAAGGCCTGATGGATGATATCGTTGGGGTCCATATCCATGAGACACTCGGTCTCTCTGATCACTGGTGCCCGTATGTACACAGTAAGGATATGAACTTCTATGATGCCTATCTGCCGATGATTCGCCGCGCACAGGTGAAGGTGTACGAGTTGAAGTCTGCCTGTAAGGCAGAAGAGATCCATGAGAGTCATGACTTGCTTATGAAGAAGCTTGGAGTGACAGAGTAGGCGCGGTGATGTGGAAACAGTTTGCATGTTCACAGCATGTGTTTCACGACTGTTTCCTCAGTGACGGAGACCCATAAATATGTAGTAAAACAAGCACAGATTTTCTAGCGACTTTTGTAGAAATATGATATATACTGACGAGAAAAATGAACTCACCTACGGGCGGTATGAGTAAGCTTCCGGTCTGAATTGAAGGCGCTGAAGCAACATACTCCGCACATCGGGAGAATGCATTGGTATGGAGGGGACTGCACATGTACAAACAACTGGTGGACAGTAATGACAGAGCGGTAGAAAGAGGCATATCCCGGCAGATGCTTGACCCGGAAAGCCGTTACTATGGAGGGACAATTGATCCCTTCACAGGTGTTGCCTGGGTCAACCATACGACTGGAACGCCCACGGATATGTGTTACTGGGGAGCTGCACTCTCCAATCCGGACTCTATCTATTACCGGGATGAATCGTTGTTAAATCGACTGCTGTTAGCTACGGAATTTGTACTCCGCTTCCAGCATGAAGACGGTTCAATATCGCCTGGCTGGACCAATTACCATTCCCCTCCGGATACTGCATTTGTCGTTGTAGGGTATTCACAGTTGTATCAGCTTCTTCAGCAGCAAGAATGGGAGCCGCTTCAACCCGTGTTGAACAATATGAGGATATTCTTGGAACGTACAATCCCAACCATGCTTACGGGAGGTTGTCATACGCCTAATCATCGCTGGGTGCTATGCGCGGCGCTTGGTTTCCTGCATGAAATATTTGATCTGGAGGAAGCTGTGCAGCGCGCAGAGCAGTGGATGGATGAAGGCATGGATATTACACCCGATGGGGAGTGGACAGAACGGAGCAACGGGATATACAGCGCAGTTAGCGACATCATGTTAATTCATGCTGCGCGCCTGCTCAATCGTCCTGAACTGCTGGAACCAGTGAGGCTTAATCTCCGCATGATGGTGTATCTGGTCCATCCAACGGGTGAAATTGTTACGGATTATTCAGGGCGACAGGATCTGGGCAGTGTTCATGATCTGTCACCTTACTATCTGCCTTATGCCATTTTGGCTCGGCTGGACGGTGATCCACTCTTTGCAGGTATGGCAGCCTGGGCTGGAGATACATTGACCGATCCGGGAGTATGTTCGGTGAATACGCTCATTCGATTAATGCTTGAGCCGGAGCTTCAGCAGACAAATGACGCACGTGATTCATTACCGGAACAGTATGAGGTCATGCTGAATGAACATTTTGTACGGGGTGAATATTTGAAGCAGATGGAATCGGTGGGGCATCACGGACGTATCTCGCACAGTCGGATGCATACGGACTTTGGTGCTCCGGTAGCCCGAATTCGGGATGGTGCTACAAGTGTGACTGTGATGACAGAAGTTCCTTCTTTCTTCGCTCTTCGTCATGGCAAGGTGCGCCTGCTGGCTGTGCAACTGGCCTCTTACTTTAATCCAGGGTATGTACCTATGCAGCAAATGACGAGGCTGTCCGAAGGGTATCGACTAACTGGTGAGCAGAAAAAAGGTTACTACGGCCCAATCCCTGCGAACCTGCTGCCAGAATCGGCTGCATCAGCCATCAGTCCATGGTACTTGTTGCCTCATCAGAGTCGTCAGCTTACTCATGAGCAGACCTTCCGTGTAGGAGCAGAATTACAGCCAACGGAAAATGGATGGAACATGCATCTATCTGGACAGGAACCGGAAGACATTATGATGCAGTTGTCCTTTGTATTCGGAAGCGAAGGTGAACTGACCTGTGAGGACGCAATTGAAACGAGTGAGGGTCATTATTTGTGGAAAGGCGGTACATTACGCTATACCTGCGGAGAAGACTGGCTAGAAATCACCGGGGGCGAGCTTGGGCATCTGGCGGCAACGGTACGTGAGGCAAAACTGCCGGACAAGTGTAAGGTTGTGCTGGTCAATTTCATGACGCCGTTTGATAAAACCATTCAAATTTCACTTTCTCCTTCGATGGGGTTAAAGCTTTAAATCTGTTGGATCTTTAAAGCCATAACATTAGAAGACCGAGCCTATGGAATCGGTCTTCTTTTTTTTACGAATGACGAATGACTGCAATTAACGTCCTAAAATGATATTCCCACTGTCGAGCTCAGTCCAGTAATGTATGAACTATTATCATTTCAGTTGCTTGAACGCAGTTTCGATTGGTTTAGTGAACAGAGGATTATCTTTGGTTTTGCTCCAGTAAACGCCAAGAACATTTCCTTTCTCATATAGAAAAGGGAATGTTGTGAATTGGGCGCCTTCCATGTGTCTATTGAATTCTTTTGTCCCGTTGATGCGATCCTTTTCAGAATTGAAAATATAAAAATGTATAAACTCAGGGCTATAGGGTTCTTCTTCCACGGGCACTTCAACAGAATACACCTCAGGTACAACATCATTTAATTTCAAAGGATACCCGGTTATACCAAAGGACACTAAATCCAGTTCTTGAGACTCGAGCGCTCTCAGTACATCATCTAATGTGAACTTATTTTCTATGTTTTCTATATCTTTTGAACATCCATTCAAAGCAAACAAGCAGATTAAGATGAATATAAGTGGTTTTATCTTCGAGATCATCAATATAACATCTCCTTAAAATAATAATGATGTGTCTTTATTTTTAATTACATACGCAAAAAAAGGCTGACGGACAGAGCTAATGTACGTTTGATTTTTAATGGAGATAAACCACTAAAAAGGACAATAAGGATAATAATACCATAGACTACACTCATCTCATCATAACTGGACCAAATCCAGTTAGACGACGCATAACCGACAAGAATGGATTAATGTAATACTGCAAATGGATCCTTGGCAAGCGAGTGCAGGAGTCTCTAGGAAAAGATGGGTTTCCTTTGAATAAACAACTGAATAAACAACGCTCCAAGGTGATAGGTTTCCGCAAAATGGAATATCACCTTCTTTTGCATTTTTTTCATAAACGACATGAAACTACATATTGAGAAGTGGGCCTTAAGATGTGGTATACTGAAGAGTATGAATGAAATGCAAAGAGGAGGTGCCTTGGAAGATGAAGGGCAAGCTAGTGCGGGCTGAGGGACACCTTGCCAATATTATACCGATTCACTTGGATGCTTCTTTCTTCTTTGAAAGAGCTGTCCGCTCGCTGGACCGAAATCATGTCGACAAGGCATTAAAATATTTTCGCAAAGCTGTTGAATACGAACCGGAAAATCCGGTGAATCATTGCAATATGGCGGGTATATTATCGGAGAAGGGCGATTACGAAGCGTCCAATGCCATTCTGGCTAACGTGCTGGAAGTGGTAGATCCGTCGATGACGGAATGTTATTTTTATATGGCGAACAATTATGCAAATATGGATCGGTTTGAGGAAGCCGAGCAAGCACTTGTTACCTATCTGGAGGAGGACACCCAAGGTCAGTTCATGACGGAAGCCGAAGAGATGATGGAGCTTCTGTACTATGAGCTGGATCGTCCGACCAAACTGAATCGAATCAAATCACGCAAAGGTGTAGTGGAGCACGATCAGGCACGGGAACTGCTGGAAGAAGGGAAATTTGCACAGGCTGCTGAATTGCTCGAAGGCATGTCTTCTGATTATCCTGATTACTTGGCTGCCCGTAACAATCTGGCACTCGCCTATTATTATATGGGTCTGTTTCCCAAAGCAAAAGAGACCATTGCCGAAGTGCTTGAACAGGAACCAGGTAATCTGCATGCACTCTGTAATCTGGCCATTTTCCATCAAAATGAGAACCGGGCTGATCAAGTGCTGCTTCTGATCAAAAAATTGCGGGTCATCGTGCCATTCCAGCACGAACAAGTCTACAAACTGGCGACAACGATGGGAATTCTGGGCCAACACGATACGGCTTATGTTCACTTCCGGCGTTTGCTCAAGGACGAAGAGACAGCTGCTGATCCGGCACTTGCTCACTATGCAGCCGTGGCGGCTTATAATACAGAACGGTATGATGCTGCTGAGCGTTTATGGCATCACGTGTCCAAGCTTGATCCGGGTTCCGAAGTATCCCGGTATTATCTGTCAGGTCTTGAGGCTGTAAGACAAGGCGAGCAAGATCCAGAGAAGCTGAGCTATCACTATCATCTGCCATTTGATGAGCAGTTCAGACAGTGGGAGAACTATGGTAGTGGCATACCTGAAGAAATGAAAAATGATCCACTGATTCGCTCATCCTTCTTCTGGGCATTGCGTCATGGTGATCGGGCAACCAAGCTACAGGTTATTCATGCGCTTGGGATGATCGGTGACTATGAGGTGCAGCAGGCTCTGCAATCCTTTATTGAAGAGCCTGGAGAAGAAAAGGATCTGCTTGAGGCAGCACAAGCTGTACTGAACGGGTTGAAATCGGCTGAACATGAGGATCGGAATTCTCAGGTGGTTCGACCCTTTTCTCCTGTAGCCTTGAAGTCTATTGGGAAGGTTCCATCCACATCAGAGCAATCGGACACTGGATCAACCTCCCATTGGCAGGCTGTTGTTGATCGTGCGTTACAGATGTCTGAAGCAAAGGCTGAGTTGCAGCAAGAGATGGAACGGCTCTGGACGGATTATGTATCCCGGGTACATCCGGAGGTTCCAGGTACGAAGCAGATTGAGGGTTGGGCTGCAGGACTTGAATATTTGGCAGCGAAGAATCACAGTCGGCCCGTTACCTATCAAAGCATTGCTGAGCGGTATGGGATATCGGCATCAACGGTTAGCAAGTATGCTAAACAGATTCATTCGGTTTGTAACAGCAAGCCACCACTTGTATAGAAAGTTCGCTTCAACTCGTTTTCAGAAAGACATCATCAGGTGAAGGATACAACAACCGGGAAAACGGGTAAACTTAACGAATGGGCCTCGTAAACGCCTGTAGGATATCATCTTGGCAAGTTCATCGCTAGTACAACACATTCTCACCTTAATTAAGGAGGCTGTATCTATATGTCTAAATACAGAACGATTGTGATCGGAACGGGACCTGCGGGTCTGACAGCAGCGATATATCTGGCTCGTGCTAATCTGAAACCACTGGTTATCGAAGGTCTTCAGCCGGGTGGTCAATTGACGACGACAACGGAAGTTGAGAATTTCCCCGGTTTCCCGCAAGGTATCATGGGTCCGGAACTGATGGACAACATGCGTAAGCAAGCGGAACGTTTTGGAGCGGAATTCAAAAACGGTTGGGTGGAAGAGGTTGATTTCAGCAAACCGCCCTTCAAGGTCAAAGTTGGAGGAATCGGTGAACTGGAAGCTGAATCGATCATTATCTCCACAGGTGCTTCCGCTCGTTATCTCGGTATTCCGGGTGAGCAGGAAAATGTGGGACGTGGTGTAAGTACATGCGCGACATGTGACGGCTTCTTCTTCCGAGGCAAAAAAATCGTGGTCGTGGGCGGTGGAGACTCTGCGATGGAGGAAGCGAGTTTCCTGACTCGTTTTGCAACAGACGTGACATTGGTTCACCGCCGGGATGAATTGCGTGCATCCAAGATTATGCAGGATCGGGCTCGCAGCAATGAAAAGGTGAAGTGGGCGCTGAACCGTACTCCACTCGAGGTCGTACCAGAAGCTTTGGGTGTCAAAGGACTGAAGGTGCGCAACAACGAGACGGGGCAGGAAGAGTTGCTTGAAGCAGATGGCGTATTCGTTGCCATTGGTCACACACCGAATACCGGATTCCTGGGTAATGCGATTGCACTGGACGAACATGGCTATGTTGTCGTTAAACCGGGAACAACGGAGACCAATATTCCGGGTGTATTCGCCTGTGGTGATGTTCAAGATACGAAGTATCGTCAAGCTATTACGGCTGCAGGATCAGGATGTATGGCCGCGATGGATTGTGAGAAGTTCCTTGAAGGAAGCATTGTCCATGATTGGAGCGAAACGTTGGATAAATAAGCATTACATGTGTGAGGTTAGGCATATGCTGGGAATAAGAGACAACGGGAAGTCTCATGAAATGAGAGAAGCCGGAAGGCTTCTCTTTTTTTGAAACTACAGTGGGCATGAGTTCGTATACATATAGGGCATATTAGCTGTGAGGTGAAGATTTTGGGGGAAATGATAAAAGATTGGTTACAGAATGCGACAGTGAGACGATTTTTGATCCTGCTCTTGTTCTGTTTAATTTTGTTCAGTATGGGGAGTATGCTGCACATGATTCTGCTGTTGTTCCTGGTGACGTATGTCATGAACAGGTTACAGCATTTCATTACAGGTGGTTTGAATCGGTTGTTTCCGATCAATTATAAAGTTGTAGTCATCCTGCTCTATATGATTGTAATCGCAGTCATTGTGCTTGGCATTTCCAGATATTCACCACGGATTGTGGATCAGGTCGTTCAGTTGACTAATGAGATTATGAAATTTCTGGATAGTGCAGATGGTGATAATTTTGCATCCAAAATTGCGGGTTATCTTCAATCCTTCGATATTAAAAATTACACCAATGATGCATTGAAATATATTTTCGCTTTGAGCAAGTGGCTGGAGTTTATTCTGCTCGTTATCATTCTGAGTCTGTTTTTCTTGTTGCAGAAGCAGGAGATATCGAAGTTCACGTCCAAGTTCAAAACAAGTAAAATTGGATGGTTCTACAATGAAGTGGCTTATCTGGGAGACAAATTCGTGTCTTCTTTCGGTAAAGTCATTGAGGCACAGCTTCTTATTGCGGTGTTTAATACGGTGCTGACGATCTTGGGCTTATGGATTCTGGGTTTCCCGTATCTGTTCGCTCTGACCATTCTGGTGTTCATGCTCAGTCTGGTTCCCGTTGCGGGGGTTATCATCTCACTTGTACCGCTCTGTCTGATTGGGTATCAGATGGGTGGACTGAAATTAAGCATTATTGTGATCATCATGATTATTGTTATTCATGCTTTGGAGACGTACTTCCTGAATCCAAAACTGATGGCACACAAGACCAAATTGCCAATGTTCTACACCTTTATCGTACTAATTCTGTCGCAACACTTTCTGGGGATCTGGGGACTGATCATTGGTATTCCGATCTTTGTTTTCCTGCTCGATATTCTGGATGTGAACAAGATGGAGAAGACAGAAGAGCCGGTACGTGTGGAATCGAAGTTATAACGTAGAAAATCGACCGAGTTTAATCCAGCTCAACCAAGTTAAACAACATCAGATTCTTTTGAAAAAGTAAGGGTGCCTTCCAACTATGGAAGGCGCTTTTTTGTTGGCAAAACCGCTATTAGATAGCTCTCTGCGTGAGAATGACAGGTGGTGGGGTGCATAAGACGAGTCACCTATATGAGGGGATGATGTTGATCTTTTATGAATGGAACGAGTGAAGATGCAATATCATGAGTTGAGGCTTCCTCTGTTATGGAGGAAGGAATGAAGCGTGCGTTTATAAATGAAGGTAATAAGATTGTATACGTATTCAAAATTGCTATGTGATGTGGTTCACAACCCTAACGGAGCATGGTGTATCCGAGTTCTTATCGTCTTGACCCAGGCGTATCCTTCAATTATAGTTGGTACGTAGGACTTAAACTATTTTAGATAGATAAAGGTGGCTTGCAGCATGTCTGAGAAAATCTACGTTGGGGTCGATCTCGGCGGAACAGCAATCAAGGTCGGTATATGCGATGAACAAGGTCAGCTAATGCATACGTATGAAGGACCGACTGAAGTGGATAAGGGCGTAGACACGGTCATCGCCAACATCGAGAAGTATGTCCGACATATCGTAGCCGAATCACCTTACAGTTGGGAACAACTTGAGGGTGTAGGTGCTGGAGTGGCCGGTTTCACGAATGTACGCGAGGGAATTATCGTTCATGCCCCTAACATCGGATTTCGGAATGTGGCCATTCGTTCGATTCTGGAAGAACGTCTGGGCAAGCCAATCAAAATAGATAACGATGCAAACGTGGCTGCACTGGGTGAAGTCTGGGCAGGTGCCGGCAAAGGCGTAGACAACTGTGTATGTTATACACTCGGTACGGGTGTTGGCGGGGGCTTGATCCTGAATGGCAACATCTATCAGGGTTTCTCCGGTATGGCGGGAGAACTGGGTCATATCAGTGTTGTACCTGATCTGGAGGCCATCAAGTGCGGTTGTGGTAAAATGGGATGTGTAGAGACAGTATCGTCTGCAACGGGTATTATCCGTATGGCGAAAGATGCGGTAGAACGCGGGGATCATACGTCACTGGCACTCGTCGACAAGATTGCAGCCAAAGAAGTATTTGATGCTGCCAAGGCAGGCGATGAAGTGGCACAGCGCATTGTAAACCGTGCGGCCTTCTACCTGGGCAAGTCCATGGCTACTGTAGCTGCTGTCATTAACCCGGAGATGTTCATCATTGGTGGTGGCGTATCCAAAGCGGGCAACTTCTTGTTCGATGAAATACGTACCGTATTTGCTAAGCTGACACCGGAACCGCTGCAAGAAGGGGTTCAGATTCTGGAAGCTACACTTGGTAATAATGCAGGTATTGTGGGTGCGGCAGGTCTTCTCTTGCGTTCCTAGTAACCTCGTAACAATATATGAAGACAGCAATATGATAAGGAGGGGACATTTATGCTTGAAGGTGAAGGCTCACCAGGCACAGGCGCCACGCTCATTATCATTACGGGCATGTCCGGGGCAGGTAAAACCATTGCAGTACAAAGCCTGGAGGATCTGGGTTTCTTCTGTGTGGATAATCTGCCACCGGTATTGATTCCGAAATTTGCGGAACTAATTGAACAGTCAAACGGCAAGATTGGTAAGGTTGCATTGGTTATCGATCTGCGCGGGCGTGAATTCTTTACGGCTCTGTCCGAGTCTTTGAACTATATTAAAGATCATTTTACCATTCATTGCGAAATTTTATTCCTGGATGCTACAGATTCTGTCCTTGTTCAGCGTTACAAAGAAAGCAGGCGCAGACATCCGCTGGCTCCTGAGGGCATGCCGCTGGACGGCATCCGACTGGAACGCAAGATGTTGGAGGAACTCAAAAACTCTGCGACTCAGGTACTGAATACAAGTACAATGAAGCCTGCTCAACTGAAAGAACGCATCATATCCCGCTTTTCTCATCTGGAAAGCCAAATGTTGTCGGTGAATATTACGTCGTTTGGATTCAAGTATGGCATTCCGATTGATGCTGATCTGGTGTTTGATGTACGTTTTTTACCGAATCCGCATTATATTGAGCATTTGCGACCGAATACGGGACAGAATAGTGATGTGTACGAATATGTTATGAAGTGGCCAGAGACACAGGCGTTTCTGACCAAGCTGCTGGATATGCTGCATTTCCTGATTCCGCAATACCGGAAGGAAGGCAAAAGCCAGGTTATTATTGGAATCGGCTGTACCGGAGGCAAGCATCGTTCGGTAGCAATATCGGAATATTTGGGCAAGATGTTGGGAAGCAGCGAGACAGAAGCTGTCACCGTGAGCCATCGCGACGCTGACCGGGACCGTCATTGAAGAGGGTGAAGGGATGAAAGAGGCCGGACCACGAAGAGAACGTCCGAGAATAGTTGTAATGGGCGGCGGAACCGGATTATCCGTGATGTTACGCGGTTTGAAAGAGAAGCCGCTGGATATCACGGCCATCGTCACAGTTGCAGATGACGGTGGAAGTTCAGGCATCCTGCGCAATGAGCTACAAATGCCGCCTCCGGGTGACATTCGCAACGTGCTTACGGCACTGGCTGATGTAGAACCATTGCTTTCAGATATGTTGAAGTACCGTTTCAATACAGGCGCGGGGCTTGCAGGCCACAGCTTGGGGAATTTGATTTTGGCTGCAATGACGGATATTTCGGGCGACTTTGTGACCGCAGTGCGGGAGCTTAGCCGCGTGTTTGCCGTTCGAGGTGAGGTATTACCAGCCGCAGGCCAGGCCGTTGTGTTGCATGCCGAGATGGAAGATGGGACAATTATTACAGGTGAGTCCAAAATCCCTGAGGCGGGTGGACGCATCAAACGTGTTTTCCTTGAACCGGATCACGTGGAGCCGTTGCCAGAGGCAGTAGAGGCCATTCGTCAAGCTGACGCCATTCTGATCGGGCCAGGCAGCCTCTATACAAGCATCCTTCCCAATCTGCTCGTACCTAAGCTTGCAGAAGCTGTGGTAGAGGCTGATGCGGTGAAGATGTTTATCTGTAATGTTATGACACAGCCGGGAGAAACGGATAACTATACGGTAAGTGACCACCTTAAGGCGGTACACGAGCATATAGGTCATCAGCTCTTCGACTATGTTATCGTAAATAATGGTGATATTCCGCTGCAAGTGCAGAATAAGTATGCGGAAAAAGGAGCAAAACCGGTTGTCCTGGATATGAATGTACTGGAAAGTGCCGGCTATCAGGTGGTTGCAGATACCCTTGTTCTGTTCAAAACCTATCTGCGTCATGATGCCGACAAGTTAAGTCATCACATCTACCAACTGGTACAAAATTGGATGTTACGGAAGAGGTGAAGTCCCATGTCGTTTGCAGCACAGACCAAAAAAGAGTTAACCATGATCGAGAGCGAACCGTGCTGCGAAAAGGCGGAACTTTCAGCCCTCATCCGTATGCTTGGTGCAGTGCAGTTATCGAATAAAAAAGTGATCTTGGATATTTCGACGGAGAATGCCGCCATTGCAAGACGGGCATACTCTCTGCTTAAAAAGCATTTTCAAGTGCATACGGAACTACTGGTCCGCAAAAAAATGCGGCTGAAAAAGAACAATGTATATATTGTTCGAATTCCAACCATGGTACAAGAGATTCTCAACAGTCTTCATATTGTATCGGAAGGTTTTCTGTTTACGCCAGGAATTAATACGGAGTTATTTCAGCAGAACTGTTGTAAACGTGCCTATCTTCGCGGTGCATTTCTGGCCGGTGGATCGGTTAATAATCCGGAAGGTTCCTCGTACCATCTGGAGATTGCGTCCATGTATGAAGAGCACTGTCAGGCACTGGTTGACCTGGCCAATGAATTTCATCTGAATGCCCGGTGCATAGAACGGAAAAAAGGATTCATCCTATACATTAAGGAAGGCGAGAAAATCATTGAGCTGCTCAGCATCATTGGTGCTCATCAGGCCTTGTTCAAGTTTGAAGATGTACGAATTATGCGTGATATGCGTAACTCAGTTAACCGGATTGTCAATTGTGAGACCGCCAACCTGAATAAAACGATTGGAGCGGCGGTAAGACAAATCGATAATATTCGGTTGTTACAAAAGGAAGTTGGTCTGGAATCGTTGCCTGAGAAACTTCGCGAGGTGGCGGAGGTTCGACTCGCTCATCCAGATATCAATTTGAAAGAAGTAGGCGAACTCCTTAAAGGTACAGTTAGCAAGTCAGGAGTGAACCATCGGCTTCGTAAAATTGATGAGCTGGCTGAGAAAGTACGCACAGAACGTTATGGTTAAGACGGAGTAGGGTAAAGTAACAAGGTCGGCTGTTTCTGCTGAACAGAAAGGCCGGGAAAGTCAACCGTTAAGGACCTAGGGAACTTACTTAGGTCATTGGATGCGCTGTGCAAAAGATGAAATTAGGGCAAGATAATGTCCTCTAAAGCACCCTGAGTTTTTTCTTCTAGTGTCCTGCACGGGTTAATGGTATAATGTTGTATAAATATAATTGTGTATTTAATGTCCAGATTTCATAATAGGGGGTAAGTTTCCATGACAAAGCACCCGGTAGTTGTCCGTTTGAAAACGGGTCTCCATGCCAGACCTGCGGCACTGTTCGTTCAAGAAGCGAATAAGTACTCGTCTGAAGTGTTCGTCGAGAAGGACGACAAAAAAGTTAATGCAAAAAGTATCATGGGGATCATGAGCCTTGCAATTAGCACAGGTACGGAAATCCAGATTAGTGCAGAAGGCGCGGATGCCGAACAGGCTGTAAACGCTTTAGTTAGTCTGGTAAGCAAGGAAGAGCTCGAAAACCAATAAGATATGATCAATCCAATGAAGAAGTCCCGAAAGGGGCTTTTTTGCGTTATTGACGTATTTGCTATCGTCAAGTGCAACATTATGGAATTTGTCCCGTCTGTTAAGGTATCAAATCGATTAAAGTATGAGATGTTAACACATAAGGAGGCTATCGTGATGGGTAAACAATGGATGAAACCGTTTGGTGCGGTGCTGGTGGCAAGTACGTTGCTTGTTGGAGGAACGGCATGGGTTGCACCAGGTAACTATGCTTACGCTGCAGAGGTTCAGGGAGTACAACAGAACGTGATTAATGTTGTGGGTAAAGGTGAGATTCAGGTGAAACCTGATATCGCTTATCTATCCATTGGTGTGAACAGTACTGCAGAGACAGCTGCATCTGCTCAAAAAGCGAATGCTGCGAAAGTTCAAAAGGTATCCAACTTGCTGAAGAATACGTGGAAGATCAGTGCAGACGACATTCAAACGAGTCAGTTCTCTGTACAACCCAACTATACGTATAGCGAAAAAGACGGACAACAAATTAAAGGATACACAGCGCATCATACGCTGACTGTCACATATCGTGAGATGGATAAGATCGGCGAGTTGCTCGATGCTGCTTCGGGGGCAGGTGCCAACAACATTGAAAACGTGCGCTTTACTGTAGAAAATCCGGAAAGTTATGAGTCCCAAGTGATTGAGAAAGCTGTTGCCAATGCAGATGTGAAAGCTGGCGCCATTGCAAAAGCAGTTAAACGTCAACTCGGTGCTGTTCTTTCCGTGAGCCAAGGTGATGCCAATGTGCCTGTATTCTATGCAAGTGAGGCGTTGATGTCCAAAGCACAAGATACAGCAGGTGGCACTGAGATTGAAACAGGCCAGGTTAAAGTAAGCACAATCCTGAATATCACGTATGAAATGAAATAAACAAGAGTGAACTAGGATTGTAAACTCAAGTAACCTTTTCATGAGTCATTTGAAGGGGTACAACGAAATAATGACAAAGACTTTGTCCTGTGGACAGAGTCTTTTTTTGTTGGAAAAGCAAACTTTGATGAAGTTGGAGAAGAGGGTACCTTTTGAAGCTACATGAAATGCTGGTTATTGGTATCTTTTTTGTATAGTTGTTCGTGACAAAAAGGTCATATCCCCTTATATTTTCGGTCTGATATTCATCAACATTGTAACTCGAGCTGTAAACCTTTCCGAAATCGGGTTAATTATAATAGAGAGGTGAGCGTATGAGATATGCGATCAGATCAGGATTACATACGCAATGATCCCTAATTGTGAATTCAGAGAGGAGTTTTATATATGACATCATGGAAAAAATGGACAAGTGCATTGCTTGCAGCAGGAATTATTGTAGGTAGCGGTTCGGTATGGCAGGATAGTTCGGTTCAGGCAGCATCGGTATCCTCGAAAGTGACAACCCCGGCTGAGGTAACTCTGAAATCGGGTGGAAAAACACTGACTCAAAAAGGACTTCTTCAAGGTGGCTCAACTTGGGTTTCTCTTACGGCAGTTAAAGATGTGGCAGGTGGAACCCTGAAATATGATGCAAAAACCAAGTCATATACGGTAACAGCAGCCAACAATGCGATGACCGTTAGCCTGATGGATGGACAGCCAAACGTTTATATTAACGGATATTACCCTCAGGTGGAAGCGAAATTGATTCAGGGTCGATTGTATATTCCATTCTCGGCAATGAGAGATTATCTGGGTGTACAGGGGAATTGGGATGGCAAAACCAAAACGTTGACACTTAGCAAGGTGAAACAAAATAACGTGAAAATTAAAGCGGCAACAGTTAATGTCACTGTGAAAAACGCTGAAGTAGATGTTCAATATCCACAGGTGAGTGGACTTGCCAGCAAAGAAGCTGAAGCGGCGATCAACAAAGTGCTCAAAGACGAAGTGGATGCTTATGTAGCTGACTTCAAGAAACAGACATCTGAATTCGGCGGTGCAACAGCCAACCGTCCATATGCATTTGAGAGCTCTTATGTAGTGACGTACAATGAAAAAGGCGTGTTGGGACTTATTACACAACGATACGAAGATTATGCTGGCGCTCATGGTATGACATACCGTACGGGCCACACCTTTGCACTGGACACAGGCAAGGAGCTCACGTTAGATGATGTGCTGCAAAATAATAAAACCATGCGCGAAACGTTGGGTAAAAAAGTGGGCGAGCAACTGAAAGCCCGCGGTGGATACCTTGATGGGTATAAAGGGTTCAATAAAGATCAGGATTTCTATGTGACACCAACGGGTGTGGTTGTGTTCTTCCAGCTGTATGAGTATACGGCGTACGCAGAGGGATTCCCTGAAATGCCATTTACGTATAAAGAGATTCTCCCTAAAGGCACAGAACCATTTAGCAATGTAACGGGAACCAAATAAAGAATCATTATTGTGCACTGATCAGTTATCTTTCTTATAAAATGAAAAAAAGAAGCCCACATCATGATTATGATGTGGGCTTCTTCTCGTATAGACAACACAATGAGGTGTTGCTGATTACGTTAGGTGTTATTATGTCAACGCGTAGACCGTGGTCTACGTCACACTTAGATACCTTGGGAACCTACGTTTTCAATAACTTTATCAATGATACCGTAATCGGCAGCTTCAGCAGCGCTCATGAAGTAGTCACGATCTGTATCTTTCTCAATCCGCTCAAGCGGTTGACCTGAACGCTCAGAGATGATGCGGTTCAAGGTATCACGCATTTTCAGGATGCGGCGAGCACGAATTTCGATGTCTGAAGCTTGACCTTGAGCACCACCAAGTGGTTGGTGAATCATGATCTCACTGTTAGGCAACGCAAAACGTTTACCTTTTGCACCGGCATTCAGCAAGAATGCGCCCATGGAAGCCGCCATACCTACACAGATGGTAGATACATCCGGTTTGATGAATTGCATTGTATCGTAAATGGCCATACCGGCTGTAATCGATCCGCCTGGGCTGTTAATGTATAAGTGAATGTCTTTCTCCGGATCTTCCGCAGCCAGGAACAACATCTGTGCCATAATGGCATTAGCCACTACGTCATTAACATCGCTACCAAGGAAAATAATACGATCCTTCAGCAATCTGGAGTAGATGTCGTAGGCGCGCTCACCCCGGTTGCTCTGTTCAACGACCATTGGAATAAAACTCACGTGAAAAACCTCCTTGGAATGTAAATGTTATTGGTGTTTATAATTAAACTGTTACCGTATTACCCACATAATAAACAATTCCAAACAAAAAGTCAAAGAAAGTCAAACTAACTTACAAAAAAAAGAAACCTTTCCGGTTTCATTGGTTAAATGGGTTATGAGCTGTTAAATAAAAATGGCGCGCCCGCCAAGAATCGAACTTGGATCTCAGGCTTCGGAGGCCTACGTCATATCCATTGGACCACGGGCGCACATTATGTGACAGCAATATTGATTATAGCTCATGAAATATTTAATTGCAAGCAGTTCGTTGTGGTATTGGTTTGGATTAACCCAAAAATGATCATGATGAAGAAGAGTGGATAAAGAGTGCATTTAAGTAAATGCTATTAGAGGTTTTGGACATGCCGTATGAAATGTGTTTCTGAGCGATATGTAGATGGAATTCTTTCGTTTCTTCTATATATGGTATGTATGAGCTAGTCCTTGATCATGGAAGTCTAGGATTGTGAAAATAGGCGCGTACAAACGCTGAATACGTGTCGAAATAACACGTTGAAACACTTGCATGTCACGTCAGTTTTAGGTAGAATAGACGTGGGACTTAAAAAGTTAACCCGGGACGTTTTAGGGCCACGAAAGAGAGCTTAGAACGAGAACTTGCGGGAGTGGAAAGCATGCGAACGATTTTAGAAGTACAAAAGCAGCTTCTGCCTGATCTCATGGATATCTTAAAAAAGAGGTATACGATTCTGCAACAGATCATGTTATCGGATGTGATCGGACGGAGAACGTTAGCTAATTCCATGCAGATGACCGAGCGGGTTCTGAGGGCTGAGACCGATCTGTTAAAGGCTCAGGGACTTATTGAAATTGACAGTGCAGGGATGAAGATCAGCGAGGCAGGGTATGATTTGCTGCAGCAGTTAGAGCCCGTAGCCAAAGAGTTGTTCGGATTATCCGAGCTGGAAGAGCGCATCAAGCAAGCCTACGGTCTGCAAAAGGTAGTTGTGGTTCCTGGTGATTCGGACGTTTCTCCATTTGCCAAAAGGGAACTGGGCAGAGCCGGAGCGAAGGCTCTCGGCAATATCATGAGTGACAACGACGTTGTCGCCGTTACTGGCGGATCAACAACGGCCGAAGTCGCAGAGCAACTGACTCCGCCAACATCGCTCAAAGGTGTCTGGTTCGTACCGGCACGCGGTGGACTTGGAGAAAGCCTTGAAATTCAGGCAAATACGATTGCATCCACAATGGCAAAACGGGTAGGAGCGCAATACAAACTCCTGCATGTACCGGATTTGCTAAGTGATCATGCCTATGAATCATTAATCCAGGACCCCAGTGTTCAGGAGATTCTGCAGCTGATTCGGCAATCGCGCATTGTTATTCATGGAATTGGTGATGCCGTGGAGATGGCGACAAGACGTAAACTTGCGACGGAGATTATAGATGAACTTCAGGAGCAAGGAGCCGTATCTGAATCTTTCGGTTATTACTTTAACGATCAGGGTAAGGTGGTACATACCATGCTTACACTGGGTATGCGACTTCAGGATATTGAACGAACCGATGTTGTGATTGGAATTGCAGGTGGCAAAAGCAAAGCTGCTGCTATACATTCCGTGTTGCGATTTGGTCAGGAAGATATTCTGATTATTGATGAGGCTGCTGCCGAAGTCATCGTTGCTGAAATGGAATAAGGGTTTACTTTGCAACACAACAATTGTTGTCTTGACGGACTTCACCGTCTGTCTTGAATATATAAGTTTCATAAAAAATTAATCAAAACTTGGGAGGAACTTACTCATGATTAAAGTAGGTATTAACGGTTTTGGACGTATTGGACGCTTGGCATTCCGCCGTATTCAAAATGTAGAGGGCATCGAGGTAGTAGCAATCAACGACTTGACTGACGCTAAAATGCTCGCTCATTTGCTCAAATATGATACAACTCAAGGTCGCTTCGATGGCGATGTTGAAGTACACGATGGCTTCTTCAAAGTGAACGGCAAAGAAGTTAAAGTATTGGCTAACCGTAACCCGGAAGAACTTCCTTGGGGCGACCTGGGCGTAGATATCGTTCTGGAATGTACTGGTTTCTTCACAACTAAAGAAGCAGCTGAGAAACACTTGAAAGGTGGAGCTAAGAAAGTTGTTATCTCCGCACCAGCTACTGGCGACATGAAAACCATCGTTTACAACGTAAACCATGAAATCCTCGACGGTACTGAAACTGTAATCTCCGGCGCATCTTGCACAACAAACTGCCTGGCACCTATGGCAAAAACACTGCAAGACAAATTCGGAATCGTTCAAGGTTTGATGACTACAATTCATGCTTACACTGGCGACCAAAACACGTTGGATGCTCCACACCCTAAAGGTGACTTCCGTCGTGCTCGCGCAGCAGCTGAAAACATCATCCCTAACACAACTGGTGCTGCTAAAGCAATCGGTCTGGTAATTCCAGAACTGCAAGGTAAATTGGATGGTGCAGCTCAACGTGTACCAGTAGCTACTGGTTCCCTGACTGAACTCGTAACAGTTCTGGGTAAAAAAGTTACTGCTGAAGAAGTTAACGCAGTAATGAAAGAAGCTTCCGATCCACAAACTTTCGGATACACTGAAGACGAAATCGTATCTTCCGACATCCAAGGTATCACTTTCGGTTCCCTGTTTGATGCAACTCAAACTAAAGTTCTGACTGTTGGCGACCAACAATTGGTTAAAACTGTAGCTTGGTATGACAATGAAATGTCCTACACTGCACAATTGGTTCGCACTTTGGAGCACTTTGCAAAAATGATTAAGTAATATCTGCAATAACATAGAGCGGAAACAGATGCTATATTGTTTCCGCTCTTTATATATCAATATTTTGCAAATTTCTCAAAAACACCAGGATTGACAAGGGATTTCAGCCCTTGATGGGTCCACCAAATACATGGGTGCGGAGGAAATACAGATGAACAAAAAAAGTGTACGCGATATCGAATTGACAGGAAAACGGGCTTTTGTCCGTGTAGATTTCAATGTGCCGCTCGAAGATGGTAAAATTACAGATGACAAACGTATTCGTGCAACGCTTCCTACAATCAACTTCTTGATTGAAAAAGGCGCTAAAGTCATTTTGGCAAGCCACATGGGTCGTCCTAACGGCGAAGTGGTTGAATCCTTGCGTTTGACTCCAGCAGCTGAGCGTTTGTCAGAATTGCTTGGTAAAACAGTTGTTAAAGCTGACGATTCTGTTGGTGACGCTGTTAAAGCTCAAATCGCTGAACTGAACAACGGCGACGTATTGTTGCTTGAAAACGTTCGTTTCCACGCAGGCGAAGAGAAAAACGATGCAGAACTCGCAAAACAATTTGCTGAACTGGCTGACGTTTTCGTTAACGATGCGTTTGGCGCGGCACACAGAGCACACGCTTCGACTGAAGGAATCGCTCACTTGCTTCCAGCAGTGTCCGGTTTGTTGATGGAGAAAGAACTTGAAGTGTTGGGTAAAGCAATTTCCAACCCTGAGCGTCCTTTCACAGCCATCATTGGTGGATCCAAAGTTAAGGACAAAATCGATGTAATCGACAACCTGCTGAACATTGCAGACAACGTGATCATCGGTGGCGGTCTGACTTACACGTTCTTGAAAGCACAAGGACATGAAATTGGACAATCCTTGTTGGATGATTCCAAACTTGATGTTGCTCTCGGTTTCATCGAAAAAGCGAAAAAACTGGGCAAAAACTTCTACCTGCCGGTAGATATCGTAGTGTCTGACGATTTCAGTGCGAAAGCAAACACACAAATCGTTGACATCGACGGCATCCCAGCAGATTGGGAAGGCATCGACATCGGTCCTAAAACACGTGAGATCTATGCTGACGTTATCAAAAACTCCAAATTGGTTGTGTGGAACGGACCAATGGGCGTATTTGAAATCGAGCCATTCTCCCACGGTACTCGTGCAGTAGCGGAAGCTTGCGCTGAGACAGAAGCTTACACTGTAATTGGTGGCGGTGACTCCGCAGCAGCAGCTGAGAAGTTCAAATTGGCTGACAAGATGAACCACATCTCTACAGGTGGCGGTGCATCGCTCGAGTTCATGGAAGGTAAAGTACTTCCAGGCGTAGTGGCATTGAACGACAAGTAAGTTTTAGTAGTCTATAGCATGAAGGAGTTGAAACCCATGAGAACACCGATTATCGCAGGTAACTGGAAAATGTTCAAAACGGTTTCCGAATCCAATGACTTCATTCAGGAAGTTAAAGGAAAAGCGGAAGTTGAAGGCGTGGAGACTGTAATCTGCGCACCGTTTACAAATCTGCCATCCCTGGTAGAAGCCGTTAAAGGCACAAACATCAAAATTGGTGCACAAAATCTTCATTTTGAAGATAACGGTGCATTCACAGGCGAAATCAGCGGTGTAATGCTGAAAGACCTGGGTGTGGATTATGTCATTATTGGTCACTCGGAGCGCCGTCAATATTTTGCGGAAACCGATGAGACTGTCAATAAAAAGTTGCATGCAGCATTCCGTCACGGATTGACTCCAATCTTTTGCCTTGGTGAGACGCTTGAAGAGCGTGAAGCGAACCAAACAAAAGACGTATGCAAAGTGCAAACAGTAGCTGCTTTTGCAGGTCTGTCTGCAGAGCAAGCGGCACAAGTTGTTATCGCTTATGAGCCAATCTGGGCGATTGGTACAGGCAAATCCTCGACTTCCCAAGATGCGAATGAAGTTATTGCTTACATCCGTACGCTGGTGAAGGATCTGTACAACGAGACGGTTGCGAATGCAGTTCGTATTCAATACGGCGGCAGTGTTAAACCGGAAAACGTAACAGAATACCTCGGACAAAGCGACATCGACGGCGCACTTGTTGGCGGTGCCAGCTTGCAGCCGGCTTCGTTCATCGCGCTTGTTGAGGGGGCGAAGTAAGATGACAGCTCCAAAACCTGTAGCACTGATCATCATGGATGGCTTTGGTCTGCGTAACACGGTGGAAGGCAATGCGGTAGCGCAAGCCAAGAAACCGAACTACGACCGTTTCATGAGCCAATTCCCACATACAACGCTCACTGCTTGCGGTGAAGCTGTAGGTTTGCCAGAAGGGCAAATGGGAAATTCCGAGGTGGGTCACCTGAACATTGGTGCCGGCCGGATCGTATACCAGGATTTGACCCGTATCTCCAAATCCATTCGTGACGGCGAGTTCTATGACAATGAAACACTTGTCAAAGCTGTTCGCGAAGCGAAACAAAGCGGCAAAAAGCTTCATCTCTACGGTTTGTTGTCCGATGGCGGCGTACATAGTCACATCGACCACCTGTTTGCTATGCTGGATCTGGCCAAAAAAGAAGGAATGAATGATGTATATATTCATGCCTTCATGGATGGCCGTGATGTTATGCCAGACAGTGGTAAAGACTTCATGCAGAAACTGATCGCTAAGATTGAAGAAGTCGGTGTAGGTAAAATCGCAACGGTTCAAGGTCGCTATTACGCGATGGACCGTGACAAACGTTGGGAACGGGTTGAGAAATCATACCGCGCCATCGTTTATGGAGATGGACCAAAATACACTGACCCACTCAAAGCGGTTGAAGAATCGTATGAGAAGTCCGTATTTGATGAATTCGTTGAACCAACGGTTATCGTCAAAGCGGATGGTGAGCCGGTAGGTTTGGTAGAGAGCGGCGATTCCGTTATCTTCCTCAACTTCCGTCCTGACCGTGCGATCCAGTTGTCGCAAGTATTCACCAACCAGGATTTCCGCGGTTTCGATCGTGGTCCGAAGTTCCCTGTAGGCTTGCACTTTGTATGCTTGACTTTGTTCAGTGAGACTGTTGAAGGTTATGTGGCTTATTCGCCGAAGAACCTCGACAACACGCTGGGTGAAGTTCTGGTACAAAACAATAAAAAACAACTGCGTATTGCAGAAACTGAGAAATACCCGCACGTTACCTTCTTCTTCAGCGGCGGTCGTGATGTGGAGCTTCCGGGCGAAACTCGCGTACTGATCAACTCACCAAAAGTTGCAACGTATGATCTGCAACCAGAGATGAGCGCGTATGAAGTGGCTGACGCATGTGTTCGCGAGATCGAAGCAGACAAACATGACGCCATCATTCTGAACTTTGCTAACCCTGACATGGTTGGACACTCCGGTATGCTGGAGCCTACCATCAAAGCGGTTGAGGTAACAGATGAGTGCATGGGCCGTGTTGTGGATGCAGTACTTGCCAAAGGCGGCGTTGTACTGATTACTGCGGATCATGGTAACGCGGATATGGTGTTCGATGAGCAAGGACGTCCGTTCACAGCTCATACAACGAATCCAGTTCCATTCATCGTTACGGATGCCAATGTAACCCTGCGTGAAGGCGGAATCCTGGCAGATATCGCGCCAACGATCCTTGACCTGATGCAATTGCCTAAACCGGAAGAAATGACAGGTACATCCGTCATCGCTACCCGTAAATAAGTTACGCAACAACATATATGAAATTGGGAAGTTTGGAGTTTACCCCCGAACGAAGGAAGCAGAAATTGTCCGAAGAAGCAAAGCGTTCGCCTTTATCACATGATTCCAACTTATGAAAATAAGTTCAAAGGAATCAGGGGATAACAGCGATCAGAGGACGATTCTGCTGACGTAGTGGAAAAGGGAAAACACAAGTGGTCCTAATTTATAATAAATTTAAATTTAAAGGAGATTATCACAAATGACTATTATTTCTGACGTGTACGCTCGCGAAGTCCTCGACTCCCGCGGTAACCCTACAGTAGAAGTTGAAGTATACCTGGAGTCCGGCGCAATCGGACGCGCAATCGTTCCATCTGGTGCATCCACTGGTGCCCACGAAGCAGTTGAGCTTCGCGATGGCGACAAATCCCGTTACCTCGGTAAAGGCGTTCTGCAAGCTGTTAAAAACGTAAACGAAACAATCGCTCCAGAAGTTATCGGTATGGATGCATTGGATCAACTGGGTATCGACAAATTGATGATCACTTTGGATGGTACGCCAAACAAAGGTAAACTGGGTGCTAACGCAATCCTGGCTGTATCCATGGCAGTAGCTCGCGCAGCTGCTGACGCTCTGGACCTGCCATTGTACGTTTACCTGGGCGGATTCAACGCTAAAGCACTGCCAGTTCCAATGATGAACATCATCAACGGTGGTGAGCATGCTGACAACAACATCGACGTTCAAGAGTTCATGGTTCTTCCAGTTGGAGCACCAAGCTTCAAAGAAGCTCTTCGCGTAGGTGCAGAGATCTTCCACAACTTGAAATCCGTATTGAGCTCAAAAGGGTTGAACACAGCTGTAGGTGACGAAGGTGGTTTCGCACCGAACCTTGGTTCGAACGAAGAAGCAATCACTACAATCATCGAAGCTATTGAAAAAGCTGGTTACAAACCAGGCGTTGACGTATTCTTGGGTATGGACGTAGCTTCCACTGAGTTCTACAAAGATGGTAAGTACACACTTGCTGGCGAAGGTAAATCTTACACTTCCGCTGAGTATGTTGACCTTCTGGCTTCATGGGTTGAGAAATACCCAATCATCACAATCGAAGACGGTATGTCCGAAGATGACTGGGATGGTTGGAAATTGCTCACTGAGAAATTGGGCGACAAAGTACAACTCGTTGGTGATGACCTGTTCGTAACAAACACTGAGCGTCTGGGCAGAGGTATCGACGAAGGTATCGGTAACTCCATCCTGATCAAAGTTAACCAAATCGGTACATTGACTGAAACATTCGATGCAATCGAAATGGCTAAACGTGCAGGATACACAGCTGTAATTTCTCACCGTTCCGGTGAGTCCGAAGACAGCACAATCGCTGATATCGCTGTTGCAACAAACGCTGGTCAAATCAAAACGGGTGCTCCTTCCCGTACAGACCGTATCGCGAAGTACAACCAATTGCTCCGCATTGAGGATCAACTGGGTGAACTGGCTCAATACAATGGTCTTAAAGGATTCTACAACCTTAAAAAATAAGCTGGATATCCAGCTTTTACAGGCAAGCCGGGTAACCGGCTTGTCTTTTTTATTGCAACGAAGTAATGGGATACGTAATGATCACGCAGATGGTGAAATTTAGGGCATTGTATAAACTGTACTACTTGTAGTACAACCATAGCTATGTTACAATTAAAGTAACTGTTTTTATGGTGAGATGTATGCCCACATGGGTAGGAGGTGGAAAGAATGGATATTGCTTTGAAATTGCTGCTCGTTGTTTTCTCGATCGGTCTAATCACTGTAGTATTGCTGCAGCACGGGAAAAGCGCTGGTTTGGCGGGTGCCATCTCCGGTGGTGCGGAACATCTTTTCGGTAAAACGAAAGCGCGCGGATTGGATCTCTTCCTGCAACGTGCAACGGTGGTACTGGGTGCAGGATTTATGATTTTGTCTATTATTGTTACGGTGGTTTCCAAGTAAGAATTGGAACTGCTGTTCAATGAATAGCTCTAAGCTAATGGCTTAATTGATAAACCTTCGTTTCGTGTAGAAACGGGGGTTTTTTAATAAATTCTTACGCGTCCAAACTTTTCCAACAATCTAATCTATAGACTCCATGATTTTCGGTCTTCTTCTCACTTCTGGTCGGTTTTCCTTCCTTAACATGCAACACACCCCTATCATGTATGGTATGTCCCTCGCTTATTCGTTACGCGAACTCACTCCCTATAATGAATGTCATGTGTACAGAAAATTTTCGGATGTAGTCCTTTGCCAGATGCGTACAGCACGTGTATCGCATAAAATGTCTGTAGAGATCCGTGAAAGCGTGATTTTAGAGGAGCGCCCGGCAACTGTGGTTTTTTTGCGAGGTACGGATGGGCTGGATTGAATTCGTGTATACTAGGGTATGAGATAGTATGGTTGCACTACTACGCTCTTTACAACAGTGAAATTGCATTGCATGAAAATGGTAATAATTCCGATACATAAAGAGATGAGACTTGCTTACACTTTTATGTTTCCCGAGGTGAATATACTAATGATAACAGAACAACAACTGCTCGACTTCATGCGGGAAACCGCTTATAAACCTATGACTTATCAGGAGTTGGAACAGCACTTCGCTATTGAAGATGCAGCTGATTTCAAAGCCTTTTTGATTATGCTTAATACGCTGGAGGAATCCGGTAAAGTTTTGCTGACCCGTAACAATCGTTATGGCATGCCAGAGCGAATGGATTTGGTACGTGGACGTTTACAGGCTCACGCCAAAGGTTTCGCTTTCCTTATCCCTGAGGATCGGGAGCACCCGGATGTGTACATTCACGCCAATGACATGAAGAGTGCGATGAATGGTGACACGGTACTGGTTAAAGTCACATCTCAAGGACCTTCTGGCGGTCGCCTGGAGGGTGAGATCGTTCGTATTGTTACTCGTGCTGTGACACAAGTCGTGGGTGTGTTCCAAAGCCATGAGGTGTACGGATTTGTCATTCCCGATGACAAACGGATTAATCGCGATATTTTCATCCCGCGTACCAATTTTGCTGGGGCGGTTGATGGACAGAAGGTCGTGGCAAAAATCGTCAGCTATCCGGAGGGCCGTGCGGCGGCTGAGGGTGAAGTGATCGAGATTCTCGGTCATAAGGATGAGCCGGGTATTGATATTTTGTCCGTTATTCGCAAGCATCAGCTGCCTGAAGCTTTCCCGGATGAAGTGGTAGAAGAGGCGGAGAAAGCACCCGACTCCATCACGGATGAAGAGATTGTACAACAGGGTCGTCGTGATCTGCGCGGACTTAACATTGTCACGATTGATGGCGAAGATGCCAAGGATCTGGATGATGCTGTTAACGTTGAGAAGCTGCCTAACGGTAACTATCGTCTAGGTGTTCATATTGCCGACGTTGGCTATTATGTACAGGAGAATTCCAAGCTTGATCAGGAAGCCTACAACCGTGGATGCAGTGTGTATCTGGTGGATCGGGTTATTCCGATGTTGCCACAACGTCTGTCCAATGGGATCTGTAGTTTGAACCCTCAGGTAGACCGCCTGACCCTGTCTTGTGAGATGGAATTTAATGACCAGATGAAGGTTGTGAAACATGACATTTTCACAAGTGTGATCAAAACCAAAGAGCGGATGACATATTCCAACGTCCGTAAAATCCTTGAAGGTGAAGAGCCGGAATTGCTCGAGCGATATAAGGATCTGGTTGATGATTTCCATCTGATGAAAGAAATCGCCTTGAAGCTGCGTGCTATGCGTATGCGCCGTGGTGCGGTTGACTTTGATTTTGAAGAATCCAAAATCATTGTGGATGCAGAATGCAAACCGGTAGATATCGTGAAACGGGAGCGTTCGATTGCAGAGCAAATCATTGAGGAATTCATGTTGGCAGCGAACGAAACCGTGGCAGAGCATTTCCACTGGTTGAAGGTTCCGTTCATTTATCGTGTGCACGAAGATCCGGATCAGGAAAAACTGCAAAATTTCCTCGCCTTTGCGGCGAATTTTGGACACCAGGTCAAAGGACGTGGCAATGCGATTCATCCACGGGCGCTTCAATCGTTGCTTGAGGATATCAAAGAAACGAAAGAACAAACCGTGATTAGTACGATGATGCTCCGTTCCATGAAACAGGCGAAGTATGATTCTGAAATGTCAGGTCACTTTGGCCTCGCGGCGGAATTCTATAGTCACTTTACGTCTCCAATTCGTCGTTATCCCGACCTCGTCATTCACCGGGTGATTCGCGAAGTCATTGAAAATAATGGTGCTTTGCCGGAAAATCGTCAGGAGTATTTGGCAGCACGTATGGCCGATATTGCGCAGCAGTCTTCGGAACGTGAACGTGTGGCGGTAGAAGCTGAGCGGGATACGGAGAAAATGAAAAAAGCCGAGTACATGCTCGATAAAGTAGGCGAAGAGTTCGAAGGCATGATCAGCAGTGTGACCAGCTTTGGTATGTTCATTGAACTGGAGAACACGGTTGAAGGCCTGATTCGCCTGAGCGCGCTCACGGACGACTATTACCATTTTGACGATCAGCATATGGCTCTGATTGGTGAACGTACCTCGAAAGTCTTCCGCATCGGTGATGAGGTGAAGATCCGTGTGGCACGTGTAAGTATGGAAGAGTATACGATTGATTTTGAAATGGTGGATATGAAACCTCGCGCTGAACGTCCTGGCGGCTTCGGTGGCGGACGTGGCGGTAAAGGTGGGCGTCCTGGTAGCGGCGGCGGACGCGGCGGTGCCAAAGGTGGACCAGGTGGATTCAGCGGTTCACGTGGCGGCAAAGGCGGCTCATCTGCTGCAGGAGGCAACCGTGGTGGCAGATCAACGGAAGAAAGCAGCAAAGCTGGACGTGGCGGTCGCAGTGGAGCAGCGAGTGCAGGCGCAGGCTCATCCGGTGGCTACACAGGTAAAGGCGGCGGCAAGCCTAAAGGTGAGCGTCGTGCTGGTGATGCTGGCGGATCAACTGGCCGGGGCAAAGGCGCGGTGAGCTTTGGTTTCGGCTCAGGTAAAGGCGGATATAGCTCTACATCGGGTGGATCGGATACTAGTTCAACCGGTGGACAAGGAAGTGGCCTGAACAGCGGCAGCGGTCGCGGTGAAGGAAGCTTTAAGTCCGGCAAGGGCGGCGGTAAAGGTGGCAAAGGCGGAAGTGGGCGCAAAAACACTTCGCCGAGCGGCGTATTTATTGGAGAGAATGCAACTCCTGGTGGCGCTCAGGAAGGCGGAGCACCACGACGCAAGCGGAAGAAGAGCAAAGGTGCAGCTGGTAACGGCACGGCAGCTTTTGTACGGAAAAAGAAAAAATAAAGCTAACGTAACTTGAAGAGATGGATTACAATTCGTTCCTCCAGGTTAAGTGTTGGAGAAAATAGTCACTTAAGCCGGTGTGATGTTTCGCACAGTCTGAAAGTGGTGTAATGAGGAGGGGCGGCAGAGGTCGCCTCTTTCTTGATTTTAACAGCCGTACTTGCTACAATTAAGGTCTGGCACGTGGTACCTTGGTGCAACATTGGGTGCGCTGCTATAGAGCATGGTACCGGCTTATTTTACGGAGAAGGAGTGAGGACATGGGCAAGAATGATGGACAGAGTAAAGTGCTCGCACAGAATAAAAAGGCTTCCCATGACTACTTCATTGAAGATACGTATGAAGCGGGCATGGTGCTTACCGGCACGGAGATCAAATCTCTTCGTAACGGCCGTGCGAATATTGGTGATGCATTTGCCACGATTCGAAACGGTGAGATTCATATTCACAATATGCATATTAGTCCTTTTGAACAAGGGAACCGAAATAATCCGCTCGATCCGACGCGTACACGCAAGTTGTTGATGCATAAAGTGCAGATTCACAAGCTGCTCGGGCTGTCGAAACAGGATGGGTACAGCATTGTGCCACTGAAAATCTATATCCGCAATGGTTATGCAAAGCTCTTGCTTGGATTGGGTAAAGGTAAGAAGCAGTATGATAAACGGGAGACTGCCGCGAAGCGAGATGCACAACGTGATATCCAACGGGTACTGCGCGAGAAGCAGAAGGTTGCGCGTTAAGTGGAGCGCTGGGCGTGAATGCTTTACTTTTAAGTGTATAAGTTAGTTGTTGTGATGGAGTTAGGAAGATTTATGTACGAGTTAAGGAGTCTCAAGGTTTGTCCTGCAATGGGCAAGATTGAGGCTTTTTTTATTTTTAGTGGAAAGGGGATGTGGTGTGAGTTGGTGTGAAGTGTATTGTGTGGTGATTTCCTTTGATATGTGTTGAAGGGAATTCGGTAGGAGCATGGAGCTTGGCGCGTTGATGAATTTAAATTTTTAGCCTTTGCGTAGTTTGCCTGAAACGTGGGTAAGATACTTAGGTACCGTTGTTCGTGAGCCGATCTGGGTAAACTTTACTTCCGATTGGTGACGCGGTATAATATGTAGACGATTGAGCCTGTTGTATTGGATAACCTTGTACACATGCTCAGCCTGCTGGAATGTCTTCCAGCAATCTGTACTATTTCGGTGATGTGTCCTGTGTTATGATTACTCATGTAGCAGACAGGAATGCCGAGTTTGAAAGAAGCATCTTTTTACCTTGGAGGAAAAAGATGTGCAGCACCTTTGCTCCGTATTCACGGATTAATCCTGGAGCCCTTCTTCATTGAGGGGGCGTTTATGGATTCGACGGGGATAGTTCGAGCATGGGTAGCGGGTAGTGGGGACGCGTCCGCTTTATCAACGCTAAAGCCTATTAAACGGCAAACAACAAACAAACTACGCTTTCGCAGCCTAAGAAACTGTGTGCGTGCTTCTACCCTGCATCGCCCATGTGACAGGGATAGGGGCTAACTAGTAGTGGGATACGCTGTCACATCTCCGCCTGGGGTGTGCTGAAGAAGACAATCAGGCTGACCCAACGTATAGCCGGTTACGGGGCGATACTCGGGTGACATCAAAACTGTGACTACACCCGTAGAAGCTTATGTGCCGTTATCTTCGGACAGGGGTTCGACTCCCCTCGCCTCCATTATTAGTATCAGAAGAAGCACCTAGGAGGTGCTTTTTTTCTTTGTTCTTATACATGGTGGTTTGAAAAACCCTATAATTACTGGGGTTTTACCAGCAACTATAGGGCATCAGAATTATTTTGTTTGATTTAAGGTGTGGTAGCACAACGAATCAAAACTTATTTCCATTCGCTCACCATTGTTTTCTCATACATAACCTTATCATTCATAGTCAGTTGTAGACTCAGATAGATCTTTTTAGTGTCTCTGTTGATGTAAAGCTTCGAGATATACTTGCTAGCTAAAGCATGCAATAACTGTGGATTGGGCACTTCTTGATCTAGTAGACTAATAAAGGATTGATATCATATCGGATACCTGCAATATACTCCTCAGACACATGGAATTCGGACCAGTTAGCTGTTAGCCGAAGGTATGACTCTGACTTCTCCCTCAGCTCATTTTGCATCTCTGCAAGCATTTCCTGATGGTAAGGCTTTGCCTTTCCTGTAGAGATGTCATCTTCGATTAATTCTATTCGTTTTTTCAAAAATTCCAATTCGTTTTCCATAATTGTTTTCTGAGTAGTATGTTGTTGATTACTCTCGGTGTAGAATTGACGCATTTCTTCAACTAGATTATTCCCCATGAGCAGACTCATTATATGGATGCGTAGACGATTAGAGACAATCTCTTCTATCCGTTCCTTATTCCATCCAGCATATGGACAGAAGTCTTTACCTTTTCTAAGGTAACCGCCGCATACATAGTATTGTTTTTTTCCACCTTTCATTTTACTTGATGTGGAGTTACCTACCATTCGTGAACCGCACTTTTCGCATACCATAACTCCTCGTAGCCAGAAAGGGGAGGCTAGTTTGTTATCGAAAGGCTTGTGTGTCTCTCCACCGCCAGTATTTCTTTTCTTCGCGTTCTCCTGGCACTTGTTAAATATATCTTCCGATATAATTGAAGGGTGGGCATTTTCAGTAATGATCCACTCTGAACGGTCACGCCATTTCTTACCTTTGGTTTGATAATCTTGCTTATTCCAGCAACGCCGACCAACATAAGCCTCGTTAAAAATGAGGGCTCTAATTGTGCTTGATGCCCATGTTCCGCCTTTCTGGGAGGGGATTTGTCGGCGGTTTAGTTCAGAGGCGATCTTTGTGTAACCCATTCCTTCATGAGCATACTGGTTAAAGATCCATTTTACGATATCTATCTCTTCACGTGGGCCATGTATCCACACTGCCTTGGTTTTATTATTCCCTAGAGCAATATGTTCTGTACGATATCCATATGGAGGCGTACCACCATTGTTATACCCTTGCTTAGCGTTCTGCGTCATACCCTTACGTACCTCGGTAGCCAAGTTTGCGTTAAAGAACTCTGAAATGACCTCTAGCATTCCTTCCAGTAGCATGTCTTGTGGTGTCTCTGCTTCTGTCTGTTCCGTGACTGATATGACCTTCACACCACTTTGATTCAGTAATGCTTTGTAGATAACATGGTCGTCCCGCTTACGAGAAAACCGATCAAACTTATGAACAACAACCGCATCGAACGGTCTATTTGAGCGTTTAGCTAATGCTATCATCTTCTGAAACTCTGGACGGTCATCTGTCTTTGCAGATTTCCCTATTTCAATGAACTCGTTGACGATGATGTATCCGCGCTCTTGGCAATATTGCTGAATGGCTTTTACTTGAGCGGGAATAGACAGCTCCTTTTCCGCTTGACGGTCAGATGATACACGTGCATAGATGGCTATTTTCAATGATGGACAGCTCCTTCTGTAATGGTTTTTGGACATAAAAAAGCAGGTGCACCACTTGGGCACACCTGCGTTAAAATTTTGGAATAATCGTCAAAATGGTAAATTGATTAAAGTTAGTGTTCTTTGAATATCGGCCTCTGATTGAGATCGGAGGGTAAATTGAGCGGTACGTAGAATGAAGCTTTTTAGTTCAGAATATGCCTCGTCTGTGTATTCATCGTCACCATCCCGTAAACGATTGAAGTGACCCATTATCCAGCGCATAAAATATCCTGGGATAAGTATGTCGGAGATGTCCTCCCATCCAATGTTGTAATGTCCCATCTTTTCATACTTACGTAATAGCTGCTCATCACATTTCCCTTTGCATGCCCAAAATACAGCTGTATATTTATTTGGTGTGTTTGGGTTATAGTCATCGTCATTGTTATCCGCTTCTAAGAAGCAAATGATACCAGTCCGATCAGCTAATAAGTCTTTTCCACAACACTTACATTCTAGTGGTTCATACTGATAAAATAAATTGGCAGGTTCTCTGTTTGTCTGCTCCCATTCTCTATACGATATTGGAAAGTATCGCTTTGCAATTTCCCTACCCTTTGAGGAACTTAACAACATAGTTTCTATTGTAGTGGGATAAATAATGTTGAAATCAAGTAAGCTTCCAGTTTGTTTTAAGCGTTCTAGTTTGTTGTTCAGTCCAGAACTAGGTACTGTGGAATAAAACCCAATAAATCCTTGCGCACCAAATGATGTGACTCTATCAGCAATATCGGTCTCATCGCCTAGTAGAACAGATTGTCCTGAATGCGCTTTGTGTTTACAACTCACTAACCATTTGAAATCGGCGTTTCCTAATATGCCTGATCTTGTTTCATTGATGAGCAGATCTCTTCCCCCATCCTGACCACGATCAGGACCGACTAATATGGTCAATCCGATGAATTTTAAATATTCATGTGCGAACAATTCAAAAGTATCCTGTTTACCTTTTGCATCATTAGCTTGAGCAATCTCTAAAAAGTCCAGTGCGGGCAAAATGATGTCCTCCTTTTAAGCACACTTATTAATAAACACTGTAGCAAAATTATTTAAAATACTAAATACTGAGATTCTTTTTCCTTAGACTAAGTTGAGATTGAGCTCTAATCCAAAGGTCATTTTCAATTATAGCAGGATGACTATTCTCTGAAACTATCCATTCTGACTGTGGTCTATTGCGGCTGCCCATCTCCATTTTCTTATTCCATACCCTATTACCGAGATATGCTTCGTTATTGAGTATGGATAAGATGGTTGAAGGGAGCCATTTGCGACCAGTAGGGATACCTTGTTCATTAAGTATACGGGCAATCTTCTTCCCGCCCATCCCCTCAGCAGCCATGCGGAATATCTGTTTGATTACTTTCACCTCCTCATCAGGACCGAGTTCATAATTCACCTTACGTCCAGTTCTAACTAAGCGATATCCGAATGGAGCGCGGCCGCCACAGTGGAATCCCTGAATTGCGTTCTCTTTCATTCCCTTGAGTGTTTCATGCTTGAGATTGACGTTGTAGAATTCAGAGATAACCTCCAACATTCCTTCTAGAAGCATTCCGTGGGGAGTATCAGTTTCTGTGGGTTCAGATGCAGAAATGACGCTGATACCCAGCTTTTTAAGCAATGCTTTATAGATGGTGTGATCAGCGCTACTACGGCTGAATCGGTCGAACTTATGGACGAGAATAACCTGGAATTCTCTATATGGCTTTTTCGCAGCGTCAATCATGCGCAAGAAATCAGGACGATCATCGCTCTTGGCAGACTTGGCTTCATCTAAGTATTCATCGACGATTTGCCAACCACGTTCGGATGCATAGCTTTCTAGAGCTGCTCTTTGAGCTGGAATGGACAATTGGCGTTCTGATTGCTGTTCGGATGATACTCGAAGGTAAACAACTACTTTCAATTGGAACTACTCCTCTCAGCTATGGATTAAAGTAATGTTTCTGCCTATCCTCCTTTCTTTGTTCCAGCGCATCTCACCACTAGTTTCTTCGCTGTAAAGCCCTAGAAACGCAAAAAAGCCCGAATCCAGCAAGGGATTCAGGCGGGTGTGGAAAGCTATATAAATGCCATTGCGGCTTATGTTGAAGCGTGGAAACGTAAGTCTGTCAAGATCGCGTAGCGTTCATTTCAATCTTGACGGGCGGTTGTTATTGCCGACACTTATCCTATCCCCTTGCCTAATGGCTAAGGGGACGGGCAATGCTGAGTGGCGGGGTGCAGGGGTCGTGATCCCTGCGTCTCCCCCTTGGGGACGGAAGGGGGTCTTTATGTTAATCTATTCTCTTCTTCAATGAGTGGAAATAATTCGTTGATTATGGAAGCTAAGCGTTGCTGTTGTTCTTCAGTTGCAGGTGGACAATTCGATTCCTGTTCTAGCTCGATGATCTTCATCCGTTGGCGTAATTCCTCAAGTTCTTCCTTTGTTAGTTGGCTCGCTTCGATTTCCGATTTCCTCTTCTGAACTTGTTCCTTCTGTTCTTGATTGCGCTTGCGAAACTCTGACTGTCGCACGAGAAGTTCTGAGAGAACGGCCCTTAAATCCAAACTGCTGAGGAAGGTATCCCTTATGTAATTAATGTCATTAAGGAGCATTTCGGTCGTCTGAGTCTTCTTTGCAACACGGTAGTATTCGACATCAAGTTTTTCCTTCATGCCAAAGCTGTATAATTGCTTCATTTCGTATGCAATAAGTTTATGTGGGATTGAATTGGCGCTTGGATCAATTTCACGGTAGGCCATCAGTTTCTGCCTATAAAAAGTCGTCCAGATGTCACGTGCTTTTTGGTCATACGCAACGGCTTCTTTACCAATAATCCATTCATCGATGAATTTATCGCCGACGAGCTTTGATCTCTTGACTCGATGTGTTTTCGTGAGTGAGCTCGATGCAATATATCCATTCTCATGCAGGAAGTTACGGATGCGAGTGCAAGTAGTTTCCGCAGCCTTGAACTCAACCCCGTGTCTAAAAGCCAGTTCGGTATATAGTTCAACATTGAACTTTACATAGCTACCATCGCTGCAATGCATGATGTCTCGGTCACTCATTATCATCTCGATATATTCTGCACCTACGGGACTATACCGCATTCCATCTATTAATGACATTCGATAGAACCCAGAGTGAATGCATATAGTGTAATTCGCCCCCCTACCTTTACCATCTACATTGACGACTTCTGCACCCATATCCTCAAGTCGTTGTTTGCGTGCACTAGATGTCTGCTTTAAGCAGTGACCGTTGGTCCATCCAGTAAAGCTAAGGTATTGCTCATGATTCAAGGTAACTGTATCCATATAGCGTAACTCTCCTTCATATCGAAATGTAATTCCGCCTTCAGCTGTATTCATAATTCTTTCTACTAAGTGTTTGATCGTAACTTTTTGAGAATCCCCCTATATTTGCAGGTTAGTAGTATTTAGAGCTGCTTGCTATGTTACACCTATTATATAATAACCTGCATTTTGAGGGGGATTAATACTCATGCATGCATTATTTCTGTAGCTCCAGATATCTGTTTCCAATTGCTTATGCATGGGACGGTGATCATTAGAGTCTGCATGGTCGCAACAGTCGTATTCCAGATGTACAGAAATGTTTCGGGGTCTGCACCCACTTAGCGGGACTAGTTGGAAACATATCACTACCTCCTAGTATGAATGAATCAGATTTCCGAGAATATCTTAATACTAATGCTTATACATAGTGGGGTTTTATCCATTCCAAGCATTCTGGAAAATCTCTTTGTCTCTTTTATGTCCTAAGTTAATCTTGGGTTGTTCTCACGTAGGGGGTATGTGTTTTTAGCATACTGAGGATTAGCTATTTGGTAGCTAGTCCTCTTTGTATTAGCTAACTGAGAAGAGTGAATCACATATAGCCTCTCTCTTTTAATGAAACATAGCTACCATCGCCTATGATCATATGATCCAACAAGGGTATACCAATGAGATCTCCAACTTCAACCAGCCGTTTGGTAAGAACAATATCTTCTGTGGATGGCGTAGGATCGCCACTAGGGTGATTGTGAGCACAAATAACAGAGGCACTTGCCCTTTTTATAACTGAGCGAAACAATTCCCTAGGGTGAACTATGGCAGGGCTAAGACTGCCTATTGATATGATTTCTTTGGCAATCAAGCAATTCTTAGTGTTAAGAAACAAGCAAACGAATATTCCCTATTTTTTAGAGCAAGGTCATTGTGCAATACTTCATACGCGTCTTTAGGAGAGCGAATTATAGTCTTTGCCTGTCTAGGAGTGTTAAGCATCTTGACTATCTCTATTGCAGATATAATCTGGCTTGCTTTGACTTTGCCTACACCGTGTATTTCCATCAATTCTTCTTGAGTGGTATCGAGCAAATCATGTGGTGTTGAGAATCTTTTAACGAACTGATTTACGGTATTACTTTCTATGTTCTCACGCAAAGTTCTAGCGATGAATGTTCTGTACAGATGCGCATTGTGTTCCATTGATTGTTAATCCTCTGTTCAAGAATCAGGCATAGTGCTTTTCTTGCATGCATATTAGTGATCAACCTTTAGGGTCGCTGTGTGAAGCGATCCTTTTTATATCTGCTTGTCAGACTGACAATGATGTTTGGCTACTTGAGAGGGGAAGTATTTAGAAAAGTATCGGGAGACATAATAAGCAGAAAGCTGATCATCGAGTTTCCAAGATCGTTTGAAGTATACATAGAGAACTGTCCCAGCCATCTGGATGTGTCCGTTCATTACAAGTTGTCGCAGTGTAGTTATTAGGTTTTCAGGTAAACCTTTCTTATCATTCAATAGATTCACGCTCCTTTTATGGACTACTCTCACTCATCCTATTTTCTCTGTATAGCAAAAAGGCCATTCCTCTAGTTATTAGAAGAATAGCCTTTGTTTTTTGGATTTAATTTCTCTGGGATTTTCAGTCCTCTTAACGCACCGTAGGCAGTTGTTAACCTCGTTGCTCGTGAAACATATTTCTCTGGATTTTTCACTGGTAGTGGTGGCGGCCCCTCGAGTTCTATTTGTGTCTTTCGAAGAAGTGTCTTCTCAGCAATTTTCCCAAAGGGGCTTTTCCAATGATTGTTGCACCAAGTCAAAGTTTCCTCTTTCACAGTGCGATAAATCAGATTTCGATCCAGTATAGGGGAACGACATAGAAGATTACTTAGATAGTTAACTTCGTACTGTTGGCAAGATAATGGGCCTAGGTCCCATTCACGAAACTCTAGTTCACTTCCATATCCTGTTTGTCTAATCATTAGCCCATAAGTTTCAATGAGTGTGAACCCATGAAGCAACCCGTATTTTTTACTAGAGAAAGGAGGTACATAATAGTTTATAGGCTGTCTGTACAGAGTTATATTCCATTGAAGATTATCATTACTAATGTGCTCTTTTACGAACAAAATCTCCTTTTGGTTGACCATTTACTACACTCCTTCATTGTTATTTGAACTTTTAGTCTTTGAATCTCTGTCTTAGTAGTATTACGAAACATATTTTCTCTCACCTCCTTCCATGTAAAAAGCAGTTTCCCTGTGCTGAGAGAAACTGCTCTATTAAAGCTAATCATTCCAACTGAGGACAAGTTGAAGAAGTTCGAGTGCCTTTTGCTGGTCTGTTTCAGTTCTATTCTGAAGCAGTGCTAGGATTTTCGCTAATGTGTATGGAGCGGGCATATCTTCATTGCTTATTGGTTTAATGTGTTCGAATAATTCTGATATAGGCATGTCCAATGCTGTGGCGACCTTCTCAAGGCTCCGAACCGTAATGTTCTTCTCTCCTCGTTCAATCTTACCAATATAAGAAGCGTTAAGCTCGGACAACTCTGCTAGACGTTCTTGGCTTAACCCTTTACTTATACGTGATGCTCTTATTCGGGCTCCGATTACAACGAGCCAATCAGACATATTATCACCTCTAGAGCCACGTTAACGAAAAGATAAGAATGGTTCTAGGGATTATAAGAACAACAAAACATTTTAATATACCTTTTAAGGACTATAAGTGATATAAATAAGATATATGAAAGGGACCAACCTTTAGATTGATTAGAAAATAACAAATTAGAATGCTTGAGTAAGAGGAGAGGAGGAAGTATTGGAATATATGCTGTAGGGGGACTTTACTATGATAATTGCATTATTGATTGGTCTAATTTTTATAATAGGGTTATTTTTCTCTGCGAGCACAAAGAAGGAAGCGTTCAAGTATGGGTGTCTAATTATTTTCATATTATTGATTGTCATTGCTGCTGGTATATTCAGCTTACTTCTATTGTTATAGGTGACAATGGCAGGAGGGGGTGGCCGATTCTAAATGAATCAATAATTTATAATGATAAGTAACTAGGGTTGGAAAAATGTTGATTTTTAGCCTGGTAATAGAGGATTTATCACGTATACGATCATATTATGCAATTGGCCCCCCTATATTAGTCACTTGTATCGTAGAAATCCCCAATATATGATATCAACCTCGAAACGCTGTTCTAACAAGCTTTGAAAACAAATTAGCGAACATAATGTGTAATGAATTGAAAATCTATATATTATATAGGATCTGCACCTAAAAAGGAGATGTCAAAATGATAAGAAAAATTACTGCTGCATTGTTGATTACTTCTATGTTGGTAATGGGAGTATCCTCATTTTCCTCGGTTTATTCTGCAAGTCCTGTTCAGATACAATCAGCGTATACTGCTCAGGCAAATTTTGCGAAAGAGTTTCAATTAGATATCAAGACTGTCTCAAGCCCAATTTTCTATGATATCAATAATGATAATTCTGATGAGATTGTGATTACAGCTACAAGCAAAGATCAAGGGAACTGGATTATTGGTTACATAGGTATCTACACTAAAGACGGAAAGAAAGTAACATCTAAGAGTGTAGAAGGACAGAATGTTGTTGGGATTAAGAAAATTAAAAATAAATCCTATAAAAACGCGTTAGCTATAGTTTATAGTACTGGGAATGGTGGCGTGTCCGTTGATGTCACGGTACTTCAATCTGGGAAGTTGAATAAAATTTACAGTACAGGAGCACTGGTAAGAGAGGATGCCGTCATTAAGGATTCAGATAAAGACGGAAGTGATGAGATTTATGGTTTGCAATATTATGATGCTCTAGAAACGCGCTCTCTCTCCAAAGCAGATGGTATTTACGATAAGATGGTTTATAAATGGGATGTGAGCAAGAAAAAATACATTAAGGTCATCTATGGTCAGGATGGTATTGAGGATACTAAACGGAAAAAAGTAGATAGTATCACTTCTAAAACGGCTTTGAATCTTCTGCAAAATGCTCGTACAAGACAGGTGTCGATGTCGGTTCCCACTACCCTTAATAATTTCAACAAGAAGCTGGAGCCGCTTTTTACGTATAATTTCATAGCTCGAGTCAATGCAGAAGGATTGTTTTTTGATAGCGAGGGTCGCGCGACTCCCCAATATTTGGGTAGCGATGATTACACTTGGCTCCTTCCTGCTTTCAACTCGAATAAAAAAGCAACGTTCAAACTCTCATCCAATAAGCAATCAGCTACTGTGACTCAATCTATTATTGAGAATGTAGAAGGTGACTTGTATACTGTAACCTATAGTGCAACTCTGGTAAAAACAAAGTATGGTTGGAAAGTGGATGATTTTAGAGCGATCTATTAGATGAAGTATAGCTATAGAGATAGAGATATAATTCCATGGGTACCCTAAAAAGGGTACTCTATTTTTGTTGAGTTTATATTTTATGGTAGAGTATGTCTGAAACTATTGTTGTTAGCGTAAAACCCCTGAATATATTATAGAGGAATATTTGTTCTTATTATTTTAGGATTTCCAACACAACTATTGATTTCTGAGGTAAAATAGCTGTACGATGTATTGTTCAATATTGATTTAGGACTAAGGTGAGGGTAGAAATTAAATTAAATTTTATTGACTTATTCGCAGGTGCAGGTGGTCTATCGGAAGGTTTTGTCAAACGAGGATACAAGCCATTAGCACATGTAGAAATGGATAGATATGCAGCCCAGACGTTGCTTACCAGATCAATATATTGGGAACTTAAGAGTACAAACAGATATTCCATTTATCTAGATTATTTGGAAGGTACAATTACAAAGGAAGAGTTCTATTCTTACTTACCTCCAGAAATGTCTAATATAGTAATCAATGCAGAGATATCTGAGCAGACAATTGATGGGATATTTAATGTTATTGATAACAATATGAGATTACTTGGTGAAAATAAAATTGATTTGATTATTGGTGGTCCACCATGTCAAGCGTATTCACTCGTTGGACGAGCCAGAGATCCTGAAAGAAAGGAGAATGACCCCCGAAACTACCTTTATAAACAGTATATTAAATTTCTAGAAAAGTACGAACCAGACTTATTTGTATTTGAGAATGTTCCTAGTATCAAAACTGCTGGAAATGGTTCTTTCTTCCAATCTATGAAGGATGATATGCAGGCACTAGGCTATACTTTAGAGAGTGCAGTAGTCGATGCTTCTAACCACGGAGTATTACAACAAAGAAAGCGTGTGATCCTGATCGGCTGGAAAGCTGAATCAAATATGCGTTTCCCTGATATCGAGGTTGTTTTAGGTGATTATCGAGTGTCAGATTTACTTGATGATTTACCAGATCTTCTGCCAGGTGAAATTATGGAGAAATGTAACTACACAGCTAATGCAAGTGAGTATTTAATACAGAGTGGGATAAGAACAGATGACTTTGTTACACAGCATATTTCAAGACCTCATAATGAACGTGATAGAGCTATATATCGTTTAGTTATCGAAGCTTGGAAGAATCAGGGAAATTGGTTGAAATATACTGATTTACCAGCTGGGCTTAGGACACATAAAAATTTGCATTCTTTTTTGGATAGATTTAAGGTTGTTGCTGGGGATTCGGCCTATTGTCATACAATGGTTGCGCATATTTCAAAAGATGGACATTACTATATCCATCCAGACATAAAACAAATACGATCATTATCCGTTCGTGAAGCTGCGAGAATACAGTCCTTCCCAGATAATTTCTATTTTGAAGGACCTAGAACTTCCATATTCACTCAGATAGGAAATGCAGTTCCTCCGATTCTCTCTGAGAAAATCGCGATAGGGATTGAACAGCTTTTTCGAACAGCCATCAATAGTCAGCAGGGAGTAGAAGGACATGCCTAAGCCAATTTTACTGCCCCCAGGTGCAAAAAGAATGATGGAATCAATGAGGGATGTTGGTTATGACCTCCCAACATCAATTGCTGATTTGGTTGATAACAGTATAGAGGCTGGAGCAACTATGGTTGAAATTGATTTTGTTTATAATGAGGGTGATACTTATGTTCGTATATTTGATAATGGAATAGGTATGTCCAATTTTCAAATACTTGAAGCACTTCGTTATGGAACAAGGCGCCAATATGTTGCGAATTCTTTAGGGAAGTTTGGTTTTGGATTGAAAACTGCCTCATTGAGTCACTGCCGTAAATTATATGTCGCAAGCAAACAATCAAAATCTTTGTCCATTATGATGTGGGATATGGATCATGTGGAGATAGAGGATAAGTGGGAAGCCTTAGAGCTGTCCCCTAAAGAGGTAGATCCGCAGTTGTTGGTCAAATTAAAGCCAACTAGCAGCGGGACCTCAGTCATGTGGAAAGAATTAGACAGGGTATCTACTGGGAGTATCGATAAAGAAACTTTTATTTCAATGTGCCGATTTGTTGAGGAACACTTATCTGTCGTATTTCATCGATTTCTTGAACAAAAAGCTCGGCGTAAGCTCCCCTTGAAGATATTAATAAATGGGAATGAAATTTTACCATGGGATCCGTTTGCTATTACTGAACTAGAGACTAGGGCTCTTCCTGGAACAGAGATAAAGTACCAGTATAGAGATAAATCTCTTAAAGCAGTTATACAACCTTATATACTACCTCCAGAACAATTGTTCAGCAGTAAGGCAGCCCATGCTAGGGCAGCTGGTCCGAAGAAATGGAACAGAGCACAAGGATTTTACATTTATCGAAATGATCGTATTATTCAAAATGGCGGCTGGAATAGGCTGCGATCTTCTGATGAACATACCAAGCTTGCTCGAATTGCGATTGATTTTGTTTCTGAAGCGGATGAATCCTTCAAAATTGATATTGCTAAAATGGCTGTTCAAATACCAAGACAAATCAGGACGGAACTAGCTAAGTTTTCTGCAACTATAACATCAGTAGCAAACGCTATTTATCGAGCAAAGCTAGACCCAAGTAAACCTAACACACCTGTTAAATCAAAAATAACAACGCTCAAAGCCAACTTAGACCCGTACATAAGCAAAGCACAAGTAGCTACTGATAAGATTTCTGATTCAACATCTACGATAAAACCTTCTGAACATAATTCTATTATTGAAGGAGACGATCTAGTTAACAGTGTAATCACAATACTTAAGAGGGAACTAGCTGATCAACCAGAGCTTTTAAATCAAATCATTATTTATATATCAGAGGTCAGACCAGATTTGAAAATTACCTTAGGGGGATAAAGGATGAGTGTTAATAAATATGTGCGACTAGCTCGAACAATTATGGATACTTTGGGCTTAACTGCGGAAGAAGCAGTTAGAAATGAGGCTATACCACCAGAATTCAAGGAACTAGTGCGAGCTGAACTTGAAAGTGAAGTTTTTGAAGTGCGCGATTTGAATTTTGTCGAGGACAGAGCGAGAGATCATCAAGTTTGGTTACCAAGTGCTGATCGGAATCAATGGTATTACTGGCCGAGATTACGCTCGTATTTAATAGATAAAAAAGGACGTTCAATTAGTACAGCACGTTCAATTGACGATGCGACAGATAAAATTCTTGGTAAAATGGAAAACCCATTAAGACATGAGTTTGATACGCGTGCACTAGTAGTTGGTTATGTTCAAAGTGGTAAAACAGCAAATTATACTGCACTTATTGCAAAAGCTGTCGACACAGGTTACAAACTAGTTATTGTTCTGACTGGCATGCAGAATACTCTACGTTACCAAACGCAAGTACGTCTAGATAATGAACTTGTAGGTGTATTGAATAATGCATCGGTTGGGGTAGGTAGACCGTCCCCTGACAAAGAATGGAATACTTTCACAATGGCACACCCAACTTCAGGAGATTTTGAACCAGGAAATGTAAATGCTACAGCGTTGAGTTCATCTAACCCTGTTCTTATTGTTACCAAGAAGAACGGACCAGTGCTAAGGAAGCTCATCGGGTGGTTGGAAAGAACTCAAGAGCAAACAAGAAGGAACCTTCCTTGTCTAATCATCGACGATGAGGCCGATCAAGCGTCAATTAATACTGGGGGGAACAGACCACCCGAAGCTGATTGGGATGATATTCTTGAAACTGCTGACAATCAGGATTCACCTAGCACAATCAACGGATTAATTCGCCACTTGTTAGATTTATTCACTAGGAAGGCATATATAGCATATACAGCAACTCCTTTTGCGAACGTTTTAATTAATCATGAGGCTCGGGATTCAGAAGCAGGAGGCGACCTTTATCCCAATTCATTTATTACTGCATTGCCGAGACCTGATGGTTATTATGGTGCTCGTGAAATTTTTGGTACTGCTGATGGTGAGTTCCCAGCAATGGATGTTCTACGTCGAGTGGAAATAACCGAAATTCCCATGCTTGTTCCAGCACGGCGAGATGAAGTAGACGATTTTGAACCTTCTATACCAAAAAGTTTAGATAAAGCGCTAAAAGATTATATTTTAGCTGGAGCTGCTAGAATCGCCCGTGGAAATGGAGAGGAACCTACAGCAATGCTAGTCCATACTAGCTACCGAACAAGTATTCAGGTGAAAATGGCTAAGTTATTACGCGAAAAATTTGGATTCTATCGCGATGAATGGCGGTATATGAGAAACGATGATGAAGGCTTAGCTAAAGAGTTGCGTAAAACTTGGGAAGGTGACTTTACAAGAGTAACACGAACTATAGATGTACAGCTAGACATGTCCTTCGAGGAGATTCAAGAATTTATAGGTACATTTTTGGAACAAGTTACTTTTAAAGAGCTGCATGGTCAATCTGAGGATGAAATTGATTACGAGAATGATCCCCAACAGAAGATTATAGTCATTGGAGGTAATCGGCTTTCACGTGGACTAACATTGGAAGGACTACTTGTTAGTTATTATGTTAGACCAACCCCGTATTATGATACATTAATGCAAATGGGGAGGTGGTTTGGCTACAGGGAAGGATATGTAGATTTAACTCGTATATACACAACTAAATCACTGGAAGATTGCTTTAAGAGATTGGCGAGAGTAGAGGAAGATTTACACGGGGATATGGCTAAGTATGAATTTGAAAAACTAACTCCGATGGAAGTAGGAGTGCGCATTCGTGAAGATCCTTCTATGCTTGTAACCAGCCCTTTAAAGTCACAGCACTCTCAGCTAATTAATATATCCTTAGCTAATCAAACACTGCAAACGATAACATTTCAACTTGGCGATTATGACTGGTTAAAAAGCAATCTTATGGCAACCAGGGAATTCTTATCTGCATTGGGAGCGCCAACCATGATTGAAAAAACAAGTATGCCAGTGTGGTCAAGTGTGGAATCACATCACATAAAGGAATTTTTCAAACAATATAAGACAGATAAGAATGCAACCACAGTTAGAGCAGAACAACTAAGGGATTACATCGAAAAACAAAATAAATACAATGAGTTAACAACTTGGGTTGTAGCAGTTATTGGCCGTCAAAATTATAAGGACCAACTAAAAACGATTGATCTGAATATTGAAGGGATTAAAGAAATCAATTTAATTAATCGTTCAAAACTGACTAATGTTATGTCGCTTAAAGCCATTGCATCAGCTGCAGATCAGCAGATAGGATTAAACGATGTTCAGTTAGCAGAAGCAAAAGCGATCCAACAGAAACTTAATATTAAATTAGCTGAATCACAAAGATATGTTAGACCTCCTCAGGAAGGATTGTTACTTATTTACCCAATCAGTAAGTATTCGACAGCTCGTGATGATGATTCAGAAAACGAAGAAAACGGAAGAGAAGCGCTGTTTTCCGATCCTGAGTCTGCAGAACATGTCATTGGTATAGCCGTTGTATTTCCACATTCTAAAACTGCAGCAACAGTACAATATCGTGTAGGCACAGTGGGGATATTCAATAGTTGAGAAGATGGCTTTTCCTCCTAGGATTAGACATGATTTTAGTTCCGACATCATGCTATTGAAGCCAAGTGAACTGTATAAAATAAATTTTACAGATCAGTTGCTTCTCTAGATGACGAGGAGATGCTGTTGTTTCTCTGCGATTGGTAGAGTAACATTCAGAAGAATACGTTATCCTTGGTACAAAAACGAAATGAATTAAGTCCTTGCTGGATGAGACCAAGAAGTCAGTGGATCAATTTGATTCTTTTTTTGACGATGGCTGGATATTCCTCGTTAATAATGGGGGATATCCAGAATATCGACATCAGCGTAATATACAATCGGTTAAATCCCTCGCTCAACTTATATAGTCCTAGTAGTGTGACGAATGATAGTATAGTGGAAGTCCAATACCAGTGGATTAAAAATGTCGTTTTATTATAAAAATGACGTTATTATGATTCGAGAGTAGGTGAACATACCTGAAAGGGATGGCTTAAAGTGAAGTGATACTCCTTAATAAGAAATTCACTTCATATAATAAGATAAATGAACAGCTTCCTAACTTGTTTATTGGTCTTCTTAATGCAGATATGCATCCATTGAGCACTCTTACTAGAGGCAATATTCAGAAAATCCTTGGAAAAAAGCATGCTGTTCAGGCGTAAATTTAATGATTGAAATGGATGATACACCAGTCATATAGACACTCATTTTAAGCTTTCACGGGATAAACTCTCCAAACAAGATGGATTGAAATTAATTCATCCTGATTAACCTAGGCCTTTACTTCTTATAAAGTATTAGTAATTCAGTCTTTCACATCAAATATCTATTTTATCGATGCCGAAATGCTCAATATTAACGAAGTACCGCCATTGCTGGTAGAGAATATTGGCGATAAAATAATAAATTATCGAATGAGAATAGCACTATTCGTAAAAAATAGAGCTATTTCTGAAACTGACAAAATAGAGGATGGAAGTTATGAAAAAGAAAATTAAACTAAATACAAACAATTTTCCTGCTCATCCAAGTTTGCTAAAAGATCCTAATAAGCCAGATTTTCTAGATAACATAGATATTGATATAAACAAACTTGCACATCATATGTTTATAGATACGTATGATAAGAGTCCAGCATACAGTATCAATCCATTTTTCCTTCAATACCAGCAAATGTTAACAGATGATGACTATTTTAAATTTCTACCAAACGGTTATGGTAGTCACAAAGAGTCAAGGATATTTTTATCTAACCTATTGGGTAAGGCAATGTGTAGGTTGTTTTTAAGCGAATATGCTGATATAACTTATTTCGCTCACATGGATCACATGTTCGACAAGACAATGACTTACAATAGTTCACTAGGAAAAATTAGAATTGAAAGATGTCAGAAGGGTGATACACCAGATTATTTTTGTGCTACTGCTAATAAAGAACCATACTTAGCAGAAGCTAAGGGTAGAAAATCATCTATAAGTTTTAAAAACAAAGTATTTGAATCATGGAGAGATCAATTTAACAGGGTACAGGTTGTAGATAGCACTAACTCTAATTTAAAGTATGCGTTGAAGGGATACATAATTGCTACAAGATACACTGACGAGACAAAGATCCAATCATCAATACATGCCGAAGATCCATTTACACCTGGTGTGAAGGAGTATGACTATCGAATAAAAATAAGTATCGGAGAAGAAGTTGTCATCCATCATTATAGTGACATCGTCAAGATACTTGGATTCCCAATGATAGAGCGTGCTTTAAGAGAAAACCTCACTATAGAGGATTCTGAAATAGAGGTAGGTATTTGGAAATCACCTTATTTAAGTGAAATAGAATTTGTGGGTTTCTTTATACCAAGGCATGTTGATAGCCTAACATATTTCTTTCCTCCCCACTTTCATCGAATAGTTTACTATGAAGAGAATCTTCACTTTTTTGGTGTAGAAAAAAATATTTTCAAAAACATTCTTAAAATTGCCAGAGAAGGCAGAGAACACATAAAAAGAGTTGAGAAATTCCGTACTATTGATGATATCCCTGAATCAATAGTATTTCTCAGAGACGGATCAATATCTGGTCCGTCTGATTATTTCAAATTTCATAATTTTGAACTATTATGATAGTTATTTGAGTAGAAACTGTATGAATGAAATTTGGGGTGAAATATTAAAGAAAAGAGAGATTAATAGCATAAAAATGCAAGTAGACATGATGTAAGACATCCCCTTCAACGTATAATGTTTGGAGAAAATCAGGGAGATCTTCAAATTGCAGAAAATACATTGTATGCCCTTGACTTGGTGTATAAAATTAACCCCGACTGAATTAAGAGTCTCAAAAGTCGGCTGCTCAATATTAGAGATTTTTATCATGCATCCTCTGCTCTTGCTGAAATTAGGGCTTACAGTTCTTTAGTTGCTTGTGGAGTAGAAGTTGTTTGTAAGACAATTAGAATTCAACGAGTGTGCAATTAATGGAGCGTTATAAGTACCGTAAGAAATACTCAATGGGTAAACCTTACAATGATCCAGATAATAAAGAGCTCAAAGAGATGGATTGGTGAGTTGATATGGTTGCTTCAAATATTCAATGTGATGACCCTCCCCGAAGGAAATAATAAGAAGAGAGGTACTTAATATGCAATCCATCGAAAAGATCGCAGAGGTTGTTAAAAAAATGTATTTTAATTATTATGTTGTATTTAAATCAAATAACAACGATTTATTGAGTGTTAGCCCTATAGTAAATTTTACAGAATTCCGCAAGGATCAATATAAAGAGACAATGCACATGTTAGATCCCAGTTTAATTAATATTATGCCAGCTGTACACTATGCTATGCATTTACCTCGTACTGGTTTTGATGTCTTAGATTTGGATGAAGAAATGTTGTTACAATTCTATGATCAACCTAATAACATTATCCCCTTTCCTTCCGATTTTACTGGAGGGCTGGAGTCTATTGATATGCCACATGCTACTCTAATCATCTATGAAGAGGGATGTGAGGAAAGTGCTAAAATAATTGAAGCAAAATTAGGATCAGAACTTGGGATAATTGGAGCAGCTGATCTTTCTACAGAGACTTTGAAAAAGCATTGGAATTTGCTTTGGGAAGCAGTAAGGAAAGAAAATGATAAAAGTGTCATAGATTATGAAAATTTAGAACTTTATGATATTAATAAAATTGATATATTACCACTTGTGTTTTACTGGAATCAATTTAGAAGGTTGAAAGAAGTTATTAACGCGGTAAAGTTGTCCAAAGATGTTTTAAATAAAGTTGCTGCATTCCATTTTAAAACACACGCTACACTGGCAACATGGAGAGAGATGATTGATAATGCAAATGGAGATCCTCAAAATATTGTCGAGTCAAGTTATCCCTCAATATTTAAGAAAAATCTTCAAAGTGTGGGAGTACCTGTTGTTATTACAATGCCTGGTATAGCCACGCCGCAAGTTAGTCATCATGGTCGATCCAGTAAACTTCCAGATAATGAGAGTCAAATGATTAAGCTGCTAGGTACGCATAGAGCTATTGCTAGGAATGCTGTTCATATTGAATTAGACACTGTTCCAAAAAAATTGTTTGATGTCCTCAATCAGCTTGAAATTAACTGTAAGCATCCGAATGGAACAAATAGTAGATATGTATGGAGAACATTAAGGAATTTAGGAAAAATTCTATCAAATCATCTTACAAAGGTTCAAAAAGATATCATTTTGAGAGCTAGCCATATAACTGTATTTTCTGATTTTCCAATAGGATTGGCTATTTTTGAGGGGGCTTCTGCTCCGTTGAGTTGTTATAAACCAATTTCGTATAGACCGCTAACTCCTTTGACAAGGGCTTTTCAGTTTGAAATGTCCAAAAAAGGTCAATATTATATAGGCAAGAAACTAAAAGTTATTGTAGCAGAATGTTTAGAGAAGAATGATGATATAAGACCGTATTCAGATAATATTTGGTCGGAGCTTCAAAAGCTCGGTAGTCAATACGAAACTCTCGAAGTGATTTATAAAGAAACTGAAACCATCCAAGAATTAAAAATTTTTCTGAATGAGCATAGGGATGCTGGGTGTTTGATAATATCCGCCCACGGAAATTATGATACTAAAAGTAATATGGCGGGTTTATGTATAGGCGATGATGTATGGATGGCTAGTGAAAATGATTTCACGGTTCCCCCAATAGTTTTACTGAGTTCTTGCCATGTTAGTCCACGGGGAGCAGGAGCAGTGTCTGTAGCTGATTTATTTCTTCGCAATGGTGCTATGGCAGTTTTGGGTACATTTATTCCTGTGAATGTTCACAGAAATGGATTATTAATGGTTAGATTGTTTTTGTATATTGCTGAAACTCAAATAGGCATTTATAAATTTAAAACGCTAGATGAAATTTGGTCACATATTATTTCATCAAATGCAATAAACGAAATTATTGAATCTAATCCATCTTTGAAACGCTGGGCTATGCCTCGCAACCTTAGAGAAGAGTTTCCTTTAAAAGAGTTCGAACAAGTGAGAAGTGTGGGCAAGCTGAGATACCCTCATATTTATAAGGATACATTAAAGGTATTATCGGAAATGTTGAAAGGAGAAAGACTGGAAAATCATCTTAATGAAATTAAAAGTTTAGATAATTATTTTCCTGAATCTGTTTTTTACCAATTCATTGGGTACCCTGAAAATGTTCTTATAGATAATGAGGTGTTCAAGAAAGCAATGGAACCCTAAGAAACTGTGTGCGTGCTTCTACCCTGCATCGTCCATGTGACAGGGATAGGGGCTAACAAGTAGTGGGATACGCTGTCACATCTCCGCTTGGGGTGTGCTGAAGAAGACAATCAGGCTGACAGTAGGCTATTCGAGGAATAATTTAAGTTTCTTTTGCACTGACAGGAGTCTTTCTTGCTTTGCACCAAGATATGGAGGTATTATTATTTGTTCATATGTAAAAATTGCTTAAAAGATAAATTTCTTAAAGATTACCTTCGAGATTATCCCCAGAAGGGGAAATGCATCATTTGTAGAAGTGAGAGCCATACAGTTACTGATATTGAGGCAGAAGAATTTCAAAATTTATTTAAAGCTGTAGTGAGGTATCATTACGCAGAGTATCACTACAACAACCATTGGGGCGGTGCTTTTGGGATAGAAGGCATACTGCTTAATGAGAACGCTATAATTGAGCATCGATTTCATGATGAAGGAGACTCAGATTTATTATACACTCTACTTCCAAAAGATGTTTATGCCCGAGATGGAAACGGTGTTTCCCTTTATTATGGATTTGATGAATATATAAGAGGGTTATTTACTACCAGTCTTCAAAAAGAGAACTCAAAAATGATATCAACTTTTGAGAAGGAATTGAATGAAAAGAATCATTATGTGGTTGAGGAAAAAGCAAAATCATTACTTGAACCCTTAGCTAGTCAAATAGAGAATAAGATTTCTATCGGAAAAAGTTTTTACAGAGCTCGAATTGGTTTTGAGAAAAGATATGCTGACTTATTGAATCCAGAATACGATAAAATAACTTATTATTATGAACCATATAGAGAAAAAAATATTCAAGCTCCCCCACCACCAAAAGCTAGTGCAGGGCGATTGAACCGCCAAGGTGTCTCGTATCTCTACTTATCTTCTGATATAAAAACTGCAGTTAGTGAGGTTAGACCTCATCCTGGGCACCTAGTATCAGTGGGGAAATTTATTTTGTCTCGAGAGATAAGAATAGCAGATCTAGAGAGTATTAATTTACGGAAGTTCTGTACAGATGATAAAATTAAGGAATTTATATTTTTAAATAGTATTGGGAAAAAATTTTCAATGCCTATAACTCCAGAAGAAAGAGAGCAGTATCTTATAACTCAATTATTTGCAGATACTTTCCGTTTGTTGGAGTTTGATGGTATTAGATTTAAAAGTTCTGTATCTGATGGATATAATATTGTATTGTTTGATGCGAATCTTTGCAAATACACTAATGAAGAATCAGACGTGTTGTTATGTGAAGAAGTGAAATATAGCATCCGTGGAATTAATGAGGGTGTGGTTTTTGACAAAGAGGATTTTGAGGAGTACTAGTTGGTGTTACGGGGCGATACTCGGGTGACATCAAAACTGTGACTACACCCGTAGAAGCTTATGTGCCGTTATCTTCGGACAGGGGTTCGACTCCCCTCGCCTCCATTAGTAGTATCAGTGACAGCCACCATTCGGTGGCTGTTTTTGCATGTTTGGATATGTGGTGGTAGGGTAAAGCGCTTTGGCTCTAGGGCTTCGGGGTTCTCTGACGTCAATTACGATATATCTCTGATGATGTACATGGCGGTACCCTCTGTAAGTAGCAGTTTTGATGTCACCTTAGGTTGCCCCCGCAACTGGCTTCTACTTAGTTCAGCTTATTATTTTCTTCTGTTCACCTCAGGCATAGAGGAGATAGCGTATCACCTCGCTAGCAGAAAAAAACGATTTTTGAAGTTTCATAGTATCCTGTTAAGTATACCGCTGTGATTGTAGGAGATAAAGTAGGCTAATTAATGTTGAAACGGTCGTGGGTTTGGACAAGTCTCTCGCATAAAAGCGTCTTAATTCGTATAGTAGAATTTTGAAGGAAACTACACAAAGTGTTGAATTTGAGTGACCCAGAAGAGGAGATTTGATTCACATTGATGATGAGTCGGACGAAATTGCTAATGGTGCGGTTGATGTAATGGCTTATAGTCTGTTTGAATATTCACTAAGAATATATTTTGTTATAATTAAATATGGGACTAACTATTATCTCAAAGAAATGGAGTCTAATTATATGCACTTACTGGATAAAAGCCAACGTGTTCTTTTAGGGGACGAATGCCTTTGTCAGTGATTAGAGGTGAACACTTACTAGTGGAAGGTGGAGTAAGTCCGTCTTACAGTGGTTGATACAAAACTTGAAAATCAATCGTGGTCCGGATCAAAAGATGAAAGATGCTTTTGTGAAGTAGGAACTAGAAGTAATCGTTTTGCAAAACAAGACGGTGAATTTGTCACTTCCCTTTAAAAGCCTGAAACTATCTTGTGATAGGAAAACTAAACGGAACCCTTTCTTCAGATGAAATAATTCATCTTGGAGGAAGATACGTTGAGTAGAAAAACTGAAAATACAAGTTTCCGTTGTGAAAACTGTCATGCATATGTTGAACCATTAACAAACGGAAGCTTTAGAAATCATTGTCCAATTTGCTTATTTTCTAAGCACCTAGACAATAGACCAGGCGATCGTTTAAGTAGTTGTAAAGGATTAATGAAGCCCATTCAACTCGAATATTCTAGTAAAAAAGGATATCAAATTGTACATGAATGTACAGCTTGCAAAAAAATGCAGCGTAATAAAATCGCTGTTGATACGAAACAAGAAGACGATATTTTAAGCTTCATGGCATAAAATATTCCATATTAGAGTATTAGATGATGGTTAGTCCCACCCCTTTTAGATTAAGAACTGAAAGGGGGATTTCTATTGGAAATCTTTTGACCTGGATAGTGAGACAGACAAGTGTAAGTATCAACGGTAAATCGCAACGGGGTGATACAACGACAGCTGATCCACGCAGTGAGAATTTAATCTCAGGGTCTTTCATATGAAAAACTAATTTATAATGTTTAACATTAAATATCATATTGTTGATGCTAACTGAGTAAAGGAGTAGTTATTTTGGATCCGTACTTGAAAGAAGCGGGTTCTAACTTTATTGAGGGAAAATATGATGGAAACCTTCATATCTACAAAGAAACCACCAATGGTCAGTGGGAGGAAGTTATACCGCAATAGTTTGCTACAGCTTCTATCCACCACTAACCAGTGTTCTGGTTGGTGGTTTTTCTGTTTATGATATAATAAGCATAAATTTAGATTGGGGGACTCAAGATGTTTGAAAATCGAGAACAGCTCCAAGAAATTTTAAAAAAAGCAAATCAACATGCACGGAAACAAGCTAAAGAATCAGGTGCCTCTATTTATTATATAAAGAATAATAAACGCGTTCGTGAGGATGCTGCGGGTAATAAATTCGAAATTATATTTGATGCTACTGGGAAACGCCAGGAGTTTAAATATCATGAGTGAAATCAGACCAGTCATGACTGTGTTTGCGGGTACAAATGGAGCAGGGAAAAGTACACTCAGCATGCAAATGAGAGAGTGGCTTGGTGAACTTGTTGATCCAGATCAAATTGCAAGAGAGTTGAAGCCAGAGAATCCACGCAGTGCTGACCTGTCTGCTGGCAGGGAAGCTGTAAAAAGAATCCGATCACTCATTAAAAGTGGTGTAAACTTCGCTATTGAAACGACATTGTCCGGATCATTTGTTTTAAAACATATGGAAATAGCAAAAGAAAACAATTATGAAATTGTCGTTTATTATATCGGTCTTGAGGATGTTCAAATGCATATAGATCGTGTAGCCTCTCGTGTTGAACAAGGTGGACATTGGATTGCAGAAGAAGACATTCGTTATCGATATGGCCAGTCATTGAAGAACCTTAAACCGGCTCTAGCCATCGCAGATCGGGTTATCATCATTGATAATACATACGAGCCTTTAATTGTTGCGGAAATCATGCAGGGTAATTTGATCTATTGTGTTGAGTCCATACCTGCGTGGGCTAATCCTGTTCTTGTGGGTTACTGATACTCGGCTGACATCAAAACTGTGACTATACCCGTAGAAGCTTATGTGCTGTTATCTTTGGACGATTGTTGACTCCCCTCGCCTCCATTAGAGTCAAGAAACCATCAACCAGTAACCTGGTTGGTGGTTTTTCTGTTTATGCTATAATATTTGTAAAATAAGCTGATGCAAGCCCGATATACTCTGTAATCTCCCAAAGGAGGCGAAAAAGCATGAGCCAAACGCAGCAGCAGATCGGCGAGTTTGTTGCAGGGGTACAAGCGTATGTCTCGCCAGTAAATGTGGTTAATCCTTGGAGAGATTATGTGACGGGCTATGATATCGGCCCCGAAGCGGTGAAGATTCGTTCTGAACATTTGGTCAGGTATTTGGAACCACGAATGTCCAAGGCTCGGTATATTTTTATTGCTGAAGCCGTGGGATATCAAGGGGCGAGGTTCTCCGGCGTACCTTTGACGTCCGAGCGAATGGTTACCGGGAATCACTCGCTGGGAATCACCAGATGATTTTTGCAGGTGAGCCGGGTGTTCGAACAAGCCTGCCCAATATCGCCAAACCTAACCAGACTCAGGCACTATATGGATTCGCAGAGCCGACAGCATCTATTATATGGGGTGAAGTGTTATCCAGTTCAAGGTGGAAACCAACGGACTTTATATTTTGGAACATCTATCCCTTTCATCCTTATCACTCTTCTGAAAACAGGATGGCGAATCGAACACCGACTTTGGCAGAGTTGGAGGATGGTTTGCCATTTGCCAGACAGCTTATGCAACTGAATCCTGATGCTCAGATCGTGGCTATTGGCAGAAAGTCAGCAGACACGTTAAGCTCCCATCTCATTAAACATCACCATGTTCCTCATCCTGCAAATGGAAGGGCAGTACAATTCCAAAAAGCAGTAAGGTCAATGATCTAGCCCATTTTGAACTGGAGGAGTGTAAGGCTGAGATATGAACTCTTATCGTCTAAGTGTCCGCACATAACGTAATGCCCTATCATATAAAGATTGGTTGGTGAAGCTAAATGAGTGAAAAATACTGGCTTGTGGTGCAATATCCACTGAAGAGCGCGCAGGGCAGCAAACGAGATCATTGGTTGAAGGAAAAGGTGATGGAATATCTGAAAACCGTTCTGACCCAGGCGGATTTGGGGGAGGTCGATGGATGTGATCTGGGTAGCCGTGTGGCTGATCCAAAGGAATATGTAATGAACATTTTCTGTGTGGTAACGGACGAGGATCGGAGCATAGCGCTAATTAAAAAAGTGCTCAGAGAGAGTCGGCTGGATTACACCCGCATCCAAATCGCTACGATGCCATATGGCACAGAAGGAAGCTACACGCTAAAATATACCTCCAAAAAAGGAGTTACCGAATTCTCGCTTTGATCACGATTCGCTGTATCCTACCATAACTAACTCTGTGCTTGTCCTGCCCGAGGCAGGATGCCCCGACATTTTCCCCACTTCAATTCATCATACGAGAAAACGATAATTGGATTTCCCCAACCTTAACCACTCGATCAACACACTGTCAGTAGCAAGAATTATGCCCGTAGATATCTTAATCTTGCTCAAAAGTATGCGCATATCAAGGTAGACGTTTATCATCGTCTTTTGTATATTCAGACCCTCCGCTTCTCCCCCGCTTCACTCTCCATCCGGCACCAAACCACAACTTATTATCTGGACCTCCAACATTTTATAAAGCAGTACTCCTTGCGGCTCCAATTACGGGGACCCCCACTCACAGCATTTACAGCAATCGTCTTCCCAAAGCCTCATTCTACTTCACTCAGTCAAGCCATCCGTAAGCGATAAAAAGAGTTGAGCCTCCTCCATACACCGTCCTATAATATACAATTGTATAAAATCCGAGAGAGTGGTGGATATCACAACAAGGTCATCCGATCACAACCGATAAACCCATCACACATCGGAACCAAAGGAGGGTCACAGTGAATCAAAGAGCAAAAGATGCAACAACAGATGAAGAAGCAAGAGAAGTAACAGAGGGAGATGAAAAATAGAAGTGAAAGCAACGACCCAATCAGATATTGAGACCGATGCAAAAGTAAACGCAAATGCAAAAGCGAACACCAGTGCAATGAAGAACAATTGGACGCCCCGTTTCAAAGAGTTTATCCAACGCAAGCCCAAGACGCTGGCTTTTAAAATCCCGTTTGCTTACTTTGTCATTATTCTGCTAACGGTGGCGTTCAGTGCGTTGGTGTTGAATCGAATCTCGGAAAATGACGCGCAGCGAAAGATCAATGAAGCATCATTGCAGACGATTACATCCATTGAGACCAACGTTAATCTGATGATCGAGAACGTGAACAATTATTCGAAAATGATTTTCTCTGATCCCAACTTGCAGAACCTGCTGCGGCAGGGCAATGTATACTCCAATCTACAGACACAGTCCAAGCTAAGCGCGTATTTGACCAATCTTATGCAAGCGGTTCCAATTATCGATTCAGTCTATATTTATGATAATTCGGGGCATCGATTCTCGGTTGGCACACAGGAGTGGCCCACCTTTATGGAAGCAAATGTGAAGGAAGCGCCGTGGTACGAACAGGCACTAGAGCACAACGGAAGATATCTGCTCAGGCTGAATGGTGGCAACAACGACAGCGGAGTCTCGGCGACAGGGGAGAAAGATGGGCAAGAGGTGGTCTCGTTTATTCGCCTCATTCGGGATCTGGATGATACGTCTCCGATTGGATTTCTGGTCATGAACATCAAGGGCAAATCCATCGCTCAGGCCTATGCCAACTTGTCTGCACCGGATTCATTTCAGGTGGCCATCCTGGATGAGCATCAGCGGGTGATTGCAACCAACGCCACCGATGGAAAGAAGGCCGTGCCTGCTGTATCCGGCGAATCCATATCTGCGGCTTCTGGACAGGAAGGGATGTACGAGATGTTAGAGGCCAATCGGGCCAAGTTAGCACAAACATTTCAAGAGCAATTCTCCGGCTTCATCACCTTGCAATCGGGTGGTCAGGAATATGCTGTGACCTATCGTTCAGCTGGTGATGATCAGTGGAAATTCATCAGCATGAGCCCATACCAGGCTACCGATACCCGTAATAAATCTATGGTATTGCTTGCGCTGATCCTACTGGCGGTGAACGGGACTGTTTTTTTCGTCAGTTCGTTTATCATCTCCCGCAGCGTCATTAAGCCGATTCACAAGCTACTTCGTTCCATGCAAAAAGCGCCAAGCGGCAACTTCCGCAAAGTGACGGTTGAGCTAAACAGTTACGAGTTCGCACAGCTATATGGAGGATACAACCAGATGATTGAGCAGATTGACCAGATGTTGAAACGCATCATTCAGGAGCAGCAGACGATCCGCCGAGCAGAGCTGAATACACTTCAGGCGCAGATCAAGCCGCATTTTCTATATAACACACTTGATTCCATTACCTCCCTGGCGATGTCGGGCATGAACGATAAGGTATGTGAGCTGTTAGAAGCGCTTGGAAGTTACTATCGCTTGAGTGTCAGCAAAGGCCGTGAACTGGTTACGCTGCACGAGGAGGTTGAGATTGTACGCAATTATCTGACGATCCAACAGGTGCGCTACCCCGGTGTGTTTGAGGTGCAGTACGATATTGCTCCAGATTGTGAGCGGGTGATGATTCCCAAGCTGGTGCTCCAGCCGCTGGTGGAAAATTCTCTGTATCATGGTATTCGTCCAAAAAGCAGCCCAGGCACGATACGCATTCAAGCTCGTCGATCCAAGGAGGGAGTAGTTCTAACGATCACTGACGACGGAGTCGGCATGTCCGAGGAAGAAGTGAAGCAGATTCAACGCACAGAAATGAACAGGTCTAATCGCTCGAACTCTTCTAACACTTCTGATACTTCTAATCCTACCTATAACGCTAAACACAATCCAAGCTTTGGCTTATGGGGAACGATGGAGCGGCTTCGCATTTTCTATGACAGAGAAGATGGACTCAAGCTGCAGAGCGAGGTTGGAAAAGGAACAACCATTATCATAACGATCCCGAAGGGAGCCGATGAATCATGGAATTAACTGTGGAACCATTAAAGGTATTGATTGTGGATGATGAATACCTCATCCGAAATCTGCTGCGCATGCGTATCGATTGGGAGCAGCAAGGCATGACCATCGTTGGCGAGGCCTCCGATGCTGAAGAGGCTTTGGATCAGGTTGAGCTGTTGCGTCCAGACATCGTGTTCACGGATATATACATGCCGAAGATGGACGGCATTGAACTGAGCGGCATCCTCATGGAACGTTACCCGAACTTAAAAATCGTGGTTGTGACGGGACATGATGAATTTGAATATGCTCGTCAGAGTGTGAAGCTGGGCATATCCGATTTTATTTTAAAACCCATTCGTGCTTCTGAGTTATTACAGGTTACGGTGAAGCTGCGAGCGGCAATCGAGCAGGAGATCGGGCGCGAGTACGAGCTGAAGAAGCTGCGGGAGGAAATGAAGCAGAGCTTGCCTTATCTCAGGGAGCGATTTGTGAATCAATGGTTAAGTGAAGTGATGCCTGAGGATGAACTACAAGAGAAGGCGCGATTCTTTGGCATTCCCATCTCTTCAGGTAAACCAGGGTTGCGCATCGCAGTCATGGAGGTGGAGGTTGCTGTACCGCAAGCGAAGATAGCTGCACCAGAGGTATATCCACATCTATCCGAACCATATTACCAAACACACAAAGCCCAACAAGGGCCTCAGCAACAACAACATCAACAAGGTCAGCCCCAATTAAGCCAGCATCAGACAGAAGCCCATCCACATACTGCCGAGGAAATACATATTCTGCTGCGAATGGTAGGCATGAAGCAGGTGCAGGCTTTTTATCCGGAGGATTCGCGAACCATTATCGTCATGGACCCGCATAACCGGATAGTTGTGCTCTCGCTTGGTGCGGATACGGAATTTACCGTTCAGGTACAGCAGCTTCAGGAAGAACTTCAGCACTCGCTTAAGCCCGAAGGGTGTGAAGTTGATGTGACCGTAGGGATTGGGCAATGGCAATCAGGATGGGGAAAGGCCTGTGTGGGATACCGGGAAGCTTGCCGTGCACTCGATTATCAGGCGTTTGTGGGGAAAAATCAGGTTATTTGCTTCGAGGATCTGGTCATCGAAGGCGGGATAAGGCCGTACCACTCGGATACTCAGCTGCTCCAACAACTGCAATTTTACGTCAGTGTTGGTGCGGGGGAAGAAGCCGTGTTGTTGCTGGAGCGTATGCTGTCGGTGCCGTTCTCGGACGTTTCACAGTTTCGGATGGCAGCCATGGATGTGGTTACGGAGTGCCAGCGTGCTGCCATAGAGCAGCAGATTGAGGGAGAGCACGCATTGAACAAAGAGGCCATTGCGGCCATTTTTACAGCAGGTCATCTGCCTGAACTAAAAAGCATGCTGGAGCAGCAAGTCCGCACGGTATCGGATGTCATACAAGCCAAACGACAGGCCAAGGAAGGCAATCTGATCGACCGGGTGATGGCTTATCTTGAAGAGAACATGGGGAGTGCGGAAGTGGGGCTTTCCAGCACCGCGGCTGCTTTTTACGTAAGTTCGGGCCATTTGGGGCGGCTGATGAAAAAAGAAACCGGGCAGACATTTGTGGAATATCTGACCCAACTCCGCATGAAGAAGGCTGAAATGCTGCTGAAACAGACGGATATGAAAGGATATGAGATTGGGGAGCAGGTAGGCATCCCGGACCCACACTATTTCAGCGTCTTGTTCAAAAAACATATTGGCCGATCCATGAATGAGTATCGGAATGTAAAAACCTGAAAAACGAGAATGCAAAAATGGGGAGTGTGGGGGAGTGCAGAAATGGTTTGAGCGTAAACGCACTTCCACTTCCAGTTCCACATATGTTCGAATATTACAAATCGATGCCTGTTTTCTAAATGGAGAACAAAGCACAGTTTGCCTAAAATATGGGCTAGAACCAACTAAAACGCATAGGGAGGTCCATAGAGATGAAAGCGCTATTAAAAAAATCAGCAAGTCTAATTCTGACTCTGGGCATTGTAGGCAGTCTGGCGGCATGTTCATCCGGTTCGTCCGGCGGAGCACAGGGGGAAAGTAACGGCAAGATCAAGCTGACGCTGTGGGATCAATCGGTCGGCAATACCGATCCTTCGGCCAAGTTACTGCCCGAGATTGTTGAGAAATGGAACAGCGAGCATCCGGACATTCAGGTTGAACGTACGGGCACGACAGGAGAACAGTACAAAACCAAAGTCAAAACATCGATTGCAGCTGGTGAAGCGCCAGACCTGTTCTATGGCATGGGTGGCGGCAGCTTCATGCAGCCGTACATCAAATCCGGCAATGTGCTGGAAATCTCAAGTTACCTGACGGACGATATCAAAGAACGAATGGGGCCGGGTATGGCGGAGGCCATCAATATGGACGGCAAAATCTACACATTGCCCGTGTATACCCATATCGCCAACCTTTACGTGAATACGGAATTGTTCGAGCAGGCGGGTGCCAAGATTCCGACCACATATAACGAACTGTTGGATGCAGTCACCAAGCTGAAAGCGGCAGGAATCACCCCGGCTGTGATTGGGGAAAAGGATCGCTGGCCAGGCATGTACTGGTACGACATTATTGCGATGCGTCAGGCAGGCAATACTGCGGTGATGGAAGCTTTTAAAGATTCGTCAAAGTGGAATTCGCCCGACTTTGTTGCCGCCGCGACCAAAATGCAGCAGCTTGCACGAGCAGGAGCGTTCAACAGCAGCATGTTCAGCATGAGCTATGACGAGATGCTTGGGGCATTTAATGCAGGTAACGGGGCAATGATGTTCCAGGCCAACTGGGTGAATGCAGGAATTGAGGACCCGTCCTCCGCAGTCAAAGGCAAAGTGAAAGTGATTCCGTTCCCGGTATTTGAAGATGGCAAAGGCACAAATACCGAAATCTTCGGCGGAGCCGTCGATGGTTTCTACATCAACCAGAATACCAAACATCCGAAGGAAGCCGTGGAATTCCTCATGTATCTGAGTGAGCAGCTTGGTACACAAGGTTTTCTGGCTGGAGCGGGTCTGCCAAGCTGGAAAACCGATGCACTCGACACATCCAGCCTGTCCTCCCTTGATCTGTCTGCGGCAGATATTATGAAAACGGCGACCTCATTCATCGCCTGGTGGGATAACATTCTGCCTGCGGAGTCTGCCGAAGCGCACAAAAACCTGATTGCCCAGCTGCTTGCAGGCGATGTAACACCGGAGGAGTTCTGCAAACAGATGGCACAGCTCAAACCAACAGAGCTAAGTCTATAGAAAACAGGTAGGCGGTATACGTGCGTGCAAGCTTACAAGCTTAAATGCTTACAGGCCCTAGGTCCTTACACTACAAGTCTTTGCAAATTACCTGTGAATATCTTGCGCATAGACCTTGTGACCTTGCAATGCTACCGCTTCTAACCATGAAGATGAACCCAAACAAGGCGTGGTCCGGCATATCCCGGTCACGCCTTTGAGAGGAGAACAACAATGAACTCTGTATTTTCCAATAAAGGCACGATAGCCGTCTTTGTACTGCCGACGCTGCTTCTGTTCTGCGGCATTGTGCTTATTCCGATCTTTGTCTCCAGTTATTACAGTCTGCTGGACTGGAACGGCGTGGGCAGGGGTACATTTATCGGCCTGGACAACTATGTAGAGATGTTTAAAGATACCCGTGTGCTGAATTCGATCAAAAACTCCCTGTTATTCGCGGGTGCTTCGGTGTTCATTCAACTGCCGATCTCGCTGGTGCTCGCACTGATTCTGGCGTCCAACGTCAAGGGGGAAGGGTTCTACCGGACCGTGTATTTCATCCCGGTGTTGATCTCAACGGTGGTTATTGCCCAGTTGTGGTCAAAAATCTACAATGCCGATTATGGCCTGCTGAACGTGCTGCTGCAAAGTATCGGCTTATCCAGCCTGGCACAGGACTGGCTGGGGCAGAAGGACACCGCGCTGGCGGCATCGTTTATTCCGACCTTGTGGCAGTACGTAGGGTATCACATGCTGCTGATGTATGCAGGAGCAAAGTCCGTGTCTCAGGATGTGCTCGAAGCTGCTCGAATGGATGGTGCTTCCCGTATTCGGACGGCGTGGTCCATTATGATCCCGCTGATGAAGCCGATTCTGAAGGTAAGCCTTGTTTTTTCAGTCATCGGTGCATTCAAGGTGTTTGACCTGATCTATGTGCTGACGGGAGGCGGACCGTTCTACACCACTGAAGTGCCGAGCACACTGATGTACGCTACCATTTTTGATACGTTTCGGTACGGATATGGGAGTGCGATCTCGGTCTTTATCATTGTGGAGTGTCTGGTGTGTACGATCCTCATTAATTCATTGTTCAAAACGGAGTAGAGGGAGGCATAAGGCATGAGTACCGTAGAAGTCATGTTGCAAAAAAAGCCCAAGCCGAGGTCCATCTCCGGATCGATCGGGAAAGTGTTTCTGCAAGCGTTTCTGATCCTCGTTGCGATTGTGCAGATCTACCCGCTTATCTGGCTGGCGCTGTTTTCCCTGAAGGATAACAGTGAGATTTTCAGCGGTGATGTAGCCGGGCTGCCCAAAGCATTTCTGTGGAGCAACTACACCAAAGCAATGTCCGACGGCCATGTGCTGACCTATTTTATGAATAGTGTGCTCGTTACTGCGGCCTCCATTGTCTTGGTACTGATCTTGTCCTCCATGACGGGATACGCAATCACGAGAATGAACTGGAAGCTCAGCGGGTTCACGATGACGATCATTTTGCTGGGCATGATGGTGCCGATTCATGCGGCACTGCTGCCATTATTTATTATTTTGAAGAATCTGAGCCTGCTCAACAGCTACTGGTCACTGATCATTCCCTATGTGGCATTTGGCATTCCGATGGCGGTGTTCATTCTGGGCAGTTTTTTCAAAGGTATCCCGAGAGAGATGGAGGAGTCGGCGGTTATCGACGGCTGCGGCATATACCGGACGTTTTTCTCCATTATCCTGCCGCTTGTGCGTCCGGCCATATCAACTGTAGCGATCTTCACATTTCTGTCCTGCTGGAATGAGCTGATGTTTGCGGTCACGTTTATCAATAACACGGCTTACCAGACATTGACGGTGGGTATGATGTCGATGGTGGGAACGTACATTACGCAATGGGGTATCATTGGTGCTGGACTGATGATTACGACGGTGCCAACGGTGGTCATCTATCTGCTGCTGAACAAACAGGTGCAGAAGAGCATGATCGCAGGTGCAATCAAGGGTTAGCTGGAGGCTGGACTGGGGGGCGTGGCGGTAGAAGGCTCGATGCTTGCTCGCTGTACTCTCTTTCTGGTAGATATCGGCTTGATTCGGGATTTCGCAAGGTGTGATCTCTGGACTGGACCGCGGCGTATAGACATGGAATAATAAGGGGTATGTAGCCAGTCAGTTGCAGAGAGGGGTCATTATTTATGGTCAATATCGCGATGGTAGAGCAGGAGTCTGTTCGGGAAAAGGTTGTGGCGTTCACATTTGATGATGGACCGCATCCGGTGTATACACCTCAAGTGCTTGAGATTTTCCGCCGTGCCGGTGGGCAGGCAACGTTTTTCATGATTGGCCAAGAGATGGAGAACCACCCGGAGATTGCGGCGGAGGTGCACCGTGAAGGGCATGAGATCGCCAACCATACGTACACGCATCCAGATCTGACCAAGTTGACGCTGGAGGAAGCCGGGGAGGAGCTGCAACGTGCAGAACGTCTTGTTCAAAAAGTTACGGGGCAACCTGCCCGCAGCTTCCGACCGCCGTATTTTGGCGTAAACGATGATATACTGTCTCTGGCAGCGGAGCGTGGATATCGCACGATCGGTGCGGTCAACGGCGATGCGAAGGATTGGGACAATCCCGGTATTGAACACATCCTGGAGCATACCCGGTCGGCGGTGAAACCTGGCAGCGTGCTCATATTCCATGACGGGTACGGGGATCGTTCCCAGACGGTGGAGGCAGTTCGTGTGCTGGTGGATGAGCTGGTCGCGGAAGGGTACCGTTTGGTGACGGTGAGTGAGTTGTTAGACATTTCTCGTGAGCATGATATAAAGACGACATAATCAAGTGGGACCCATCATTCTTTGAATGACAGGGTCCTTTTTTAATATATATAATGCATAGGAAGAACGGAGCGGGAGCACAAACTTTGCTTGCCCTCTCAAACTACTTTATAATAATAGGCTAAACTAGATTATGTCAGGAGGAAACAATGGATTTTATCAGAAATCAACTAGAAGAAATCGGCATGAGTGAACCCTCCATTGGATACCTTTCGAATGTGATTATGATTATTTTTATCGCGCTAATCTCGGTACTGGCGAATGTTATTGCCAAGCGAGTGGTACTGAAGACGGTGCATCGTATCGTGAGTAACAATCGTTTCAAGTGGGGCCACATCGTGGTGCAGAAAAATTTATTTCAGAAGCTTTCACATCTCGTACCGGCCATTATTATCTATTATTCTGCTTATATTTTCCCGCCTTATCAGGCTTTGATTGAAAAATCAGCTATGACCTACATGATTGTTATCATGATTACGGTTCTGAATGCTCTGCTGAATGTGTTCGATGATATCTATCGTACCTATGAGGTGTCGAAGATTCGCCCAATCAAGAGTTACATTCAGGTAGCCAAGATTGTCCTATTCATTATCGGGGGGATTATCGTCATCTCCAGCCTGATCGGACAGAACCCGCTCATTATCCTCAGTGGACTTGGGGCGTTATCGGCCGTATTAATGCTCGTATTCAAAGACTCGATTCTGGGTCTCGTGGCCGGGGTACAGCTATCGTCGAACGATATGGTGCGTGTCGGTGACTGGATCGAGATGCCAAAGTATAATGCGGACGGTGACGTCATCGACATTACTTTGAATACGGTAAAAGTTATGAATTTTGATAAAACCATTACGATGATTCCAAGCTACGCCCTCATTTCGGACTCGTTCCGTAACTGGAGAGGCATGCAGGTATCCGGCGGCAGAAGGATTAAGCGGAGTATCTATATTGATATCAGCAGTATCCGTTTTTGTACGGAAGAGATGGTGGCTGAATTTGAGAAAATCCACTACCTGACTGATTATGTCACGGCAAAATTAAGGGAAATTCAAGCATACAACATGGAGCACGAGGTGAATACCGAAAGCAACGTGAACGGCAGACAACTGACAAACGTCGGTGTATTCCGGGAGTATATCCATCAATATTTGAGGAATCATCCAAAAATCAATAAAGATATGACGATGATTGTGCGCCAATTAGCACCGGAAGATCGCGGGCTGCCTCTGGAAATCTATGCATTCAGCAATGATATCAACTGGGGGGTATACGAGAACGTTCAGGCGGATATCTTTGACCATATCTTCGCGGTGGCGCCAACATTTGGACTGCGGGCCTTCCAGAATCCAACCGGACATGACATTGTGCAACTGAAAGAAAACAAACAATATTCGAGCGGATATTGAGATCCGAAGCACCGTAAAGGTGCTTTTTTTATTTAAAAAGTGACATATTTACTATTTACAAAAATGGAAATTATTTATAGTATGTTTATATGGGTTTGATTTCCATATTCTATTTTTTCTTTATCTTCTCAATCATATGGATATACAATGTACCGCTTTGATTATTGGAAAATTTGATGGAGGTGAGCTTCGTGGCACGTGTGTTAGTTGTGATGATGCCTGCAGAAGGGCATATCAATCCGTCGCTCGGGTTAATCAAGGAGTTGATAGAGAGCGGAGATGAGGTCGTCTATTGTTGTACTGAAAAATACCGGACGAAGATTGAAGCGTTAGGTGCTCAATTTAAAGCTTACTCCTTCAACGAGGCAACCCTGCTCAACAACCCCAATATGAAGCCATTTGAAATCAAGCATCCGTACCAATTCTTATATATGATTTTGAAAAAAATAATTCAACGGTTTATTCCGGATGTTCTGAATCTGATCGAAAATGAAACCTACGATTATATTATTTTTGACTCCTTAATCGGCTGGGGCGGACAAATTTTGGGCGAAAAGCTGGGGATACCCACGATCTGCTCGACCAGTACCTTTGTTTTTGTAGAGCCTCTCGGGTCAGGTAGTCATAATCTGAAGGATGACAATGAGGAGGTCCAGGAGCTATATAACGGCATTATGGAAATGTCTCAACAATTAGCTTCCCGGTTCAATGTGGCTGCGCCTTCTCTGGCGGAACTTTCAGGGCATCCAGGACAACTGAAGATTGTCTATACAAGCCGCTATTTTCAACCCATGGGGGACAAGCTGGACGACAGCTTTGTGTTCACTGGCCCGTCCATTATTCCTCGTAAGGATGCGCCAGCTTTTGCAAATGAATCTCTGCATGCTCTTTATAAGCAGGTCGTTTATATTTCGATGGGAACCATTTTAAATAAAGATCTCGAGTTTTATAAGCTTTGCTTTACGGCCTTTCGTGATTTGCCTGTGCAGTTTATTTTGTCTTCTGGGAAGAATACCGATTTGGAGCCCATTGCTGAGCTCATTCCTGATAATTTTATCATCAGGCCCTATGTCCCCCAACTGGAAGTGTTGCAGTGTGTAGATGCTTTCCTGACACATGCAGGCATGAACAGTGCAAGTGAGGCTTTGTATTACAATGTACCGTTGATCATGCTCCCGTTAACCTCGGATCAGCCTCGTGTAGCAGGCCGGATACAGGAGTTGGGCGCGGGAGTAATCTTGGATAAAAATAACCTGACGCCTGACATACTGAGAACCGCGGTGTTAGAGGTGCTCAGCAATGATTCCTACAGGGAACATGCAGGAGTGATTGGGAACACACTGCGTGATGCTGGCGGGTATAAGCGGGCGGCTGCTGCCATCAAAGAATTTTTGGGCAATCGACCTTTATCAGCCACGACTATCTCTTCCCTTGAATGAAGAGGCGACTTTCCTCTTATTAGAGAGGTTGACTTACCGTGTGAACAGAGCGAGAGGTCGAAGGGATTCTCGATGATGGTGTACAATTGATTCAAGCGCTTGAGGAAAGGTTAGAGATAACCGAGAGCACATGTCATTTTGTCGCATTAAAATAGGAAGCAGACCTTTCACAAAGGAGAGTTCCCACATGAATCATACAATCCCTGGATACACATTGAACGATGGCTTGAAAGTACCGGCAATTGGATTTGGTACCTATAGTTTAAAAGGTGAAGAAGGCGTTAAATCGATCGCGTCCGCAATGGATGCGGGTTATCGATTAATTGATACGGCGTATAACTATGAGAATGAGGCAACCGTGGGCAGAGCAATCAAGCAAAGCTCCATCGCCAGAGAAGATCTGCTCATTTCCTCTAAGCTGCCGGGGCGTTATCATGCTCATGATAAAGCACTTGTGGCGATCCAGGAATCCCTGTATAGAGCGGATCTGGATTATTACGACCTGTATCTGATTCACTGGCCCAATCCGAAGAAGGACATGTATGTCGAGGCATGGCAAGCGCTAATCGAAGCCAAAAAGCGTGGATATATCCGATCCATTGGAGTGAGCAACTTCCTGCCTGAGCACAATGAACGCCTGATCAAGGAAACGGGGATAGCGCCGAGTCTGAATCAGATTGAGCTGCATCCGTTCTTTGACCAAGCCGATCAGCGGGAACAGGATACGAAGCATGGCATCGTGAACGAATCCTGGAGTCCGATTGGACGTGGCAATGATGCCGTACAGGATATTCTGAAGGATGAGAACATTCTTCGGATTGCGGAAACGCATGGCAAAACGCCAACCCAGATCATTCTGCGCTGGCATGTTCAGCTGGGTTCCATTCCCATTCCGAAAGCCGGCTCCTTGCAGCATCAGCAGGAAAATATCGATATATTCGATTTTGAGTTGAGCACAGAAGAGATGCAGGTCATCTCTGCATTTAATCGTCCGGATGGACGTTTGTGGGATCAGGACCCAAGCGAGTACGAAGAATTTTAAAGAACGACAAATGAAGGGCTGCTCTCATGTCAGATATGACAGGAGGCAGCCCTTTGTTGTTGAAGCATATTAAGCAATGTTGCAGTTTTTCATGTTGCGTAATTTCTGTTTACTGTTCCGCAGGGATACGGAAGGTCAGAATCTCATAAGGTTTGATATCAAAAGAAATCCGACCATTTTCCACGGCGCATTCCGCTTCGTTATTCTCGAGCAAATCACAAGCGTACGCCGTAGCACCTGCTCCTTCAGGCAATTGCAGGGAAGCACGGCTGCGACGGCCGTGTGCTTCATAGAGACGGATGATCATATCATCGTTGTTCTCGGCTTTTTTAATAACCTCCAGCACGACATTATCCTGATCGACTGATGCGAGTGACCACAACCCAGGCAACGTGCCGGTTTGCGATGCAATCTCACGAGCAACCAGAGGACGGTTGAGATCATAAGCGGCTTGGATGACACGTCCTTCACGGAAGTCGCCCTGATGCGGATAGAGGGCGTAGGTGAATACGTGCTGCTCTTTGTCGGCATTTTCATTCGGGTACGTTGCGCTCTTGATCAGTGATAGTCGCATCACCGAGTTATGAATATCATATCCGTATTTGCAGTCGTTCAGCAGAGCAGCACCGTACCCGTTCTCCGCCAGATCGGCCCACTTCTGCCCGCATACTTCAAACCGGGCTTGATCCCAGCTCGTATTACGGTGGGTAGCACGCTCAACGTTGCCGTACTGGATTTCGTAGACTGCTTTCTCACTCCAAATATCAAGCGGGAAAGCGGCTTTCAGCAGCAAATGCTCCTGCTTCCAGTCCACAAACGTACGGAAATCAATCCGGCGCGTATGCGCGTAGAAGATGATTGTCTGCTCAATGATCGAGTCCAGGAACTGTCGCTTCACTTGAAGCACGGAACGTACCGGCCCGCTTTCAACCCACTCCAATGACTGCAGATCATTAATCTCCCACATATGCTGTTCATAATAATCGTCAATGTTCCATGCCTCGTATTCCGCAGGTCGATCCTCGAACACTTGCAGCACGTTACCACGCTTGCCAGACTGAAGCAGCTCACGACCCTCCAGCTTGTCCCATACGGATGCGAACTCGGCACTTTCATTCAGGTGAATATCGTACCAAGGTGTATGGATATGGCGCCGATCAGCTTCCCACTGTGCAACCGAAACTCCCGCGACAAGCTCGTCTGTGAGATCCGGTGTGATTCGGAAAGATTTATACCCGGATGCAGGCACGTTCTCTGCAAGGAATATAAGTCCGCCTTCGGGAGTCCGCTGGCTTGGTACAGGGCGATCTCCATCGTAGACGGTTACTTTTCTTGCAAAAGCAGGCAGTTCAACCACATCCGTCCGTACAAATCCGGTGGTGTTAAATACCACAATGGCTTCGCCATCAGATGTAATTCGGCTTGCAATGCCGTTCAGCGCGCTGTCTTTCAGCTCATCCGTGACACGCAGGACTTCTTCATATTGCTCCTGGGAATCCACATATACCTGCTCAATGGAGCTGCCCGGGAGAATATCATGGAACTGGTTCAGCATCGTCAGCTTCCATGCATGCTCCAGTGCATCGGTTGGGTAGGCCGCCTGTGCATTCGCCTGACGATGAATCATGGCATACAGCTCGGCATCAGCCAGCGCAAATTCGCTATGACGGTTGTACCGTTTGTTACGCGCCATGGAAGTGTAGGTACCCCGGTGATACTCCAGATACAGCTCACCTGACCAGCGGGGAACGGAAGGAACATCCGCCAGATTTTGCTCCAGCTTCTCGAAAAACTCGCGTACAAAGGTACGTTTCACCGCAGGTACACCCGGCAATCCGACATCAAGTCGTCTGCCATGCTCCAGCATCTCCTCGGTTGGTCCGCCGCCGCCATCCCCGAATCCGAAACATTGCAGGACATCTGCATTGATGTTTTTGTTCTGGTATCGCTGCCACGTACCTTTTACTTGCGAAGCATTAAACCGTCCATTATAGGTCGTTTCAAATCGGCGCTGCCTAAAATCGGGATGTTTGTCATAGTCTGTGGCTGTGATGAAATGGGTCAGGACCTCTGATCCGTCGATTCCTCTCCAGTACATCGTATCGTTCGGAATCTGGTTTGTATCATTCCAGGCAATTTTGGTTGTCATAAAATAATCAATGCCGCTCTTGCGCATAATCTGCGGCATCGCTGCACTATAACCAAATACATCCGGCAACCAGAGCACACGGTTCTCCACACCGAACTCTTCCTTGAAGAAACGTTTGCCGTAGATAATCTGACGGATCATGGACTCACCCGAAATCAGGTTACAATCGGCCTCCAGCCACATCGAACCTTCCGCTTCCCAGCGGCCTTCGGCCACCTTTTCCTTGATTTTCTCATATAGGGATGGGTAGTCTGCTTTCAGGTATGCATACAGCTGGGGCTGAGAGGACATGAAGGTATACTCTGGGAACTTGTCCATCAAGTAGAGTACACTCGCAAAGCTGCGAATGACCTTCTCCCGAGTCTGATCCAATGTCCACAGCCATGCCACATCGATATGCGTGTGTCCGATACAGTGCACGGTAGGGATGTGATCATCAGCAGGGCGGATATCACCATAGACATGATCTTGCAGATATCGGCGTGCTTCCAGTACCGACGCATGGAATTCTGCGCTGTTCTCCTGACGCAAATCCAGCAGATTCACGGCTTTATTCAGATGTTCGACCAACTTCAGCCGCTCCAGATCATCCTCACGCAGCAGATCCGCAGCATCCAGCGCAGCCTTGAGATCGTAATATAAATCGGAGACTTGCTGATGATGCTCGGCAATATATACATTCAGAAAAACATCCGCGGCAGAAGTACTGCAATATGCATATAATGCCAGTTCGAATTCATCACCTTTTGCCGCAGCGGGTGTCAGGTCGATCTCCGTATGGTTCACATCCAGACCGCAGATCAATTCCCCATTGAGGAATGCCAGAAATTGCGGATTATCGTAATTCCAGATGTCATCAGCGCCAGTGACGATGGCACAAACGACCTTTTTTCCTTCCAGATGATCCGGGATTTGAATGCGGGTTTTGAAGCAACTGTGTACGTCTTTGCCGCCCCAGCCATCACCTTTACGGAATACGTTCCAGGAGGAAGGGTCCTCATGCACCAGTTCCCAGGAGTGGTAACCACTTTCTTTATGATAAAGCTCAGGGATATATGTCTTTGAGGTTAGTCGTGCACGTTCCAAGTGTTTAACAATGGTATGGATTCGAGTATACAAGGAATTCATTTTCATGTTGGTTTCCCACCTTGGTTTGTAGTAAGTACAGGCTGTGGTCGTTGTTGGAGCGAGAATACTGCAAGCGCTAACATATCAACTTTATCATAACAAAAGAGAAATGGCCGAAACTACGTATTGTATGCTGAAAACAACGTCTTTTTATTGCATTTCATGCTAAAATAAACTCATTAGAACCAGGATGGGGGCATGTTCATGACACAATCGGTTTTGGCATACGAGCAGGGATATGCGGTCCATGTGAACCAGCCTGGAGATTCGCTCTTTTATCATCTGGATTATGACGAGCGTTCTCATGATCTAAATATGGAGTTTCAGCATTTCCATGATTTCTATGAAATCTGTATTCTTCTGGATCGCACGGCTGCCCACATCATTGAAGGCAGTTTGTACGAGATTCAACCTTATGATATCGTTCTGTTGCGGCCTTCCTTACTACACAAGACGCAATATCCGAAGGGCGCCCCACCGAAACGATTGATGATCACCTTTGCCATACCACGCAATACACCTGGTCTTGAGAGCGATTACAATGAGCTATTTTCGATTTTTGATGAACCCATCCCGATATTCCGATTTACAGAAGAAAGACGAAAGGAAGTCCTCGCGCCGATCAATGATATTTTTGCTATATCGCAGCAGCCTTCTGCACTTCAATCGGTAATGATTCATAGCAAGTTCGTGGAGTTTCTCTGTGCTCTTCATCGTTACTCACCAGAGAACGGGTATGTGCGTGAAGAGACTGGATCAACGATGTCCAGGCGCATGTATGCCATTGCCTCTTATATTCACAGCCATTATCAGCAGGATTTATCTTTGGACGAGGTATCCAAGCGTTTTTATGTAAGTGCCCATCACTTGTCTCGCCAATTCAATAAGGTTACAGGCTTCACCTTCACGGAGTATGTGCAGATGACCCGTATTCGGAATGCCCAGCAATTGCTGCTGAATTCGAGTGAGAAAATCACAGATATTGCTGCACAGTGTGGGTTCACAAGCTTTTCCCAGTTCAATCGCATCTTCAACAAACAGAACGGAATGTCACCAAGTGCATATCGCCGTAGCAGACATTCACAGTGCGAACGTGAAGTGATATCTTTGGGTAGGCCTGAGCGCTGACAGAAGACAGAGATGATCTGGGGATGTCAGTGGAGCGGTGCTGCATGAATGGCAACAGCCACAGATATATGGAGATATACAAAAAGGCAAACCCTCTAAGTTACAAAGGGATTGCCTTTTTCCTTCTATTATATAGATTACGTCTACCTAGTGATGGTGGCACAACCAGAACTACTCTTGTGCCCCGTATAACGGCTACTCTTAAACTTGATCCTTTGGCGCCAGCTCAATGGCAGAGCGGATGGCAGCCAGCATACTTTTATCATCGGCGATATTTTTTCCGGCAATATCAAAGGCTGTACCGTGGTCGACAGACGTACGGATGATGCCACCTTTCAGACCAACGGTGATGTTCACGCCTTCCTCGATACCCATTACCTTGATCGGTGCATGGCCTTGGTCGTGGTAGCAGGCAACAACGATATCGAAGTCACCGCGACCAGCGCGGAAGAAGAGTGTGTCCGCCGGGAGTGGACCAACAACGTTAATGCCTTCCTGCTGTGCACGTTCGATGCCGGGCTGCAGTTTCTCTTCTTCTTCACCATTACCGAACAAGCCGTTCTCTCCGGCATGAGGATTGATTCCGCATACGGCAACGCGCGGATTCTCAAAGCCTGCTTTTTTCAACGTATCATGAGCAAGCTTCACGACGGTGTAGGTTCTTTCCGGGTTAATACTCGCAATGGCATCGATCAGACCCATGTGTGTTGTCAGGTGAATAACGCGCAGATTCGGCGTGGTTAGCATCATCGAGAAGTCTTGTGTATCCGTCAGGTCTGCCAGAATCTCGGTGTGCCCCGGATATAGGTGCCCGCCCTGATGCAGAGCTTCTTTGTTCAAAGGCGCGGTGCAGATGGAGTGAATCTGCTGTTTTTTGGCAAGATCAATGGCTTTGGCGAGAAACTGGAATGCTGCATCCCCAGCCACGGCAGATACTTTACCGTATTCCAGATCCGCAGGAACGAGGTTCAGATCAATCACATCCACAGTACCGAATTCATACTTGGCTTCGGAAGGCTCTTGAATCGCGTTGACGTTCAGAATTGAGCCGATGACTGGCAATACACGCTCCAGAATCTTTGCATCACCGATAACGAGTGGATTGCACTGATCGTACATCTCTTGATGACCCAGTGCTTTCATAATAATCTCCGGTCCAATACCTGCTGCGTCGCCCATTGTAATTCCAACTGTAGGTTTCATACGAGAATACCCCCTTTTAATTTTTGAATCGCATGAATAAAGACATCCGGTTTGCCGAATCCGCCTGCTTTGGTAATCACATGCAGATCATCAATCCCGATAAACTTGGAGATCGGCACGCCGATTTCAAGCTCATCCAGCAACTCGAAGCCGCTAATATTCCATTTCAGACAGATTTGTTTAGCTGTATCACCGCCGGTCATGGATACCCCTTTGAAAAGTCCCTCTTCCAGCAGTCTGGCACAGATCTCACCCATCGCAAGTACAATCTCGTTGCTGACTTCCGTGTGATTGAGACCACGAACTTCGCCCGTTGCCCGTGCGAGTTCGATATCCACCTGTTCAGCGGTGGAGTAGAGAACAACATCTTGTCCTTCCAGCGCTTTGTCTCGGACCTCCTTATAGACACGTTCCATCTCTTCCGCGCGGTCTGCGGTTGCGGATACCGCTTTGAAAGAATGGAAGGAGACTGAAGCTACGCGGGAGTTGCGCATCAAGCGATGCAGCTGCTCACGTGAGTTTTTGTTCACGCTGCCTACCACTGTTAGGATTGGACCGGAATTCTCCGGGATATCAAGTGACGCAGCCCTGGATTCCAACTCGTAATGTGCGGGGAGGTAATTGGCAATACCCGCCGAACCTGCCCAAGTAAAGGTATACTCCAACTCGCGAGTCATCTGCAGAATCAGTTCCAGATGTCTTTCTTCGGTGGAGTCCACCATTACATAAGGGATGTTATTTGTTTTCAACTGTTCTAGCTTGGTGCGAATATGATTCTGTCCGGCTTCCAGATCGGCGACGGTGATCTCGCCAACTTCATACTTGGTCTGTTGTTTCAACAAGTCGGGAAGGTAGGAAATCGTTACAGGTGTCTTCGGATCATGGGCAATTTCAGTATCTGCCAGCGGAACGCCGTTCAGGTAATGAATTCCTTCCAATATCGTCCGGTTATTTTTTGGATAACCCGGGGCAATCATCATAAAGTCCGGCTTTACGACATCATATACAGCATCAATCTCGATGCCGATATTACCGCGCATGGTGGAGTCCATTTTTTTGAAAATCGTCTTAAATCCGTTGTTCGTCAGCAATTCAGCAGCCCGATATACACGGTCATACGCTTCCTGCGGGGATATGGAACGACTATCTGTATCAAAGACGACGGCATCGTAACGTGTAAGAGGGCCTTCATCCATATTAAAAAGAACACTGGTCTTCAAGCCATGACGGGCAAGCTGCACCCCGCTGTCATTGGCACCGGTCAAATCATCTGCAATAATGGCTAATTTCATGCAGTCATCCCTCCTTGTAAGCACAATTTAATAAAAAGTCCGTTCAGATCATCCATTAAGCACAGCTTAAGCAAATTAAATCATGTGATACCCATTTATGTGGTTGGTCGTTGATTGTATTTCTCGACTCCACCTGATTTCTCCAGTCGTTTGGAGAGGAACCCGATGAAGATCGGCAACAGGATGGCTGTTGTTACAACGCTCGCTGCAATTTGCACCGTAGCAATCTCGGCAATCGGGCCAAATGAAGCATTAGCAGCCACGATGGCAGCAGGTGTACCTACGGCATTCCCGGCAGTTGATCCTTCGGAAGCACCCACGATGGGGTTCCAGCCGATGGCTTTAAAGAGCAGGAAACCGATTCCGCCCGTTAATAACACGGTTAACACACCCAGTAAAATTCCGCTAAGACCACCTTGAATGATGGAGGAGAAGCTAATGTTCATACCCAGAGCAAATGCAAAGAACGGAACAAGTTTGTCGCTGCCTTTATGCAGCCATTCCGCCAGATTGCGGTCCAGATTACCAATAATGACACCAACGATGAGCGGAAGCAATACTGCGACAAAGGCCATAGGGGAAAACATACCGTTCGCAAAACCCATCGCACCAAAGACGGAGAGCGCTACCATGGTCAGGAAAGGACCATCACTGAGTGCCAGGAAAGGGTAGGCTGCTTTGTCGTCTTCTTTCCCGTATTGGCCGGCGAGAGCAATGTACAAACCTCCGTTGGAGTTAGTCATTGCAGCAATAATGGCAAGCGGGGCAAGACCGAGAAATAACCCGTTTGAATCCGCGAACAAAATAGCGATAAAACCAAGGGCTGCACCAATCCCCCATTTGAACGTAAGCAAGGTCAAACCTTTGCCGACAGAGGAACCTGCTGTTTTAAACGTAATCTGTGTACCCGCAATAAACAGGAACAGGGCAATCAAAGTACTGGCACTGTTGACAAAAAGGGCTTCCGTGAATCCGCCAATGCGCAGGGCATTTGGGAAGAATGTATTGATGGTTGCACCAAGTAACAGGGGAACGACCATCATACCGCCAGGGATGCGATCTAAAGTTGCTTTAATGTTCATAGTAGTAGCTCCTTATGAAGTAATCGTTTTTATGAAGCGCTTGCAGGGATTATATTATCCCATATCGTTTAATATAGCAACAATAAATTATTGTAAATTTTAAATACTTGGTTAACTGTTTAAAAATGCAACACATAAAAGCAATAAAAAAGACGCAAACTTAAAGTTAATCTTTAAGTTTACGCCATAATGTGGCCCGGTTAATCCCCAGACGCTCTGCGGCCTTCGATTGATTGTTATTTTCCTCCTGAAGCACAAACAGAATAACTTCCTTCTCAATCTCCTTCAGCGTACCGTTCAACTTCATTGGGCTTGAAGAAGGTTGCTGATCCAGCAAGCGGGATAAGGTAGCGGTGGTTATTACATACTCCTGTTCATTGAGTGCAGCCTGCTTGATCAGATGTTTCAGCTGGTTGACATTCATATGTGTGATCTGATCTTGGATCAGCTGTAGAGCATCTTCTTTTATTCTGACCGCAGTAGTTCCGTATTTGTGGTAGTAACCTGTAAGGAAATGCTGCATCAATGGAGCCAGATCCTCTGGTCTATCCGCAAGATTTGGCATCATGATTGTATTAAGCTCCAGATCGAGTGACCACTGCGGGTTCAATATCTGTTCCCCGAGTATAAACACCCCAATCTGATTTTGAAGGCAACTCTGGATAAAGGCGAGCAACTCCGGATCTTCCATACGTGTTTCCATGTGGTTAATCTCTACATTTCTAACCTTGGCGAGTGGTATCTTGTGCAAATGACCGGGCGGAACTTGCGTGAGATCCATCTGTAATAACAGTCCACCACCGGAGTACATCTGATGAATATGTTTGACCAGAAAAGATTTACCGGAATCCGCTTCACCTAGCAGATAGATCGGTTCATGATTCTCGTAAAGTGCTCGAATGTTCTGTAATACCGCCTGCATGGCAGGGGATTCGGCAACGATAGGCTCCATCGATGCGTCCGTAAACGTTGTTATGCCGAATTGTGCAAAGGCATAGGGTTGTCCTTTTTCCAGCATATATACCTTGTAGTTCTTATTGTCCAGGGTCGTTTCATAGGCGTTAACCGTGAGCTGGTAATCGTCCACCATGAACACATTTTGGATGTGGGATTGATGGAATTCCAGACTGGTATTTGTCAGATATATGTGATTATCGGTCAGCGGATTTTTCTCAAAATCAGTCAGGTTCTCGAATACAACTTCATTCCGTTCATTTAAAATAAGTAAATTGGGATGTTCCCGTGTAACCAGGTCATTCAGGATGATCGATATCGCATGATTTTTGCTCAAATAACGGTAGACCAGCTGTGCATCCTCCATCGCTCTAAGGATGGATTCCTGGCCAGATTGGATTAATAATCCCTCCAGACCATAGGTCTTCGCGGTGTTGACGGTGATCACATCTCCAACAATCTGTCGGTACCCGGAAGCCTTCAACTCCAGGAGCAATCGTGCCACATCTTCCGAGCTATGTATGGTATAGACCTTGAGGGGCAGATCCATCAGATCAATAATCGATTGTGCACCAGAGGTGATGTTGGAGAAGCCAACAATGGCTGTTTGGCCGTTAAACTGGCTTGCCAGGGTAAGTGAACGAATCATATCATAGCCCGATAACTGCACATCAATGACGGGAATAGTCACTGCTTTTTTAATCAATTGGGCGGTTCCACCGCGGCTGATGATAATCTCTGCACCGTTTTTCTCTGCTAGAGTTGCTAATTCCACACCGTTCGCCAAATCGCCCACGTCCGTCTGAATGGCTAACTGGGGAAAACGAGGAATGCACTCTTGTATGATAGGAATCATCGATTCGTAGGGAGCAATAAAGTGAACTCGTGTACGCATATTTTTCCTGCCTTTATAGAAAACTTTGATCCCCTTATTATAGCCAACTTGCGAAGGAATGGCACCTATGGGGGAACCAACACGGTTGTGTCTGCAAAATGCCTGTGTGATATGCCTTCATAACTCTCCCGAGTGGAATGTGATGAAGTACACTGAATCGAATCGTTACGTATTTCAAAATTAATGCATAATTGCACACGATAAGTATAGAGAAATGAGGAGATTTCATATGGGAGACATTCATAAAGTAGCTGAGCCGGATCACATCATTAAGGATGTTGTCGGGAAGTTCCCGTGCAGGGTGCTGTGGAGTGAGGGCCGTCCATGTCTGGAGTATCAAAGGGAAGAAGGATTAGGCCAGATCGAAGAATACGTCCGCACGACGTATAACGTTGAGCTGTTGGATGTGTTTTTCACAGCGGTGGAGAGCCTTCCGGTTGAGCCATAGATTAGGTAAGGATTTGTGGAATGCGGGCAAAGGGTTAGTACTTACGTTTTTGTGTGTTTATGCAAGGTCATGAGGCGACACTATAGGTGCTCGTCTTTTCTTTTATTACTCCATTACTATCTGACTTTGGATCGTATGGACTCCACGTGCCAACGTGAAATGTGAAACGTATGTGGGCGTATTCATGTATTATAGTATACATATGAACTTTTCGGAGGAGGAACAAGTAATGGGAATCTTATCGAGGTTTAGAGACGTGATGAAGGCCAATGTGAATCATATGCTGTCTCGGGTGGAAGACCCGGAGAAAAGCGTGAATGAGTATATGCGCAACTTGAGTAGTGATCTGGGTCAGGTGAAGGCTGAGACAACAGCGGTGTTGTCAGATGAGAGCCGGGCGAAGCGAGCATTGGATGAGTGCAGCGCCGAGGTCAAGAAATTGCAGCGGTACGCTGAGAAATCAGCGGAGTCGGGAGACGAAGACAAGGCACGTGGTTTTCTGGAGAAGAAAGTGAAGCTGGCTGACAAATTGAACGAATTACAGGCTGCCTATGAACGTGCTTCCGCCAAAGCCAAGATGATGAAGCATATGAACGATAAACTGGTTGCAGATCTGGGGCAATTGGAGGCGCGGCATGCAGAACTGAAAGGTCGCATGGCAGATGCAAAGGCGCAGCAACAGGCCAACGAACGGAATGCATCTGCGGGCAGAGCCGAATCTGCATTGAAGGCCATGGAAGACAAAGCGAACCAGGCGTTGAACGAAGCAGAGGCTTTGGCAGAACTCCGCGCTGGGGCACAGGAAGATGATCTGGACGAATTAATTGCCCAGCTCGAGAGGGACATGAACGCGGATGCGGGTAATAATGAACATGCGTCGCCAAGTGCGGAGGAAGAACTCGCAGCAATTCAGGAGAAGCTGAAGAAGTGAGTTTAACTTGTACACTACAACGTAGAGAGCAGAAATAAGCTGAAGAAGCGGAGCTAAAAGCTTTCTGAAAGAAAGCTGCATCGGAAGCAAACACTTCGCCCTTAAGAGCGATCGGAAGGTTGTTCTGCCAGCGAAGTTATACAGTGTCAATTAGAATCATATTTCGTTAACATTGAGGTGAGCAGATGCCGGTTATTGAATATAAATGTCCAAACTGCGGCAGTGGTATGATCTTTGACAGTGTGTCAGGTGCACTATCCTGTCCCAGCTGCGGCCGCCAGGACAACATAGAGCAGATCCCCGATCCCTTGAAGAGACAAGTATTCACCGAAAATGAGGTCAAAGAATACCACTGTAACAGCTGCGGAGCTGACATTGTCACGGAGCCAGAGACCAGTGCGACGACATGCAGTTTCTGCGGTGCGGCGGTTGTACTCAGTGATCGGCTGACGGGCAATCTGGCCCCCGCGATGGTGATTCCCTTTTCGATCAACAAGGATCAAGCCAAGCAGGCTTTCAAAAAGTGGTGCAAAAACGGCCTGTTAACACCAAGTGGTTTCATGTCCGCCGATCGGATTCAGAGCATTACCGGCATGTACGTGCCGTTCTGGTTGTATGAGTTACATAACAAAATCGAAGTGCATGGTCGTGGCACCAAGGTCAGATCCTACACCCAGGGTGACTACCATTACACCGAAACACAGCATTTCGATATATACCGCCGAATTCGGTTGAATTACGTGAATCTGCCCATTGATGCGTCGGAGAAAATGAAGGATGAACTGATGGATAAGCTCGAGCCTTTTCCATATAATCAGCTGAAATTGTTCAAGACCCCGTATCTGGCGGGGTACATTGCGGAAAAATATAGTTATACGGACGAGGAACTTTTTCCACGGGCCAAGGATAAAACGAGATCGTACATTGATTCTTATATTGCCTCAACCGTATCCGGTTATAGCAGCGTGAGCTACACGGACAAACAGATTGATACTACGCTCAAAAATGCAGACTATGTGCTGCTCCCGGTGTGGATGGTCAACTATGACTATAATCGGGCACAGTATACCTTTGCCATGAATGGTCAGACAGGTAAAGTGGTCGGTAAACCGCCGATCAGCAAAGCCAAAGTGGCCGGCTGGTTCGCAGGAGTATCTGCGGTGTCGTTGCTGTCACTGAAGCTGGTTTCCTGGATGATGGGAGGTGGATTCTTATGAGAAAAAGAACCCCTCTGGCCGTGATGGCTACGCTCATTTTACTTATGATCACCTTTGTCGCACCGTCGATTTCCATGTCATCGGCATCCGCAGCTGATAGCAAAAACCTTATCTACGATGAGGCCAACCTGCTGAGTGAGCAGGAGAAAAGTGAATTGAATCTACTTGCGAATCAGTATGGTGCGGAACGGCAGACGGACTTTGTTATCTATACAACAAATAATGTTGAGAATCAGGATGTTATGCTCTTAACAGAAGATTTTTATGATAAGCAGGGGCTAGGGTACGACAAGAAATTTGGCAATGCTGTCATATTAACGATGGATATGAATAATCGCGAAGTGTATCTGGCTGGATTTTATAAGGCAAAAGAATATTTGAACGATCAGCGGCTTGATGCTATCCGTAATCGAATTACCTCTGAATTATCCAGTGGGGATTATAAACTCGCATTTGAGAAATACATTGAGCTCTCTTACAAATATATGGGGTATGAACCTGGTGTGAATCCGAACAACATTTTGTTCAACGGCTGGTTTCAGTTAGGAGTATCTGTGGTTCTTGGCGGTATTGTTGTTGGTGTGATGACCTATCGTTCTGGGGGACGTGTCACGGTCAATCGTGCGACTTATGAGGATTCAAGCAATTCCAGTGTCATTGATCGTCAGGATCGTTATATCCGTACAACCGTCACCAAGCGCAAAATAGAGAAGAACAATAACAACGGTGGCGGAGGAGGAGGCGGGGGTACCTCCCGAGGCGGTCATTCACACAGTGGAAGTAGAGGTTCGTTCTAGTCACTACGGAGTATGCGGATTTTTTAATTAGAAGGGATGGAAACGAGTATGGGATTTTTCAGAAATCAATTTTCGAATGTGGTGGAATGGGAAGAGTTCAGAGATGACATGATATTTTGGAAATGGAGCAACCGGGAGATCAAGAAGGGGAGTAAACTTATCATCCGTTCGGGTCAGGACGCCATTTTCCTGAATAACGGTAAAGTGGAAGGGATTTTCGAGGACGAAGGATCGTTTAATATCGATTCCGAGATCATTCCGTTTCTTTCTACCTTAAAAGGGTTCAAATTCGGATTCAACAGCGGCATGCGGGTCGAAGTATTGTTTGTAAATACCAAAGAGTTCACCGTGCGCTGGGGCACGCAAAGTCCAGTATTAATTCCAACACCACAGCTCCCGGGCGGTATGCCGATTCGAGCCAACGGAACATTTAATTTCAAAGTAAGTGACTATGTGACCCTGATTGATAAGATTGCAGGCATCAAACAGAGTTATCTGGTCGAGGATGTCAAAATCCGAATTACTTCCGTGCTGGATCAGCTTCTAATGAAGTGGATTAGCCGTGAAGGGAAGGATATGTTCAACCTGCAGGCCAATGCATCCGATATTGCCAAGGGGATTCAGGAAGATCTGGATATGCAGATGATGGACATCGGAATTGGGATTACCGGTTTCCAGGTGATGAGCTTCAATTATCCAAAAGAGATTCAGGACATGATTACAAAGACTGCTTCGCATGAGATGATTGGTAATCTGCAAAAGTATCAGCAGGTCAGCATGACAGACGGCATCTCATCCGGTAAAGTACAGGGCGGCGGCGCAGCTTCGGATATGGCGGGCATGATGATGGGTATGAACATGGCCAATGAAATGATGAAAAACATGAACCAGAACCAAGGCCAAAACCAGAACAATAATTCCAATTCATCTCAGAATCAAAATAACGACCAGAAACCAGCGGGAAATAGCAACGGTGATTCGAATACATCTTCATCTACAGAAGGCAACAAGAAGCCAAACTTCTGCCCGAACTGTGGAGCCAAAAATGAAGGTGCCAACTTCTGTCCGAACTGTGGTCAAAAGCTGGGCTAATGAATTAAATACATGAAGGGCTAGTTCAGCAAGGGTTGAGATATTGCGGAGCTATCCCTTTTTTGTTTGGAGTCATACTTAAAGCAACATGGAGTAGAGCAGAGGAACAGGTTCATTTATTTTATTTTAGATAAAAGAGTTGACAACCGATCACAAATCATTTATCTTTAACTTAAGATATTTAATTTAAATATAAATAGCAGCCAAGAACAAATATCTTTAATCCATTATGAGGAGAGATCAAGATGATTATCCCAACATTGACCAGAATAAATGAACTTTCTAGAAAAGCCAAAGAGGGCGGATTGACGGAGATGGAGAAAGAGGAACAGGTTCGTCTTCGCCAAGAATATCTGCAAACTTTTCGTGGTTCGGTCAACGACATTCTGCTGAATGCAACCATCTATGATCCAAACGGCGATGACGTGACTCCTGATAAATTGAAACAAGAACAGGCCAATCAAAATAAAAACTAGCATATAATTCGCCAGATCATATATCTTAATTTTAAGATAATACAAACTTACTATAAATCAATTAACTAACTCAAATACTCTAACATCTACTCAATTCAAAACATGCTTACCAAACCAAGGAGGAATTAATCATGACTATTCAAACAGCAGGTATTCACCATATTACAGCTTTCGCAGGAGATCCACAGGCCAACGTTGATTTTTATGCCGGAGTTCTGGGACTTCGTCTCGTGAAAAAAACAATTAATTTCGATGCACCTGATGTGTATCATCTGTACTTTGGTGACGAACACGGAAGCCCGGGTACCATCATTACCTTCTTCCCATCGGCTGGATCACCACGAGGCAAAATTGGCGGAGGTCAGGTCGGCATCACTTCCTATGTCATTCCTCCTGGGTCGATTGGCTTCTGGCAGAAACGGCTGGAACAGTATAACATTGAGGTAACCAAAACAAGTCGTTTCAATGAAGACCTGCTTCAATTCGAAGATAGCGAAGGCCTGCGGCTTGAGCTTGTTGAACGTGAAGAAGGAGCAACCAGCACTTGGGCACACGAAGGGATTCCAGCAGATAAAGCGATCAAAGGTTTCGGTGGTGCTGTCCTGTTCAGTGTAAATCCGCAAAGAACGATGGATGCTCTTGAGAAAATCATGGGATTTGTCAGAGTGAGTGAAAATGAAGAGTACGCCCGTTTCCGGTCCAGCGGGGATATCGGTAATGTCGTAGATGTTCCAGTGACCCGTATGGCTCTGGGGATGGGCGGCGCAGGAACCGTGCACCATATTGCATGGCGTGCCAAAGACGATGAGGAGCATGCACAGTGGAGCGAAGCTGTACGTGATTACGGGTACCAACCGACTCCAGTTCGGGATCGTCAGTACTTTAACGCAATCTACTTCAGAGAAGCTGGCGGCATTCTGTTCGAGATTGCTACCGATCCTCCTGGCTTTGCCAAAGATGAACCTGCTGATTCGCTCGGACAAAAATTGATGCTGCCAGAGTGGTTTGAGAAATACCGCCCTCAAATTGAGGACAATCTGCAACCAATTGTGGTAAGAACGCTCGTACCTGCTACAGCTGCGAATTAATAAGAGTTCTATTACTATATAGGTTGAACTATCCATTTACACAATAACGGAGAGGACAGAAAAAACCTGAAAAAGCGAAGCTACAAGCTTTCTGCAAGAAAGCTACTTCGAAAGCATACGCTATCCCCGGATTTTCACTTAGGAAAAGGGAATCAAAAAAATCTGGGGATAACAGCGATTGGAGGGTTATTCTGTCATCGGAGTGTATGTGTGAATTAAAACCTAAAGGAGCAACGAAGGATGATGGAGAAAAAGGTTACCTGGCTGGAGCTGTTTTACGATCTGCTCTTCGTAGCAGCGGTCTCCAAAGCGGGTCATGTCTTGTTACATGCCGAACATGGAGTAATTACGTTTGAATATTTAATGAAGTTTGTGCTTATTTTTATCCCTGTTTGGTGGGCATGGGTCGGTCAGACCTTGTTTATTAACCGCTATGGTCAAGATATCCTGATCCATCGAATATTCCTCATCCTTCAGCTTCTGTCCGTTATGGTCATGACGGCGAGCCTCTCTACCCATTTTGACCAATACTACCTGTCCTTCTTCATTGGATATATCGGCTCAAGGGCATTTACGGCGATTCAGTATCTGACAGCTCACAAGTCAAAAGGCGAGCATCAGCAGCAAGCCGCTCGTTACTTGGGTACATGTTTCCTCATTGGTATATTGATCTCATCGGGTTCATTATTCTTCGATTCCTGGCTGCGCTACTTGATTTTGTATGTGGGGATTGCAGTGGATATTGTGCTTCCGCTGATCGGACGCAAAAACTTGGTGAAAGTGCCAGTTCAGACCCATCACTTGTTGGAACGTTTCGCGTTATTTACACTCATCCTGCTGGGTGAATCGGTGGTGAGCATTATCGCTGTGTTGCAAGCCGATCATTGGGATATGAAATCGATTTTGTTTGCCGCCTTTACGTCCATCTTTGTCATTGCGATGTGGTGGCAGTACTTTGACAACGTGGAGAAAAAGGTCAGCAAAGAGATCCAGACTGCCGGGCAAGCGATCATATACGGTCATCTGTTCATCTACATCTCCATGAGTATGATCGCTGCTTCAATTCAGCTGTTATATCAGAATCAGTTAAACTATGTGTTCATGCTAGGGTTTGTATTTGGATCAACGCTGTTGTATTTCTTGTCGACTTCCCTTGTGTTTCATCGCTACAGACACGCACATCTGCGGTTGGGCCCGCGTCATCTGGCAGTCATGGTAGGGTTGCTTGTGGCATTTGTCCTTGTGGATCTGGTCTACCAGGTTCCGGGTTATGTCATCATGGGCGAAGAAATGTTATTCTTCCTGGTGTATGCAAAACTTACAACTTGATATGCGTAATCTAAAATGAAGAAAAGTCACGGACAACAGGCGTCCGTGGCTTTTTATTATGCTGCTAATCGAGGACAAGTTTTAATAATATAAATAAAGCACAAATCTAATTTAATTTCTTCTATAGAATCTGTTAATATGAGACTAGGTACAAGTGAATCTACCAGATCATAGAATATCTTTTTATAAAATGAGTGTACGTTTTGTTATATAAATTGAACTAAACATTTACACGAAACGGAGAGGACAGAAAAAAACTGAAGAAGCGAAAGTGTTCGCCTAAAAGCTTTCTGAAAGAAAGCTGCATCGGAAGCATACGCTATCCCCGGATTTTCCCCATATAAGGGGGATTCATAAAATCTGGGGATAACAGCGATCGGAATGTTATTCTGTCATCGGAGTGTCCAGTGTAAATATTCTTTAGTTCAATTTATATAGTTCATTTTATATATAGCGATTCGTAGGTATGGGGATGACAATCAGGAGGGAAATCATTGAGCACACATCAAATCGGAGTTCCATTGGAAGGGTTTGCAGAGTTTAGTCGTACGGTTGCCGCTGAAGGAGCCGTTTTACTCAGAAATGAGGGCCAAGTGCTTCCACTTCGTGAAAACGAAAACGTTTCAGTTTTTGGACGGATTCAAGTCAATTATTATCGCAGCGGCACGGGTTCAGGCGGTAGCGTTCATGTGGCCTATACAACAAATCTGTTGGATGGTCTTCGCAGCAAAAAGAATATTACGGTAAATGAAGAATTGGCAGCTGTCTATGAGAAGTGGATCGAGGAAAATCCATTTGATGATGGCGGAAAAGTATGGGCGGCCGAGCCATGGAATCAGAAAGAAATGCCTTTGACGGATGAACTTGTTGCACAGGCTAGAAGCCAATCCAGCAAAGCCATTATCGTGATTGGACGTACAGCAGGAGAAGACCAGGATAATGCGGATGCACCAGGAAGTTACCAGCTGACAGAAGATGAGAAAGCGATGTTGAAGCAAGTTACTTCGCAGTTTGAACACACAATCGTTGTGTTGAATGTCTCGAATATCATCGATATGAGCTGGTTAAACGAAACGTATCTACATCCAATCCAAGGTGTAATTTACTCCTGGCATGGCGGTATGGAGGGTGGCAACGCGATTGCCGATGTGCTGGCGGGGGACGTTACACCAAGCGGTAAACTGACAGATACGATTGCATATTCCATTGAAGATTACCCTTCGACAAGCAACTATGGCAATGAGTTCAAGAACCTGTATCAGGAAGATATCTATGTAGGTTATCGATATTTCGAAACGTTTCGACCTGAGCGCGTTCAGTTTGAATTCGGTTACGGCCTGTCTTATACGACGTTTTTGGCCCAGCACGAAGAAGCAAAATCCGTGTCCAAAGACGGTGATACCTACATTGAAGTTCGTGTAAATGTGACCAACTCAGGTACAACATATGCGGGCAAAGAGGTTGTGCAGGTCTACTATGAAGCACCACAAGGCAAACTGGGACAACCGGTGAAGGCTTTGGTGGCTTTTGGAAAAACAGGATTGTTGCAGCCGGGCGAGTCAGAACTTCTGACGATCAGTTTCCCGATCCATGCGATGGCCTCTTACGATGATGCGGGTGTTACAGGTTATGCTTCCGCGTACGTTCTGGAAGAAGGCACATACCGACTGCACGTAGGAACCAGTGTGAAACAAGTGCAGCATATCAGCATTGATGGCCAAGATGGCTATAGTATTGAATCTCTTCAATTGGTGGAGCAACTGCAAGAAGCGATGGCCCCAACTGAAGATTTTACACGGATGAAACCAGGTTCGCGCAAGGAAGATGGATCTTATGAACTGACTTATGCAGAAGTACCGAAACGTAAGATTTCCATGTCGAACCGGATTGAGCAGAATCTCCCGCAAACGCTGGAGCAGACGGGCAACCAGGGCCACAAGCTGAGTGATGTTAAGGCTGGCAAAGTGAGTCTGGAAACCTTTATCGCTCAACTGAGTGATCAGGATCTGGCGGCGATTGTCCGTGGCGAAGGTATGAGCAGTCCGCTCGTTACTTCGGGAACAGCATCTGCATTTGGTGGTGTCAGCGACAGCCTGTTTAACTACGGTATTCCGGTAGCATGTACGGCAGATGGCCCGTCCGGTATTCGTATGGATAGTGGCGAGAAGGCAACACAGGTATCCATTGGTACGTTGCTTGCGGCGACATGGAACAAGGATCTCGTTGAAGAGTTATATGTGATGGAAGGACAGGAATTACTGAGAAATCAGGTGGATACCCTGCTCGGACCTGGACTTAATATCCGCCGGAGCCCGCTCAATGGCCGGAACTTTGAGTACTTCTCTGAAGATCCACTGATCTCGGGTGTATTTGCCGCAGCGTGTACAAAAGGTATTATGAAGGGTGGTTCCAATGCCACACTGAAACACTTTGCCTGCAACAACCAGGAGAAACACCGCAGTAAAGTAGATGCTGTTGTCTCCGAACGTGCACTGCGTGAAATTTACCTGAAAGGGTTCGAAATCGCTGTAAAAGAAGGCGGAGCGAACTCCATCATGACTTCCTACAACCCGGTTAACGGACACTGGGCGGCATCCAACTACGACCTGAACACCACAATTCTGCGCGGCGAATGGAATTTCGAGGGGATCGTAATGACCGACTGGTGGGCAATTATGAACGATGTGACCGAAGGTGGAGAAGCTGATCGCAAATACACCAACTGGATGATTCGTGCGCAGAATGATCTCTACATGGTTGTACCGAACTACGGCGCAGAGATCAATGGCTGGGACGACAACACGATTGAATCCTTGGAAAATGGAACATTGACTCGCGGAGAGCTGCAACGCTCAGCGATTAATATCTGCAAGTTCATCATGAATGCACCGGTGTCCGGTCGAAAACACGAAATTGTGGAGAACGTTGCTTCGTTCCAAGCGAATGCATCTATATCTGCTGCACAAGCTCAGGCGCTGGTTGAAAACGCACAGGTGAAACCTGCGGTAGCTGAACCCGTCTACATGAAAGTGGATGAGGCAGGCCATTACCGGATTATCGTACAGATCATGTCCCCTGAGCCGGAACTCGCTCAAAGTGCATGTAACCTGCTCCTGAATGACCAGTTGGTAACCACCATTCAAACGAATGGTACGGAAGGCAAATGGATCAGACAGAAACTTGTCAAAGTAGATCTTGAAGCAGGACTGTATGAATTGAAACTGGACTTCACCAAACCAGGCCTCGAGATTGACTGGATCGAATTCAAACAGGTGTAGAAGATAATCGGAAATATCAGGTGATAAGAGCAATCGAAAGGTTGTTCTGTTCCAAAGCAGAATACGTTGGTATATCACAAAGGACACTGTACGCGGGTGTCCTTTGTTGTAACACAGAATAGCTACTGTTATGATAGTGTTATGAGATTCGTAGTTCTGAACAATGGGGTCAGGGGTGTTGCGAGGAATGAGAAATTATAATTTTTTGAGTCCAATCCTGCTGGTTGTGGTGGCGCTGATTGTGAGAGGCCTGGTGACTAACCTGGGAGTGCTTTTCGGATTATCACAAGAAGTGGCGAGTAATATTGCCATGATAGCCATGATTATTGCTGCTCTGATTATGTTTAATCGAATGACGAAGGCTCGGCGTAAAAAATAGAAAAAGCTCGGATAACCGGAAGGTTATCCAAGACACGAAGACACCCTCCGGGTGTCTTTTTTTGTATTGACGTTCTGATCCTAACGTTTTAGACTATTGCTAATAAATAATAACATTATAAATAACAAAAATAACAAAATTCATTAGATGAAGTGATGAAATCGGTTGCGCTCTCTTTTTGCCAGCCTCCCCCATTCGGTCCTCAAAGGAGAATCCAATCATGAAGATCATTGCCTACAAACAATATATCTTTCAGGAAGGTCAGCCTATTCGGATTGCGTTCCGAGAAGCTGACCGTCGCCCATAATGATGAAGAAGGACCGCAGGAGCGCTGATGAAGCGTTCAGTCGGTCCTTTATGTCATGGATCAGGCTGTGTGCAGTTCGAGTGATGTCTATCGATAAGGGTTAACGGTTCTGGAATAATCTACGATGAAGTGAAGGGAGCGATCCTTATGAAGAGACAGCCTGTATTGGAAGTCATTGCTGTGGATGTGGAAGATGCCAAGGCAGCTGAGGAGGGAGGGGCTGATCGGATTGAGCTGGTGTCTGCGATGTCTGAAGGAGGACTTACTCCCAGTTATGGCGTCATGGAGCATGTGCTGTCTCAAGTCTCCATCCCAGTGTATGTCATGATCCGTCCGCATAGCCGCTCGTTCCGCTATAGCGCAGATGACATCCACGCTATGACCAGGGATGTACGCGTGGCGAGGGAACTTGGAGCCGCTGGCATCGTGATCGGCGCTCTTACAGGAGCTGGTGAAGTCGACCTCATATCCTTGCAATCATGTATGGCCGAAGCACAGGGTTTGGGCGTTACGTTTCATCGGGCAATTGATGTGAGCACAAGCCTGACTGAGGCGCTCAAGGCCATTAACACATTGGGAAACGTGGAGCGTGTGCTTACATCGGGAGGGAAACAGACAGCGCCTGAAGCCATACTGGAACTGAAACAGCTCCAGGACCTGGGGCAAACCTTGAACATCGCTGTCATGGCAGGGTCGGGGGTCACCATAGAGGGAATTCAAACGCTAGTGAGTCAGACGGGTATCACAGAGATACATATGGGATCAGGCGTGAGGTACAAAGGCAGCTTTAATTATCCCATTGATCCACATTTGGTTGAAGAAGCTAAGCAGCAGTTATTGCTTGCATCACAGCCATTCATGGACAGTAGTGTACTGAGTAGCGGTCCAAGCAAGGGTGGTCCAATGATATAGGGATGCGCTAAATAAAAGGAGTGATACGCCATGAATTATGAACTGCAACCAGCCGAATGGATTAAGTCCGCAGCACAGGTCAGCCCATCCGAACGCCAGCTGAGATGGCAGGAGATGGAGTTCTACGCGTTTATTCATTTTACGGTAAATACATTTACGGATCAGGAATGGGGCACTGGGGAGGAAGACCCGGCGATTTTCAATCCTTCTGAACTGAGCGCAGCGCAATGGGTGCAGGCGTGCAAGGCTGCCGGGATGAAGGGACTGATTTTGACGTGTAAGCATCATGATGGATTTTGTTTGTGGCCAAGCCAGTTTACAGAGCATACGGTTGCAGCCAGTCCGTGGAGGAACGGTGCGGGGGATTTGGTTCGGGAAGTCGCCGATGCCTGCCGTGAGGGTGGATTGAAGTTTGGCGTGTACCTGTCTCCTTGGGATCGGCATGAAGCCACTTATGGAGATTCCGAGAGGTATAACGAGTTTTTCCTCCATCAGTTGCGCGAGCTACTCACGAATTATGGCGACATCTTCTGTGTATGGTTCGATGGTGCATGTGGTGAGGGTCCGAATGGCAAAAGGCAGGTCTATGACTGGGACACCTATTATGCGCTTATTCGTGAACTTCAGCCCGAAGCTGTCATCTCGGTATGTGGCCCGGATGTACGTTGGTGTGGCAATGAAGCGGGACATACGCGTGATTCGGAATGGAGCGTTGTGCCAGCGCATATGCAGGATAATGAGAAGATTCAGGAGCAATCGCAACAGGTGGATGATGGTGAGTTTGCCACAAGGATCAATACGCAGGACAGTGATTTGGGAAGCCGAGAGGTCATTCGTTCCCAAGGTGACCAACTGATCTGGTACCCTGCCGAGGTGAATACCTCAATTCGCCCGGGATGGTTCTATCATGCCAGTGAAGATGATCAGGTCAAAACACTGGAAGAACTGCTCGCCGTCTATTACGGCGCAGTGGGGGGCAATGCCACCTTTTTACTCAATCTGCCACCTGATACGCGTGGTCTCATTCACGAAACGGATGTTGAGCGACTACAGGAATTGGGAGATTCGCTGCGCACCATTTTTCAGGAAAATTTCGCCTTGCAGGCGCTGGTAAAAGCATCGGAGACGATGGATGAACAACATGCCGTATCGGAAGTGCTGACGGAACGCCGGGAAACGTATTGGTGTCCTCACGAAGGAACGGAGCAGGCTTGGATCGAGCTGGATTTGCAGGAGGAACGATCGTTTGACCGGGTGGTACTGATGGAACATATCCAGACAGGCCAACGGATTGAGCGTTTTACACTGGAGTCGCAGAGAGCAGATGGTGGTTGGGAAGAGTTTTACAAGGGGACGGTGGTGGGGTATAAGCGAATTTGCTGTTTCCCACAGGTCACATCGAGAAAGATGCGATTAACCATTCATGAATCCAGATGGTATCCTACGTTGTCCGGGTTAGGCATATATCTGAGCGAGCGGGGAGGGGGGGCCAAATGGCGTTGCTAACGTATAAAGGTTCACAATTCATGTATGATGGCGAGCCCATTCGGATTTTGTCGGGTGCCATCCATTATTTCAGAGTGGTCCCCGAATATTGGGAGGACCGGCTACTCAAGCTGAAAGCCTGCGGTTTCAATACAGTGGAAACATATGTGCCGTGGAATGTCCATGAGCCGAAGCCGGGGCAATATCGTTTTGAGGGCATGGCTGATCTCGAACGTTTTATTCGCATTGCGGGAGATGTTGGTCTGCATGTGATTGTTCGTCCAAGTCCTTATATATGTGCCGAGTGGGAGTTTGGTGGGCTACCTTCCTGGCTGCTCGCTGATGATGATATTCGTCTGCGGTGTAATGATGCAAAATTTCTGGCGAATGTGGATCGTTATTATGATGTGCTTTTGCCCAGATTGAAACCTCTTCTTAGTACCCAAGGCGGACCGATCATCGCGATGCAGATTGAAAATGAGTACGGCAGCTTCGGGAACGACGCGAGTTACCTGCAATATTTACGGGATGGCATGGTGGAGCGCGGTATGGATGTGTTGTTATTTACCTCGGATGGACCGACAGACCACATGCTGCAAGCGGGATCAGTGCAGGGGCATCTGGCTACAGTCAATTTTGGATCAGGGACGCAGGGAACGTTTGCCAAGCTGCGTGAATATCAGGCAGAAGAACCTTTGATGTGCATGGAGTATTGGAACGGCTGGTTCGACCACTGGGGTGAGTCGCATCATACCCGAGAAGCCGCAGATGTGGCTGTTGTGTTTGAGGAGATGCTTCGAGCAGGAGCTTCGGTTAACTTTTATATGTTCCACGGTGGAACAAACTTTGGATTTTACAATGGGGCGAACTGTCAGCAGAAGGATCAATACGAACCCACAATTACAAGTTACGACTACGATTCACTGCTCAGCGAATCCGGGAAGCCGACAGCGAAGTTCCATGCGGTGAGGGACCTTATTGCTCGGTATAGCGACAGCGGTCTGGGTGAGCTTGTGCTGCCAGAATCGAAGGGGACTATCGGCTATGGGCGATTGGAGTTAAATCAGCAGGCGCCATTACTGGCGCAGTTGGACCGGATATCAGTCCCGTTGCATCGTACGAATCCAGAACCGATGGAGAAGCTGGGTCAAGATTATGGATTTATTTGTTATCAAACCCGAATTTCCGGGCCTAGAGAGCGACAGGAACTGGTGATTCAGGAGGTGCGTGACCGTGCGCTTGTGTTTGTTGATGGGCAATTTCAGGGCGTGCTCGAACGGGGGAATACCGAATTATCGGTATCCTTTGCAGTGCCGCCAGAGGGCGTAGATCTATTGATCCTTGTCGAAAATATGGGACGAATCAACTATGGCCCGTATCTGAGAGAGCCGAAGGGGATTACGGAGGGTGTGCGACATGGATTTCAATTTTTATATGATTGGACGATTCATTGTCTGCCATTAACTAATCTGTCGGGTTTGCAATTTAGTAATGTGATTAGCGAAGCAATTAATGAAACAATTAATGAAGTACAGGGACCAGCATTTTATCGAGGAGAGTTTAATATCACGGATGTAAGAGATACTTTTCTGCGACTGGATAGCTGGACCAAGGGAGTTGTATTTGTAAACGGATTCAATCTGGGGCGCTACTGGAATAAAGGACCGCAAAAAACGTTGTATGTACCTGCCCCGCTTCTTCGTGAAGGTGATAATGAAATCATCGTATTCGAGCTTCATCAGACGGCTGAACTGGCCGTAACGTTTGTGGATACACCGGATTTGGGCTAGGAAAAGGAAAATAGTAGAGCCAAACGATTATTGATAATTGTCGTGTCCGCCAGAAAAAGGTATACGTTGGGTATGGACATCGACTAGGGCGTGTCTGAAAACTCCGAAGGACGCAGATTTTCCCGAATTTTCGTTCCAAGCAAGGAGATTTTCCGCAGGCGTGCCGGGGCACGTCAAGGGAAAGTGACGCAGCAGGGGGCGAAAAGGCGGTAAAAGATGCACTTCAGTGAGTTTTGAGACACGTCCTACAGGAGAGGATGAGGGAAAATGAAAGTTGGACTCAGCACTTACAGTCTGCAACAAGCATTGGATCGTAAAGAATTAACCGTGCCCGATGCCATTCGCTGGATTGCCGATCAGGGCGGAGAACATGTGGAGATTGTTCCGATGGGATTCAGTCTGATCGATAATCCGGAGTTAGTTAATGAGATCAAAGCTGTGGCAAAAGAGGTAGGAATCGATATTTCCAATTATGCTATCGGCGCTAACTTTGCTGTGCAGGAGGACGCCGAAGCGTTGGAGCAAGAGATCCAGAATGTGATGCGACATGTGGACGTGGCTGCAGCGCTCGGCGTGAAGTTGATGCGTCATGACGTGGCTTTCCGCCCTGCACCAGAGGGAACTTTAGCACAGTTCGAGATCGACCTACCGGAACTGGTGAAAGCCTGTCAGCGGATAGCCGATTATGCAGCAGGTTTTGGAATCACAACAAGCGTCGAGAACCATGGGTACTATGTGCAGTCAAGTGAGCGAATTCAGCGTTTGTTACACGAAACAGCGCGGAGCAACTTCAAGACCACACTGGATGTGGGCAATTTCCTCTGCGTGGATGAAGATCCGGTGAGTGCCGTAAAAAATAACATTCCGTATGCGTCGATCGTGCACGCCAAAGACTTCTACTGGAGACCTTCGTACCGAAATCCCGGTGAAGGCTGGTTCCAAACCTCGCATGGCAATTACCTCCGCGGTGCCATTGTGGGCCATGGCGATATCGACATGCCTGAGGTATTCCGTGTGTTGAAACAATCCGGGTATGACGGATATATCTCGGTTGAATTTGAAGGCATGGAAGATTGCAAAACGGCCTCACGCATTGCCATGGATAACGTCCGCCGCCTATGGGAAGAGGCATAGGGCTGAGTACTTGTTTTAAATGAAATATGACTTGTTACGTATGGTTCAAACAGAAAGTTAGTTCAGTCAGGAAAAGTAGTGGAGGGGGCGAAATCGATTCTGAAGAAACGAAGTGTTCGCCTTTATCACCGGATTTCCCCTTTGCAATAAGGGGATTAAAGAAATCTGGGGATAAGAGCGATCGGAAGAACGATTCGCAACCGGAACGTCTACCCGCTGGACGTCAATTATTTTATTTATGGAGGAATCAGCACTATGTCCAAATTGAAAGTCGCCGTCATCGGTGCCGGATCCATATCCGATTGCCATTTGCAAGCCTACGCTAGTAACCCTGACGTTGAAATATACGCTATCTGTGACCTGAATGAAGCACGTGCCACAGAAGTGGCAAAGCAATATGATGCACCTCATGTGTTTACCGATTACAAAGAATTGCTCGCACTGCCCGAGATTCATTCCGTCAGCATCTGCACATGGAACGACTCCCATGCGGAGATTAGTATTGCTGCCCTGGACGCGGGCAAAAACGTGCTGTGTGAGAAACCACTCTGCCAAACGGTGGAGGATGCCCTCGAAGTAGAAAAAGCGGTCCATCGCAGCGGAAAGTTGCTACAAGTTGGTTTTGTTCGCCGCTATAGCGACAATGCACAGATTCTGAAGAAGTTTATTGATGAGGGTGAACTGGGCGAGATCTATTATGCCAAAGCCTCCAGTCTGCGTCGTCTGGGCAATCCGGGTGGCTGGTTCTCGGATGTCAAACGCTCTGGCGGCGGCCCGCTGATTGATATCGGGGTGCATGTGATCGACATTTGCTGGTATCTGATGGGTAGACCGAAGGTGAAATCCGTCTCCGCTAACGTGTCCAACCGATTGGGGAACCGCTCGAACATTAACAATCTGTCGTTCTACAAAGCAGCCGACTATGACGCGGAGCAAAACACCGTAGAGGATATGGCAAATGCCCTGATTCGTTTCGAGAACGGCGCGAGCCTGCTCGTGGATGTCAGTTTCACGCTCCATGCCAAAGCGGATGAGACTTCGGTCAAACTATATGGCGACAAAGGCGGTGCCGAGCTGGAGCCGGAAATTTCGATCATCGGTGAGAAATTCAACACCATTTTGAACATGACTCCACAGGTAGATTTCAAATCATTCGACTTTATGGGTTCGTTCCGCAATGAAATCAACCATTTTATCGATAGTACACAGGGCCGCAAAGAAACACTTAGTCCCGTCGAGGACGGCGTCGAAGTGATGAAAATGCTCTGTGCCATCTACGAATCAGCCCGTCAGGGTCGCGAAATCACGCTGTAAAGGGGCTTTGCAATACGGAGATGCTCCAAGTTGATACTTTACTACTCCCGTGGCATTGAACGTTATGAGCAATTCGCTCCTTTTCAATGAAAGGCTCCGCTCCGGGCGGATTCGGAGTCGTCCTTCCCGCTCGCCGTTGGAGCAGAGTAGGGAGCGAGCGCTAACGAATCTGAGGCGTCTTATTCAAGGATTTGAAGCGCTAGCAGAAATCTAAGGAACCTAGCCCACGCTATATAAGAATAAACAGCAGTTTACAGCGTTTTTACCACCTAATTTCGGGAAATAACGTGTCTGATGTTCCTTACAATTTAAAAAGAGGACCAAAAGGCTAAATAAGACGCCCTGTGTTCCTTAGAAAATTCTCTACCCATTCGCCAGGATCAGCCGCTTGGATTTCCCTATAGGAAGAAGGGAAATTCCATAGTAGTTGGAGAGGCACCGCAATCGAAATAACGGAGTTACTACGCCCCTTAATAGTTAAACCTACCGTTCACGCCAAAACGGAGGGTGCAAAATCAATCCGAAGCAGCGAAGCTAAAGCTTCGGAAGATCCTACCACGCTAACAGTGACAGGGCTTACTATGTCCTTCTTAGTTGAACTAAACGTTACACGATAACGGAGAGGGCAGAGAAATCTGAAGAAGCAAAGCGCTCGCCTTTATCCCCGGATTTTCCCTTTAGGGAAATAATCAAAAAATCTGGGGATAACAGCGATCGGAAGATTATTCTGACCGCGTAGTGGCCGAGTGTAAAGCAATGTGTTCAGCGTATGACATCCAATCCAAAGGAGATGAAACAGGATGAGCGAAACCAAAGAAACCGTACTGGAGCAGGAAGAGCAGATTGTCGAAGCCGGCGTGCACAATTTTAGCAAAGAGGAAGAGTGGATCAAACCGGAGGACCCGTTGCTGAATGAGCGGCTGGAGTGGTTCAAGGACCAGAAGCTGGGGCTGATGATGCACTGGGGGCCGTATTCCCAGCTTGGCCTCGTAGAGTCCTGGGCGCTGAGCGACGAGGATGGCGATTGGTCGCGCGATGACATCGACTGGACGGATGACATGGAAGACTTCAAGCGGGAATATTTCGATCTGAACAAAACTTTCAATCCGATTCGCTTCCAGCCCGAGGAATGGGCACAGATGGCGGCAGATAACGGGTTCAAATACTTCCTGTTCACCACCAAACACCATGACGGTTTCTGCATGTGGGATACCAAGACGACGGATTACCGGATTACGGGTAAGGACACGCCTTTTCATACCCATAAGTATGCGGACATCTGTCGATCACTATTTGACGCTTTTCGGGCCAAAGGACTCGGCATCTCAGCGTATTTCTCCAAAGCGGACTGGCATACTCCGTATTACTGGGCACCGGGCATGGAGCGTGGACGTCATATGTGGCGCGGGCCTTCGTATGATCCCCATAAATATCCGTGGCTGTGGGAGAAATTCGTGGAGTTCACGCATGAGCAGATCATGGAGCTGCTGACGAATTACGGGCGAATCGAATGTCTGTGGCTGGATGCTGGATGGGTGCGCGAAGGTCGCCATGGTCAGGATATCAGGCTGGGAGAAGTCGTGGAACGGGCGCGTCAGACCACACAACCTTGGCTCCTGTCTGCAGATCGCACCGTCGGTGGACCGTATGAGAATATCGTTACCCCCGAGCAGACCATACCGGAACATCCGATGAACATTCCATGGGAAAGCTGTATTACCGTGGGCAACTCCTTTGCTTTTGGTTTCGATGATCAGTATAAAACGGGAAGACAGCTGGCACATATTCTGCTCGAAGTCGTGTCCAAGGGTGGTAACCTGGCGCTGAATGTAGGACCGCAACCCGATGGGCGTCTGCCAAAAGGGGCAATTCGAGGCATCAAGGGCCTCGGTGAATGGTTAGGTACTCATGGAGAAGGCGTCTATGGAACCCGGATCTGCGGGCCATATTTTACGAAAGATTGGGCTTTCACACAGAAAGAAGAGATCAACACCGTATATGCCTTCCGTATATACCGAAATGAGAATGAGACCGTACAACCACAGTTGGTCATTCCTTATCTGGAAAAGGTAGAGCGGATCGAACTCATCGGTAGCGATGACGTACTTTCGTATCAGCATACGGAAGTCGGACTTCTCGTGGAACTGCCACAATCCGCTACAACCATTGAAGCGCCGATCACACATACGTTCAGGCTGGTCACAAGCACATAGAATGCCATGTCAATTCCGGGGGAGATATAACCACCTCCGGGATTTTTTTATTCATACATAAGGGACACAATTCCCAATAGAAATGGCTCGCAATTGCTTGTCACACAAGGGTTTGTGGAATAAAGAGAAGTCGGAGAAAATTGCAAATTGATAAAAGTTTACCGTGCGATGTACTATCAAATCAAGAAAGCGCTACCTGATATGAATGTTTACATCATCTTTGTTGAACAAGGAACTAGGAACAGAAAAAAGGATGTTTAAGGGATGTAAATGTAATGTATTATTACACTTGAGGTGTAGAAGGAGTGACGCAAATGAGTCGAGCTACGGAAAGCATACCCGCCAAGATGGAACTCCAGCAGAGGAAACATGTGGAGCCCAAGCGGCAGCATCCATTCATCAAAAGCCTCAAGAAACACTGGGAGCTCTACCTGCTCGTGCTGCCCCCGGTGTTGTATCTGTTGATCTTCAAGTACATCCCTATGGTGGGTGTCCAGATCGCCTTCAAGGACTTCAGTGTGGTCAAAGGAATCTGGGGAAGCCCGTGGGTCGGATTCAAACACTTTGAGGCCTTCTTCCAATCTCCAAACTTCTGGCTGTTAATCAAAAACACGATAGGCATTAGCTTCTATTCCTTAATTGCCGGTTTCCCTATTCCGATCCTGCTGGCCCTGGCGCTGAATGAGATTCGAACGGGTTACTTCAAGAAGACCGTACAGATGGTTACCTACGCTCCGCATTTTATCTCCACCGTTGTCATGGTATCCATTATCATTCTGATGCTCTCCCCACATGTGGGCGTGGTAGACAAGCTGTTCACACTGCTCGGCTTCCCGATGACCAATTTCATGGGCATCCCGGAATACTTCAAATCGATCTATGTCTGGTCAGGTGTGTGGCAGGGCATGGGATATTCATCAATAATATATATCGCAGCTCTTGCTGGTGTTGATCCATCTCTCTATGAAGCAGCAAAGATGGACGGCGCATCAAGGCTTCGGAAAATATGGCACATCGACCTGCCATCGCTCGTTCCAGTCACCGTTATCATGCTGATTCTGAGTCTGGGCAGCATTATGGGCGTGGGCTTCGAGAAAATATACCTGATGCAGAATCCACTCAACACAAGCGCTTCGGAGGTCATCTCCACGTATGTGTACAAGGTGGGTCTGATCGGAGCGAATTTCAGCTTCTCCTCGGCAGTAGGGTTCTTCAACTCCATTATCAACCTGATCCTGCTGGTTATCGTCAACGGCATATCTCGCAAAGTATCCCAGAACAGCTTGTGGTAAAGGAGGAGCTTATCCATGTTCAACCTGATTAATCGTAACCGGATCAAGGACCCGCTCGGTGACCGCATTTTCATGACACTTAACTACATCTTTCTGTTCGCCATACTGCTAACGGTGTTTTACCCGCTCTTGTATATCATCAGTTCTTCGTTCAGCTCTTCACGAGCCGTGACATCCGGCCAGGTGTGGCTGTTCCCGGTAGACTTTAACATTAAGGCGTACATCTCCATTTTCAAAAGCCAACAGCTTATGCTCGGTTTCTATAACACGATCATCTACACCGTGGTGGGTACGTTCATTAACGTGGTGCTGACCGTCATGCTGGCGTATCCTTTGTCACGAAAATCGTTTTATGGACGAGGGGCCATCATTATTTTCATGATGATCACGATGTTCTTTGATGGTGGTCTGATTCCCACCTACCTCCTGATGAAGGACTTACACCTGCTGGATACACGTTGGGCAATGTGGTTGCCCGGGGCGCTCGCGGTGTTCCAGGTCATCGTGGCAAGGACGTTCTTCCAATCTTCCATCCCGGAAGAGCTTGGAGAGGCCGCAGAAATGGATGGTTGCCGGGATATCCGGTATCTGATCAGCGTGGTTCTTCCCTTATCAAAGCCCATTCTGGCGGTCATGACACTCATGTATGCCGTAGGTCACTGGAATGCGTACTTTGATGCACTGATCTACCTGCGTTCCGAGAAGTTGTTCCCTCTGCAATACGTGCTTCGCAATCTGCTCATCCTGAACGCGGCTGATCCGGCGATGCTTGCCAATACCAGCCAACAGATGCGGGACCAAGGGTTCGAGCAGGTGTTGAAATATGCACTGATCGTTGTCGCGAGTATTCCAATTCTGATCATGTATCCATTTGTACAGAAGCATTTTGTTAAAGGGGTCATGGTGGGTTCCCTCAAAGGTTAATCCTTGTGAATTAAGCCCGGTTGCCTCTTGAAAGGAGGTGGAAGGAACACGCCGGCTTCCGGGGTCGATTTTATATACGTGCAGTACAAGTCAATAATTTGCCGTTATAAACAAAAAGGAGGAGTCAGATTGAGAAAATCTTGGATTTCGATGTTGTTTCTGGTCTTTGCTTCGATGGCTTTGTTGTCCGCATGCAGTTCATCCGAGGAATCGGGTGGAAGTAGCGACGGTAGCGGGGAGAGCGGCGGTCCTGTAACCATGACCCTCTTTGCTCCGCAAGGCAAAGCGTCCATGGAAGAGAATGAATTTACCCAATTTATCGAAGACAAGTTCGACGTTACCCTAAAATGGGATCTGGCCCCAACGGACGCTTTGCAGGATCGCAGACAATTGCTGCTAGCCAGTGGTGATTATCCGGAAGTGTTTCTTCACGGCAAGTTCACCACCTCAGATCTTCAAACCTATGGAAAACAGGGCGTGTTCCTTCCGCTACAGGATCTGATTAAGGAGTATGGTCCGAACCTGACCAAGATTATGGAAGAGAAGCCATACTTCAAAGAAGCCATCACGGCACCGGATGGCAACATCTATGCTTTGCCAATCTTCAATGAATGTTACCACTGCACGTATGCACAGAAATACTGGATCAACACGGAGTGGCTCGATAATCTGGGTCTGAAAATGCCAACCACAACTGATGAACTGTATACCGTTCTAAAGGCGTTTAAGACACAAGATCCGAATGGTAACGGGAAAGCGGACGAGATTCCACTCACGGGCGCACCGAACAAGTATGTATGGAATGGCAACATTGATGCCTACCTGATGAATAGCTTTATATACAATGATAACGACAAATACCTGATCGTGAACGATGGCAAGGTGAGTTTTGCCGCCAATCAGGAAGGCTGGAAGAAAGGGCTGGAGTACATGAACAAGCTGTATGCAGATGGCCTGATTGATCCGGCTTCCTTCACGCAAAACGATCAGGCGATTGGACAGCTGGGGAACAAGGAAGGCGATGAAGTGGTCGGTTCCATTACGACGGCGCTGGTCAGTTATCTCGTGAATACCTATGACAAAGACATCACCCGTCACCAGCACTGGGAGATCGTTCCTCCATTGAAAGGACCCGATGGAGTGCAGACGACAGGCGCCACGCAGAGCGTAGGTGAGTTTGAGTTTGCCATCACCAACAAAGCGACAGAAGCACAGCAGATTGCCGCTATCAAAATTGTAGACTACATGTTCAGTGAAGAAGGTGCGCTGTACGCGGAGTATGGTCCAACTGAAGGCAAAGGCTGGAAGAAGGCAGATGCCGATGAGAAAAACATCAATGGCGAGCCGGCCAAATACAGCTACTACAACCTGCCTGAGCGTGATCCGAACGTTGTTGTGAACGAGAGCTGGTCACAGATCGGAGCGCATGACTTATCCAACACGTTCCGTAATCTGTTTGCGGAAGGACAGAATCCTCTAGAAGCAGAGGGTTATGGTACACGTCTGGCTCAAGCTACCAATGTGTATGAACCTTATGCACCCAAAGAAGTATACCCTGCGAACGTATTTATTCGTCCAGAGGATACGGAATCAGCTGCACAACTGACTACGGCCATCAAGGATTATGTGCAGACAAATATGGCACAGTTCATTATTGGCAGCAAGAGCATTGATAAGGAATGGGATTCGTATGTCAAAGGCTTCGATGGTCTCGGACTGAGTAATTACCTTGAGATCTACCAGCGTGCCATTGAGAAGAATCAATAATTGAAGGATTCAATATAGAGGCTGTCCCGTCTGTCACCCGTGACCGGGACGGTCTTCTCCTATGACAACCCCACGTCATCCGATATAATGTACTGAATATTTATGGAAAATTAGCGATCAGCACAGATGTTTGTCGTCATTCAGCATGAACAGTAATGGTGGGGGGATCTTCGGAGATGAACAACAATTGGTTTAGGCGTTTGCTGTTATCGTATCTGCCTGTTTTCTTTATTGTGACGACCATTCTATTCTTTATTTTCTTTCAAGTATTCAATGAACAGAACCGTAGAGAAGCGCTCAAGGCCAATGAATTTTTGGCCTCACAGGTTACGCAATATCTGGACAACTCCCTGCGTTCCATCGACTTCAAGGTACTGCGTGAGATTTTGACCAACCCTAACTTGAAGAATTATTTCTCGGTATCTGGCAGCGATGATGTGTATGCCGGCATTCAGGCGGTCCAGGTGGTTGATGAATTGAAAATAGAGTATCCGCTGATCGATTCAATTTATCTCGTTCGTTATGGTGATGGCACGGTCTTCAGTAACGGGAAGGCAGTTCCGATTGAAGAGTTCCCGGATGCAGACTTTATTGCAGATAGCCGGTCAAGGGATGAACAGAAGTGGGCAGGGGCACGAGCGTTCCGAGCTTTTCCTTCGCAAGCGACTGAGCAGGTGATTACGATTGTGCGAAGTGTAGGAAACGGCAAAGGACTTGTGGTGACAAACGTGGACCTAAGTACCCTGAGAAAATCCATTATGCAGATGTATGATCCGGAATTTACGTTTGTGAACATCTTCAACCGTTCGGGTGGCAATCTGTGGGATAGCAGCATGCCAGGAGGGGTTGCAGCTTCTACTAAAACCACGTCGGGAGAAGTTTTCTCCGAATTTACGTCGAGTTATAGCGGTTGGAAGGTGCAGACAGGTCTCAATAATGGAAAAATCGTCAAATGGGCTCTGCAATTTTATAATATCTGGTTTGCCTTTGCTGTAGTGGTTGTGTTGATTGGCGTGGTGTGGGTGATCTATGTGACCCGCAGAAACTACAAGCCGATTCAGCAGATTGTCACGTTAATTCAGACCGTCTCTTCGCAGAAGCAATCCGGACTGAACTATGGCAAAGAGAATGAGTTCCGCTTCATCCATACAACGCTGGAACGCATGATTGATCAGACGAGACAATATCAGGAGGAACATGAAGAGAATCTGATTTTACAGAAAAGAATGTTCTTTCAGGAGTTGCTGGAGGGCACACGAGACTTTACGAGCATGGAGCTGACAGCGGAGATGAAAAAGTTCAAACTGCCTGAGCTGGAGCATCGCTGGGCCGTCATGGTAGTTGAGATGGACCGGTATGATGCATTTGTGACGGAGTATCATCAGGACCAATCCCTCCTGAAATTTGTGTTATCCAGTATTCTGCAGGAGAGTGCGCGCCATGAAGGAACGGAAGTATGGGCTGAATGGATCTCCGATCAGCGTCTGTACGCCATCCTCTGGATTCCGGACATGGAACAGGCTGAGGAGACGGAGCATCGATTGCTCGCTGGTTATCTGGACAGAATCGATCAGTATCTGAACTTCACCGTGACCATTGGTGTTGGTCGGGTTGCTGTCGATATTCGGGGGCTGAAAGCTTCATTGAAAGAAGCTGTGCACGCGCTGGAGTACAAGGCTGTACTGGGGATAAATCGTATCATTCCGTGTAGCGATGTGCCAAATTCGACCAATGATGTGTATGAGTTCCTGAAGACCATCTCACTGCTGGTACAGGCGATGCGTTTATCGGACGATGTGTGGGAAAAGCATTTTGAAAGACTGTTTGAACAAATCAGTGAGTCTGTTCTGTCCCGTCAGGAGATTATGAATACGATCCAATTGTTATTTCAACATTACAATCGGGAATTTGCCGAACTTCCACGGGAGTATCAGGATTCGTGGGCCGTTATATTCACCCCGCTTCTCCCAAGGCTTGAGGGCTGGGAGACGTTAGATGACCTGCGTGAGCTGTGCTGGGAAGGGTTCAGAGAACTGGCGCTGCAGATGCAGACGCTGCATTGTTCCCGAAAACACAGATCACATATTCTGGAGATTCGCAAATACATCGAAGAGCATTACAACAATCCTGATCTGTCGCTGAACTACCTTAGTGATCTATTCGATATTAATCCGAAGTATCTGAGCAAGCTTTTCAAGGATGAGATTGGGGAGAAGTTTGTGGATCTGCTCATTAGTCATCGCATCGAAAAAGCCAAGCTGCTCATGCAGGAGACCGATAAGGCCATTCAGGAGATCAGTGAAGAAGTGGGATATACGAACTATAATTCCTTCAACCGGGCTTTCAAGAACGTGGTGGGTGTGGCACCAAGTGACTACCGCAAAGCCATGTGAGTGCATGCGCCTAACTAATTCCGAACGCATAAGGAGAATGTGCATATGGACTATAAAGATGCTTCGCTTCCCATTCAGGAACGGGTTCAGGATCTAATCGGACGGATGACAACGGCAGAGAAGATTGGACAACTCATCCAGCCGATGGGCTGGAAGACGTATGATAAAGCAGCTGATGGTACAGTACGGGTGACGGAAGAGTTCAAAGCGGACATGGAACAGGGCGGTGTCGGTTCTCTGTATGGTGTGCTTCGGGCCGATCCATGGACTGAAGTGACGCTGGAAACGGGGCTTACTCCACGGCAGGGAGCCGTTGCCACAAATGTCATTCAGCAGTATGCCATGGAGCATTCTCGGCTAGGCATTCCCATCTTGTTCGGAGAAGAATGTTCCCACGGGCATATGGCGATTGGGGCGACAGTATTTCCGGTACCGTTAACCGTGGGCAGCACGTGGAATATGGAGTTATACCGCAAGATGTGTGAAGCCATCGCTGTGGAGACCCGGAGTCAGGGGGGAGCGGCAACGTATTCCCCGGTGCTGGATGTCGTACGTGACCCGAGATGGGGACGGACCGAGGAATGTTTTGCCGAAGATCCATACCTAATCGGTGAATTTGCAGTGGAAGCCATGAAGGGACTACAAGGTGAGCGTCTCGATTCCAACCGGACGATTGTGGCGACACTTAAGCATTTTGCGGCTTATGGCAGTTCAGAGGGTGGGCGTAATGCAGCACCTGTGCATATGGGCTTACGTGAATTGCATGAAATAGATCTGTTGCCGTTCAAAAAAGCAGTGGAAGCCGGAGCTTGCTCCGTCATGACCGCTTATAACGAGATTGATGGTGTACCTTGTACGTCCAGTACGTATCTGTTGAATGACCTTCTGCGTGAGCAGTGGGGGTTTGATGGATTCGTGATTACTGATTTTGGCGCCATTCAGATGCTGGTCCATGGACATAACACCGCTGAGAACGGGGAGCAGGCCGTAGCACAGTCCCTTCAGGCAGGTGTAGACATGGAAATGTCCGGGTACATGTACCGCAAACATCTTGGTCAGGCGCTTGAGCAGGGATTAATCGTAGAGAAGGATCTGGACTTGGCTGTGTGGCGGGTGCTGGAGATGAAATTCAGACTTGGGCTATTTGAACAGCCTTTCGTAGATCCAGAGTTTGCCGAACAAGTCATCGGATGTGAAGACCATATTCAGTTGGCAAGGGAAGTCGCACAAGAGGGAATTATTTTACTGAAAAATGAAGGGGCTACCCTCCCACTCGGCAAAACAGGTACAAAGCTAGCTGTCATTGGTCCGAACGCGAACCATATCTATAACCAACTTGGAGACTATACCTCGCCACAGCCGAGAGAACAGATCGTTACCGTACTGGATGGCATTACGCGCAATCTTGGCGCGGATTCGGGTCAGGTGCTGTACGCACCTGGTTGCCGGATTAAAGGCGATTCCAAAGAAGGTTTTGCACAAGCGCTCGCCTGTGCGGAACAGGCCGATGTCATCGTGATGGTGATGGGCGGGTCCAGCGCCCGCGATTTTGGTGAAGGTACCATAGACTTGCGGACAGGAGCGTCTGTGGTAACGGATGATCCATGGAACGACATGGAGTGTGGCGAGGGCATTGACCGGGCTTCCCTGAATCTCATGGGTGTTCAATTGGAGCTGGTGCAGGAGCTATATAAGCTGGGAAAACCCGTTATCGTGGTCTATATCAACGGCCGTCCCATTGCTGAACCTTGGATTGATGAGCATGTCCATGCGATTGTGGAAGCGTGGTACCCCGGGCAGGAAGGTGGTAACGCGATTGCGGATATTCTGTTCGGTGATGTGAATCCATCTGGCCGTCTTACCGTCTCCATTCCCAAGCATGTTGGGCAACTTCCGGTCTATTATCATGCCAAACGCACTCGTGGCAAGCGGTATCTGGAGATGGATCTTGCGCCGCAGTATCCGTTCGGATATGGACTGAGTTATACCGAATTCAAATACGAGAACGTAAGGGTTATACCGGATGTGATTGGGCCAGAAGATGAGGCACAGGTGATGGTTGAAGTCACAAATACCGGAGCGGTTGCGGGAAGTGAGGTTGTGCAGTTGTACATCGCGGATGTGTCGGCTTCGGTTACGCGGGCTGAAATGTCACTTAAGGGTTTTCGTAAAATCCATCTGGAGCCAGGACAGACTCATACCGTTACGTTCCCTGTGCAAAAAGAACACCTCGCACTTATCGACTCTCGTCTCCAGTCTGTCGTGGAACCGGGTGAATTCAGGCTCATGGTTGGCCGCAATTCGGCTGACTGGACCGCTTGTAGTCTGCATATCCAGAAGGTGGGGGTAGAGGTATGATTCGAATTCAGCGATTCATTGAAGATATGAACCGATCGCAGTGGCTGGATACGATCGAGCTTACGGCGTGGGAGATGCAGAAGGCCAGATACATTCGACCAGGGGAATACGAGTACGAGCAGGCAGACAAGGCAATGCAAAGCTTGAATCCGCTGAACAGCGTACACGGAACGACGTATTTTCTGAGCAAACGTATGGAGATTCCGGAGGAATGGCAAGATCAGGCTATTGGTCTGATCTTCGAGGCCGGAGGAGAAGGGCTGTTGAAGGTGAATGGCATGCCTTATCATGGATTGGATCGGAATCACTGGTTCGTACCCCTTCCGAGGAGTCGTGTTGGTAATACGCCGCAGTTGGAGATTGAACTCTATGATCCGATTCCAGAGCCGCATGACCCACTCAACCGACAAGCTGTTATTCAGCCGCCTATTCAGGGCATTCGGGCAGCATTGGTTCATGTTAATCAGCCACTGCAGAGCCTGATGTACAGCGTGACGGTACTCGCTGAGTCGCTCCGGGCATATAACGAGAAGGAGCCCAAGCGGATGGCTCTTATCCAGGCCATTCATCAGGTGATGGATGACATGTACAATGACCCGGAACGCTGGAGTGATGCAGCTTGGATACAGAACTTCGAATATGCATTAGCACAGTCGGTACAGCAGGAAGACCCGGAGGAATATCGAAGTGGCTTCATGCATCTGGTTGGACAATCCCACATTGATATTGCCTGGCTGTGGCCTGTACGTGAGACGGTTCGCAAGTCCAGTCGCACGTTTTCGACCATGTGTACCTTGATGGACACGTACCCGGATTTTGTGTATTCCCAGAGCCAGCCGCAGTTGTATGCCTTCGTGAAGGACCATTACCCGGAGTTGTATGAGCGAGTAAAAGCACGCATTGCTGAAGGACGCTGGGAGCTGGTCGGAGGCATGTGGGTGGAGCCGGATCTGAATATTCCGAGTGGTGAGTCGTTGGTTCGGCAAATTCTGTATGGACAGAACTTCTACCAGGCGGAGTTTGGCAAACGCTCCAACATCGAGTGGTTGCCCGACACCTTTGGCTACTGCGCTTCCTTACCGCAGATGCTGAAGCTTGCGGATATTCCTTATTTTATGACCACCAAGCTGAATTGGAATGACACCAATGCGTTTCCGTATGACCTCTTCAATTGGGTAGGCATAGATGGTACTTCGGTGCTGGCGTATCTGAACCATGGAGTGAATGAGCATACGCGGCCCAAAGATGTGGATGAACACTGGCAATCGTATAAACAGAGGGATGTGCATCCTGAGCAGATGTTGCTCTACGGACATGGTGATGGCGGTGGCGGTGTGACGAATGAGATGGTGGAGTTTGCAGAGCGATCCCACTTGATGGTGGGACAGCCAATCAGCAAATTCAGCACAGCAGGGGCTTTTTTTGAAGACATATCATTAAATAATCCGACGTTGCCAAAGTGGCACGGGGACTTGTACCTGGAGCTGCATCGAGGAACCTATACGACCCATGCAAGGAACAAACGTAGCAACCGTAAGGCAGAGGTATTGTACCGGGAAGCGGAGATCTGGGGGCAATTTGCCGGAGCTTGCGCCGCACACACGAAGAATGATCTGGATGAAGGCTGGAAGCTGATCATGCTCAACCAATTCCATGACATTATTCCGGGAACGTCGATTCCAGAAGTTTACGTAACGTCCACCGAGGAATACACGAAGGTATTTGCATTAGGTACATCCGCACTGCGGGAAACGCTGGATACCCTTGCGGAGAACATTACAACAGATGAGGTGGATGGTCTTCCCTACATTATATTCAACAGCCTTGGCTGGGAACGCGGAGAGAATATCACCATTACAGGCGATGCCCACCTCGCCGGGGTGGCTGCATTCGATCGTCAAGGGAACCGTCTGGCCTGTGATCTTGAGCAAAAGGAAGACAAGTACACGCTGCTCGTGTATGTTCCATCGATTCCTGCTTTTGGGTATACAACCATATGGCTGCGCGAGGCATCGGATGTTATCCTTCCAGTAAGGGAAGAAGAATCTTTCCCTTCCACATGGGAAACCGAATTTTACACTCTTGAGTTCAATGACTTGGGAGAGATCACGAGGTGGTATGACAAAACGGCAAGACGCGACTGGCTGAAGCCCGGTGATCGGGCGAATGAGTGGCAGTTTTTCCATGACAAACCGACGTACTGGGATGCTTGGGATATCGATCCGCGGTTTGAATCCCAGCGCGCAGGTGCGGTGCAGTTGATCTCCAGAGAGATTGTACAGCACGGGGCTACGCGAGATGTACTGCGTTTGGTCTGGAAGCTGAATCAATCCGAGATCAGCCAGGATATCATTTTGCATCGTTACCAGCGGCGTGTTGATTTCCATACAAAAGTGAAGTGGAATGAAAGTCATAAGCTGCTCAAGGTAGCATTTCCGGTGGATCTGGTGGCAGCCAAAGCAGCCTATGAAATCCCGTTTGGAGCGTTGGAGCGTCCAACCCATAACAACACCAGTTGGGAGCAGGCGCAGTTTGAGGTCTGTGGACATCGCTGGGCGGATATCTCGGAGGGCAACAGCGGTGTGAGTTTGCTGAATGATTGCAAGTACGGATACGACATCAAGGATCGGACGATCCGCCTGTCCCTGCTTCGTGCCCCGAAATGGCCGGATGAACATGCCGATCAAGGCCATCATGAATTCACGTATTCAATCCTGCCCCACCAGGGCGATTGGCGACAAGCTGCCGTCGTTCGCCGGGCGATGGAGCTGAATCATCCGGTGGAGGTTGTGACAGCGAGTCCATCTTCGGGTCACTTGCCATCTGAACACGCTTGGATGGAGTTTCGCAGTGAGCATGTCATTCTGGATGCAATCAAGCCCGCAGAAGACGGCTCGGGAACGGTGCTGCGTTTCTACGAATCATCAGGAGGTCGGGAAACAGTACAAGTTGAGTGGGCTGAAAAGGAAATTAAGGCGTCCATCATTAATCTGCTGGAGGATGAGATCCATCCGTTGGCTTGTCCAAACGGCACATTCGAGCTGACATTTAAACCCTATGAAATTAAGTCGGTGAAACTTGTTCCAATGAATCCAAATACGTAATCTTCAGGAGGTATGACATGAAATTAACGAATAAGATCGGTGTCATCGTGGATAGCTTTGGCGTAGGTGTACGGGAAGGGTTGAACAAGGCCAAAGACGTAGGTGCAGAAGGTGTGCAAATCTATGCCGTCAAGGGAGAGATGGACCCTGAAAATTTGTCGCCTGCGGCGCGCAAAGAGCTGAAGAGTTACATCAATTCGTTGGGTCTCGACATTTCAGCCCTGGTTGGCGATCTGGGCGGACACGGGTTTCAGGTCAAGGAAGATAATCCGTGGAAAGTAGAAAAGTCGAAGCGGATCGTGGATCTGGCCCTCGATCTGGGCACCAACATTGTCACAACACATATCGGTATTGTTCCACATGATCCTTCATCGGAAGTTTATGCTACGCTGCATGCTGCTTGTGAGGAACTGGGCCAATACGCCAAAAGCGTTGGCGCATACTTTGCCATTGAGACAGGACCGGAAACGGCTGCTGACTTAAAAGGATTCTTGGATACGTTGTCCACCAACGGAGTATCGGTGAATTTTGACCCGGCGAATATGGTGATGGTGACCGGAGATGATCCGGCGCGGGGCGTTCATCTGCTCAAGGATTACATCGTACATACCCATGTGAAGGATGGTGTGCGACTGAAGGAAGTTGACCCACGAGACGTATACGGAGCGGTCGGTTATGCGCCTATGGATCACGAAAAGATTGCCGAGATGGTCTCGTCCGGAACGTTCTTCCGTGAGGTGCCACTGGGCGAAGGTGGCGTTGATTTTGACGGATACTTTGCAGCGCTTCAGGAGATTGGCTACACCGGTTATCTGACGATTGAACGTGAAGTAGGCCATCAGCCGGAGCAGGATATTCGCAAGGCTGTTCAATTTATCCAACAATATCGATAGGGAGCTGAGCAGATGAAAGTGGGCCTGAGCACGTATAGTTTGTTGAACGATTTGAATTCGGGTGAGATGACGGTGCTGGATGTGATCGACTGGATTGCGGCGAACGGCGGCGAGCATATGGAGATGGTACCTTACGGTTATACCGTGGAGGATAATCACGATCTGGCGGATGCGATTCGGGAGCGGGCGGCGACTGCGGGTATTGAACTGTCCAACTACTCGATGCCAGCGAATTTTGTGCAGGAGACGGAAGAGGCTTTTGCAGAAGAGATGGCTCGGGTCAAAAGGCATGTGGATGTCGTACACCGAATGGGTGTAAAACATATGCGGCATGACGTCACGGCGTTTACCCTGCCAAAGGAGAAGATGACCATCACCTGGTTCGAGGAACATCTGCCGCTGATGGTGAAGGGAAGCCAGATCATTGCGGACTATGCCGCGCAGTTTGGCATCACCACAACCATTGAAAATCACGGCTTCAGCGTGCAGGCGAGTGATCGGGTGCAGCGTGTTCTGCATGCTGTAGATCGTCCGAACTTCAAAACAACACTCGATATTGGCAACTTCATGTGCGTGGATGAGAATCCGATCATCGGTGTCATGAAAAATCTGCCGTACGCTTCTCTGGTTCACTTCAAAGATTTCTACTTCCGTCCTTATGATGAGCATCCGGGTGAGGGTGAATGGTTCACGACAGCCTACGGTAACTTCCTGCGAGGGGCCATCGTTGGACAAGGTGACATTCCAATTCGTAAAATTGTAAAGTTGATCAAAGACTCCGGCTATGATGGCAACATTACGGTGGAGTTCGAAGGCATGGAGGAATGCAAATCCGCATCCAAGATCGCCATGGACAACCTGCGCCGCTTCTGGGAAGAGGCGTAACGAAGCATAAAGAGGGAATGGATCAAGGGCCACTTTTCGAAGTGGCTCTTATTGTTGATCATCAGGATTCTGGACTGCCCATCGATCCAGGATCATTTCGATGTAACGCATGGTATCCGTTGTCATACCATATACACGAGCTGACTGATCATCCTCTGGGGTGATATAATCCCAATATTTTTCTGCCAATTCTGCATTCCCGTGAAAAGTCCTTTCAGCATAATCAGAGATTCGGATGGCCAGTAACCGTGAGGCTTCGGAATCCGGAGGTTCCATCTTGCATGTATGAATATCTTTAAGAATATCAGCCCATTCCATGGATAATGAATTGTTCTGATTATTCAGAGGTAACGATTCCATTTCTTCAGGTGTAAAAACATCCTGACGGAACCTGCCCGGAGGTTGATCCAGTTCACGGATGAAACCCAACATCTCATCCAGACTGATTGTACCGGAGGCTCTGATGGCATATAGGGTTGAAAAAAGAAGATGCTCGACCTTGCTTAATCTCTCCTGCTGTTCCTTGACAACGGCCAGTTGTTGTTCCAACGTATTATTCCATAAAGTGAGTGTGCTCTCTGGTTCGGAACGAACAGCATCCTGATCGAGGAATTCTCCAATCTCATTCAATTTAAAATGCATTTTCTTCAGAATGGTAATCTGCTGAAGCCGTAAAATATCCTTTTCACCATATAAGCGATACTGATTGTTCTCATTACGGGCCGGTCGCAGTAAACCCAGCTTCTCATAATAATGCAGTGTTCGGATGGATACTCCGGTATGTTTGGATAGTTGTCCAACGGTATACAACAGGCAGATCCCTCCCTCATGATTTATGTATTCTCCACCAGCGCCATGCATTGAGTACCGCCAGAATGATCGCACCGACAAAGATTATCATCATATACAAAATAAATATTTCGGCCAACCCATTATCTTGCGCAGTATAGTTTAACAATGCCGGTCTATCACCTGGCATAACAACGAATCGGGCTACTTCCAGGTAAGCGATATGAAATCCGATGGAGGCCCATAAAGATCCGGTCAAACTCCGCAGAAGCTGTAACGTAATACCATAGGTCAAAATCAGGATCATATAATCCAAGGTTATCCGGTTTCCCGCATCCATTCCGACGAGCTCTTGCAATAGGCTCACACTAATCGGAACCAGCAGGAAGAGTATGACTTGAGTTACATAAGCGAAAAACACAGGAAGTCGCAGTCTGTAGCGTAATCCATCATAGACCATGCCTCGCATGGATAGTTCCTCTGGCAAAGCTTCATACAAGAAAGCAATACAACTATTAAGTACGACAGCAAGGAAGAGCTCGGCTGAGAAGTGCCACTCCGTAATCGTAATCCAGTTGTTCATACTGGCTATCGCTAACCCGATGAAGGCCAGAGAAGTGGCAAATAATGCGCCAGAGAGCAAGTGAATTATGCTTTTTCCTGTCAGAGGAAGAAGAACGGACTTCATATGGAAGTGTCTTCGAATGACGAATAGTACGGGCAAGACGATACTAATAATGACAACAGCTTGGGTGAGATGAACCATCCAATCATCAGCACCAATAGTGCTGACAAACTTCCCTGCGAGTGTAGCAAAAAACAGACCCAATGTCATCGTTAACCAACTCATTCCAATAATAGCTATTCCACTGCTACGTCGTTTCTTGGTTACATGTTCAGGTGACATACTCATGCTAATCCCCTCCTGAAGCCAGTATAAACCCTCGAGTTAACGTCAGGGTCAAGCAGGAAATATGCCTATCAGAATATGGTTCTGCGCAAGGATTAAGTTACGAGTAGCACAAGTGTGGTATACTGGATATATTCAGCCTGATAATAACTGGCTATGGATAGGAGATGTCACTGATCTATGCAGGTATTCGAGGACTGGAATCAGAAAGTAAAGAAGACGTTTAATGCTACGAACCCAGAGGTAGTGTTGACGGTATCGGAAGCTGGAAGTTTGCTTGGTTTGACCAAAGACCAGATGAAACTGTACGTGGACAAGAACAAACTAACGAAGGTCCCGATCATGAGAAGTGTTCACCGATACCTCTTATTGAAAAGTGAAATAGATAACATCGTTCAAGCTCGATAACTTCATAGGATTGAACACAACCATTTTACCGACAGGATTCGGGAGAGTGGTCTTTTTTTTATCGGAAAGGGGACAGAACGTGCTGAAAAAAGTGTCAAATTGGTTCTATCAGCGGGTGAATTGGAAATGGGTTGCAGCTGCGGTTGTTGTATTTGCTTGTTTTATTGCATTCATTCTGCCCTGGCAGGCGGCAAAGTCGGAGGAGGCCACAGGTGGTGGGCAGTCCCCGGATTCCTCTTTTCTGTACACTGCAAATGATCTTTATCAGATGGCTGAGCAGTATGGTGAAGCAGGGCGGAGCGCCTATATTCAGGCACGATTCACATTTGACCTCATATGGCCCTTGGCCTATCTGTTCCTCTTGGTTGTTCTGTTATCGATACTCTATCGCGTGCTTCCGGTAAAGAGTTGCTGGCGTTGGGTGAATCTGATTCCGGTCTTAGGTTGGGCTATGGACATGCTTGAAAATATAGGTGCGTCCCTGATCATGTATCGTTATCCTGAACGTACGCCTGTGCTTGCTGAACTCACTCCGATATTTACCCTGTTGAAATGGTGTCTGATCTATGCCAGTTTTGCAGCACTGGTTCCGGGTGTTCTGATCACGGTTCTCTACTATATACGCAGGCGCAAGAAGTAGTGGGAGAGGGATGGATTAAGAATATGTTGGTAACCCTAATCGTGTAAAGGTCCGCAGAGATAAGTGGAGAAATATACGCTTGTCAAAGGACAACCTGTTCATATATACTCATGTCGCAAGTGGCGTGAATCGTGTAATTACAAGAGCCCAAGGAGATGAAGAACGCATGTCGATCAGCTTGAATGTGTATCTGGTAACAGACGGTAATGGACGTGAAGCGGTAGAATTCTATCAAAAGGCATTTGGAGCCGAAGTGCTCGCGCTTCAAACATTTGGCGACGGTCCATCTGACCCGAATCACCCCATCCCGCCCGAAGCGAAAGACCGTATTATGCATGCTTCTTTGCAGATTGGCAGCTCGGTATTAATGTTGTCCGATACATTTCCAGGCATGCCGTACACTGTAGGTAATCATGTTACGGTTACGGTGAATACGGATACGGCGGATGAGGCCAAAGCAATTTTCAACCAACTGCAAGATGGCGGCGAAGTGAAAATGCCGATACAAGAGACGTTCTGGAGTCCAGCCTACGGCTCGGTTGTCGACAAATTTGGTGTACAGTTTCAAATTAGCGCTACGCCAGGACAAGCTTAAGAGCGTACTGTGCGTTAATATAACCTTCAAATGGAAAAAACCTCCGCGGTCTGCTTTGAGCAGTTGTGGAGGTTTTTTTGCTTTTTTTTGTAATGACTCGTGATTAATTTTCCTTGATTAGCCTTCCTTTTGAATCTTGGAAGGGTTGTTGATTTTATAAGGAACCGGGTTACGTGTCAGCTTCTTCTTGATAATTTTTGCTTCAAACGTAATGACATCTCCCACTTCCAGTTCTTGTTTCTTAACGGTGGCACTGTGGCTCGACCAGGCTTCCCCAACATCGATGACGTCTGGCTCTGTAATGGTAACTGCTTCATAGATAATGACCTCATCGTCATTGTCCGAGAAGTGATTTGGTACAGTGGTGAACTCTTTGACAACGGCACTCATCTTCACTTTACCTTCGGGCAGATCAATCTTAACGGTCTTGGCTTTGCTTGCTGTTTTGGCTTTAGGTTTGGCTTCACTGGCTGCCCCGGTTTGAGGTCCAACATACTCTTCTACGAGCCCATCCGGATCACCCTTCAACCCAGAGGAGAATTCATCTGTGTCCGTGTCGTACGAATCATCCTGATCCGCCGGAATTTCATCCGGGTTAACCAGGGCACCGGGAGTTGGCGTAACATCAGCAGCGACTGGTGCGACTGTATCCGAAGTTGTCGATTCTGTGCTTTGATCTGATCCGGCTGTGCTTATACTTCTGGCATTGTAGCTGGACGCTTGCATTTCTTTCAGATACGACGGGTGAATACAATGCTTTTGTCCATTATCCAGTTGAATAACGGCTGCCATGTGATCCACATATCCAATGATGGTGCACGGCATGTTTAATCCGTTTCCTTTATAATAGAACGTTTTGAGTTTGGTTGCTTTACCCGAAAGCAAGCCCCACTCCTGACATTTCTCAATCAGTTCATCTTCGTTATCCAGCGCAATAAAATCCTGCGGTTCAATCATAAACGCGTATGTCATATGGAATTTCCGCCCTTCCAATCCATTCTTCATGTTCATCGTTTCCAAATTACAACCAGTGTATCACAAATGAGCATTTTGCATAAATCCAAACGCTAAAATCTGTATTCGGAGATGAAGATTCTCAACGCCTGCTCACAGAGGCCTATGCTATAATTTGATCAGAATGTAAGGTGAGAAGTTGCTACTATATATGTTGAACTAAAGATTATTTACACAGACACTACGATGACAGAACAACCTTCCAACCGCTGTTATCCCAAGATTTTTTCGATTCCCTTTTTCTAAAGAAAAATCCGGTGATAAACGCGAACGCTTCGCTTTCTCAGGTTTTTTCTGTCCTCTCCGTTATCGTTTAAATGGTTAGTTCAATTTATATAGCCTTGATATACATATATCAGGAAGGGAAGATTCGTATGGGTAAAAAAGTAAATCATCAAGCCGTATGGCTTGCTATAGGTGTTGCCATGGGAGTCAGCATTGGTACGGCTACACAACAACTTGGACTTGGCATTGCTTTTGGTTTGGCGCTTGGCATTGTGATTGGTTCGGTGGTTAGCAAACGTGCAGGGTCAGACTCAGAACATATGCTCAGCGAACATGTCCGTGAATTGCATAAACCAGATGACTGGGAAGAAGCGCTTCATCGCTCGCAGGATCATCCGGTGCTTATCCTGAAACACAGCACAACTTGTCCGACCAGTGCGAGAGCGTACAGAGAGTTTATGGCGTTTGTAGGCACCAATGCATCAGATCCCAAACAACCTATGGACTACCGCATCGTCAAAGTGATTGAAAATCGCTCGTTGTCCCGCTACATTGCGGAAGAGACAGAGGTTCATCATGAGTCACCACAGGTGCTTCTGCTCGATCAGGGGCAAGTTGTCAAACATACCTCCCATGGCAAAATCACGAAGAAAAGATTATTGCAGTGGGCACAGAATCCATTTGGATAAATAGTACACCTTATAGACCCGTTCTTTTCAGCCCAGAGCTGAGGAGAACGGGTCTTTTTTACGCTTTTTTTACACCTGTGGAGGCATTTCTTTACCCCTTTTTTACAGCGTTTCATATTACGATTTTACATGTAGCAGGTGCAGAGAACGGTAGAGAGAGGGAGGAAGGGCGCATGGTGAATGATGCCACGATGATTGGATTGGTTGTGCTGCTGTTTGCGGTGTTTTGGGGATTCTTGAAATTCTGCGAAAAGGCTTGAGGGCAGAGAGGGGGAGCGGAATGATTGTCATCGGCATGATTGTACTCGCACTGGTGATTTATCTCGGTTATGTGCCGGTGAAGCCAGAAAAATTCTGATGCTGACGATGTACGTAATGCGGAACAAGGGAATGTCGAATAGGGAGGAAATGCGGATATGGGTATCGGTGTAGTGCAAGTAGCGGTGACGCTACTAATCATCCTGCTGCTGGTGAAACCGGTGGGAAAATATATAGTGAACGTGTTCGATGGACAGCGAACGGGGCTGGATCGGATTTTTGGTGGGCCGGAGCGACTGCTCTTTCGATTGATGGGAGTACGCGAGAACGAATCCATGGGGTGGAAAAAGTACCTCACGGCCGTTCTCCTCTCCAACTTTGTAATGTTGGTATTGATGTTTCTGGTGCTGCGACTGCAAAAATATTTACCACTCAATCCGGATGGCATCGGCAATATGCCAGTGGCGCAGGCATTTAATACGGCCGTTTCGTTCATGACCAACACGAACTGGCAGTCGTATACGGGCGAGAACGCCCTGTCGTACCTGTCACAGATGCTGGCAGTGACGTTCCCGATGTTTACGTCGGCAGCGACGGGATTTGCAGTGGCCATTGCGTTTATTCGCGGGCTGGTAGGCCGCCGGGATGAACTGGGGAACTTTTACGTCGACCTTGTACGGTCGATTACGAGAATTTTTTTACCGCTGAGTTTCATCGTGGCCCTGTTCCTCGTGTTCCAGGGTGTGCCCCAGACGCTCGCGGGAGCGGTGAACGCAACCACGCTGGAAGGTGCGCAGCAGACCATCTCACGTGGACTGGTCGCCTCACTGGAATCGATCAAACACATTGGCACCAACGGTGGTGGCTGGTTTGGAACCAATGCTGCACATCCATTTGAGAATCCGACGGCCCTGAGCAATCTGGTGCATATCGTCTGTATGATGCTGTTACCGACTGCACTGGTATACGCCTTCGGCTTGATGGTCAATAACCGGAAGCAGGGTTGGGCATTGTTCGCAGCGATGAGTTTTCTTTTCCTTGTGATGTTGACCACCGTATTTGTCTCCGAATATCGCGGTGTACCCGCGTTGGATGCAGCAGGTCTGCAGGGCAATATGGAGGGGAAAGAGGTCAGGTTTGGCATACCCGAATCGGCTTTATTCACGGCAGTCACGACAGCGGCCACTACAGGTTCTGTCAACAATATGCATGAGTCGCTTACTCCACTTGGAGGCATGGTATCACTGGCTCAGATGATGCTTAATAACGTGTTTGGTGGCAAAGGGGTAGGACTGATCAACGGACTGTTGTATGTGATTCTGGCTGTGTTTATCTGTGGATTGATGGTGGGACGAACACCTGAGTTCCTGGGCAAAAAAATTGAGGGCAAAGAAGTGAAGCTCGCATCCATCGCCTTGCTCATTCATCCTTTGATTATTCTGGCGCCAACGGCAATCGCGCTTATGCGGCCCGAAGCTATTGCGTCCATCTCGAACGGGGGCATGCATGGCCTGACCGAAGTTCTCTATGCTTTTGCCTCGGGTGCAGCCAATAATGGATCGGCCTTTGCCGGACTGAATGCCAATACAGACTTTTACAACATCGCGATTGGTATCGTTATGCTGCTGGGAAGGTACGTTTCGATGATCGCCATGCTGGCTATTGCGGGTTCACTCGCTACGAAACGGGTTGTACCGGTAACCACGGGCACCTTGCGGACACACACACCTCTCTTTGCTGGGATTCTGGTCATGATGATCGTTGTTGTCGGCGCACTCACATTCTTCCCGTCGCTTGCCCTTGGACCGATCGCAGAACACTTGGCAATGATTCAATGAGGGAAATGACAGGGGAGCAACAGAGGAATTGGTATAAGGACGTAACGTACGGAGGTGGCGGTGCATGATGAATGCAGTCGAACGAAAGAAGGAGCAGACGATGCAACATATGGATACAGAAATGTTTAGTACGAAGGGCAATGAGCCGGATAACAACCGAGGTAATATTCAACGTGATCCCGGATCAAAACGGTCTTTAAGCAAGGATATGATACTTCAGGCTTCGCTGGATGCGTTCAAGAAGCTAAATCCGGTGGTCATGATCAAAAATCCGGTTATGTTTATTGTTGAGATTGGCACATTCATTACGCTCTTATTATGCATTAATCCCGATCTCTTCACCGCATCCGAGGCTGGACGCGGGTACAACATTGCCGTATTTTTCATTTTGCTGTTCACGCTGCTGTTCGCTAACTTCGCGGAGGCACTTGCAGAAGGGAGAGGCAAGGCCCAGGCGGATACGTTACGCAAGACGAAGTCGGACACCATGGCCAATCTGGTGCAGAAGGATGGAACAATCCGGCAAGTGTCTTCGACCCAGTTGAAAAAAGGCGATATGGTCCGTGTGGAAGTCGGTGAACTGATCCCGACGGACGGTGAGATTGTGGAAGGCTTGGCCTCCATTGATGAATCGGCCATTACGGGAGAATCCGCCCCGGTTATCAAGGAGGCAGGAGGCGATTTCTCTTCCGTTACCGGGGGGACACGTGTCGTGTCCGATTACATCGTCATGCGTGTTCAGACGGATCCGGGTGAGTCATTCCTTGACCGGATGATCTCTCTGGTTGAGGGTGCTCAGCGCCAGAAAACACCTAATGAAATCGCGCTGACAACCCTGCTCGCCGTATTAACTCTGATCTTTCTGATCGTCATACTCACGATGGTTCCAATGGCAAATTACCTGGGTATTCGACTAGATCTGGCGACATTGATCGCACTTCTCGTCTGCTTGATCCCCACCACAATTGGTGGATTACTGTCTGCCATTGGTATTGCCGGGATGGACCGGGTTACGCAGTTCAATGTGCTCGCCATGTCAGGTAAAGCGGTGGAAGCGGCCGGGGATATTGATACATTGATTCTGGACAAAACGGGGACGATCACATACGGAAATCGCATGGCATCTGAGTTTATTCCCGTTCAGGGCATTACTTCGTCAGAAATGACGCAAGCTGCTTTACAGGCTTCTGTGCGAGATGAGACCCCGGAAGGACGTTCTGTTGTGGAACTGGCAGGTAAACAAGGCCAGAGCTGGGCTGAGACAGAGTATGCTAATGCGGAAAATGTGGAATTCACGGCAGAGACACGGATGTCCGGTCTGAATCTGAGCAGCGGAATGAAAATCCGCAAAGGTGCGGTGGATGCGATCAAAAGATATATTACTTCCGAAGGAGGCCGTATACCTGGTGATCTGGATGAGATTGCAAATCGAATTGCGAAGGCCGGGGGCACGCCGCTTGCTGTGGCCATCGATGAACGAATCTACGGTGTGATCTATCTGAAAGACACTGTGAAGCCAGGGCTGAAAGAGAAGTTCGCCGAGATGCGCGCCATGGGTATCAAGACCATTATGTGTACAGGTGACAATCCGTTAACCGCAGCGACCATAGCGCTGGAAGCGGGCGTGGATGATTTTATTGCTGAAGCGAAGCCCGAGGACAAGATTGCGGCGATCAAAAAAGAGCAGCAGGAGGGCAAGCTCGTCGCCATGACGGGCGACGGTACGAACGATGCTCCTGCTCTGGCGCAGGCCGACGTGGGCCTGGCGATGAATTCGGGCACCATGGCGGCCAAAGAAGCGGCCAACATGATTGACTTGGATTCGGACCCGACCAAGTTATTGTCGGTGGTCTCCATTGGCAAGCAGCTGTTGATTACACGCGGCGCACTCACAACCTTTTCGATATCCAATGATATCGCGAAATATTTTGCCATCATCCCAGCCATGTTTATTCTCGCCATGCCGCAGCTTCAGGCGCTGAATATTATGAATCTGGCTTCACCGCAGTCTGCGATCCTGTCGGCGCTGATCTTCAATGCCATTATTATTCCGTTGCTTATTCCCATCGCGATGAAAGGGGTTAAGTATCGGGCGATGTCAGCCGAACGATTACTTGGCCGCAATGTGTTCATCTATGGCGTAGGTGGTGTGATTGTACCTTTTATCGGAATTAAGCTGATTGACATGGTACTGTCGGGGATTCTTTAACGAGATAACAACGCTTATCAAAATTGTTCTTTTATCCTAATGAATTCAGGAAGTGATCTGTATGAACATGTTCTTACCCGCCATAAGGCTATCTGTTGTGCTTATGCTGATATGCGGCTTAATCTACCCGCTTGTAACAACTGGTGTAGCCCAACTTCTCTTTCCTGCGCAGGCGAATGGCAGTCTGATTACGCAAGATGAGAAAATCATCGGCTCGTCACTGCTGGCGCAGGAAATCCAATCGCCGGGGCTGTTCCAGCCCCGGGCATCAAATGCCGGTTATGACCCAACGGCTTCAGCCGGTTCAAATCGCGCTGTAGCTTCGGAGGAATATATCGGCGAGATGAAGGAAAAAATGGCTCAGCTCCAGCAGGAAAACCCGGGATTGAAGCAGATCCCCGCTGATCTCGTGACGGGTTCAGGCTCTGGACTTGATCCGGATCTCTCTCCCGAAGCCGCTGAGGCACAGATCCCACGTATTAGCGAAGCTACGGGGCTTAGTGAACAGCAGCTTGTGCAACTTGTAGATGAGCATATGGAAGGTCGTCAGATGGGTATATTCGGGGAACCGCGTGTAAATGTAACGGCTCTGAATCTGGCGCTGATAGCAGAAATGAACTAATGAACGAACATATTAGCCTGCTCGCGATATATCGGGAGGGGCTTTCTCCATTTTTTTCATCCTATTTTTAAAGGAAAGGGGGAGAGGGACGGATGGAAGAAAGCTTCAAGCGCAAGTCACCGGAAGAGATGTTGAAGATGATTACGAAGCTGCAGCAGGGTACGCTCAAAATCTACATCGGCCCAGTCAGCGGATCGGGCAAAACGTATCACATGTTACGAGAAGGGAATACGTTGCGTGAGCAGGGCATTGATGTGGTCATCTGCGCCGTCTCCACAATGCGCAGACCGGAAACGGTGGAGCAGCTTGGCGCACTCGAACGGATTCCAAGCATTCACTGGTTACGCGAGAGTGATGATGTAGAGATGAAGGATCTGAACTTGGATGCACTACTGGCACGTAATCCGGAGGTTGTGCTGGTGGATGGTTTGGCACATCGCAACAGAGAAGGCGCTCGCTATGCTACCCGGCTGGAGGACATTCAGTTCTTGCTCCGAAACAACATCAGTGTCATGACAACGGTGAATGTGTATGAGCTGGAAGGGTATACCGAGCTGGCACGACAACTTACAGGGATCGCAGCAGAACATACGGTACCTGCCGATACATTGGAGCTTGCGGATGAAGTGAAGCTGATAGACGTCACGCCGGAAACGATACTGAGCCGTCTTGCAGAAGGTCATTTGCAGGGGCATGAGGGAGAAGCTGTATTTCGTCAAGGCAATCTGGGTATTCTGCGCGAACTGGCACTGAGATTGGTGGCAGAAGGGGTGAATGAATCCCTGCGTGAGCATCGGGAAGAGATGGGAATTACCGTCACAACAGGCATCATGGAACGGATTCTGGTGTCCACGCAATATCATTGGAACGGCTCGATCTATATCCGGCGCGGACAACAGATTGCCAAACGGCTGAATGGGGATTTGTGCGCCGTGGTTTTTCGGAATATGAAGCAGCCATTAACCAAGGAGGCAACCGTATTTCGACGGAATATGATCAAACTGGTGGAGAAGTTTGGCGGCCATATGGAGGAGCTGTCTATATTACACCGTCGCAACATCCCGTCTACGCTGGCACGTTACGCCATGGAGCACCAGATTACCCGGATTGTGATGGGACACTCCCGGCGTACGCGCTGGCAGGAACTGTGGCAGGGGTCCGTTGTTAACTCGCTGCTGCGCAGATTACGTGGTGTGGATCTGTTTCTGGTTGCTGATCGAGCGGCCAGGGAGGGTGAACGGGTGGTTCCGGCCAAGGTAAACGATGTGGAATCACTGACATACCGCAGACTAAGCGAGCAGGAAATGAAGGATCAGATTGGCCAGATTCAGCGCGGCACATTCAAAATATATATCGGAGCCGCACCAGGTGTAGGCAAGACCTACATGATGCTGCGAGAAGGCAATGATTTGCTCCGTAAGGGCATCGATGTGCAAATCGGCTTGCTGGAGACACATGGGCGGGCAGAAACCGTGGAGCAGATGGGTCACCTGTCTGTGATCCCTCGCGCGAAGCGCGATTATCAGGGAACTCGTCTGGAAGAGATGGACACGGAGGCCATTCTGCATCTTTGTCCGGAAGTGGTGCTTGTGGATGAACTGGCACATACGAATGTACCCGGGAGTGTCCGACAAAAGCGTTATGAAGATGTCCTGCTCCTGCTGAATGCAGGCATCTCGGTGATTACCACAATGAACGTACAGCATCTCGAAAGTCTGAATGATGCCGTTGAACATATTACCGGTGTTCGTGTCCGCGAGACCGTACCGGATCGGATCATTCAGATGGCGGATGAGGTGCAGTTGATTGATGTGGCGCCTCAGGCCTTGCGGCAGCGCATGAGGGAGGGTAAAATCTATGCAACTGCCAAGGTCGAGCAAGCCCTTGCGAATTTCTTCAAAATTGGCAATCTGATTGCCTTGCGAGAACTTGCTCTGCGCGAGCTGGCGGACGATGTGGATGAACGGCTTGAAGCACAGCAGGCCAAAATTGCACTTCGAGGACCTTGGCGCAGACAGGAAGCGGTCTTTGTATGTGTAAGCAGTGATCGTCATGCCGAGCGGCTGATCCGGCGTGGATTCCGCATGGCTTTTCGTCTAAAAGCCATCTGGCATGTACATCATATCCACATCGGTGAGTCCATGAGTGACGAAGTGAAGTGCCATCTGGAAGCGTTGGAGCAGCTGACGATTCGGCTTGGCGGTCAATTTCATATTCATCACAGTCCAAGGCTGCGCGATGTACCTGAGATTTTGGCAAGAAAGGCATCGGAGGCGAGAGCAACCCAGTTGGTAGTCGGGCAGGCAAGACGGGTGTGGTGGCTGAATGGCTACCGCGGCTCAGGATCGGTGGTCAACCGACTTGTACGCTTGTCGCGGCATCTGGATGTATTGATCGTTGCAGATTACGATTATGAACTGAGCGGGATGTGAATGGATATTGTCTGAACGAATAAAAAAAGAAACACTGCCATCCCATGGGAAACGGATTCCGGCATATGTATGGGTGACCCTTGGGGTGACGCTGCTAACTTTGCTGCTTCATGCCATCGGCATGAGCGGTGATCTGGTTAACGTAGCGCTTGTATACCTGTTTCCCGTACTGGTGAGTGCCGTGTATTGGGGAATGGGGCCAGCTGTATATGCCGCCAGTTTTAGCGTCATTATGTTTGACTTCTTTTTTGTACCGCCGTATTTGAGCTTTACGGTTGAAGACTTGAGGTATCTCATTTCCTTTGTCGTGTATCTTGCGGTGGCGATCCTGACAGCGAGTCTTGCAGGTCGATTGCGACAACAACTGGAGATGGTAAAAGCACGCGAGGCCACGACTAACTCCCTGTACGCATTGAGTCGTCAGATGACAGCCATTACGGATCTGAATACGTTGCTGGTTAACATTGCAACCCAAGTATCGCTTACCCTGGGTAAGCCGGCGGCTGTGTATCTTCCGGATGGACAGGGGGATTTGCTGGTTACAAGCTCTTCCGCATCCACACCCGCATCAGAAGGGGAAAAGGATGGCTGGGGAGATGGGGAGTCGGAGATTGCCATTGCCAAATGGGTGTATCATCACGGACAGGTCGCTGGTAAAGGATCATCCACTTTGCGGGAATCTCTCGGGCTATATGTACCGCTACGCACAGAGGAGCAGGTTCATGGCGTGCTCGCCGTGAGCATGGACGCTGGCGAGATTCATGAGCAGCAAGAACAGCTTCGTCTGTTGGAGGCATGTGGTGGGCTGGCCGCAGGTGCCATTGCCCGAGTGAAGCTGGCTGAAGAGGCCCGATTGGCGCAGATCACTGCTGAATCGGAGCGCATACGCACAGCACTGCTGGATTCCGTCTCCCATGAACTGCGTACGCCCCTAACCGCCATTATCGGCTCGGCTACGGGATTGTTGGAGAATGATACTCTTTTTACACCCGAGGATCGGAGAGAATTAACAGGCAACATTCGGGATGGGGCCTTGCGTATGAATCGTCTCGTCACAAATCTGTTGGGCATGGTTCGGCTGGAGAGCGGCATGTTGCAGCTGAATCGGAAATGGTGTGACGTGGGAGACATGATCAGCGTTGTACTGACACAGGTTCGGGGATTCAGTCCGCATCGCAACATTCAAGTTGACCTGCCTGATGACCCTGCCTTCATTTACGGAGATGAAGTATTGCTGGAGCAGGTACTGGTCAATATCGTCAGCAACGCCATCAAATATTCGCCTGATGAGAGCCAGATTGTCATCACTGTGGCAAGCGATAAGAGTACAGATCAATTGACGATCTGGGTAGCTGATCAAGGCATAGGTATACCGGAAGCGGAAAGATTGCGTATATTTGATAAGTTCTATCGCTCAGAGTCGACTCAACATGTCACAGGAACGGGGCTTGGTCTGGCAATCTGCAAAGGCGTTGTGGAAGTCCACGGAGGTACCATTGTGGCAGAGCCGAATCCGGGCGGGGGAACGAGAATGCGCATAGATATCCCCATGGAGGCTCACGGATCGTCGTTTTCCTATTCAGAACAAGGAGAGGTTGAAGAATAACATGAACGCACCACTAGGGGCTCGCATACTGGTGATCGATGATGAGCCGCAGATTCGCAAATTGCTCAAGGTCACCCTTCAGGCACACCAATTCGAACTTCACGAGTGTGGGGATGGCGAGGAGGGCGTTATTCAGGCCAGTATTGTACATCCGGATTTGATCATCCTTGATCTTGGTTTGCCGGGCATGTCTGGCATGGAGGTCCTTCGCCGGATTCGCGAATGGTCGCAAGTGCCGATTATAGTGCTGACAGCGAAGGATCAGGAGGGAGACAAAATTGCCGCGTTGGATGGTGGTGCAGATGATTATGTGACCAAACCATTCGGAATGGGTGAGTTGGTCGCCCGTATTCGGGTGGCGCTTCGTCATGTAGCCAAAACGACGGATGAGCCGATACTGCACTTCGGATCACTCACGATTGATCTGGCCCAAAGGCAGGTCGAACTGGAGGGGGCTTTGGTCAAATTAACCCCAACGGAATATGAGATGCTGAAGGTGCTTGCCTCCAATGCAGGGAAAATCATCACTCAGCGCCAGCTTTTGCAGCAAGTATGGGGAGGGCATCATCATGAGTCCGACAGCCATTATCTTCGGGTATATGTGGGACATCTGCGTAAAAAATTAAATGAAGATCCAACAAATCCGCGATATATTCAGACGGAGCCAGGCATTGGTTATCGCTTTTTGCTCCCTGCCGAATAAGGTTCAAGGGAGCGAGACATTTCTTAACAATGATGTGATGCACGCTTCAGCGGGTGAGCGCTATAGAAGAACAAAGCACCGTCCCCTTTTGCAGCAAAGGAAACAGTGCTTTTATATTATGACGTGTATTTTGGCAACCAGTCGCCGTGAGCCTCAATCAACTCATCACACATCGCTACGATGTCATCGATAGACAACTCGGCAGCCGTATGTGGATCAAGCATGGCGGCGTGATAGATATGTTCTTTTTTTCCAGTGATTGCTGCTTCAATCGTCAGCAGTTGCGTGTTGATGTTTGTCCGGTTCAATGCCGCGAGTTGTGGAGGCAGATCCCCAATATACGTAGGGCTGATTCCTGATCCATCCACCATACAAGGTACCTCGACACATGCTTCACGCGGCAGGTTCGTAATCAGTCCGTTGTTCATGACGTTGCCGCCAATCTTGTACGGGTTATTCGTCTCCATCGCTTCGATAATATGCGATGCGTATTCACGGCTACGGGTATGTTCAATATTTTCGCTGGCAAACAGCTTGGTACGCATTTCTTTCCAGCCCTCAATCTGGTTTACACAGCGGCGTGGATACTCATCCAGTGGAATGTTGAAGCGTTCAATCAGCTCCGGGTAATTCCGCTTGATGAAGTAAGGGTGGTACTCGGCATTATGCTCAGAGGATTCCGTTACATAATAGCCAAAACGCTGCATCAGCTCAAAACGAACCATGTCGTCATGCTGTTCCTTCTGTTTTTCCTTCGCCAGACGTTTAATCTCAGGGTACAGATCCTGCCCGTCTTTGGTAACTTCGAGTAGCCACGCCATGTGGTTGATCCCTGCAATCTTAGCCACAACACCTGTCTGATCGATCCCCAGTGCATCAAACAGATGTGGTACACATACCTGTACACTATGACACAATCCTACGGTTTTGATCCCACCATGTACGTTCATGACGTTGGTAAGCACAGCCATCGGGTTGGTGTAGTTCAGGAACCACGCATCCGGACATACTTCCTGCATATCTCGGGCGAAATCCAGCATAACCGGAATCGTACGCAGATTACGGAAAATTCCGCCAATACCGAGTGTATCTGCAATTGTTTGACGCAATCCGTATTTCTTCGGAATTTCGAAGTCCGTAATGGTACATGGATCATATCCACCGACCTGGATGGCGTTGATGACATATTTGGCCCCGCGCAGCGCTTCTTTGCGGTCATGATATACGTTCACGACGCAACGACTTCCGAGTGAACGGGCCAGACTGGTCAGCAAACGCTCTGAATCGCTCAAACGTTCAGCATCGATATCAAACAATGCCAATTCAAAATCCTGCAGTGCTTCGGTCATCATGACATCACCCAATACATTTTTAACAAAGACGGTGCTGCCTGCACCGAGAAAAGTAATTTTGTTCATCTTAAGTTCAGCCTCCCTGAAAAATGTTGTACCCCAACTATAGGCCGATTCGGCACATATAACTATGGCTCAACCCCTTTCAAACATGTCATAATCCCATTTTTGTTCCCGCTTTCAACTAATATGGAAGCACTTTAGCTGTTATAATATAAATGGACTAAATGAAGAGGTAAGCGGAACGAAGTCAGGATGGAGGGCGAAAAATGAGTCGCATTGAGATGAATGTGGTTCCCGCAGGCTGGACACAGATGGAGCTGATGTTGTTGTTTTTTGGGTGGGAGGCATGTGACCCTGCGCATTATTGGGGACCGGGTGTACGTGATTCTTACATTGTGCACTACATTCATGAAGGACGGGGCACCGTGTACATGGGGGATCAGGAATACAAACTTAGCGAGGGACAGGGTTTTGTCATTCTCCCGGACACACTTATTCATTATGAGGCAGATCCGCAGGAGCCCTGGACGTATTCGTGGTTTGGTTTTAAAGGCGTACAAGCCAAAGCATTCATGCAACGTGCCCAATTAAGCCCGGAGCGTCCGATATATGATGCCCAGGATACAAATACGATGGAACAGTTGTATACGGAGTTGGTCCAGGCTTCTACGCGTCCAGGAGGCGATGTGATGAATCAGAGTCTCTTGTATCGCTTGGTGGCAGAATTAATCTCTTCTTCGCCTGTGAAGGAAGAAATAGGGCAACTCCTTTCGAACAAAGAGACGTACATCCGGCAGGCGGTGCAGTTTATGGAGAACAGGTACAGCCAGCGAACTTCCATTCTGGATATTGCCCAAGCTGTGGGGCTGGATCGCACGTATCTATCGGGATTGTTCAAAGAGCGATATGGCATGTCGCTACAGTCCTTTTTCCTGGAGTACCGTATGAATCGGGCTGCCGAACTTCTTCAGAATCCAGGGCTGTCGGTAAGTGAAGTGGCACATTCGGTTGGCTATACAGACCCATTACTGTTTTCCAAGATGTTCAAGCGAGTGACGGGTGTGTCTCCGAAGGGTTCGAGAAATCGAGATTAGACGTATTTCAGAGTTTCAAATTTGAAAGAAAAGTTCTGATCATTATCGTCATCCCGCTATTCTGATACAGAAGTGTAATTGAATATGTGGAACTTGGTGCTTTGCCCGTGAGGGTGGAAGCTTAATAGGGAAGTCCGGTGTGATACCGGCGCGGTCCCGCCACTGTAACAGAGGAGTCAAGTAGCGATAATCCACTGCTTTAAGCCGGGAAGGAGCTGCAAGTGACGATGATTCTGGAGCCAGGAGACCTGCCAGGTTTAACAAACACAGTAGTACCCTACGGGAGATAGGAAGGTGTTTAGAGAGCATGATTTTTTCTGAAAATCTGTTTATTTAAGGCGTCTTCATCCAGTAACACGGAGAGAGACGCCTTTTTTGATAGAATTTATAAGTTTTCAGCGGAGCTGTGGACGAAGAACATCATGGAAATCATCATTTTTCTCATGAATTTTACTCCTCTCAATTGTGAATTTCTCTCCTTGATATGTACTTTTCAGGCCCTCGAAAAAAAACAAAAAAGGCCACGAATCCGCAGATTCATAGCCTTATGCTTTAAGGTCTCCAACATACGTAGTTCCATCAATAATCAATAAATCAAGAATACTCGATTTCCAAACATTTGAAAAGCACATATTCTTCTTACTCCAAATAAAGTCAGGCTATCGGTGTTCCATTAGGTAATGGGCTATCCGGTGAGAGCAAGACAACATCGCCTTCACCAGGCACGCCGCCCAGCACAAGTACTTCAGAGACAAAACCGGCAATCCGCCGGGGTGGAAAATTAACTACAGCAACGACCTGTTTGCCAATGATCATGTCAGGCGTGTATCGCTGAGTAATCTGAGCACTAGAGCGCTTAAGACCAAGTGGTCCGAAGTCGATCGTCATTTTAATAGCGGGTATGCGAGCCTTGGGGAAGGGTTCGGCTTCCACCACGGTACCAACCCGGATGTCATGCTGCATGAACTCTTCAAAAGTAGCCATAGGGGTAGATCTCCTTTCAACTATTGGGGACTATTATAAATGAAAAATCAACAAAAAATCCAGATTACGCTGTATCGTAACCTGGATTTCTGTTGTGTTGCTTTGAAACAAACTAAGCGCCGTTCCAATTTTCCCCGGTGAGGTATTTCTCGGTGAGGATGGATAACATCTGAATACCTACTTCATTATGTCCGCCTTCTGGAATAATGATATCAGCATACTTTTTGGATGGCTCGATAAAAGCATCGTGCATTGGTTTTACCGTTTCGAGATATTGTTTGTATACGGATTGGATCGTGCGTCCGCGCTCTTCAATATCCCGCAGGACTCTCCTTAGAATCCGAACATCAGAATCAGTATCAACAAATACTTTGATGTCCATCAGACTGCGAAGATGTTCATCAATCAGCACATGCAATCCTTCTACAATGACAATATGGTTCGGTGCCAGTTCAACCGTCTCATTGGCAGCACGGTTATCTATGGTGAAGTCATATACGGGAGCATACGCCGCTTGGCCTTTTTTCAACAGGGTGAGATGCTCAATCAACAGATCATTATCGAATGCAAACGGGTGATCGTAATTGGTGAGTCGGCGTTGCTCAGGTGTGAGCTGCGACTGGTCTTTGTAATAATTGTCTTGGGATATAAAAGTAACTTTAGCTGATCCCAGACGGTCTATGACGGAGCGAGCTACCGTCGTTTTACCGGAGCCGGTTCCTCCGGCGATACCAATAATGAGCATGGTTGTTCCATAAGCCTCCCTAAAATGGCAGCATGATGAATGGATAAAAGCCCATCAGAAATCCTTCGTTCATGGCCTTTATCCACATGTCTGTCTCTGAATACACAATTCTTTCATTGTACCATAGCACACGACTTTTTTCATCTTGGTGTATGGACCATGTTTTGCCTTCAAGGGGGTTATGCATGCTAATATTCATTTTACTGTATATCTTTGGATGATACTCCCCGTGGTGACTCCCGCAGCGTCATGAGGCGCTGTCCGATGGAACTTTTTGTGAACAGATTTAGGATGACAAAACCAAGTACACTTCCCGTTGTATTGGCTATTATATCGTTCAGATCAGTACTGCGACCGTTGCCCAAGGTTACTCGGAGCAGCAACTGTGTTATTTCAATGAGGATACTTACAGCCAATCCCGCTAATGCTGCTGTTCGCTTCGAATGAATCCAAGGCTTTATGAAAGGAAGTATGAACCCCAGTGGCATAAACAGCACGATGTTTAGGAGAAAGCTAGGTGCATCCGCGGTCAGGAGCGGAATCCATTGAATGCTTTGATACCATGGAGTCTGATTGGCATAGATTCCGATGTTCACGTCGATAGGGAAGAATACAAAATGCATAACGCCCAACATATATATGGCAAATGCGAGCATCGACACATACTGTCTGACCGTATACCTGGTTTTACTCACCCTGGCGTGGAGCATCAGGGCGAGCAGGACCAGAACGAATAATGGGCCAAGTACGATAGGAGATGAGATTGAATATTGGATGGACATGAAATGACCCCTTCATAAGGAAATGAGATCAGCTATTGAAGCTGAATCTTCATTTCCATTCCCTTGATGAATTGTGTGTCTTTAACCTCTTCAGCGAAGTCATCCTTGATCTCGAAAGGTTTCACTATCAGGTATTTCACATCCTTGGCTGTTGTGGCATATATGCGTTCCGATTTCAGTTCGTTACCCTCGTATGTGCCCTCGCCGCTAAGTGAGGTCAGTTGCCGCCCCTGATCATCATAGACGGCAAATCCGATGTGACTCAGCTTTTCCTGCTCTTTTGCCGTAAGAGTACTCTTATCGTTCAAACTGATAACAGTAGTTAGACGAGTAGTGACAGGGGTAACCAAAGCTTCCGTAACAGCAGCAGTATACAGATCGTTGGTCATGGCTGTGTTAGGCAGAACCTGATGAATGTTTTCTGTTGATTTGGCAAAAGGAACCGTAAGCTCGAACTCATGATCGATGCCCTGCAACGTCAATTGAACTTGAGCATCAAACTGATCCGGCCAATGTGCCGTTCCCTGATCGGAGGAAATGACCTGCTCAAAGAGCAGTGTATCTGGCTGCGTTTCTCCTACCGAACTATAGAACAGTCCGCTATTCGGAAGAGACCCGTCGACTTTGAAAAAGACATTCTCAATTCCGCTACTCAGTTTCACGATGTCCTTGCCATTGTCATATTCGCCTTGATTCAGATTAGGCGCAGTGAAATGAACCAGAAACGCAGCACGGGTACCATCATATACCGCTTCAAGCACTTCCAGCTTCACATCCTGGTAAGCGACCTTGCTGTTAACAGGGGTAGTCAAGCCTTCGTTGCCCGCCGTTCGCAGACCCATATCGGCTTCTATCGAGCTGAAGAGGCTACCCACGAGTGGGATATTGCGCAAGGAGGCAGCCATGGCCGGTGATACAAAGCCGGATGCAAATACGGTCACGCCCAATACTCCGGCTGCAATCGTCGCAGCTGCAGCCTTGTGCCATCGCTTGTTCTGGCGACTGGAGCGCAAAGTCTGTTTGGTTTTCAATGTGTCTGGCGACGCCGGCAGAGATTCCAGCGTGGCATCAATCCGGTTACGAACGAGTTCAGACATCAGAGGACGCTCCTTCGCTTGGTTCTTTAATTCCTGATCGATATTAAACGGGTTTGACATGTAAGTTTACCTCCCGAAAATTTTTGAATTTCTGATATAACTCCTGCCTTGCCCGAGTAAGTCTCATTTTCACTGCACTTTCGGAAATATTCAGGGCATCGGCGACTTGACGGAGAGACAGGTCTTCAAAATAATGCAAAACGACAACAATTCGTTTCGATTCCTCCAGACGGTCCACCGCTTCACGCATATCGACCTCATCGTAAGGACTGGAATGCTCCCGCTTTTCTGAAGGTACTTCCGCATAAGCGGTGGAGAGAGAGCGGCGGGACAGCATCGTGTTGCATTCATTGAGGAGGATGCGAAACAGCCAGGTTTTGAAATACCGGGGTTCCCGGAGTGTATGCAACGATTTGTATGCGTTCAGGATTGTCTCCTGAATGGCATCGGCCACGTCCTCCTCTTTTCGCAGCATGGATTTTGCCGTATTGTACAAGGAGTTTTCAATGTCTCGAATAAGCCGGATAAAGGCTTCACGATCTCCTTGGATGGCCTGGTTAACGAGATCGGTTGAACCCATGGATAACAGCTCCTTTCGTATTGGAGGGATGAAGCCAGCACTTGGCTGGTTTTTATATGAATTAGACTGGCGAGTAGGGCATATGGTCACATTTTCTTTTTATAGTTTTAAAAAAGGGCGTTGTTATATATGACGTATCGGGTCTCTACGTTCCCTTCAATGATAAGAGTGGCTGATTTTTCCCTAAGATTGGATGATTGACTTTTTCAAAAACAGCACTATAATAAACTTATATTCATAACACGGACTGTTACTGGGGAAACCAGGCATGACCGAATTCGATTGCTTTACTGTAATCGCTTTCGGTCTTTTTTTATTTTTGTTGGGGGGTGAGAACATTGAAGGTTATCAAGAAAGTAAACAATAACGTGGCCATCGCTATTAATGAACATAACGAAGAGGTTTTTGTCGTAGGTAAGGGTGTAGGATTTCTGAAAACGCCCTATGAGCTGACGGAGACGGACTTGGTGGAGAAAATATTCGTAGCACCAAAGAACATCCGTATGTATGACCTGCTGAACAGTATTCCAATTGAGGATATTTATCTTGCTGAGGAAGTCATCAAGCTGGGCAGTCAGATCTTGAATAAAACATTTAACCCGAATCTGCTTCTCACCCTGTCCGACCATATCAGTTTTGCATTAACCCGAACCAGAGAAGGCATCCGTATCAAAAATCCGCTGGAATGGGAAGTGCGGACACTCTATCCGGACGAGACCCGGGTGGGGGAGGCTGCGCTGAAGCTGATTCAGGAAAAAACGGATATCGCTCTGCCAACAGCCGAAACAACACTGATTGCTCTGCATTTTGTTAATGCACAGGTGGGCTCTGGAGAGATGACGGATACCACCAAGGTAACCACAGTTACGGGCGAGATCCTGTCTGTGATTAAATATGCGCTCAAAATTGATTTTCAAGAAGACTCCATTCACTTTATGCGATTTGCCACACATATCCGATATTTCATTCTGAGGCAGATGAGCGGTAAATCGCTCAAAGACGAGAATGAATCTCTGTTCCTGATGGTGAAGGAGAAGTTTCCGAAAGAACTCGCTTGTGTGGAGAAGATTGCTGATTTCCTGAAAAATAATTATGGCTGGACCTGTTCCGATGATGAAAAATTATACTTGATTCTGCATATCCAACGATTGATTTCGAATGAACCAACGGAATGAACTAGTGAAGGAACTAACCGAATAATCCATATTGGACTGTTACTGATTCGATCAGGCATGACCAAGCGTAGGGAATGACGATTCCCCGGCTTGGTCATTTTTTATATATCCAATTTATTCATGTAGAGGAGAAGGGTCATGAACAACAAAGATTTGGCTAAAAACGTACTTGATCTCGTTGGCGGCGAGCAAAATATATCGGGTCTGACACACTGTGCAACCCGTTTGAGATTCGTATTAAAGGATGATAACAAAGCAGACCTCAAGGCGTTGGATCAGCTCGAAGGCGTGCTCAAGGCACAAAATTCCGGTGGACAGGTTCAGGTTGTTATCGGTGCCAAAGTAGACGCGGTATACAGTGAAGTGAAGAATTTAACTTCTGACAAGATTGGCGAGCTTACGGAGTCTACAGACAGTGGACCGAAAAAGAGACGTAACCCCGTCAATGTAGTGCTTGAAACCATCGCAGGTATATTCACACCTGTTCTGCCAGCACTTGTTGGTTGCGGGATGATCAAGTGTTTGGCTACCGTTATAACTGCCATGGGTTACCTGGAAGGCTCCGGTTTCCTGACGATCATTAACATGATCGGGGACTGCATTTTCTACTTCATGCCATTCTTCCTGGCTGTTAGTGCAGCAAATCGTTTCAAAACCAATCCCTACTTGGCGGTAGCTCTTGCTGCGGGACTAATGCATCCAACCATTTTGAACGCTGCGGCTCAGATTGCTGAGACGGGTGTAAACAGTATTGATTTTCTCGGCATGCCGATTCTGTTGATGAAATATTCCTCTTCCGTCATTCCAATCATTTTGGCGGTATGGATTATGAGTTATGTGTATCCGATCGTCAATCGAGTGATTCCCAAGTTTCTGCAGGTCCTGCTTACCCCAATGATTGTTTTGTTTATTATGATTCCAGTGGAACTAATCGTGCTTGGCCCAGTAGGATCATATATCGGTGACTGGTTGACCAATGGTATCAACTCATTGTTCTCAACCGCAGGTGTTCTTGCTGGTGCGATTCTTGGATTTTTCAAACCGATCATGGTCATGTTTGGTATGCACTATGCCATCATGCCAATTCAGGTTCAACAAGTGGCTACATTGGGTGCAACCGTGCTGTTACCAACAGCACTGGCAGCAAATTTGGCACAGGCTGGAGCAGCCTTCGGTGTGTTTGTCCTAACGAAGAGTAAAACGATGAAATCAGCGGCTGCTTCGAGTGGATTCACCGCGTTGTTCGGGATTACCGAGCCGGCGATCTATGGTGTAACGCTAAAATACAAACGTCCGTTTTTCGCAGGTTGCCTGGCAGGTGGATTAGTCGGTGGATTCTACAGCTTGGTGCATACAACAGCGAATGCAATTTCACTTCCAGGTGTATTGGCAATTGGCACGTATACATCTGATCGTTACATGTATGTTGTTATTGGTTGTATTGCCGCAGTTGTACTCGGGTTTGTGTTCACGCTGTTGGCTGGCATCAAGGAAGATACAGATGGAAATAAATCGAAGCAGCAAGCTACGAATAAAGTAAATAGCAATCAGGCGGCAGTTGCAACGGACACTACTCCGGAGTCAGTGCCATCACAGACATCCACATCTTCTGACATGCTTATCGTTAGTCCAATGACAGGGGAGATCAAACCGATCTCTGAGGTGGAAGATCAGGCATTTGCCCAAGAGTTGATGGGTAAAGGCATTGCAATCGTTCCGACAGATGGCAAGGTATACGCTCCATTTGACGGAGTAGTCGAAGCACTTTATCGCACTAAGCATGCCATCGGATTGAAAGCTGCGAATGGTGTCGAGATTCTGATTCATATCGGAGTGGATACCGTCAGTTTGAAAGGCAAATATTTTAACGCCCATATCGAGCAGGGACAGACAATCAAGGCCGGGGATTTATTGGTGGATTTTGATCCGGAGGGCATTACTTCAGCGGGCTACAACACCATTACGTCCATTGTCGTTACCAACATGCAACAGTACGGAGACGTGTTGACTACAGCGACCAGCGGCCCGATCCGAGAGAGTGGACCTTTGATTAAGCTGATTCCGTAAGAACTGCTCATCTTTTCATTAAGCTACAAGTTACAAGCTAGATGGTCTTAATAAGACTTAATAACACGTAATAACAGGAGGAACTAAAATGACAAATTCCAATTTTCCAAAAGGTTTTTTATGGGGCGGTGCACTGTCTGCCTGTCAGGCCGAGGGAGCTTATAATGTGGACGGCAAGAGTCTGACCATCCCAGAAGTGATGAAATTTAACGAGAAGAACGATCGCAAAGTGACCAAGCAGATCAGAGTGAATTGGGAGATGATTGAAGAGGCCAGGAATGACCCGGATACCGTGAAATATCCGAAGCGCCGGGGGATCGATTTTTATCATAACTTCCGTGAGGATATCGCTTTATTTGCCGAGATGGGATTCAAAGTCTTCCGTTATTCCATTTCATGGGCCAGAGTATTTCCAGGTGGCGACGATGCCGCTCCAAACGAAAAGGCACTAGAGTTCTATGATCAGGTTATTGATGAATGTCTAAAACATGGTATGGAGCCCCTGATCACCATCAGTCACTTTGATACGCCAATTGTACTGATGGACAAGTTCGGAGGATGGTATAACCGCAAATTGATCGATCTGTATGTGAACTATTGTGATGTGTTGTTCAATCGCTACAAGGGCAAAGTGAAATATTGGGTGACGTTCAACGAGATCAACATGAGCGTGAAAGCATCGGCCAAAACGCTGGGAATCATTGATTATGATGCTCCGAATTATGAGGAAATGCTGTTCCAGGGGCTGCATCATCAATTTGTAGCTGCGTCCAGAGCAACTAAGATGGCCCATGAGATTGATCCGAATAACCAGATCGGAAGTATGGTGGCATATTTTACAACGTATCCATACACATGCAAGCCGGAGGATGCCCTTCAGATGCAACAGGATGATCAGATGAAAAATCAATTCTATCTCGATGTGCTTAATAAAGGCGAGTACCCTTACTATAGTAAAACGTATTTCAAAAACAAGGAGATCCAGTTGAACATCGAGGACGGCGATTTGGATAGCATTCGTGCACATACGGCTGATTTTGTGGGGATGTCGTATTACAACTCCATGATCTCCAGTAGTGATACCGAACAACTTGAATTAACAGCCGGGAACGTACACAGTGTCTACAAAAACCCGCATTTGCCTGCAAACGAGTGGGGGTGGCAGATTGATCCAATCGGCCTGCGATATACGCTGAATCTCGTTTATGATCGGTATCAAAAACCAGTCTTCATTCTGGAGAACAGCTCAGGCTTCTACGACAAGCTGAATGAGGACGGAACGATCAACGATCCATACCGGATTGATTTCCTGAGCAAACATATCGAACAGATGGGACTCGCCATTGCTGATGGGGTCGAGGTGTTGGGATACACGATGTGGGGGCCAATCGACATGATCAGTTCAGGGACTTCCGAGATGAGCAAACGGTACGGATTTATCTACGTCGATCAGGACGACTATGGCAATGGTACGCTGAAAAGATATCGTAAGGATTCCTTCTTCTGGTATCAGAATGTGATCCGTACCAACGGAGCAGAACTGTAACGCACCATGAACATTCTGGGTCGTATCAAAAAAATACCCGGCGGCTTGCTGATTGTTCCTATGCTGGCCGCTGCGGTCATCAACACGGTGTTTCCATCGTTTTTTCAGATCGGAGATCCAACGACAGCACTGTTCACATCGAAAGGTACCATGGTGCTGATCGGCATGATTTTACTGATATCAGGAACACAACTCAACTTGTCACAGCTTCTGGTGACCTTGAAGAGAGCAGGGGTGCTCTGTATCTCCCGTATCTTCATCAGCTGCCTGTTCGGCTGGGCGTTTGTACACTTTTTTGGCATAAGTGGGGTCGGAGGAGTTTCTGCGGTAGCTTTCATCGCCGTTCTGACCAGTTGTAATCCGGGATTATATCTGGCCTTGATGAACACGTACGGAGATGATGTGGATCGTGCTGCGTTTGGCATTCTGAATCTGATCGCCGTACCGGTTATTCCGGTTATGATATTAAATTCGGCGAGTGGTGTTGGTATTGATTATCTCAGTGTACTTGCTACGCTAGTACCTTTCTTGATCGGGATACTGCTTGGTAACCTGGATAGCAACATCCAGAAGATGTTCGCTCCGGGAACACTGATTCTGCTGCCTTTCCTGGGTACCAGCTTCGGGTCCAATATTGATCTGCGTATTGCATTTCAATCCAGTCTATCCGGTTTGCTGGTCACGGTATTATTTTTGCTGATCTGCATGCTACCGCTCATTGGGATCGATCGTGCGATACTAAGACGGCCCGGTTACGCAGCGGCTGCGACATGTTCGGTTGCTGGATTGTCCATGGTGGTGCCTTCGATGGCTGCCGGGTTCAATCCGGCGTATGCGCCATATGTGGACACAGCTATCGCTCAGATTGCCTTTGCTGTGATCCTGACGTCGGTGACCGTGCCTTATATCGTGAAGCGCTTGGCTGGAGGAACAACGACGGAAGCTTCTGCATCAACAAATCACTAGAAAAAACAGCACGTGTTCTGTCAGGTCATGACGGATCACGTGCTGTTTTGCTTTATACATCTATATGATCTCCTGGGGGAGGAGGGGGATAGATCGGTTTATTTTACAGACCCAGCAATTGTTTAACACTTTCGGCTACAGCTTTGCTGGATTGCGGATTCTGTCCTGTGACCACGCGGCCATCTGTTGTGACATAAGAGCTGAAGGCAGCCGCTTTATCGTATTGTGCAGCGCGTTCTCTCAAAGCATCTTCCAACAGGAATGGAACATACTCGGTTTGTTGAGCCAATGCTTCTTCTTCATTCGTGAAGCCGGAAACGGTTTTGTCGTTGATCAAAAGCAGGCCATTGGACAGCTTCACATTCAACAGGGCTGTAACCCCGTGGCACACGCCGGATACAACGCCGCCTTTTTCATAGATTTCACGAGAAAGCTCTTGAAGTTCGGCATTGTCCGGGAAATCCCACATTGTACCGTGACCGCCTGTGAAGTAGATTGCATCGTAGTCACGTGCATTCACTTCGCTAGGTTTCAACGTATTTTTCAATTGGTTCATGAACGTTTCATTCTCGAAATAGGCTTTGGTGCTCTCATCGAGCGAGTCGCCCAGACTTTTCGGATCAAGAGGTACGTTCCCACCTTTAGGGCTAACCAGATCGATTTGAACATTGTCATTATGGTCAAACTCTTCAATAAAGTGAGTCGCTTCGCTCAGCCACAAGCCAGTAGGCTCGTCCTTCGTTGCGTATTGATCTACATTTGTTAGAACAACCAGTATCTTTTTCATATAAAAAACCTCCCGTAAAATATATAACATCAATTTATATTAAATAATACAAAATTAAATTGTGTAAAATATATTATTAAATATAACATAACCATTTTTCAAAGTAAAATCATGAACGTATCATCGATCTCCAATGTGACTTTCAAGCGTAGGAGTAAAGAACAATCTAGTCGTAGTAAATATGCCCGTAAGAATGCACTTTTACTTATAATGCCCTGTTTATTTTACTCATATTGTAAGCGGAGGTAGGCGTGTGTAAGGGATCTCGAAATTAATTCAAATTTGAAGTTAATTTGATTGAACAACTAGTACTTTTGATTTAGAATGACGGAAGATACCAACAAAAAACTGGTACATATTACATATGGACTCGGAGGAACAGTCATGAAACGTTCAGGTAAATTTTTCGCTTCATCCGTAGTTGCTGCTGTCGCTGCAGTATCTATCGTCTCTTCAGCTTCAGCGAGCACAGTTTCCGTCTCCAACATCTCTGGCGTAACACCTATCAACTTTAGCAATATGGATATCGAAACAGCTTTGATGATGGTCCAACAAGAACGTACCAAATTACTGGATGCACAATTGCAAACGCAAATCCAGGAGGTGCAGAACCGTAATCAACAGATCGCGGATTTGAACGCTCAATTGCAGATAGCCCAGCAAAATGGGGATGAAGCAGCTGTTCAAAAGCTTAAAGGCCAAATTGATGCAGCGAGCAACTCCCAACAGATGGACATGCTTCGTCTGCAATCCATGTCCAACAAGCGCAATGAAGCGTTTGATGTTATGACGAACTTTATCAAAAAAATGCAGGATTCAAGATCATCCATCATCGGTAACATGCGCTAAGAACGGATGATTAACTGCAACAATACAAAAAGAGCGAAGCCGGGATTTACTTTCCGAAACTTCGCTCTTTTTGTGTTTCTTATTTATTTGATTTCTCTGAAATCTGATTTTTGGCCTGTACTGTAAATCTTCTATCAAGTTAGCCCGACCAGTCACGACGCCGAGTGAACAGGTCTTTCAGCTCATCCGTCGACAATTCGGTAATCCAGTTCTCGGAGCTTGTGATGATGTTATCGCTGAGCTGCTGTTTGCTCTCCAACATCTCGTCGATCCGCTCCTCCAATGTGCCAAGAGAGATGAACTTATGCACCTGAACATCCTTGGTCTGACCCATCCGATAAGCCCGGTCGGTGGCTTGATTCTCAACAGCCGGGTTCCACCAGCGGTCAAAATGGAAGACATGATTGGCTGCGGTCAGATTCAACCCGACACCGCCAGCCTTAATGGACAGAATAAAGACCGATGGTTGCTTATCCTCAGGCAATGTACGGGATTGGAATTCCTCAATCATACGATCCCTTGCTGTCTTGGATGTGCCCCCGTGCAGGTAAAGCACAGGCTCTTGCAACTCCTGACGCAGTACCTGTTGCAGCATCTGTCCCATACCGATATATTGGGTGAAAATCAGGCATCGCTCGCCCTCGTCCCGCAATTCTCGGACAAGCTCCATCAGTCGTTCCAGCTTTGCGGAGCGGCTGATCAGCATCGCCATATCCTGCGGGCTGTACACGTCATAAGCAGATGTCAGTGCACCGTCTTCCGGCAGTTCCTCCGGCAAAGCTTCTTTCGTTAACAGCAGAGGGTGATCACACAACTGTTTAAGCTGGGTTAACGCCGATAGAATTGCACCTTTGCGCTTGATGCCTTCCAACTCTTTCATTTTATCCATCAGGGCCTGCACGGATTGGTCATACAATGCACTTTGTTCGCCCGTAAGGTGAATGTAAGTTTTCATCTCGTTTTTGTCCGGCAGATCAAGCTGGATATTGGGATCTTTTTTCTTTCGGCGCAGCATGAACGGCTTCACGAGCTGTTGCAGATCCTGCATGCGCTGTTCATCTTTATCTTTTTCAATGGCACTGATGAAGCGAGTCTGGAATGCCCGGGCGTTGCCCAGATATCCTGGATTGATAAAGTCATAGATCGACCACAGCTCGGACAACCGATTCTCGATCGGCGTACCTGTCATGGCAATGCGGTGTTTCGCCGGGAAACTGCGGACAGCCAGCGACTGTTTGGTCTGGGCGTTTTTGATATTCTGCGCTTCATCGAGACAGATGCATGCCCAGGTATAGGTTTGTAACATCTCCTGATCCAGTGTAGCCGTAGCAAAGGACGTGATAATAATATCCACCTGCTCGGTCTGCTCCCGGAATTCTTCTCCACTTAATCGGCGTGCGCCATAATGCAGACTGACATTAATGGAGGGTGCGAAGCGGCTAATTTCCTTTTGCCAGTTGCCCAGTACGGAAGTTGGGCAGATCAGAAGTACCGGGGCTTGTCCCGGCTTACGTGGTTCATGATCCTTGATGTGTAACAGATACGTGATGAACTGAATGGTTTTCCCGAGACCCATATCATCGGCAAGACATGCCCCAAGTCCGAATCTGCGCAGGAAACCAAGCCATGCAAAACCTTCCTTCTGATACGATCGCAGCTCGGCATGAAGCCCTGTAGGAATGGGCAGGGAAGGCGCACCGCCTTGTCCGCCCCCCAGTTGTGCAATGACCCGGTTCAGGTGTTCGTTAAGTTCAACTTCCAGCCGAATGTTCTCATTAGCCTGTGGTTGCTCTTCCTCTTCGGCTTGTTGTCCTTCCTTCCATTTCTGGTTGCGGTATTCCCGTTGCTCATTATGCAGCAGATGCAGGTGCAGAATATCCTGAAATGAGAGTCCCTGTTCCCGGTCTACACCGCCCATGGCACGACGTATCTGTTCCAGCAGGTCGGGGTCGAGAGGAACCCATTCTCCGCGGAAGCGAACCAGTCGTTCATTACGGGCAACAAGGTCGGCAAATTCATCTTCGCTAAGATCCGTGTCACCAATCGCAATTCGCCAGTCAAAATGAATAATCGAGTCCAGTCCGAAGAACGACTGTCCCCGCTCACTGCCTTCCTCCGGCTGCACCTTAGCACGCAGCTTTGGTTTCTTCTTACGGGCTGCTTCCCACCAACCAGGCAGCAGAACTTGCCAGCCCGCTGCGAGCAACCGCCCGCTATCCTGCGTCAGGAACTGCCAGGCTTCCTGATCTCCCAAAGGATCACTCAGCACATCGCGTCTACCGCTAATGGAGCTTCCAAGACGCGGTAGATGTGCGCGAAGCTGATCCAACCATCCGGCGGAGCGATCCAGAATGAACGGTGTCCATACCTCTGGCCATTCGCCTTCAAGTCTGCCCCGTGAATCCAGCATAACGGGCACCAATACGGCGGCATCCAGCTTGTTCTGCAATACCAGTCGCAGCCGCCAAGATGGCTCATCCTCGTCTGGCTCCTGCAATTGCAGCATGGGTCTGAATGGGGCGGCATCTGCTTTCCAGCCAATGGATACGAGCCAGGACTGAGCGTCCATCCCTGCTGTCTTGGGTAGAGTGCCGCGCTCTGGGAACAACTGCGGGAATTCACGCCGCAGATCGGTTGCCGCTTCCTCCGAACTGTACCAGCGCTGGAACACAAAGGCGGAGTAGGCTGCCCCAAGTCCTTCGGCATAACTCTCGTCTGTCTGTTGAATCGCTTTGGTAAGCGATGCCCGATCCTGCTTTTTCAAGCTGTCCGGGTCCCACGTCCACTGAAGCTGTCCTGCACGGTAGGCTTCAAAGCTGGGCACGTATTTGCGTTTCTCAATGGAGGCTGCGAGTGCTGGTGCCAGTCGAATCAGATGTTCCGCTTGCTCGTCCCACTTCCATTCAATATGAAGCAGGGTATGCATCTCGGCAAAGAAGGGGATCACTTCTTCCGCAGGCAGAACAACCAGCTCAATCTCCTCAATCTGCCGAACTTCCAGTTCGGTACCGTAGAAGGAAGGCGCATGCCAAGCGAACAATCGCTGCTTAAGTGACTGTCCTGATACAAAGTGGTGTGTGTTGAGTGCTCCGTAAAACAATGCATCGCCATATCCGGTTAAAGCGACGTGAACCTCAATCGTTTCAGTGTAAGGATGAATTAAGCTCATGAGATCAGTTTACCTTTCCGAAGCTCTTCCTGCAGGGCGCGCAGCCGACTGTTACGAACGGCGAGTGTAGTGATGAATTGCTCCCAGTGCGCTTCTTGCTTCAACTTTTTATAGATTTTGGACAGACGTTTCAGCAGTTTCACCGCTGCTTTGTATCCGTCCCTGTTTTTGTGTCCGATATAACGCTCCACTGCCTGATGATAGAAGGGAAGCAGCAGCTCAGGTGCATCTTTTTCGATCGGTTGCAGCATCGCTACGCGGAATTCGAGAGGTTCTGTTCCCGTACTCAGCTGAAAATCAATCCATCTGCGCCACTGTCCACGCGAATGCATGGCATCCTCGTAGGCGGGACGGGAGTGGGGAAGCATACTGACAAGCGTGTCCCACATGCGGTTCTCTGCATCGGGCAGATGTTGAATGGCCGTATCCCACAGATGCATGTAATCATTCAGAGGTGTATTACGCCGATTCGCCAGAAGGGGGCCAAGTTGTACCAACCAATCCCCAAGCCTTTTCCATTCAGCCGAATCTGCGAGTACATGGAGAAAATGCAACAGTTGTTCTGGCGGGAAACCGTAGGCCGAACTTCCATGGATGAGTCGCTGCCATGCCTGATCATCCTGCCCCAGATGGAAGTGCATCCAGCTCTGCGCGAGTACGAGTGGTAAAGGCAGTGTCACTGCTTTGCTTGATCTTTCACTACTACTTCCATTACTCTGAGCAATACTCAAGACACTTCCACCTGACTGGGAAGGTGGCGAAGATAGGGTTATATTGTGCTCTATATCATTTAAGATAACCTGTTCCGACGCTAACATGTCCCGCGACCCCTGAAGTTCAGGCACAATCCAGTTCAACCACAGTTGTCGATAGATCGGAGTGAAGAACATCATGCTGGCTGTCTCAGGCATCATCTGTTTGCGTAAATAAGCCGAGGTTTCAGACAGTCTGTTCCAAAGTTGTTCAAGCTTGTTTCCCTTTAGACCCGACAGGTCTAGTGGATGGTTAAAGATCCGTTCAATGTCTTTCTGAAGTGCATCCACCGCGAGCTGGGCAGGGTAGCTCAAGTACACGGGGGTATGCGTGATGGAGTTACGGGCCGGAGGCACGCAGAATCGGATGAGGTGCAGCTGCACATGTAGTTCAAAAAGCTGGTCCATCGCAGCGTTCAGCCTTGGCTTAATGGCATACAGCTCGTCCGTTGCTTCCTGTACGTAGGATGTGCTTGCTGTGCCGGTACCCAGCCGTCTCAGACAGGAGTGGAATAACTCATGCCATTCCGAGATTTCGAGATCGGCAAGCTCTGTTGCACGCTCCTTGATCTGGCTGTATTGGTTGTCGGGAAAGTCCATATCCTGTTGTTCATCGGCATCTGTATAGCTGGATAGTCCTGCGGACATGGCCCCGACAGGTTTGGTCGTTTGTTTGAGCGCAGTACTGGAGTGCGCATTCACAATCGCATGCACAGGTCGCTCCAGTTGCTCGGCATAACTCATCAAGACAGCCGTCATATGTTTGCATACGGAACTCACCGGGCAGGTACAATGACTTGTAGTAAGGGATTGCATGCTCAATGTTACTTCGTACTCTTCCGATCCTTGTACAACGGCCGAAATCCCTTGTTGTTCTGAATAGGTTAATGGTCCGACACGTTTTTGTTTATAATATTGGAATCCGCGCATGATCGTCAGGTTGTTAAAATGCTCTGCAACTTCCCGAATTAATTGTTGCCACTGCGCATCATCCATCCTCATGTTATTGGGTATGTTCATCATTCCATCTCCTGGGGTAAACATAAGTTCAGTAATCACCACGTCTATGACGTGATGTTGTAAATTTGTTGTATCCATCATATCAGTTATGAGCCAATCCGTGCATGGGTTATGAAGAATTTGAAGTTATTTTAGACCAACTGGAATCAGGATGAACACGTCGGTTCTGCTGGAGGCCGACATGCAAGAATGCACCATATTGTGTATGCTTATGGTATGTATTCCTATCAGGAACGATGCAGGCCGGGGAAACGGCCATATTACACACAACAGGAGAGAGCATATGAAAATACTTACGTTAAACACACACGCTTGGGCGGAAGAGGATCAACTGAACAAGATCAGTCAACTGGCTGATTTTATTAATACACATCAATTTGATGTGATCTCCATGCAGGAGGTCAACCAATCCATGCAGGAAGCGGCGCTTTCTGAAGAAGAACTGAAGATGTATTATGCTACTGAATCCGATGCTGTGATTAAAAAAGACAACTATGCCTACGTTCTGCTTCAGCAGCTGACAGAGCAATATCACTGGACGTGGATTCCCGCGCATGTCGGGTTCCAAAAATACGATGAAGGACTGGCGATCCTTAGCCGGACGCCGATTACACAGGCTTTTGGGGAATACGTGTCCCACATGAGGGATTATAACAATTACCGTACACGCAAGATTGTGGGAATCCAGACGGTCGTCCAAGGTGAAGCAACCTGGTTTGTGAACGGACATTATAACTGGTGGGATGATGCGCAGGAACCTTTTAAGGGACAGTGGGAGTTGACGGAGAGCAAGCTTGCCCCCTACATGGATCAGCCGTTATATATAATGGGTGATTTTAATAATGTCGCGGAAGTGCGTGATGAAGGTTACGATTATATGATGAGCAAAGGATGGAATGACCTGTACACCACAGCATTGCAAAAGGATGAAGGAGCAACCGTGGTGAAGGCCATTGCCGGCTGGGCAGATAACAAACGCGATCTGCGGATCGACTATATTTTCTCCAATCGTCCGATTCAGGCTAAATCTTCTACCGTGGTCTTGAACGGTAAAAACGGACCGGTCGTGTCTGACCATTTTGGCGTAGCTGTAGAGATATAACAGCCATTTGACCATAAACCATAAAGGTGATATCACCGCAAATACGAAACAAAGCCTCCGCTGACTTCCTGCAAAGGGAAGTCGCCGGAGGCTTTTCACATTCTAAATCATTTTCTATGTACATTTCATATCGTTTGTTCTTTCTGTTGTGGAACTGTATTATTATTCGAGCGCCAGCATCTGATGTACAAACTTTTTCAGATTCGCGCTTGTCTCACTAAGCTGTTCGATACTTTCCATGAACTCGGTAACAAGTTTGGCCTGATCCACTGTTGCAGTTGTAATCTGACCGATCTCCTGCTCCATATGTTTCATGGAATCTTGTACACTACCGAGGGATGTTTCGATATCAGCTGCTGCTTGTTTCGTGTGATCCGACAGCTTGCGTACTTCACTGGCAACTACACCGAAGCCGGCTCCCTGATCGCCCACACGAGCTGCCTCGATCATGGCGTTGAGTCCAAGCAGATTGGTTTGTTCCGATACTTCACGAATGACGTTTGTTACTTTAGACACACTGACGGAGTTCTCTGAAGCTTTTTTGGAGTTGCGTAGAATCTCTTCCGATGTCGCGGAGAGTTCTTCGGAATGTGCCGCAATCTGCTGAATGCCGCCGACGAGCGCATTAATGGTCGTTTCATTTTCACGGATCAGCGTTTCCAGTGTCATGTGACTGTCCAGTGCGTAGTTCACACCCAATATACCCACGACCTGATCGTTTTCCTTAATGGGAATAAGGATGGAGTCGAAGGGTCTGCCTTGCAGATCACCAGGCATACGTGCCACGGTACGCGTATCCTTGTTGGTGAGCATTTTGAAATTTTTATAATCGTCATGCAGCTCATCTCCAACCTTCACGCCAATCTCCAGACTTTTTGCTTCGGAAAAATACAATACTTTCTCATGATCATTAATGGATATGGATATGTCGTCACGGAACATTTGGCTAACAAAAGGCATAGCATTTACCAGAGATTCAAGAGTATTCAATGTGCATCTTTCCTTCCCGATACAAAAAGTGGAATTTTTCAATCTAGTATTTATATCGGTAACGTTTTCTCGTTTTTAAACCATTGTTTAAATTTAAGTTAACCTAGAGAGAAAAGGCGGCTAAATCCAATATAATTGTAAGCGTAATCAAAAATCTGTAGCCACCACCGAACATGTCAGTTATACTGGGATTATTATTCGGCTATTCAGAAGATAACCAAGGGACATACCTACTTCCCGGTAAGGGGATTACCCACCTAGGTTAAGCGCTATACTTTATTACTGCATATTAGTTTGGTGCTCCAGTGTGGATGGTATGAATGCAATGATATAAGACTTTATTTCAACGGGAGAAGGATGTGTGCCATCGATGACGACCTATTTCAGTGAACCGCAGAGCATGTATTACCGATTTGGAGAAGATCAGGATCAGGTGTTGAAGGTACTGGCCGAGAGGTATATTGGAGCCAATGCGCAGGCTGATTTTGTATATCGGGTATTCCAGAAGTCTGGTATTTTGCAAAATGAAAAAGGGCTTTATGATCTGAATTTAGGTAAACGCTTTCCTGATGCACCTAAAGACCATATATCCTACGCAGCTGCACTGGTTTGGGGTGACGAGGACCGAAACCTGGATGTGCTGGTCCGTTGTTATGGCCCTGTTCGTTTCTATTTCAATGAGCAGTTGGTCTATCGGTCTACCGTAATGGATGAGATTAGTCCTGATGCAACGGTGAAGCTCAGCATTGACATCAAGCCCGGTTGGAACACCATTTGGCTGGAAATGAAAAATACTCCTGCCGGATTTGGCTGCCAGTTCGGATCAGATGAAGGTAAAGTGCGAATTTTGAATGTATTTGCTCCATTTCAGGAGAGACAGGGGCAAGCGGGGTGGGTATTCTCCCAACCGAACCCAGTCGCGAGTAAGCAACTAGACCTGCTTGGAAAAGAATCAGACTACAGCTTGAACTGGCTGCCTGAGACAGGCTGGTCTGATGAAGATAAAACCAAGCCAGCTTTCGAACGAATATACGGAAATCTTCCTGGAAAACATGCTTATGCTTGGACCCATCTGAACAATAACGATTCAACCGGAAGTCAGGTACGATTGTCAGGTCAATCCTCCGGTTCTCTAAGTATTTGGATTAGCGGCAAGCCTGTGGCGCAAGTGAAAGAGGCAGGACCGTTCGAGGTGGATGTACCAGCCTCTTTTGGACGGAGCGACCTGCTTGTCCGAAGTGAATGCAACGCTACCGAGGGACCTTGGCATTTTAATTTGAACGCAACCGTTTCGGGTAAGCCACTTTCACTGGAGCTTCCTCAGCGTGTACACGGTGCTTCCGGAGAGTCTTGGTTATATGTCGGACCTTTTGAATCGGAGGTTGAACCGGATTTGCAGGATCTGACCCGAACAGACCGAGTGTACCAAACGGGGTTAGAACAGACGTATTGGCGCTTAGATCGCCCGGATGCTTGGATCAGACCTTATTATGAAAATGCCATGTTAAGCAACAAATGGACAGTGGGCAGTGTGACCAATTATGGTCGCTGGGATTATCCATTAGGTGTCACTGTATATGGTCTATTACGGACTGGGCGTTATTTGCAGAGACCGGACATTACACGTTATGCGGCTGAGCATGTGCAGGCATGTACCCAGATGTATGAGTACTCATTATGGGATCGGGAGCAGTACGGTTTCCCTGCAGTCAATCAACAATTGGTCATGCTGAAAATGTTGGATAACTGCGGTTCTTTTGGTTCAGCCATGCTGGAAGCGTATTCAGAGTGTCATGAACCAACGTTTCTTCCGATTGCTGAACGGATTGCAGATTTCATGCTTTCCCGTCTGGAACGGCAGGAGGATGGGGCATTTTATCGCACATGTGTAGGGGAGTATGCCGAGAATACCATGTGGGCAGATGACCTCTATATGAGCACGCCGTTTCTCGTTCGTTATGCACGGGTGACAGGCAACTCAGCCGCATTGGATGAAGCCGCCAGACAATTTTCATTGTATAGGAAGTATCTGTTTATGCCTGAGTTCAAGATCATGTCCCATGTGTATGATTTCAAATACGGGCAGGCAACGCAGATTCCATGGGGACGGGGGAATGGCTGGACACTGTTTTCCTTGACGGAGGTACTGGAAGCTTTGCCAGCAGAGCATCCCGAGCGCCCGGCTCTAATTAATTTCTTCAACGAGCTGTGTGAAGGGTACGCAGCGCTTCAAGGGGAAAGCGGGTTGTGGCATCAGGTGTTGAATGTTCCGCAGACGTATGAAGAAGCCTCCTGCACGGCGATGTTTGCCTATGGTTTTGCGAGAGGTGTACGCTTTGGCTGGTTCAAAGACCCTGAAGTTTACGTCACAGCTGCCGAGCGGGCTTGGAAGGGACTCATCTGCAAAGCCATTGACCGTCAAGGGAATGTGCATGGCGTGTGTAGCGGATCACGATATGCGTTTACGGCAGAATATTATGATCAGGACTTGCGTACCGTCACCAATGACAATCACGGAATAGGCATTATGATGCTGGCAGGAACTGAGGTAGCCAAAATGAAGAAACATCTGGCTGAGCACAGGGTATCTTCACCTGCCGTCTCACATTCCTGACAGACCATATCTATACGGAATACAACGGGGGTGGGTGGTGACAGCTCATCGCCACGCAATGAGTCTGATTGATGTAAAAGAGATATGAGGTCTGATTTTCATACATTGTTCCTATACAACAAGTTGTCTTCTGCTCCACGTAATACGGTTGTATACCCGTAATCATATCTGAGACGGGAACATCACCGCCGGGAATGGTATTCCCGGTGGTTTTTGATTCCTTCAACTCCTTACTTTTTTGACAGGAAAGCTTACTTTTGTTTATGTCATGTGCAGCAATGGACCGATACAATAGATTTTGTAAGCGATTCCATAGATGCAAGAAGGGGAGGAAATTCATTTATGATGATTACAAAAAAGTGGGTAACCCTGTTCTGCCTGTCCCTGTTATTGTTCGCTACAGCCTGTTCTGGAGGGGCCACCGATACACCATCTTCTTCTGGAGAAGCAAGTGGAAGTGAAGGAGATTCATCAGGCAAGATTGAACTGCGCATGAATTGGTGGGGATCACAGACTAGACATGATTTGACGACCAAAGTGATCCAATTGTTTGAAGAGAAACATCCGGGAATCACCATTAAACCTGAATACTCCGGTTGGGATGGTTATTTTGACAAATTGACTACACAGGTAGCCGGTTCGAATGCACCAGATATCATCCAGATGGATTACGCATTTCTGACTGACTTTGCCCGGCGTGGGGCCTTGCTTGACCTGACCCCGTTTGCAGAGAGCAAAGAGCTGCGGACAGAGGACCATGATCAGAGCATGATTACAGCCGGATCAATTGACGATAAATTATATGCGATTACCCTCGGAGTAAACGCACCAGGTGTCATATATGACGCCACCGTATTTCAGGAATTAGGTATTGAAGAACCACAAGAGAGCTGGACATGGAAGGACTTTGGAGATATTGCAACCAAGATTGCCGCAGCCAAAGGTGAGGGGTTCTATGGATCTGCAGACATTTCCGGTACAACAAACATGTTTGAAGTGTTTATCCGGCAATCCGGGAAAGGATTGTTCGACGGTGGCACAATGACCGCTACCAGCGAGGAGCTTCAGCAATGGTTCGATATGTGGGGCGCACTACGCGAGAATGGTGGAGTGACCACAGCGGAGATAACGGCATCCACAACCAATGCGCTGGAGACACGCCCGATCTCGCTAGGTACAGCTGCCATGGATTTTGCATGGTCCAATCAATTGCTGACATTCCAGCAGGTGAACAAAAACCAGGATCATAAGCTTGGCATACAAGTGCTTCCGCATGGTGTTAACGAGAAGCAAATTGGCGAGTACCTGAAACCAGGCCAGTTCCTCTCCGGTTATGGCAAAACCAAACATCCAAAGGAAGTTGCCATGTTCATTGATTTCATGGTCAATGATCCGGAAGCAACCGCTATTCTTGGTTCTGAACGTGGTGTGCCGGTTAACTCCAGCATTCGTGAGCAGATGCAGCCAACGCTGCCGGAAGCGGAGCAAGTCATTTTCCAATTTATCGATACCGTATCGAAGCACTCCAGTGAGATTGATCCACCGTACCCGCAAGGATTTGCTGAAGTGGACACAAGTTTCAAGAGCGCAAGCGAGCAGATCGCTTTCGGTCAAGGCAATACGCCAGATGTCATTGCCCAGTTTATTGAAGGAGCCAAGGCTACGCTTGGATCGAGTCAATAACGATTGAAACTGTCTCAGACTTCTAATTCTGCGGGGAGGTTGCGAAGATGACGACATCACAGGTCAGTCAAGCCCGAATCGAGCGTGTAGCTACCCGGCGGGTCAAACGGAGATATGCGCATAATGGAGCCGCGCTTCTGTTTCTCGCCCCATGGCTTGTCGGATTGTTATTTCTCACCTTGGGTCCAATGTTGGTATCCTTGTACATTTCGTTCACCGATTACAGTATCCTGGCCGCCCCTTCCTGGGTCGGTCTGGATAACTACACAACGATGTTTACATCGGATAAACTGTTCACCCAGTCGCTCAAAGTCACCTTCACGTATGTCGCTGTATCCGTACCGGTCAAGTTGATCTTTGCGCTGCTTGTAGCGATGTTGCTCAATAAAGGGATTCGAGGATTAGGTATTTATCGGACAGTGTATTACATCCCAACATTGCTTGGAGGTAGCGTGGCGATTGCAATGTTGTGGCGTAAAATGCTGGGTGGGGACGGGCTACTCAATAGTGTGCTTGCCATGGTGGGCATTAAGGCGCCCGATTGGGTGGCTAATCCGAAGTATGCCCTGTACTCCATCGTCCTGTTATCCGTATGGCAGTTTGGATCATCCATGATTATTTTCCTGGCAGGTTTGAAGCAGATTCCACCTGAATATGATGAAGCCTCAGCGGTAGATGGTGCAGGTCCTCTGCGGAGATTCTTCTATATAACGTTGCCGATTCTGTCACCCGTTATCTTCTTCAATCTCGTCATGCAACTGATTACGTCTTTTCAATCATTCACACAGGCTTTTGTTATCAGTAATGGTAGCGGAGGACCAGTGAACTCAACCTTAATGTACTCTCTGTATCTGTACAAAAAAGGATTCTCATTCTTTCAGATGGGTTATGCTTCCGCGATGGCCTGGGTGCTGGTTATCCTGATTGGCGTATTTACATTGCTCGTATTCCGCAGCAGCAAGCTGTGGGTGCACTATGAGGATGGTGGGAAATCATGATTGGACAACGGAACTCTACAGCATGGGTCGTCAGCAAACATGTGTTAATCTCAGGCATCGCCTTTGTCATGCTCTACCCGATCCTCTGGATGCTGGGCAGTTCATTTAAACCGGGACATATGATCTTTACGGAGACCTGGTTTTGGCCACAGGAATGGAATTGGCAAAATTATATGAATGGCTGGTCGGGTATTCAGGGCAATCCGTTCTCCCGCTTCCTGACCAACTCTGTCATCCTGTCGCTTGGTGCCGTGCTGGGCAATGTCATCTCCTGCTCAATGGCGGCATATGCCTTCGCCCGACTGAATTTTCGTTTCAAAGCCATCTGCTTTGGCCTGATGCTCATGACAATCATGCTGCCCCATCATGTGACGCTGATCCCGCAGTATATTCTCTTCAACCACCTGGAGTGGGTGAATACGTATCTGCCACTTGTCGTGCCAAAATGGCTGGCGACCGACGCCTTCTTCATTTTCCTCATGGTACAGTTCTTCCGGGGATTGCCCAAAGAGCTGGATGAAGCGGCAACTATTGATGGATGCGGTCCTGTGAAAATATACACCAAAATCATCATTCCACTTGCTTTTCCAGCGCTGGTTACCACGATGATCTTTACGTTCTTGTGGACATGGGATGACTTCTTCAGTCAGTTGATCTACTTGAGTGACGTGAGCAAATACACCGTGCCGCTGGGTCTGCGTTTGTTCCTTGATTCCAGTTCTCAATCCGATTGGGGTCCGATGTTTGCCATGTCGGTGTTATCGCTGGTGCCATGTTTTATCGTATTTATCGTGTGTCAAAAGTACTTCGTGGAAGGAATCGCGACCTCTGGGCTCAAAGGGTAATTCCAAGACGAAACGAGTTGATTTTTCCATGGGGAAAGGAAGATGGTCTTCATTCATTAATCAAAAGCTGCAACAAAGCAAGCTCTCCACGTTGATGGTGACTTGCTTTATTGCGTTTAACCTGTTGCTTGTCTCGGTTGTTGTCTGGCTGGCATATCAGTCTTTCTCTGCGGTCACATTTGCCGAGATTAGCAAAGCGCGTCTGGCTCTTCTGAACGAAAGCACACGTCGGGGATTTGATTTTATCACAGGGGTAACCGGAACTGCCTACGGTTTGGCAAGCAATCGGGAACTGTCCAATCTGCTCGAAAAGGCCGATACAGGCAGGCTTTCACAGATTCACCAGCGGAGAGAGGTCTCTCGAATCCTGGATCATACCATGGTTGTGAGTGAAGGCATCACCTCCATTGAATTGTATACGGATGTCTTTAATGAAGTGACAGTCACTATGGCTGATCGCATATTTCCGGTGGACACCATCACACACGACTCTTGGTTTGCTACGCTGGAAAAGGCTGATGCAGCTTGGGTTCCGTTGCGTGAGAACGAATCGGGCCAATCCCTGGTCGGATACGCTCAGCGGATTTTTGATAGTCGGGGCGGAACGGTTGCCTATGTGCTCATTCGACTGAGCAGAGCGGACATCGTACGCAGGTTTGCTGATGTACCCATGGTGCTTGATGGAAAAGTGTTGTTGGTCGATACGGCTGGTAATGTCGTAATGCAGATGGGGAGAGTTGATCCAACAGGGGAGAATGGACGAGCGGATAGAAGAAATGAAGCGAGTACAATTCAAGAAACGGTTGAAGCTTTAAATTCATCTTCTTCTATTATAGATAGTGCATGGATTCAGGAACATGTCCAACCAGGTGCAGACGGATACGAAGTAGTTTCCGGACAACCCGGAGGTGCACAATTGGTGCTGTACTCCAGGCCAGCCATGCTTCAGTGGCGCCTCGTACAGACTATTCCGGTATATACACTGTTATCTCCGCTTAGACAAGCGGGCTGGCAGATCCTCGGCATCGCGGTGCTGGGACTATTATGCTCAGCTGTGCTTGCGTACCTGTTTGTAAGGCAGATCATCCGCCCACTGCGACAATTGATCAAGCGAATGAGACAACTGGAGAAAGGGGACTTCGATACCCGGGTACAGCTTTCGTTTACGGAGGAATATGCCCACTTGGCTTATGGCTTTAATCACATGGCTTCACAGCTCACAACGCTGATGGAACAGGTGAAGGAGGAGAGCCGGGCCAAGCGTGAAGCCCAGACGGGCTTGCTTGAGGCCCAGATCAAACCCCATTTTCTATACAACACCCTCGACATGATCCACTGGCGTGCACTCGATTACGAAGCCAAGGATATCAGTCGCATGATTGTGCAGCTCAGTAAGCTGTTACGGATCGGACTGAGTGGAGGGAGATTGTTTATTCGGGTTCGAGATGAGTTGGAGCATGCCCGTTGCTACGTGAACATACAGGCAGAGCGGCTGCCGTTCTCCATTCAATATCAGGAGCAGATCGATCCGCGTATTCGCGGTTGTTATATTCCCAAAATCATTTTGCAGCCCTTTATCGAAAATGCCGTTATGCACGGGCACCCTGAAGAAGGCACACTTCGAATTCAGGTACATATGCACGAAGTGGAAGGCCCGCAGGAGGATATCGTCATTCGTATCACGGACAATGGGCGGGGGTTGCCGGAGGGGTGGAAACTCGAAGAGACGTGTGGCATCGGTGTACGGAATGTACATCAGCGCATTCAGTTATATTGCGGGAAGAGGTATGGCGTTCAACTGGGCGATAGAGAGTCAGGTGGCGTGGAAGTGACCATTACGCTGCCGCGTATTGAGACCGACGAGCAATTAAATCTATGGCTGGACGGTGAAAAGTGATGAAGACCATTATGCTTGTTGATGACGATCCTCATATTGTAAAGGCATTAACAGATCATATCGATTGGCCTTCTCTGGGCCTCAGCATTGCAGGCACTGCATCCAATGGCTTGCATGCACTGGAGCTGTTTCACAGCATGCATCCAGATGTCGTTATGACTGACGTCTATCTACCGGGGATGACCGGGCTTGAGATCACACAGACGTTGCGACGTGACCATCCCCACCTGCCGATCATCATTCTTAGTGGATATGACGAATTCGAGAACGCCCGGGCAGCCATGCGCTGGGGGGTGAATCACTTTTTGCTGAAGCCGGCAGAGGTTGAGGAGATTGAGTCTGTGCTGCGGGAGGTGCTACTGGAACAAGATGTGCGAGAGCGGCATGAGCGACTGGAGCAGACGTACAAGCAGGAGGTCGGACGGGTACTTCCGTATTTGCGCAAACAATTTCTTCACGAACTGTTGACTACGCGATATCGGGCAGACGAGCTGCCTAAAGAACGCATGGACTATATAGGCATTCATATGTCCTCACAGACACGCGCAATTAGTCTGCAACTGAATCGCCCCGTATTTTTGACACGAATGAAAGAACGGGATTGGCAGCTTCTTCGCTATGGGGCGGCCGATATTATTCAGGAGACGGTGAAGGAGCAAGCGGCGCGCATGAATGGTCAGGTAGAGATTGTTGATTATTCGGATCAGGTATTTGTGTTGCTTCTATTAGGAGATAAAGATCATCTGGAGGAATGTCTGCCACTTGTGGAGCGGATGATCGATCAGATCTTTACGTATCTGAAAATTGAAGTGAGTGCTGGAATCGGGAGATCCAAGAGTCACCCCTGTGAGGTGATAGATTCTTATCTCGAGAGCAGGGAAGCGGTGGAAACAGCAGAGTTTCAAGGTGGAAGTCGTATCTACCACTATGAAGCGTCCGAGGATACAGAACCAAGTGTGACCGATTATTCAGTATTGCTTCGTCAATGGAATGAGGCTTGGGCGGATATTAGACCTGATCTGGCGGAAGAGGTATGGCATCATATTTGCCTTTTGCTGAAAGAGGGCAACTGTGTTGGCATACAGGATGTACAGGTGGTGGCCGTCAGTCTGTTTGACACGTTGATTCATAGCTGGAACCGACTTCACCCGATGTTACCCCCGCCGCTGACGATGAGTGATTTTTTGCGTGAAATTCAATCGAAATATGCGTTGCATGATCTGGTAAGCTGGATGGATCGTATTATCTGCAACTGGCTGGAACAGATCCGCAAGGAGATGGGCGAGAAGAAAAGCAATAAACTTATCGAGCAGGTGAAACAGTATGTGGAGCTGCATTATGCCGAAGAGATTAGTTTTGAAGCGATAGCCAAGGGATTATTTGTACATCCGAAGTATCTGAGTCAACTGTTCAAAAGAGTGACCGGTGAGAATTTTGTGAGTTATTTGAACGGGTACCGAATTCAGAGAGCGTTGGAACTGTTGCAGTCGGGACATTACATGGTATATGAGGTGAGCGAGATGACCGGGTTCCGTAATGCGACGTATTTCAGCCAGGTGTTCAAAATGCTGACGGGCAAGAGTCCGTCTGAGGTGGGGTAGAGTGATACAGTTAAAGTATTTTAAATAAAGTGGAAGAGGCGGAATGGTTCTTATGATTATCAATCAGCAGGAATATAACATTAAAGGCTTGTCTTACTTCATTAGATTGGCAGAGGAAAAAGATGCTGAGGCCCTGTCTTCACTTCGTGTACAAATGGACGGGGAAACCGAGAACATGGATCGTGAAGAGGGCGAGGCTTATATCGACGCAGCCGGGTTTAGGCGGATCATCCATTTGGACACTGAGAAATCACGGAATCTGTTCCTTGTTGCTGTAGAGGCGGGAGAGATTGTGGGGTACTCCCGATGTGAAGGCAGAGAGTTGAAGCGCTTTTGCCATAAGGTTGAGTTCGGCGTGTGTGTAACCAGACAGTTCTGGGGACATGGAATTGGCAAGAACTTGCTGGAGAAGTCGATAGAATGGGCAGACCAGACTGGTGTAGAGAAGATGACGTTGAACGTGCTGGCATCCAACGATAAGGCAATCGAGCTATATCAAAAGTGCGGCTTTGGGATCGAAGGCATTTTGAAAAAGGATCGGCGACACGCGGATGGACAGTATCATGACACGATAGTGATGGGCAGATTTAAAGACTAATAGTATAAAAAGTGAAAAGCACAATCTATATAAAGCCCACAGGCTATGGAGTTCATTTATTAGATTTGATACCGACAGAATAGATAGCAGCGTTATTGAGTAGAGGTATTATGTTTCTTATTTTATAGAACGAATGTAATGATGTTGAATGGGTCTGTTCACAACCTATATTGAGACAGGTTAGACTGGTGAGTGTATATAGGATATAGTAAGAGGATATTGCCATTGGAAAAAGAGATTATGAAGAGATTGAATCAAATATATAGTTAGTTTGCTGATGGGATATTTTACAAGTAGTAATTGTATTGTGTATATGATATATTCTATTTCCTGCCAAAAAAACACGAGAAACAAAGTGCCGCAGGCAAAACAAATAAGCTTCGAAAGAAACTTAAAAAAAGAGCTTGCTAAGTTGGATCGGAAGTGTTATGATATAAAAGTTGCTGAGGAGAACAACGCTCGGTAACAAAACAAGTTTGATCTTTGAAAACTGAACAACGAGTGAGTAAACATTCTGCTTGCAGAATGAACGCGAAAGTTCGAGATAAGCCTTGGCTTGAATCGGCTGGAGCACAAATGAGATTTTTAATCTCGTCAGATTCAAAATGAGCTTATCGCTCTTTTCAATACTTTATTGGAGAGTTTGATCCTGGCTCAGGACGAACGCTGGCGGCATGCCTAATACATGCAAGTCGAGCGGACTTGATGAGAAGCTTGCTTCTCTGATGGTTAGCGGCGGACGGGTGAGTAACACGTAGGCAACCTGCCCTCAAGTTTGGGACAACTACCGGAAACGGTAGCTAATACCGAATAGTTGTTTTCTTCGCCTGAAGGAAACTGGAAAGACGGAGCAATCTGTCACTTGGGGATGGGCCTGCGGCGCATTAGCTAGTTGGTGGGGTAACGGCTCACCAAGGCGACGATGCGTAGCCGACCTGAGAGGGTGATCGGCCACACTGGGACTGAGACACGGCCCAGACTCCTACGGGAGGCAGCAGTAGGGAATCTTCCGCAATGGGCGAAAGCCTGACGGAGCAATGCCGCGTGAGTGATGAAGGTTTTCGGATCGTAAAGCTCTGTTGCCAGGGAAGAACGCTTGGGAGAGTAACTGCTCTCAAGGTGACGGTACCTGAGAAGAAAGCCCCGGCTAACTACGTGCCAGCAGCCGCGGTAATACGTAGGGGGCAAGCGTTGTCCGGAATTATTGGGCGTAAAGCGCGCGCAGGCGGTCATTTAAGTCTGGTGTTTAATCCCGGGGCTCAACCCCGGATCGCACTGGAAACTGGGTGACTTGAGTGCAGAAGAGGAGAGTGGAATTCCACGTGTAGCGGTGAAATGCGTAGATATGTGGAGGAACACCAGTGGCGAAGGCGACTCTCTGGGCTGTAACTGACGCTGAGGCGCGAAAGCGTGGGGAGCAAACAGGATTAGATACCCTGGTAGTCCACGCCGTAAACGATGAGTGCTAGGTGTTAGGGGTTTCGATACCCTTGGTGCCGAAGTTAACACATTAAGCACTCCGCCTGGGGAGTACGGTCGCAAGACTGAAACTCAAAGGAATTGACGGGGACCCGCACAAGCAGTGGAGTATGTGGTTTAATTCGAAGCAACGCGAAGAACCTTACCAGGTCTTGACATCTGAATGACCGGTGCAGAGATGTACCTTTTCTTCGGAACATTCAAGACAGGTGGTGCATGGTTGTCGTCAGCTCGTGTCGTGAGATGTTGGGTTAAGTCCCGCAACGAGCGCAACCCTTATATTTAGTTGCCAGCATTTCGGATGGGCACTCTAGATAGACTGCCGGTGACAAACCGGAGGAAGGTGGGGATGACGTCAAATCATCATGCCCCTTATGACCTGGGCTACACACGTACTACAATGGCCGGTACAACGGGCTGCGAAATCGCGAGATGGAGCCAATCCCAACAAAGCCGGTCTCAGTTCGGATTGCAGGCTGCAACTCGCCTGCATGAAGTCGGAATTGCTAGTAATCGCGGATCAGCATGCCGCGGTGAATACGTTCCCGGGTCTTGTACACACCGCCCGTCACACCACGAGAGTTTATAACACCCGAAGTCGGTGGGGTAACCGCAAGGAGCCAGCCGCCGAAGGTGGGATAGATGATTGGGGTGAAGTCGTAACAAGGTAGCCGTATCGGAAGGTGCGGCTGGATCACCTCCTTTCTATGGAGAATCGTTTCCCGAGTGGAAACATTCAAATAGCAGACTAGATCTGCACAAACTACTCACTCGTTGTTCGGTTTTGAGAGCTCAAACTCTCAAAACAGCTTGCTTTTGCATGGAGCTTGTTCTTTGAAAACTAGATATCGAAACGAAACAAACGCGAATTAGAACATTCCTTTAAGCTGATCTTGTGTAAACAAGTGAAGTGTTTTTATAAGGTAGATTGCACGTACGATGGTATCGAATGGGAGCGACTTTTGGCTTTGCGTAAGCAAAACAAGGGAAGCGAGCAGTCGAAACCGGAGCACGAGGTTAAGCTACTAAGAGCACACGGAGGATGCCTAGGCGCTAGGAGCCGATGAAGGACGTGGCGAACAACGAAACTGCCTCGGGGAGCTGTAAGCAAGCTTTGATCCGGGGGTGTCCGAATGGGGAAACCCAGCTGGGGTAATTTCCAGTTACTCATAACTGAATACATAGGTTATGTAGAGGCATACCAGGGGAACTGAAACATCTAAGTACCCTGAGGAAGAGAAAACAATAGTGATTCCGTCAGTAGCGGCGAGCGAACGCGGAGAAGCCCAAACCAGAGAGCTTGCTCTTTGGGGTTGTGGGACGTCTCACATGGAGTTACAAAGGAACCGGTTAAGCGAAGAGGTCTGGAAAGGCCCGCCAAAGAAGGTAAAAGCCCTGTAGTTGAAAGTCTGTTCCCTCCGAGACGGATCCCGAGTAGTGCGGGGCACGTGAAACCCCGTATGAATCCGGCAGGACCATCTGCCAAGGCTAAATACTTCCTAGCGACCGATAGTGAAGCAGTACCGTGAGGGAAAGGTGAAAAGCACCCCGGAAGGGGAGTGAAATAGAACCTGAAACCGTGTGCTTACAAAAAGTCAGAGCCCGTTTTAGGGGTGATGGCGTGCCTTTTGTAGAATGAACCGGCGAGTTACGTTCCCGTGCAAGGTTAAGGTGAAGAGCCGGAGCCGCAGCGAAAGCGAGTCTGAATAGGGCGAATGAGTACGTGGACGTAGACCCGAAACCGGGTGATCTACCCCTGTCCAGGGTGAAGGTGCGGTAACACGCACTGGAGGCCCGAACCCACGCATGTTGAAAAATGCGGGGATGAGGTGGGGGTAGCGGAGAAATTCCAATCGAACTCGGAGATAGCTGGTTCTCCCCGAAATAGCTTTAGGGCTAGCCTCGGAAAACAGAGTCGTGGAGGTAGAGCACTGATTGGGTGCGGGGCCCGCAAGGGTTACCAAGCTCAGTCAAACTCCGAATGCCATAGACTTACTTCCGGGAGTCAGACAGTGAGTGCTAAGATCCATTGTCAAAAGGGAAACAGCCCAGACCATCAGCTAAGGTCCCCAAGTGTGTGTTAAGTGGGAAAGGATGTGGAGTTGCACAGACAACCAGGATGTTGGCTTAGAAGCAGCCACCATTGAAAGAGTGCGTAATAGCTCACTGGTCGAGTGACTCTGCGCCGAAAATGTAACGGGGCTAAACACACCACCGAAGCTATGGCTTGATGCTTTGCATCAGGGGTAGGGGAGCGTTGTATAAGGGTTGAAGGTGTACCGTAAGGAGCGCTGGACATTATACAAGTGAGAATGCCGGTATGAGTAACGAAAAGATCAGTGAGAATCTGATCCGCCGAAAGCCTAAGGGTTCCTGAGGAAGGCTCGTCCGCTCAGGGTAAGTCGGGACCTAAGGCGAGGCCGAAAGGCGTAGTCGAAGGACAACAGGTCGAAATTCCTGTACCACCGTAAGCCGTTATGAGCAATGGGGGGACGCAGTAGGGTAGTGACGCGGACTGATGGATGTCCGTCTAAGCAGTGAGGCTGATGTGTAGGCAAATCCGCACATCATTAAGGCTGAGCTGTGATGGGGAGCGAAAATTATAGTAGCGAAGGTCATGATCTCACACTGCCAAGAAAAGCCTCTAGCCAGGTGAAGGTGCCCGTACCGCAAACCGACACAGGTAGGCGAGAAGAGTATTCTAAGGCGCGCGGAAGAACTCTCGTTAAGGAACTCGGCAAAATGACCCCGTAACTTCGGGAGAAGGGGTGCCCCGGTAGTGTGAATAGCACGAGGGGGCCGCAGTGAAAAGGCCCAAGCGACTGTTTAGCAAAAACACAGGTCTGTGCGAAGCCGTAAGGCGAAGTATACGGGCTGACGCCTGCCCGGTGCTGGAAGGTTAAGGGGAGTGGTTAGGGAGTAATCCCGAAGCTGTGAACCGAAGCCCCAGTAAACGGCGGCCGTAACTATAACGGTCCTAAGGTAGCGAAATTCCTTGTCAGGTAAATTCTGACCCGCACGAATGGCGTAACGACTTGGGCGCTGTCTCAACGAGAGATCCGGTGAAATTTTAATACCTGTGAAGATGCAGGTTACCCGCGACAAGACGGAAAGACCCCATGGAGCTTTACTGCAGCTTGATATTGAATTTGGGTACGATCTGTACAGGATAGGTGGGAGCCTTTGAAACGTGAGCGCCAGCTTGCGTGGAGGCAACGTTGGGATACCACCCTGATCGTATCTAGGTTCTAACCTGGTACCGTAATCCGGTGCGGGGACAGTGTCAGGTGGGCAGTTTGACTGGGGCGGTCGCCTCCTAAAGAGTAACGGAGGCGCCCAAAGGTTCCCTCAGAATGGTTGGAAATCATTCGAAGAGTGCAAAGGCATAAGGGAGCTTGACTGCGAGACCTACAAGTCGAGCAGGGACGAAAGTCGGGCTTAGTGATCCGGTGGTACCGCATGGAAGGGCCATCGCTCAACGGATAAAAGCTACCCTGGGGATAACAGGCTTATCTCCCCCAAGAGTCCACATCGACGGGGAGGTTTGGCACCTCGATGTCGGCTCATCGCATCCTGGGGCTGAAGTAGGTCCCAAGGGTTGGGCTGTTCGCCCATTAAAGCGGTACGCGAGCTGGGTTCAGAACGTCGTGAGACAGTTCGGTCCCTATCTGTCGTGGGCGTAGGAAATTTGAGAGGAGCTGTCCTTAGTACGAGAGGACCGGGATGGACGTACCGCTGGTGTACCAGTTGTTCCGCCAGGAGCACCGCTGGGTAGCTATGTACGGACGGGATAAACGCTGAAAGCATCTAAGCGTGAAGCCCCCCTCAAGATGAGATTTCCCAGTATGTAAGACCCCTTGAAGACGACGAGGTAGATAGGCTGGGGGTGGAAGTGCAGCAATGCATGGAGCTGACCAGTACTAATCGGTCGAGGGCTTATCCAATAGCAAGTTCTAAATCGCATGTTTCGTTTCGAATCTAGTTTTCAGAGAACAACACTCTGAAATGTAAGCTACGCGTTTGGTGGCGATGGCGGAGGGGTTCCACACGTACCCATCCCGAACACGACCGTTAAGCCCTCTAGCGCCGATGGTACTTGGACCGCAGGGTCCTGGGAGAGTAGGACGCCGCCAAGCGAAACCCCAATGGGGTATTTTTTTTCGAAAATTGATAAGGGCCCTTAGCTCAGTTGGTTAGAGCGCACCTCTGATAAGGGTGAGGCCGGTGGTTCGAGTCCACCAGGGCCCATAGCAAGACCACAACAAAGAAATACACCAGAGTATGGGGCCATAGCTCAGCTGGGAGAGCGCCTGCCTTGCAAGCAGGAGGTCAGCGGTTCGATCCCGCTTGGCTCCACCATTCCCTGATAGCTCAGTTGGTAGAGCACTCGACTGTTAATCGAGTTGTCACAGGTTCGAGCCCTGTTCGGGGAGCCAGTAAGGCCCGTTGGTCAAGGGGTTAAGACACCTCCCTTTCACGGAGGTAACAGGGGTTCGAATCCCCTACGGGTCATAGCAATACCTATTGCTTCAACAAGGGATGAGAATCCCAAAGGTTCGTCGGAGGATGTACTTCGATAGCAACAGCTTCGCAGTCTCGAACGAAGTGAGAGTATCCCCTACGGGTCATAAAATGGAGGCTTAGCTCAGCTGGGAGAGCATCTGCCTTACAAGCAGAGGGTCGGGGGTTCGATCCCCTCAGCCTCCACCATATAACTTTATAACGACGCGGGGTGGAGCAGCCCGGTAGCTCGTCGGGCTCATAACCCGAAGGCCGCAGGTTCAAATCCTGCCCCCGCAATTATACTTTCCTTGAGAAAGTGATCTGGAACCGTGGTGTAGTTGGCCTAACATGCCTGCCTGTCACGCAGGAGATCGCGGGTTCGAATCCCGTCGGTTCCGCCATTTTTATTCTAGTAAGGCTCGGTAGCTCAGTCGGTAGAGCAGAGGACTGAAAATCCTCGTGTCGGCGGTTCGATTCCGTCCCGAGCCACCATTTATAACACCATGTAATACGCCGGTGTAGCTCAACTGGTAGAGCAACTGACTTGTAATCAGTAGGTTGGGGGTTCAAGTCCTCTCGCCGGCACCATGTAATCCTGGAGGATTAGCGAAGTGGCCAAACGCATCAGACTGTAAATCTGCTCCCGTACGGGTTCGGTGGTTCGAATCCATCATCCTCCACCAGTTTTCTATGAGTCATTAGCTCAGTTGGTAGAGCACCTGACTTTTAATCAGGGTGTCGAAGGTTCGAGCCCTTCATGACTCACCATTATATGCGCGTGTGGCGGAATTGGCAGACGCACTAGACTTAGGATCTAGCGTCTTTGACGTGGGGGTTCAAGTCCCTCCACGCGCATCCCTTATTTGCGGAAGTGGCTCAGCGGTAGAGCATCGCCTTGCCAAGGCGAGGGTCGCGGGTTCGATTCCCGTCTTCCGCTCCAATATTTTGCGCCCTTAGCTCAGCTGGATAGAGCGTTTGACTACGAATCAAAAGGCCGGGAGTTCGAATCTCTCAGGGCGCGCCATTATAACTTCATATTTTGCCGGCGTGGCGGAATGGCAGACGCGCTCGACTCAAAATCGAGTGGGAAACCGTGGAGGTTCGAGTCCTCTCGCCGGTATAGATAACGGGATGTAGCTCAGCTTGGTAGAGCACCTGGTTTGGGACCAGGGGGTCGCATGTTCAAATCGTGTCATCCCGATTGTTGTTATGCGGGTGTAGTTCAATGGTAGAACTTTAGCCTTCCAAGCTAATAGCGTGGGTTCGATTCCCATCACCCGCTTAAATATTTAAAAGAAAGAGATGGTACTCACCGTCTCTTTCTTTTTTTTGCATTCATAGGTTTATTGGTAATTTAGTACGTGGTGCTCTCAGAGAGTATATGGCTCTTTATCCTGTACCAGGATGTATTCCGCACTTGCATAAATTTCCCCACCTTAAATTTGTCCTTGTTAATTGTGGACGCTATTCAAATGGAACAGATCTAACGCACCGTATAACGCCTGGATATACTCTTCTTTATCACATTTTATAAAAACGCTTACAAAAATAGCTTGCGTAAATCATTAACCTGTAATACCATATCAATTAAGCGCTTAACCTTTAGGGGTAAGGCGTTTAAACTTAACGTAGATTAAGCGCTTAACCCGTAAAGGAAAGGACGGCGATCAAACTCATGAAAACAATTCGACTAACGATGGCTCAGGCACTGCTTCGATACCTGGATCAGCAATATATCTCGGTTGACGGGGTGGAAACCAAGTTTGTGAAGGGAATCATCGGTATTTTTGGACATGGCAACGTAACAGGCATTGGAGAAGCGCTGGAGCGCAGTCCGGGAAGCCTAACGTATATGCAAGGGAAGAACGAACAAGGTATGGTGCATACGGCAGCGGCCTATGCCAAGCAGAAGAACCGTAGACAGATCTATGCATGCACTACATCCATTGGACCTGGTGCTTTGAATATGATTACAGCAGCGGCTACTGCAACGGTGAACCGGATTCCGGTTTTATTGCTTCCAGGAGATAACTTTGCTACACGGGAACCAGACCCGGTACTGCAGCAGTTGGAAGTGAGCAGTGATTATACAATCTCAGCCACTGATCCATTCAAAGCCGTCAGCAAGTACTGGGATCGCATTGTTCGTCCCGAACAGCTGATGATTGCTGCTACACAGGCCATGCGTGTGCTTACCGACCCGGCAGAGACGGGAGCTGTTACGCTCGCGCTACCGCAGGATGTGCAGGCAGAGGCGTACGATTATCCTGAATCGTTCTTTGCCCGCAAAGTACATTATCTGGACCGTCGCCCCCCGGTACAGGCAGCCATTGAACGGGCCACGGAGCAGATTGCTCGTGGTAGCAAGCCGCTGCTCGTTGCAGGCGGCGGTGTGTTGTACTCTGAGGCGTCCGCCCAACTCGTGGAGTTCGCCGAGGCATTTGGTATTCCGATCGCCGAGACGCAGGCGGGCAAGAGCGCAGTTTCTTGGGACCACCCACTGAATGTGGGGGCCATCGGGGTTACAGGTTCTCTAGCAGCCAACAGGCTGGCGAGAGAAGCGGATGTGGTGATCGGCGTCGGTACTCGTTTCTCCGATTTTACGACGGCGTCCCGCTCTGCTTTTCAACATCCGGAAGCTTCATTCATCAACATTAACCTGAACGGCATGGATGCCGCCAAGTTAGGCGGGGAAGCCATTCTGGCAGATGCTCGCGAAGGATTGCAGGCTTTGCAGAAGGAATTGCAGCAAAGACAATACCGCAGTGCATATGGTGCATCTGAAATCGCTGATCTCCGCGCTGAGTGGAATGCAGAAGTGGATCGGCTGTATGCAGCTCAACATGAAGCAGGGCTGGCACAGACTACAGCAGTCGGCATAGTTAATCGGACGATTGATCCTTCCTCCGTTATTGTGTGTGCGGCAGGCAGTCTGCCAGGAGACCTGCATCGTCTGTGGCGTGCGGCTGAACCAAAGACGTATCACATGGAGTATGGATTCTCCTGTATGGGGTACGAGGTAAGTGGAGCGTTCGGAGCAGCACTTGCCGAGCCGGATCGTGAAGTGTACGCCATGGTCGGTGATGGCAGTTATCTGATGCTGCATTCGGAGTTTGTGACCAGTTTGCAGGAACAGAAGAAGATGACCGTTCTCTTATTCAACAACAATGGATTCCAATGTATTCATAATTTGCAGCGGGAACATGGTAGTGACGGGTTCGGCAATGAGTTCCGTTATCGGGAATCCGAGAGTGGACGACTGACCGGGGATTACATGCCAATGGACTTTGCAGCTCACGCCCGAAGTATGGGAGCAAAATCCTATAGAGCGGAGACAGCAGAACAGCTGGAACAGGCACTCCGAGATGCGAAGAACGAAACAGTGAGTACGTTAATTGAGATTCCGGTCGTGCCTGGAAGCAACGCAGGTGGATACGAGTCGTGGTGGAATGTAGGTGTTCCAGAAGTATCTGCCGAGGAAAAGGTAGTTCATGCTCATCACACGATGCAAGCCAACCGTGCCAAAGCAAGACCGATTTAATCCGGTTTAATATAGTGAACCATAATGTTGAACGACAAAGGAGACGTGGAGCAATGAGCAAGCTGCCATTCCAGCTTGGGATTCATCCGATCAATTGGGTCGGTGAAGATGTGAAGGAGCATGGTGATGCGACAACGTGTGCACAGATTCTGGATGACATTCAGCGTCTTGGGCTGACAGGCACAGAGATGGGACGCAAATATCCAACCGATCCTACTATTTTGCGTGAGGAATTGAGTAAAAGGAATATCAAGCTGGTCTCTCAGTGGAAATCAGTACTTTTCTCCGATCCGGCGTATCGTCAGTCAGAGCTGGACAGTTATCGCAGACATGCGGAATTTTTGCAATCAATGGGCAGTAAGGTGATCAGTACGGCCGAAGTAGGCGGGTCACTTCATTTTGATCCAAGACGGACACCGAATGAAAAAGAAGTACTCAGACTCAATGAATCTGAATGGCATATCCTTGCTGAAGGGTTGAACGAAGCAGGAGCTATTGCACGTGAACATGGGTTGAAGCTTACGTACCATCATCATGGAGGCACAGTGGTAGAGCAACCGGATGAGATTGATCGACTGATGGAGTTGACGGACCCTTCTCTCGTGTATCTACTCTATGACACAGGTCATGCCTACTATGGCGGAGCCGATCCACTTGAACTGCTGCGCAAACATTATGATCGGATCGCTTATATCCATCTGAAAGATATCCGCCCGCATGTGCTGGATGAAGCACGCGCGGAGCAATCTGACTTTGTCGGCTGTATTCGTAGAGGTGTGTTCACCGTACCAGGAGATGGATGCATTGATTTTGCACCAATTCTGCAAGAACTGATCACACGAGGATACGATGGCTGGGCGATGCTTGAAGGAGAACAGGACCCTGCGATTCATAACCCGTATGAGTATGCGAAGCGATCTTTGAACTATATGGAATCGTTATACCAACACAGCTGATTCGTTCAGCATTGCAGCGGTCAGAGGCACACCTATGAAGTGAAAAAGGAAGAAGGCCAGCAAGAGTATAATGTTACGATTGGAAAATAAAACTGACCTACTCTAGCCGTTTACAAGTTCTTACGATGGAATGAGTAGCTAGTCTAGATATCCATATACAACATGGAAAATCCCGCCACAGAAAGGGGCTCACATGCAATGACTTATGTATCCTTTCCGGTATCCAGGAAGAAGGATTTCACCGCGATTGGCCGCTTGTGCATCGACTTGAACGCTAATGAGATCAATCGCCCGATGGAAGAGACGATGACGTTCACGAAGTATGTTGGCGGCTCTCCGGCCAATATTACGATTGGCATGTCCAGACTGGGTATGGAGACGGCTTTTATCGGTAAGATCGCCAATGACCAGATGGGCAGATTCATCCAGAGTTATTTGGAGAAGAACGGCATCGACACATCAAATGTAGTTACAGATGACACCGGAGCGGTGACGGGGCTTGCTTTTACCGAAATCAAAAGCCCAACGGATTGCAGTATCCTGATGTACCGGGACAATGTAGCTGATCTGTTATTACAGGCGCAAGAGGTGCAAGAGCAGTTGATTGCTGACTCCAAAGTGCTGCTAATCTCAGGCACAGCCCTCGCGCAGAGCCCATCCCGTGAAGCCGTATTACAGGCACTAACGTATGCGAAAAAACATGGCACGGTTATTGTGTTTGATCTGGACTATCGCCCATACACTTGGACATCGGACGAAGAGACAGCGGTCTATTATAACCTCGCAGCCGAGAAATGCGATATCATCCTGGGTACACGTGAAGAGTTCGACATGATGGAGACATTCGACCACAATCCGGATCATAGCGATCAGGTAACTGCACAGAAATGGTTTGATTTCTCAGCGAATATTGTTGTAATAAAACACGGCAAGGAAGGCTCCATTGCTTATACACGCGAAGGGCTTTCTCACCGTGCGGACAGCTATCCGGCAAAAGTGGTCAAAACGTTTGGTGCAGGCGACTCCTATGCGGCCGGGTTCCTGTATGGATTGATGCAGGGCTGGACGATTGAGCGCAGCATGGCGTATGGCAGTGGCGCAGCAAGTATCGTCATTTCGAGCCACAGTTGTTCGGATGCGATGCCAACGGTGGAACAGGTGAATGACTACATTGAACGTTGCAATCGGGGCGAGATCACCGTGTCTTGAAGCTCGTTGCAATACTTTGAATAACACACTCATACAGATCAACATCAATGATATAAGTTGAACATACGGGATCACACATAAGTGAAGGGAGACAGGGCTATGGGAAAAGGAATTTCTGAAGCGTCTGCAACAGCGACAATGGTACAAAACTGGATCGGAGGTGCCTGGGTAACCCCAGTGGCAACTCGTACGGAGCCGGTTGTGAATCCGGCTACAGAAGAGGTTATTGCACATGTGCCACTCTCCGAACAAGCGGACGTGGATCTGGCGGTTCAGACAGCACGAGAAGCGTTCAAATCATGGAGCAGCACACCGGTTCCACGCCGTGCACGTATTCTGTTCCGCTACCAGCAGCTGTTGGTAGAGCATTGGGAAGAGCTCGCTCGCCTGGTGACGCTGGAGAACGGTAAAAGCTACGCCGAAGCGTACGGCGAGGTATTGCGTGGTATTGAGTGCGTCGAATTCGCGGCAGGTGCCCCGAACCTGATGATGGGCAAACAACTGCCTGACATCGCGACAGGACTGGAGTCGGGCATGTACCGCTACCCAATCGGCGTAATTGGGGGGATTACCCCATTCAACTTCCCGATGATGGTGCCGTGCTGGATGTTCCCGCTGGCTATTGCGTGTGGTAACACGTTTGTCCTGAAGCCGTCCGAGCGTACACCACTACTGGCAGGCCGCCTGGCAGAGCTGTTCAAGGAAGCAGGGCTTCCGGATGGCGTGCTCAATATCGTACACGGTGCACATGATGTCGTGAACGGGTTGCTGGAACATAAGGATGTTCAAGCGATCTCATTTGTCGGATCACAACCTGTGGCTGAATACGTCTACACCACTGCATCCAAGCATGGCAAACGGGTACAGGCACTGGCTGGCGCCAAAAACCACTCCATCGTTATGCCGGACGCCGATCTGGATTTAACCGTGAAAGAGATTACCAGTGCAGCCTTTGGCTCAGCAGGGGAACGTTGCATGGCATGTTCGGTTGTTGTGGCTGTGGGCGATGTGGCTGACGAACTGGTACAAAAGCTGGTGGAAGCAGCAGACCGCATTACCATTGGTAACGGTATGGATGAGGGCGTGTTCCTCGGTCCTGTCATCCGTGGACCACATAAAGAACGCACACTCAGTTACATTGAATCCGGAGAGCAGGAAGGCGCGGCCTTGATTCGGGATGGACGTAAGGATCAGGCGACAGGTGAATCCGGTTATTTTGTAGGGCCAACGGTATTCGACCAAGTTGATAGCAATATGAAAATCTGGCAGGATGAGATCTTTGCTCCAGTACTCTCGGTGGCAAGAGTGTCTACGCTGGAGGAAGCCGTTGAGCTGGCGAATCGTTCCGACTTTGCCAATGGAGCGTGTCTGTTCACCCGCAGCGGAGCGAGTATGCGTCAATTCCGTGAAACGATTGATGCGGGCATGTTGGGTATTAACTTGGGCGTACCTGCACCAATGGCATTTTTCCCGTTTTCCGGTTGGAAAAAGTCCTTCTATGGTGATCTGCACGCTAATGGCACGGATGGTGTTGAATTCTACACTCGCAAGAAGATGGTAACGGCGCGCTGGTAACAACCAGAGCATCACTCGGGCTAAGGGAACGCCTAGCCCATATGGACGCACATAGGGAGGATAACGGAATGGGCAAGGACAAAGTGAGAATTGGCATCATCGGTGCTGGACGGATCGGCAAAATTCATGCAGACAATCTCCTGCGCAACCCGCATGCCGAGATTGTGGGAATCAGTGACTTGTTTGCAGGTCCTGATTTGGAGGCTTGGGCCTCCAGTCGTGGCATCCCTGTTGTAACGACGGACAGCAGCGAGTTGATCTCGATGCCTAATGTAGACGCGGTGCTGATCTGTTCTTCAACTGATACACATGTGCCGCTGATTGAACAGGCCGCTCAGGCGGGCAAACACATCTTCTGCGAGAAGCCGGTTAGCATGGATCTATCACAGACCCAAGCAGCTGTATCAGCGGTTCAGAAGGCTGGTGTGAAGCTGCAAATTGGATTTAACCGTCGCTTTGATCACAACTTCAGACGGATACGTGCACATGTGCAGGATGGTACGATTGGTGATCCGCATATTATCAAAATTACGTCTCGCGACCCGAGTCCACCGCCTGCGGAGTATATCCGGGTATCTGGCGGGATCTTCATGGACATGATGATCCACGATTTTGACATGGCCCGTTATCTGTCCGGGAGTGAAGTGGAAGAAGTGTACGCTCAGGGCAATGTGCTGATCAATCCGGTTTTTGCGGAACATGGTGACGTGGATACAGCTATTGTAACGATGACTTTTGCCAATGGAGCGATTGGTGTCATTGATAATAGTCGTCAGGCTGTATACGGGTATGACCAGCGTGTTGAAGTATTTGGCTCAATGGGCAGCGCCGCAGCGGCGAATGATCATCCGAATACGGCTGAGATCAGTACAGCGGCCGGGCTCATGCGCGACAAACCGTTACACTTTTTCCTGGAACGCTACAATGAAGCGTATGTACAGGAGACAGCTCTCTTTATCGATGCAATCCTCCATGATACACCAGTTATCGTAGATGGCCACGATGCAGTACAGGCAGAACGAATTGCGCTGGCAGCAAAAATGTCCATGGAGCGGGGAAGACCTGTGAAGCTGAGTGAAGTCCCTGGGGTATCACTGGAATCGCAAACGGCAACGCCATAGTGGATGATTAAAGCCACTTTTTCTAATAGAGGGCATGAATAGTCCAGGTTTTTGCTTTTATGAGTATCAGGTTGTTGTGGACGATTACAGAAAGGAGTGGATGACAAGATGTCAGAACGTATTGTGAAACCCGTGGTCAACCCGGAGGGAGACGGTACACTTATAGACGTAACACCGGAGTCGGCGGGTTGGGAATATGTTGGCTTTCAGGTAGCGAAGTTGGCAGAAGGGGAGACGCTAACCCGTGAGAGCGGTGATCAGGAACTCTGTGTGGTGCTTCTCAGTGGTTTCGCCAATGTAAGTACCCGGGAGCACACATGGGATAATATCGGAAAAAGAATGAGTGTTTTCGAGAAAATTCCGCCGTATTCAGTCTACGTCTCAACTTCCGATCAAGTACAGATCACAGCACGTACCGAACTGGAAATCGCTATATGTGTTGCACCCGGTAAAGGCACGTACCCGGCTCGTCTCATTGCACCCGAAGATGTAGGGGTAGAGGCAAGAGGGTATGGTAATCTGGAACGCCAGATTCACAACATTTTGCCGGAACAGAAGGAAGCAGACAGTTTGCTTGTTGTTGAGGTATTCACACCAGATGGGCATTGGTCCAGTTACCCGCCACATAAGCATGATCGGGACGCACTCCCTGACGAATCTTTGCTGGAAGAAACGTATTATTTCCGTGTGCAGCCTGAGCAGGGGTTTGCCATTCAGCGCATATACACGGATGATCGCTCTGTGGATGAGACGCTAGCAGTGAAGAACGGAGAAGTGGTGCTTGTTCCGGACGGATATCATCCGGTAGGTGCTCCTCCGGGGTATGAGGTCTACTATCTGAACGTGATGGCTGGACCAACCCGGACCTGGAAATTCCATAACGACCCTGACCATGAGTGGTTGATGAAAAAGTAAAACAGTTCATGCTACGCACATTTTGCTCGCTTCAAGTTGCGTATGCAGACTTCCCCCTGCATAATGAGAAGAAGAGAACAATTATCTATGTATATTATATATAGCACAAATGGGGAAAAACAATGAAAGCAACCATATACGATATAGCACGCGAGGCGGGTGTATCCATTGCAACCGTCTCGCAGGTCATTAATGGCAAAGGCAAGATCAGTGAGAAGCGGCGCGCCGAGATTATGGAGATCATGGAACGCCTTCACTATCAGCCCAGCGCGATCGCAGCTGCACTTACAGGCAAGCAGACGTATACATTGGGGCTGCTCGTACCGGACATCTCAAACCCGTATTTTGCAGAACTGGCGAGAGCGGTCGAGGATCGAAGTCGTCAATTGGGCTACAGCGTGGTCATCTGCAGTACGGATAATAAGGACGAGCGGGTAGAGCGTTATCTAAATCTGCTTCAGCAAAAAAGGGTCGATGGCATGATGATCGGAACCGGGATCGATAATGCCGAAATTTTGTCACCCCTCTTGCAACAGTCGATACCTGTTGCTCTGATTGCTCGTCATATGCCATCGCTGTCGGTACATACGGTCACTATTGACGACATACTCGGCGGAGCACTCGCAGCGGAGCATCTTCTTGAACTTGGGCACACCCGTGTAGCGGTATTGTCGGAACCGTCCAAAGTCAGCAGCAGTCAGGAACGTGTACGCGGATTCCGTGAAACCCTGATTAAGGCAGGTCATACACTGGAACCGACTCAGATCCGAGAATCCGCAGCTGACCTGAGCTCGGCCAAAAAAGAGGCGTTACTGCTGCTCGGTGAGAACGATCATCCCACAGGCTTATTCTGCTGTAATGACATTCAGGCCATTGGTGCACTTCAGGCAGCCAAAGAGCTGGGGCTACGCGTGCCAGAGGATGTGTCGATTATCGGGTTTGATAATACGATTCTGGCTTCGGTAACGAGTCCGCCACTTACGACCGTTGCCCAGCCAATTGAAGAACTGGGACATCGCGCTGTAGATCTGTTGATTGAAGAGTTAAAGGATGAACAAAAAGAGCCACAGAAGATTGTGCTGAAGCCTGAGCTGGTTATCCGAGAATCAGCAGGCCGTGTATTGGGCTGAGAACAAATAGTTTTCGGCGTACGCTGAACAGACGTGAGGCCAAGTCTACGTGTGTCATATTCATGGCTTGGGATAAGGGTTATCATCATACATGGTTCTGATTAGGTAATAAAACAATATAACAAAGTTAACAAACAAGCCGCGTTCACTCTATGGGAGAACGCGGCTTGTTCATTTAAATCTTTAATTTTTAGTGTAGCCCAAAACGTCATCGTAATTGAGGGACCAGGGATAGGAAATGACATTGGAACAAAAGGAGTGAGATGTTATACTGGAATATATCAATAATTACCAATTTATATGTTTTGTGTAGGTATAGAGAGGGGATTGGGATGAGTAGACGAATCAAGATGATTATGGGTATCGTCACGATTATTGTTGTTGTAGCTATTGCAGTGCGTATGTATACCTCTGGTCAATATGCTATGTATATCCCCAGCAAACATACGACGTTTCGAGCAGAGGTCACAGATCATATGACGATGCTGGATACATTGGATCGACTGACGATTAGGAAAATTTCCGACAATGAACCGTATAATGAAGATGATGAAATAACGATTACAGATCCCAAAGAGATTAGAGACATGCTGAAGCTATTAAAGGATGTTGAACTTAAAAGAGTACGGGAATTCGACGTTTCCGAAAGGAATCCGCAGTACTATGAGTGGCGACTTACCATAAATAAAGAAGGCCGCTTTACCGATGGATTCGGACTGACGTTTTATAATGAAAAGTCCATCTCCATCTACAGCGAGGCGAAAACGAGAGACCAACTTGAGGACTACGAGATTACCAATGAGTTTAATCTGAATGAGATGGACCGCCTTTTTGAAAAGCTGAAGGAGGAGAAAACATGACCAAGACTGACTACCTTGTACGCCCTATTGAAGAACAGGATATCCCCTTTCTATGGGAGATGTTATACGCATCCCTGCATAGAAGAGAAGGTGATGCACCTCTTCCAATCGAAAGTATTCATACTCCCGGACTGTCCAAATACGTTGAAGAATGGGGAAGAGAAGGGGATTTTGGGTATGTTGCAGTTGACCAGCAAGGCAAGAGACTAGGTTCAATAACGTTAAGATTCTATACGGACCAAAATGCGGGATACGGTTATGTGAATGCAGCTACGCCAGAGATGGGGATGGCTGTAACGGAAGATGCGCGTGGAAAAGGAGTAGGTACCTTACTGCTTCAGACCGCATTAGATGAGGTCGAACGGCGGGAAATTGCAGCAGTCTCGCTCAGTGTTGACCCGGATAACCAAGCGATTCGCTTATATAAGCGGTTAGGTTTCGTGGAGGAGTCTCTAAATGGTACATCTGTAACGATGGTGCGTGTAAGTAAACTTGAATCTTAAATGATGAGCGGTCGTATCACTGGCAAAACGGAGTAAGCCACGTGGAACTGCAAAAGAAAAAGGCGCTTCCTCACGGGGAACGCCTCTTTCTGTGTGCAAGGTACAGCATTAGTAGCTCTCTTATACTGAGTCCGTATCACTTCAATATTATTTCAACAAAAATGCCAAAGCCTCGTCATACGTTTCCCATTGGAATTCAGTCTGGTGCGCCGATTCTTTGGAAATCCGATTCAATTGCATTTTGGCGATCGCACCACCTACGGCTACACTGGCTCGCTTCATACCCCATTGCGTCAGTAGTTTCTGGTGCTCCACAATTTTTTCTTTTGTATCCTGAGGGAAAGCCTTCATGTTCCGCATATCTACTAACACATCAAACGAACTTCCCAATTGTTCCGCTATCCTCTGGATTTCTGTATTCGCTTGTTCGACATGTTCAGGAGAAACAATACCTTCCCAGATAATTTCAATAATAGGTTTAGTTGAATCCAAACGTCTAACAGACATGTAGGCAACTCCTCGATAATAATATAATATGTAATATATGAGACTATAAGCCTATTAATTATACCTTTTTAAATCACGAATGAAAACTTAATTCATAATTAAGTGGTTCTTATGAACTACTTCTTCCTAGTGAAGTTAAAATCAGGGATTGCTTCCATATCGTCATATGGAAGGAACCTGAATGGCTAAAAAGCCGCCCAGAGTATGAACTCCGGACGGCTTCTACAACTGTGACACGATAAAGTTAAGATAACTACGTAAGTTAGAATCCAATCTTCAAACTGTTACCTTCCGTTGCTACACCTTTGGAAAGGGAAATGCTCAGCTTTTGTTCTGCCGAGAAGCCTAGTGTTTCCCCGTCATGCAGTGTGACGTCGTTCTCAACCACATACGTTGTGGTCATGAACATCATCTCAAATACATCGCTTAAGGATTCCGACGATTGCATAATCTCCATCTCTTCTTTACCAAAGTTACGTAGTCCGTAAGTGTAAGCTGAGGCACCTTCGGCATTTTGGAATAATCCGATGAAAATCCAGAGCGAGACTGGCAACTCATCATGTTTGATCCCACGGCTGGTTTCGACATATTGACTGGCTTCAACAACAAGTGGGGCCATGTATATGGCCAGCGCGTGATCCAACTGTAATAAGGCACTCGCTGTTTGAGTGAACAGAACATGTCCCTCAATAGCATTTGTTGCGTTCAGAACAGAGACAATAATCTGAGACTGGTGCCGTGAGGTAACTTGCTCCGCTTCTCGCCAAAGGATGTTTAACTTGGCATTCTCCTCAACTTCACGGTCGGGTACAGGCGCCGCAATGTGAGCACATACCACCTGCATCCCATTCACTTCGAAAAAGAGATTGCCCTCCTCCGGGCGTTCTTCAATCTCGATATCCCATTCGTTCTTCATGTTCCTGATGAAGAGGTCAAAATCACAATCGTCATGCTCCAGCAGGACAAAACCCACGATGGTTTCACTGTAATTCGTCGATTCGACAGCACCACCTGCAGGTACCTTCTCCTTTTTGCGCCGCCGAAGCTTGTCAAACAATCCCATGACATGTTCTCCTCCCGATCCCAGATTGATTCTGGTCATTGTACACTGCTATCTATTCACTACCTTACCATAAAGGAGTTAAACATGAATCGCAGCAATGCACCTATCGACAGGAAATTAGAGGAACAGGACCAGCAACAATGCAATGATTGCAGGCAATCCTTGTTTGATAATGATCGACCGTGAAGAAGTCGCTCCTCCATAGAGAGCCGCGATAATCACACACGCCAGGAAGAAAATCTGAATATGCTGTCCAACGGCAGCATCCGGATATACAAGTCCCCAGATCAGACCTGCCGCAAGAAATCCATTGTAAAGACCTTGATTGGCCGCGAGAGATTTGGTGGATTTGGCGAATTCCGGCGTAAGATTAAAGGTTTTCATTGTGCGTGGACGAGTCCACATAAACATCTCCATCACCATAATATAGAAGTGTTCGACAGCTACAAGAGCTACAAAAATGATACTAATCAAAGGAAACACCTTGCTTTCTGATATGTAATTTATTTACTTGTCCATCCTAGTATAAATGTTTGCAACAAGAACGGAAAGAGCAAATTTAATTTGTAACAATTTAATTGTGTATTATTAAAATTATTTATCGTTTTCCAGTTGAGTTATGATGTTGAAATTAAAAAATAGTTACAAAGGTAAGCATACGCCGATTGTCGACAATCCATTCATTGGGTAATAATGAACAATAAAGAAGTGATATTGCTCAGGAAAGGGAGGAGATTACTATGGGAACGGTTCAATTCGTCTTGTTGGCTGATGATCCATCCACATTTGTGACCCGAGTTGTACCTTTTATCGACATTGAGCTTGCAGGAATTCCGGGTGACTGTCATTATGGTCTGCTTCGTCCGGCGGACTCGCGTCAGAAAATCTACAAGCGTGGTACACCGATTGCGAATCGCCGCCAAATCAGTATTGTTTCCGAGGAAGAATGTGCTCTTATTGCTGAGAAAATGAACATTCCTGAAGTGCGTCCAGAGTGGCTTGGTGCCAATATACTGGTCCGTGGCATTGATCGATTGACGGAACTGCCTGCTGGAACGCGGCTCCTATTTCCGAACGGGACAGGGTTAATATGCGAAGGGGAGAACCTTCCCTGTATACATCCGGGGAAAATGATTGAACAATTCTACGAACAGGACGGTTTGCGTAAAAAATTCGTGCCTGCGGCTCGCAAAAAACGTGGGATTGTGTGCTCGGTCGAACGGGAAGGTGTCATTCATACGGGGGATACCATAGAAGTCATTCGCCTGTCCTGATTTTCAGGACAGGTTTCTTAATTGATCAGCCCTCGGCGCTCACCATTCGGATGTTTAGAGTGTAAGTACTCCTCTGGTGTACTGCCAATAATGGACTTGAAATCTCGGATGAAATGGGATTGATCATGATATCCAAGATCCTGAGATAGCTTAATCAGGTCACAGTGAAGACCGTGGTCCATCCATTCTGCAGCATTTTGCAGACGATACAACTTGATTACGGTTTTGGGTCCGATGCCCACATACTGATTGAACAGGCGTTGAAGCTTTCGGGTATGCATATTCCAATAGGAAGATAGATCATCTACTCTCAGCATCTCCCGGTTCTGTTCAATCTGTTGCACAATATCGTTTACCATTCTCGCTTGATCATCTTCAGCAGGAAGGTGTGCACATAATAGCTGGTCGATGTAACTGGTTTTATCCGCATCATCCCCCGTCCCAAGAAGCCGGTCTTCCAAGGATTCCGCTGTGACGTCAAGAATATTGGATACATTCATCGGCTGTCCGTACAATGAAGAGACAGGAACCCGGAGGAAAGGATAAAACCCTCCTGGTCTGAACTTCACGCCAAATACACGACCTTTTCCGCTCACAAGATAGGAGAATTTACGTCCCGATGGTCCGAAGAAAAACGTATTATTCCGTTCCACAACCAGATTGACACAGGGGTTAGGCACGACATGTTGGGGATACGGTTCAAGTCCAGTCAGATCCCACGATACGATCCAGTAATGTTTAACAAAAGGGCGAAGTGCTTCGGAAGGAGCATGGCGTGTCAGTTGATATTTATGATCACCTTTATTCAGATCCAGCAGGCCCATACTTGGTCTGTCTCCTTGTTCTACCTGTTTCATTCGAGTCATCCCTCCTGCTCATCTCAAATTATTTAGGTTCTCTGAACAACAATGCCCGCACAGCAAAACGGGGTAAAATGAGTTGCCTGCGCCATCTCGAAGGTTGACTGAAGAGGCGATAGAGCCATTCCAGATTAAGTTTCTGCCATATCGCAGGGGCACGTTTGGTTTTGCCTGCCACGATATCTAGACTGCCTCCAACACCTATGGCTACACGAGCGTTCAACTGGTGGCGATACTTGTTAATCCAGTGTTCCGCATGGGGTGCGCCAAGAGCCACGATAAGAAAGTCTGGTTGAGCAGTACAAATCTCTTCCACAATCTGTTGTTCCTCATCTACCTGGAAATAACCATGGTGTCTGCCTTTTACAACAACTCCCGGATAACGTTGCGCAATAACTTTCACGGCCTGTTCACTTACGCTTTCCTCTGCTCCCAGCATGTAGAATGACCAGTGTTTTTGATCGCCTTCCTCTAATAAACGAAACAGCAGATCACAACCGGTTACCCGTTCAGTTAATTGTCCGCCCCGAAAACGGGATACCATCACAATGCCGGCACCGTCAGCCGTGACCAACCCGGCTTGATCGACGACTTTGCGAAGAGAGGCATTCTTTTGACAGGACATAACAATCTCGGGGTTACCTGTGATGACATGGAATAGTTCATTGCTTTCCTGACCTACGACTTCACCAAGGATTGCAACAGTTTGATTCATCGTTACATTGGGAAAAGGGATGCCCATAATATTCGTTGATTGGCTCATATCTCAATTCCTTTCAAATTTCGTCCTATCACCTTGAACAGTCCTGTTATTTCATTCCAGTTTAGTATATCTGATCTTCTAGGAAAGCACTATATGGGCGCAACCCGTTTGGATCATGGTATAACATCCCGAAAATATAAAGAGCTTATATTTTACCTGATGTCGCGTTTTTACAATACGGCCTTTGGGGTATAACGATAGGATAGGAGTGCGAGGTTGGCAGATCGCTTATCCAATACATAAAGGGAGTGAGTCCATGGAACTGAAATATGAATTCTATATCAACGCAGGACTGGAAGAGGTGTGGAATGCTCTAATATCACCAGATGGCACACGGAATAGTTTTTTCGGCAGCGAACTTCGCACCAATTTCCAACCAGGCCAGCCATTTGCTTATGTAGGGCCAGGTAATGATGGTGCAGAGACTGTCCATGTGTATGGAGATATATTGGAATTTGAACCGTTGTCCAGACTTAGTTATCAGGAGCATCCCGGACCGTCATACCATGCCAATCATGCCGAGCTGCAATCCAGAGTGGTCTTCCAGTTGGAAACTGTGGGGGAGTGTACGAAGCTGACACTGATTAATGATCAATTTACAGATAACCATCCTTCCATTGCGAATGCACAGAGTAGTTGGTGGATGATTCTAAGCAGCATCAAAACTTGGGTGGAGACGGGGAAAACACTGAATTTTGGCTGGTAGCTGGTAAGAGGCAGTCATTTAAGATTCATTTTCAAAAAAATAAAGGCATTTAATATAAGAACCAGTGCTGATTCAGCGCTGGTTCTTGTTTTTATGCAAAATTAAAACCATTGCTCTACATTTAATGTCTGATAATGTCGAAATATATAACATATGAGCTAAGAGGAGAAATGAGCATGTTTCGTAAACGTACTGAATCGACTAAACACCTTCGTACAGATGCGCATCAGAATTTACTGGAGTATAGTCGTAAACTGGTAGCAAACGCAGAAAAGGGCGACTATGACGCATGGATCGAAGATGGCATTGAGTTTCAGGATACCGATGAAATAGCTAGTAATATCAAAAAAGCAGTACATATGATGAAAGCACAAAACGAAGCCGTGGAAATGCGCCTTAGAATGCTGAATCAGGCAATGAATGTGGGATTATGGGAATCTGAAATTGTTGCTGGTGATCCACTGGATAACAATAATATCGTTTCATTTTCGAATGAATTCCGCCAAATGTTAGGATTCCATAATGCCAAGGATTATCCCGATTCATTTGCAAGCTGGGCCAAATCGATATATCCGGATGACAGACCCCAACTGGTGCAGGAGATTATGAAACATGTGAATGACACAAGAGCAACAACTGCCTATAACGTCATCAGCCGTATGATTACAAAAAGTGGAGAGATTCGCTGGTTCCGATGCCTTGGACAAGTCATCCGAAATCAGGCTGGAGTTCCGGTCAAACTTTTGGGCATCATGTTTGATATTCATGAGGAGAAGAGCAAGTCTGATGAGCTGGAAGCACTCGTCACCCGATATGATCTGGTTAACCGCGCCTTGGTGGAGGCACCGTGGGATATGACCGTTGTGGCTGGAGATGTGGTTAATCCAAATAACGAATTTTGGTGGTCACCCCAATTCCGTAGAGAATTAGGGTTTAAAGACGAGCAGGATTTCCCGAATGTGTTCAGCAGCTGGAGCAGCCGACTTCATCCGGAAGACCATGATCGGACGATCAACGAATTTGCCAGACATATGAACGATTACAGTGGTCGTACACCGTACGATCTGGATTATCGTTTGCAGCGCAAAGATGGGGAGTACCGTTGGTATCACGCGGGTGGGGAGACCATTAGGGATCAGGATGGAGTACCGCTCCGTGTAGCTGGAACCATTCGGGATGTCACCCATGAGAAGAATAAGGAACAGATCGTGGAAGCCATGAATCTGAAAACAAAACAATTGTCGGAGTCCATTGGCGAGATGGTACGTGGAATCAACTCAATTACTGATCAGGCACAGGATCTGGTTACTGCTCAGGAGTTATCTGCCGATGCAGCTATTCAAGTGAAAAGCAGTGCAGATGATACGAAGAATATCACGGTGTTTATTCGAGAGATTGCCAGTCAGACCAATCTGCTGGGGTTGAATGCAGCAATTGAAGCTGCACGAGCGGGAGAGCTGGGACTGGGATTTGGCGTCGTTGCAGGTGAAGTGCGGAAACTGGCTGATCACAGTTCGGAGGCCACAGTAAATATCGAAGATAGCATGCAGAAGATGAAAACACTGATTGATCAGATTCTTGAACATATCGGTAATATGTCCACGTTAACGCAAAATCAGGCTGCCCTGACACAGCAGGTGAATGCTTCAATGGATGAGATCAACACCATGTCACAGGATCTGGTTGATTACTCGCGGAATCTATAATCTCGAATTCGTTTGTTGTAACATCACGATCATTGGCACACAGCATCAACAAAAAATCCACCGGGATGCATTTCTGCTCTCGGTGGATTTTTGTATTTCTATATATAGCTAAGATCTATAGCTTCAGTTACAGCTATTGAATTAAACTTGTTGAACTTTGATCAGGTTTGTATTACCGGATTGACCGATTGGAACACCAGCGGACAATACAATGATGTCACCTTTTTCAATGTAACCTGTTTTGATTGCGTTACGCGTAGCAGACTCGAACATTTCATCCGTAGTGGTTACTTTGTCGCCCATAACCGGAATGACACCGGAGAGCAGGCAGATTTTCGCCAATACTTCTTCATGTTGTGTAACTGCGATGATTGGCGCTTTTGGACGATATTTGGAGATCATGCGTGCTGTGAATCCACTCTCAGTCGAAGTGATGATTGCTTTTGCATTCAGTACGAGGGAAGAACTTACAGCGCCCTGACTGATAACTTCAGTAATATCAGCGATTTGTTGAGCCGATTTTTGTGCGAATTGCTCTTTGTAATCGATCATTGTTTCAGCACGGCGAGCAACAGCAGCCATCGTACGCACGGATTGTACCGGATATTTACCAGCAGCTGATTCACCGGACAACATCACAACGTCAGCACCTTGAAGTACAGCGTTTGCCACGTCACTAACTTCGGAACGAGTAGGGCGTGGGTTCACTTGCATGGACTCCAGCATGTGTGTAGCTACGATAACCGGTTTACCAGCGCGGTTACATTTATCGATCATTTCTTTTTGCATCATCGGCACGTCTTCGATGGGTACTTCAACCCCGAGATCTCCACGAGCTACCATGATACCGTCAGATGCTTCAATAATATCGTCCAGGTTAGTCATACCTTCCTGGTTTTCAATTTTGGAGATGATCTGTACGTGGTCTACACCGCGTTCTTTCAAAATGCTGCGGATTTCACGGATGTCATCGCCTTTACGAACAAAGGATGCTGCGATAATTTCGATATCGTTTTCGATTCCAAATCCGATGTGCATAACGTCACGCTCGGTTACACCTGGCAATGTCGTTTTGATTCCTGGCAAGTTAACCCCTTTGCGTGGTTTCAGAATGCCGCCACTGATGATTTTACAATGGATATCGGATCCTTCCACAGACAGTACAGTCAGATCCACAAGGCCATCATCGATGAGGATACGATCGCCAGGTTTCACAACGAGGTTCAGTTCTGGATAGTTTACCGAGATACGCTCAGCGTCACCAAGAATTTCTTCGGTAGTCAGGATCAGCTCTTTACCGGCTTGCAGATGGCAGGATGCTTCTTTCAGTTTACCGATACGTACTTCCGGCCCTTTGATGTCCATCATGATCGGTACATAGGTGTTCAGTTCGGAAGCTGCTTTACGGATATTGTTAATCCGTGTCACGTGATCTTCCAGTTCGCCATGAGCCATGTTCAGACGGGCAACGGTCATACCTTCCTGAATCATTACTTTTAACAATTCGATTGAGTCACAAGCAGGTCCCATGGTACAAATAATTTTTGTTTTTAACATGCTAATTTCCTCCTCATATTTAAGCTTATATGTGTATTGTAGCGTTTTCTGTCGAATCAGGGTATGAACTATAGTACAATGATTAGAGTATAGTCCGATAATGAGGTGTGTTATGGTCACTCCACTTGAAGTACGACATATTAATGGTGTCGGTTGGTACGAAAAAGCTGTACAATCTCAAGAAACTTGGCGGCTTAGCTTGGTTACTTATGGAAAATGTGTATATTGGGTGAACGGTGATAAACAGATCATGGAAAAGGGTGAATTGCTCCTCATTCCAGGTGGTACCCCATATTACGGCAAGAGTATTCCTACAGTAACGCACACACAGATTGTAATTCAACTGCAACGCGACCATACGGAAACTCTGCCTGCACTGGAACGGTATGAGGCTTTGCGGCATAAACCTGGATGTTACGAGCTGATCCATCAACGCATGAGCGCTATTTATCAACAATGGCAGGAGCGTCCGTCTTATTATGTCATGATGAGCCAAGCCTTATTGATGGAAGTGTTGATTTATATGAACAGGGAGCTTGATCGTGGAGTTATCCCGCCGGAGAGGCATAATCATGTTGAACGGATGAAGCGGTATATTGAGCGGCATTATCGGGAGAAAGTAACGAAGGAAGAACTCGGGGATGAGATCAATAAAACTCCCAATTATGCTGCTGCATTATTCAAAAGCATGACAAATCAGACCATCAGTCAATATGTCCATGATCAAAGGATGAAACGAGCCATATATTTGCTCACTGAGTCACAACTCTCCATCCAGGAAATTGCCGAATTTCTCGGCTACCGGGATCTGTCTTATTTTTACCGCATATTCAAACGTATAACCGGAAGTCCACCGTCTGACCTTCTTCATGAACGGCCACCTATAGCATGAAACGCGTAGTCGAACCCAAATAAAGTTCTTCTATATAAGTAGGTTTAATTAAATGAGTACAAAAAAAGAGGGCCTATGCCCTCTTTTGCTGTATAACAGGATCATCATCCCACCTGTTACATATATAAATGTCGTTATACATGACTGCTTGGATTAGAAGCTGTGAGTGGCTGCTTGCTTTTTTTTCGTGCCTGCCCAAGACGAAGAGCAAAGACATGTACAGTCCAATACGCGGCCTCAGCAAACAAAATGCCTCCTGCGATGTCCAGCAAGGAATGCTGTTTTACAAACACCGTCGAAGCAATAATCAACCACAGCCATACCGACCAAGAAATCCGTGCCAAAGGCTTAAAGTTCAAGTGTCTGTTGATCACAATAAACAGCAAGTAGCTGGTCAGAACGTGAACACTTGGGAAACAGTTGAAGGGCGCATCATTAGTATAGATAAACTGTACTAACACGCTGCTCAGATCGGTTCCGCCGACCTCCGGGCGCGGGACATGGGTAGGGAACACCGCAAAACAGACATTGGCAGCCATGACACCAACATTATAGGTAATCAACGTACGCCAGAATAGCGACTTGTTCGTCAGACCCAAATAGAGAAATCCAAGATACAGAATGGGCATCCAGCTAATGTACGGATAAATAAATTCTTTGAGAAAAGGAATCTGCGTGTCAATCCAAGCATAATTGTAAAATACATCACTTCCGGTGTTGCTGCCTAGAAATACGTAAATGGAGCCTTGGAGCGGTATGCACAGAATAGCCAGTAAATGCCCCCAGCGCTGAAAGAATGCTTTCATAGTATCCCCCTGATTTCATTATGCATTGTGAAGCTATCGTTAATTGGTACTTCATAGATATATGACGTTGAAAAGTCGCGACACCCCTGCAGCATTGAACTCTTGTAATACTATAATGGACAGATAAAGGTATAAGCCATACCTGATTTTAGGGGAAAAGAAGTCAAGATAAGTCTCTTTTTTGTTACTTTTATAGTTTTATCCATAATAGGGATATTCAATATACGGATGATGTGATACAACTATATTGGCATATAAATTCATATGACAACGAAAAAAAGCAAATGAAACGAGGTAGGGAAATGTATGATTAATCCGCAATCCAAGCCAAAACATTCCTTTTCCGAGCGCAAACCTGTGCTCACCGTTGTAATTATTGAGCTGCTTCTCCTGTTAGCCGTATTTGCAGCAGGGGCCATTGCAACGATAAAACAACTGGACTACACTTCCCCTGTACTCATTTCCTTTACACCCATCGCAATTGTTCTGATGACCTATCTGACGTTAAGGCGCAAATGGGGAGAGACTGGATTCCGATCTTTACGAAGTATCCCAGCTGGCCACGCAAAGTATTATATTCCACTACTCCTTGTACTGGGTACACTTGCCCTGAAAGGATTTGAGGAGCTGAGCTTGTCACGGCTAGCCTTTTTCATCTTTTTTACCTTGCTCGTAGCTTTTGTTGAGGAAACGATCTATCGTGGGCTTATTTTCAAGACCTTGCTTCAAAAAAGTGCAGTGGCCGCAGTTGTGACCTCAAGCATATTGTTTTCGATTACACATCTGTTGAACGCATTGTCTGGTCAGGATATGACGGATACGATCATGCAATTGATCTATGCGCTGCTCCTGGGAGCTGTACTGGCGTTATTGATGCTGAAGAACGGAAATATCATACCGCTTATATTGTTTCATTTCATACATAATCTGATTCAATTTTTAGGGAATGATCTGGAGGATACAGGTACACTTCCTTACGATCTGTTAATACTGGCAGTACTGATTGCTTACTGTGCATGGTTAGTGTGGAGCATTCGAACAAATTCGTCTATTCCATCCAAAGGGAGTGAGCAAGCGAATACGGTTGTTCATTAAGGCTATTGCGGGTATTGCTTGAAAGTAGTTATCATACAGTTTCCCGTCAGCAGTTGGATCATGGTATACTTCAGTCTGGCGGGAAGACAGATATGTTCATGATACGAGGTCTGCCTATCCGTACATTAAGTTTAGACAGTAGGTGATATAGTGGAGAAGACAGCACAAGGTGTAGCAGAATGGATGGTACAGGAGATTAAATTCACAGGAACACTTCATCAGGAAGCTGCCATAGAATATGTGAAGACCCATTTTGGGGAAGAGTTTGTTTTTGTGAACGAGAACGGCAATACGTCATTGTCCAAAGAAGTGAAGAAAGCTTTCCGAAAGCTTCATCGTGGGCAGATCGCCTGGGATCGGGATGCATTTATGTGGGCATGGACATAGTGTGTTAAACTGGAGTAAGATGATTCATTGGTTGTGTTGGATATGCATGTCAGAATATTATATAAAAATGTATAAGATGGATTAGATCTGCATATCCTTTCATAAGACCGTACACAAGCGACCAGGCACATAAGTGTGATAAACCCTGGCCCCACGCGTGTTAATAACATGTATTTCCAAAGCTGTTTGAAAAGAAAATACAAAGATTTGCTTTTTGGCTGAATTGGAGTTATAATAAAAACAAGTTGTAGAGAGTGGAAAACCTAATTCATATATTGTAAAGGGAGATCACTTATAGGTTTATGACTGGTACCTTTTTCAATGTGTGAATTTTTATTTGCTTGCTGCAAAGAACAAAGGAACATGTTAATCTTTATTTGGAGGTGTAATTCACATGCAAAACGGAACAGTAAAATGGTTCAACGCTGATAAAGGCTTCGGTTTCATCGAAGTTGAAGGCGGAGAAGATGTATTCGTACACTTCAGCGCTATTACAGGCGAAGGCTTCAAAACGCTGGACGAAGGTCAACGCGTGCAATTTAAAATTGTACAAGGAAACCGTGGTCCTCAAGCAGAAGAAGTTGTAAAACTGTAATTAAAGCATAGCTGCCTTTAACATGTTATAATGGTAAAGGCAGCTTCTTTTTTTTGATCAGTTATATAAAAGTCGACCCATTAGTTGTCGAGGCAGAAGTTCGGTGGGACGTGAAACTTCCGCTAAGTGTAGGCTTCTGTGAAATAACGTCGGTTAGATGTTTTTCCATAACAAAGGGGGTAGAAGTCATGTATAATCGCAAAAAACCGTTGGAAGAGATTCCACAAGCTGATGCGGCAATCTGGGAATGTACGAGTGATACGTGCAAAGGATGGATGCGGGACAATTTTGCGTTTGATAACGTACCTACTTGTCCGATATGTGCTTCTGAGATGGTCAGCACGACTAGGATGCTACCATTGCTTGAGAATTCGAATAGTAATCTGAAAACGATGCCTAAAGGAAATCGGATTTAACATAGCTTACCCGCCTCTAACGAGGTGTTTTTTTTTAAGATCAAACAGACACCCTGTGCGAAGGTAAGGGTATTAAATATGAAGTTCCCGGCATTCGTTTTAGCGAATGCCTTTTTTTGTATCTTTTTTACAGAAAGTATACTGTAATTGAAGGAAATCATATGAAAAAGACAAAGACCCTTTTCGCTATAAGCCAAAAGGGTCTTTGTTATGACTACAATTATACCGCTATCAGATTTGAGTTTTAAATGAACAGGAATGGCAGTAAAAACAGAGTTGCTACCAGAGCCAGATCAATTCCTGCTCCATAACCGTAACCCCCACCGTATCCTCCATATCCATATCGACCGTAGGCTGAAGATTTAACTTTCTTTGATGCAACAGCTTTTTTCTTGCCGCTGTTTACCAGCTGCTGTTTGGACTTGACTGAACACAACCGTGGTCCCTCAAAACACCCGTTCAAATAAACTTTGCCATCACGACATTGACTAAGCGTACCATACATATGCTTACCGTCTTTCATAACGAGACAAACGGAACGTCCAACGTGCGGAGAAACCGTTTCTTCACATACCCGATTAATTCTGTACATGCAAATCCTCCTCATTAGATGCGGTTGCCGCTTGAATTCAACGGTTTGTATATCATAGTAAAAAGAAGACCAATTGGTATGGACGAGTACCCGGGAAATCGAATAGGGAGGAGCCGTTTTTGAGTTTATTCCATACACTGGGAGGAGTGAGGAGGGGATGTCGCGTGGATTATCATGACATGCTGGCTCGGTTAGGGGAGGGGAGTGCCCATCCCGGAGGTTTTTTGGCAACGCTGAAGTTGCTGGAGAGTTTATCTCTGCCTGTGGATAGTCATATCCTTGAGATAGGGTGTGGCACTGGGAGGACTGCGTGCTACCTGGCTAAAAGGGGTTATCAAGTAACGGCCATTGATCTTAATCGCCAGATGCTGGATAAGGCCGTTCGGCGAGCAAGACGAGAACGGGTGGATGTTCGATTTGTTCAGGCTGATGTAGCATCGTTGCCTTTCCCGGAAAATCATTTTGATATGGTATTCGTGGAGTCGGTTACGATCTTTACTCCATGGCGGAGTGCACTAACTGAGTATAGAAGAGTGTTGAAGCCCGCTGGACTTTTGGTGGATCGGGAGATGGTTCTATCAGGCCAGAAGACCGAATTGATGTGTCGCAGGTTAAAGCAATTTTACGGTATACGAACTCTGGTAACGGCCACAGCATGGAGAAAACGCCTCAAGCAGTGTGGTTTCACCAAGGTAGAGGTCAAGGAACATTCGCGATCCATGGGAAAATGGGGCGCTGATCATGATCCGCATCGCGAGATCGATATGAATTGGTTTGAGGATGAACGTATGCAGCGAATGAGTCAAACCAATGATCGGTTGCTCGCGAAATACGGCAAAAAGTTGGGGTATGCTGTTTTTGAAGCAAGGGCACCGTTGGAGGTCAAAAAAGAAAAATAGGAAAAGACAACTCACACATTAGTGTGGGTTGTCCTTGTTTTGTTTCGACAGAAGGTACTAAAGCATATCGTTGTCGATAATCCGCCAGTGGTGTTTGAGCAGGGCTTCCAGTTGGTTCTTATCTTTGGCTCGAAAAGCACTTAAAATTTGCCGGTGCTCTTCATTAACTTCGAGCAGTACCTCAGATAGCTTTGGTTTATTATCACTAACATACGACTGCCGGATGAAACTGTTCTTCAATGTGTTTAACATCTCAATGACTGTGGCGTTACCACATCGCTGAATGTACAGATTATGGAACTGATATTGGTTCTTGTTGTAGGCAGCAAGATCAAGCTGGCTAATATCTTCGTCCATTCGAACAACGAGAGTTTCCATCTCCAAAAGTTCAGATGGTCTGAGATGGTCTGCTGCAAGTGTAGCAGCAAGTGCCTCCAGCACACCGATCGCTTGGGAGAACTCCAGTTTTTTGCCTGCATCAAAAGGAGTGACTATAAATCCCCTGCGTGGGATGTATTGCAGCAGATTGTCTGAAGCCAGCTGGAAAAGGGCCTCCCGAGTAGGCGTGCGACTGATGTCCAGCTTTTTGCATATTTCGGCCTCGTTGATCTTCTGGTTGGGAAGTAACGTCCCGTCCTGAATCTTCTGGGCAATGTAATCGTATACGTGATCTTTCAAGGACCGGTATTTGGGTACCTCCATACCGAATCCTCCTTTCTATGTATAGTGAATAAATAGATGGGTTTAAGGCCGTACTGTACGCGCCGTTCAGGAGTTTCAAGTTTTTATCATCTTAACACCGAGGGGGGAGTTGGGCAAGCAAACTTCATGTTTCAGCCGATGTAAATGCTGTGTTATATATAGCACATTTTATGGAATTAAAGCGTATAAATGTTTAAATAATGATTGTGATAAACCAGAATGTTTGTTAGTATTACTTACATATAAGTCCATATATTGTCTTATGTATATTGTATACAAATTATTGTGCTACTCATTCAAAAAAAGAATAGGGGTATGATGTGTGAAAAAAGTACTGTTGCCAATGATGCTGTTGTTAGTGGTTGTATTCATGTCCGCATGTGGGCAGGAAAAAACGACAGAGACCGGATCAGACGCTACTTCGTCTTCGGGCAGTAGCTCTGCGGAAAAGGAAGTAATTGTACTTGGAACCAGTGCGGACTATGCACCCTATGAATTTCATAAGAAAATCGATGGTAAAGATACCATTGTAGGTTTTGACATCGAGATTGCGAAAGCAATTGCGGCTGATCTGGGAGCCGAGCTGAAGATTGAGGACATGGACTTTGATGGCCTTCTTATGGCCCTCGGTACAGATAAGGTTGATTTTGTAATATCAGGCTTAACCCCTACCGAGGAACGAAAGAAGAACGTTGATTTTACGGATATCTACTATTATGCAGAGCAGGCTGTACTTGTTAGAGAAGGGGAAGATACGGCATTAAAGTCCATAGATGATCTATCAGGCAAGCAGGTTGGCGTACAAAAGAGTTCCATCCAGGAAGGGATTGCTCAGGAGATAGAGGGAGCAAAGCTCACTTCTCTGGCCAAAATACCTGAGCTGATTCTGGAATTGCAGACGGGGCGTGTAGACGCACTCATTCTGGAGAAGCCGGTGGCTGAACAGTATGTGAAGAACCAAGAGGGGCTTGTTGTGGCAGGTGTGGAGATTGAACAGGCTGAAGACGAGGGTGGTTCGGCCATCGCGGTGAAGAAGGGTAATCAGAAGCTGCTGGATCAGATCAACACTACATTGGAAAAGCTCAAAACGAACGGAGATATTGAACGGTTCGTCGTTGAAGCGAATGAGATGCTCGGTGAATAAACCGGACGAGTGAGGGATATGCCGTGAATTTAGATTTTTCCTTTCTATTAGAACATTGGCAGGATTATGCACGAAGTGCGTGGGTCACGCTTGAGCTTTCCTTTTTCGGCGTATTGTTTGGTACGTTGCTTGGTGTAATCATGGCGCTAATGCGAATATCCCGGATATGGCCAATTAAATTTGTGGCATCGGCGTATATTGAACTCATTCGAGGAACACCGATGCTCGTACAGATTCTTATTATTCATTATGGTCTGACGGTTGTAGGTGTGAACTTGCCGGCATTTATGTCGGGGGTGGTAGCTCTGACGATGAACAGCTCCGCTTATATGGCGGAGGTGTTTAGGGCCGGGATTCAAGCGATTGATAAAGGACAGACCGAGGCTTCGCGCTCCCTTGGTATGACGCATGGTATGACACTTCGCTACATTATACTGCCGCAGGCCTTTCGTAACATGCTTCCAGCTATCGGCAATGAATTCATTATTATCATTAAAGATTCTTCACTTGTCTCCATGATCGGCATAGCCGAGATTATATACACGGCCAGAACGATTCAGGGTGTTACGTTCCAGCCGCTTGCTCCGCTGCTTGTTGCTGCCGGCCTCTATTTTATAATCACATTTACACTGGCTAATTTACTCTCTTGGTTGGAACGTAGACTGTCTACTTCTCGCTAACTATTGATAAAGGATTGGATTCGAAAAAGGCTTGGAGTAGGCTGGAGTGGAAAAAGAGAGATGTAGTCGTAAATGGGGATGGTATCGCATACATTGTTATTGTATTTTGTATACAATATTTTGGAAAGGTGTTGGGTGTGTATGTCAGATTCCAAAATGTTAATGGATTGGTCGGAGCGTTATGCTGCACCTAATTATCATCCACTTCCTATTGTTATTGAACAGGCGGAAGGGATATGGGTGGAAGACCCTGAAGGCCGCCGTTATATGGATATGTTAAGTGCATACTCTGCATTGAATCATGGTCATAGACATCCTGTGATCATACAGGCGCTCAAGGATCAGGCAGATCAGGTCACGCTGACCTCAAGGGCATTCCACAGCAGCTCCGCTTCTCTTTTTTATCAGAAACTCTCACAATTCACGGGCAAATCCAAGATTCTTGCCATGAATACAGGAGCTGAAGCGGTGGAGACTGCCGTGAAGGCGGTACGCAGGTGGGCTTATCGTCGCAAAGGTGTACCGGAAAATCAAGCCGAAATTATCGTATGCTCTGGTAACTTTCATGGAAGAACTCTGACGGTTACTTCCTTTTCTTCTTCAGCGGAGTATAAAAAAGATTTTGGACCGTTCACACCTGGATTCCGGATTATTCCCTATGGAGACATTGAAGCGCTGAAGCAGGCCATTACGCCAAATACGGCTGGTTTTCTTGTAGAGCCTATTCAGGGCGAAGCTGGAATCGTTATCCCGCCTGATGGATATTTGGCTAAAGCCTTTGCTCTGTGTAAGAGCCAGCAGGTGTTGACTGTAGCTGATGAGATCCAGACCGGATTTGGAAGAACGGGTCGCCGTTTTGCCTCCGACTGGGAAGGGGTTGAACCAGATATCTGGATTATGGGCAAAGCGCTGGGGGGAGGAGTCATGCCCATCTCGGCTATCGCTGCTGATGCGGAGATACTTGATTTGTTTGAGCCGGGGTCTCATGGTTCTACGTTTGGGGGTAACCCACTCGCCTGCGCCGTGGCTATGGCAGCTCTGAAAGTTCTTGAAGATGAGAAGCTTGCCGAGCGATCGGAGCGTCTGGGGAACTATTTTATGAAAAGACTTCGAGATATTCGCAGTTCAGCCATACGGGATATTCGGGGTAGAGGGTTATTTATTGGTGTTGAGCTGCATGAATCAGCACGTCCCTATTGTGAGCGATTGATGTCTGCTGGTTTGCTATGTAAAGAAACCCATGAGACGACCATCCGATTTGCTCCACCACTGACGATTAAAGAGTCCGAGATTGACTGGGCACTGGAGAGAATTGAGCAGGTGTTGATCAACAATGAGGGAGCTGACCTAGATGAAAAATGATGATGATGTACATGGTGGAATAAAAGATACTTCTATTGATACAAATCAAACATCTGTGCAACGTAATATTGCTATCATTAAGGTTCCTTTTGGACTCGGTGGAGCAAGAGGTGGAGCGGAGTTGGGGCCTGATGAATTGATTACAGCTGGACTGAAGCGGGAGATTGCGAGTCTTGGGCTAGTGCTTTCCAAAGAAGTGCGGGTAGATTGTCCTTCTGAACCTGCTGCCCCTATTGAGCGAAATCGTGTAAAACACTTAAATGAGGTACGTCAGGTCAGTGAGAAGGTGTGTAGTGAAGTATCAGGTGCAGTAGAGGAGGGGGCTTTTCCACTTGTGCTTGGGGGAGATCATAGTGTAGCGATTGGTACTTTTGCCGGGCTAACAGCGCACTATTCGAATTTGGGTGTGATCTGGTTTGATGCACATGCAGACTTGAATACGGAAGAACGGAGCTTGTCCGGTAATATGCATGGTATGAGTGTGGCTGCATCCTTGGGGCATACTGCATTCAATCTGTCGCACATTGCTGGAGCAGGCGCGTTTATTAATCCATCCAACTTGGTCTATATTGGTCTGCGTGATCTGGATGACTATGAGAAAGAGCAGATTAAGGGACTGGGAATCCGAGCATTTACGATGCATGATATTGACCGGATGGGAATACAGCAAGTTATTGAGGAAGCAATAGCTACAGCGGGTAAAGGGACAGATGGTATTCATGTCAGCTTTGACATGGATTGTCTGGATCCGCGGGAAGCTCCGGGTGTGGGCACCCCAGTACCGGGTGGTTTGAATTATCGAGAGGCACATTATGCATTGGAGATACTTGCTTCCACAAATCAAGTTACGTCGATGGAACTGGTTGAGGTGAATCCGTTGTTTGACCACAATAGACATACGGCAAGGCTTGGTGTGGAACTGATCGCTTCGTTACTTGGTAAGCGCATATTGTAAGCACTGAGAAGTGATGCGGAGTGTGCAAGCTTTGCCTAAGGATTATAATTTCTTATCTATTTAATAGAAGGAAAGAAAACTGAGATCTTCGAAAACCAGGGCTAGTCACAATCAATTGTTCACTGCAATCGCAGTGGAAGTGGCTTCCCTGGTTATGTTTAATGGATAAGTATATTAGAAGCGTCGTAATGAGGATGCGGAGAGTTATTTCTAAAGTACAGGAGCGTCAGATTACATATTGTGCTGATGATGTGGGTTGATTATCATTTTTGAAAAAAGACTTGCAATTGAAATCTGTACATGATATATTCTAATTCCGGCCAAGAAAACACGGTTTACACGGTGCGGCAAGCAAATGAAATAAGCTTCGAAAGAAACTTAAAAAAAGAGCTTGCAAAGTTGGTTCGGACATGATATCATATAAGAGTTGCTGAAGAGAACGACATTCGGTAACGAAACAAGTTTGATCTTTGAAAACTGAACAACGAGTGAGTAAACATTCTGCTTGCAGAATGAACGCGAAAGTTGGAAACAAGCCTTGGCTTGGATCGGCTGGAGCACAAATGAGATTTTTAATCTCGTCAGATTCAAAATGAGCTTATCGCTCTTTTCAATACTTTATTGGAGAGTTTGATCCTGGCTCAGGACGAACGCTGGCGGCATGCCTAATACATGCAAGTCGAGCGGACTTGATGAGAAGCTTGCTTCTCTGATGGTTAGCGGCGGACGGGTGAGTAACACGTAGGCAACCTGCCCTCAAGTTTGGGACAACTACCGGAAACGGTAGCTAATACCGAATAGTTGTTTTCTTCGCCTGAAGGAAACTGGAAAGACGGAGCAATCTGTCACTTGGGGATGGGCCTGCGGCGCATTAGCTAGTTGGTGGGGTAACGGCTCACCAAGGCGACGATGCGTAGCCGACCTGAGAGGGTGATCGGCCACACTGGGACTGAGACACGGCCCAGACTCCTACGGGAGGCAGCAGTAGGGAATCTTCCGCAATGGGCGAAAGCCTGACGGAGCAATGCCGCGTGAGTGATGAAGGTTTTCGGATCGTAAAGCTCTGTTGCCAGGGAAGAACGCTTGGGAGAGTAACTGCTCTCAAGGTGACGGTACCTGAGAAGAAAGCCCCGGCTAACTACGTGCCAGCAGCCGCGGTAATACGTAGGGGGCAAGCGTTGTCCGGAATTATTGGGCGTAAAGCGCGCGCAGGCGGTCATTTAAGTCTGGTGTTTAATCCCGGGGCTCAACCCCGGATCGCACTGGAAACTGGGTGACTTGAGTGCAGAAGAGGAGAGTGGAATTCCACGTGTAGCGGTGAAATGCGTAGATATGTGGAGGAACACCAGTGGCGAAGGCGACTCTCTGGGCTGTAACTGACGCTGAGGCGCGAAAGCGTGGGGAGCAAACAGGATTAGATACCCTGGTAGTCCACGCCGTAAACGATGAGTGCTAGGTGTTAGGGGTTTCGATACCCTTGGTGCCGAAGTTAACACATTAAGCACTCCGCCTGGGGAGTACGGTCGCAAGACTGAAACTCAAAGGAATTGACGGGGACCCGCACAAGCAGTGGAGTATGTGGTTTAATTCGAAGCAACGCGAAGAACCTTACCAGGTCTTGACATCTGAATGACCGGTGCAGAGATGTACCTTTTCTTCGGAACATTCAAGACAGGTGGTGCATGGTTGTCGTCAGCTCGTGTCGTGAGATGTTGGGTTAAGTCCCGCAACGAGCGCAACCCTTATATTTAGTTGCCAGCACTTCGGGTGGGCACTCTAGATAGACTGCCGGTGACAAACCGGAGGAAGGTGGGGATGACGTCAAATCATCATGCCCCTTATGACCTGGGCTACACACGTACTACAATGGCCGGTACAACGGGCTGCGAAATCGCGAGATGGAGCCAATCCCAACAAAGCCGGTCTCAGTTCGGATTGCAGGCTGCAACTCGCCTGCATGAAGTCGGAATTGCTAGTAATCGCGGATCAGCATGCCGCGGTGAATACGTTCCCGGGTCTTGTACACACCGCCCGTCACACCACGAGAGTTTATAACACCCGAAGTCGGTGGGGTAACCGCAAGGAGCCAGCCGCCGAAGGTGGGATAGATGATTGGGGTGAAGTCGTAACAAGGTAGCCGTATCGGAAGGTGCGGCTGGATCACCTCCTTTCTATGGAGAATCGTTTCCCGAGTGGAAACATTCAAATAGCAGACTAGATCTGCACAAACTACTCACTCGTTGTTCGGTTTTGAGAGCTCAAACTCTCAAAACAGCTTGCTTTTGCATGGAGCTTGTTCTTTGAAAACTAGATATCGAAACGAAACAAACGCGAATTAGAACATTCCTTTAAGCTGATCTTGTGTAAACAAGTGAAGTGTATAAAGGTAGTTAAATTGCTTTTGTGATGGTATTGGATGGGAGCGACTTTTGGCTTTGCGCAAGCAAAACAAGGGAAGCGAGCAGTCAAAACCGGAACAAAATGGTTAAGCTACTAAGAGCACACGGAGGATGCCTAGGCGCTAGGAGCCGATGAAGGACGTGGCGAACAACGAAACTGCCTCGGGGAGCTGTAAGCAAGCTTTGATCCGGGGGTGTCCGAATGGGGAAACCCAGCTGGGGTAATTTCCAGTTACTCATAACTGAATACATAGGTTATGTAGAGGCATACCAGGGGAACTGAAACATCTAAGTACCCTGAGGAAGAGAAAACAATAGTGATTCCGTCAGTAGCGGCGAGCGAACGCGGAGAAGCCCAAACCAGAGAGCTTGCTCTTTGGGGTTGTGGGACGTCTCACATGGAGTTACAAAGGAACCGGTTAAGCGAAGAGGTCTGGAAAGGCCCGCCAAAGAAGGTAAAAGCCCTGTAGTTGAAAGTCTGTTCCCTCCGAGACGGATCCCGAGTAGTGCGGGGCACGTGAAACCCCGTATGAATCCGGCAGGACCATCTGCCAAGGCTAAATACTTCCTAGCGACCGATAGTGAAGCAGTACCGTGAGGGAAAGGTGAAAAGCACCCCGGAAGGGGAGTGAAATAGAACCTGAAACCGTGTGCTTACAAAAAGTCAGAGCCCGTTTTAGGGGTGATGGCGTGCCTTTTGTAGAATGAACCGGCGAGTTACGTTCCCGTGCAAGGTTAAGGTGAAGAGCCGGAGCCGCAGCGAAAGCGAGTCTGAATAGGGCGAATGAGTACGTGGACGTAGACCCGAAACCGGGTGATCTACCCCTGTCCAGGGTGAAGGTGCGGTAACACGCACTGGAGGCCCGAACCCACGCATGTTGAAAAATGCGGGGATGAGGTGGGGGTAGCGGAGAAATTCCAATCGAACTCGGAGATAGCTGGTTCTCCCCGAAATAGCTTTAGGGCTAGCCTCGGAAAACAGAGTCGTGGAGGTAGAGCACTGATTGGGTGCGGGGCCCGCAAGGGTTACCAAGCTCAGTCAAACTCCGAATGCCATAGACTTACTTCCGGGAGTCAGACAGTGAGTGCTAAGATCCATTGTCAAAAGGGAAACAGCCCAGACCATCAGCTAAGGTCCCCAAGTGTGTGTTAAGTGGGAAAGGATGTGGAGTTGCACAGACAACCAGGATGTTGGCTTAGAAGCAGCCACCATTGAAAGAGTGCGTAATAGCTCACTGGTCGAGTGACTCTGCGCCGAAAATGTAACGGGGCTAAACACACCACCGAAGCTATGGCTTGATGCTTTGCATCAGGGGTAGGGGAGCGTTGTATAAGGGTTGAAGGTGTACCGTAAGGAGCGCTGGACATTATACAAGTGAGAATGCCGGTATGAGTAACGAAAAGATCAGTGAGAATCTGATCCGCCGAAAGCCTAAGGGTTCCTGAGGAAGGCTCGTCCGCTCAGGGTAAGTCGGGACCTAAGGCGAGGCCGAAAGGCGTAGTCGAAGGACAACAGGTCGAAATTCCTGTACCACCGTAAGCCGTTATGAGCAATGGGGGGACGCAGTAGGGTAGTGACGCGGACTGATGGATGTCCGTCTAAGCAGTGAGGCTGATGTGTAGGCAAATCCGCACATTGTAAGGCTGAGCTGTGATGGGGAGCGAAAATTGTAGTAGCGAAGGTCATGATCTCACACTGCCAAGAAAAGCCTCTAGCCAGGTGATGGTGCCCGTACCGCAAACCGACACAGGTAGGCGAGAAGAGTATTCTAAGGCGCGCGGAAGAACTCTCGTTAAGGAACTCGGCAAAATGACCCCGTAACTTCGGGAGAAGGGGTGCCCCGGTAGTGTGAATAGCACGAGGGGGCCGCAGTGAAAAGGCCCAAGCGACTGTTTAGCAAAAACACAGGTCTGTGCGAAGCCGTAAGGCGAAGTATACGGGCTGACGCCTGCCCGGTGCTGGAAGGTTAAGGGGAGTGGTTAGGGAGTAATCCCGAAGCTGTGAACCGAAGCCCCAGTAAACGGCGGCCGTAACTATAACGGTCCTAAGGTAGCGAAATTCCTTGTCAGGTAAATTCTGACCCGCACGAATGGCGTAACGACTTGGGCGCTGTCTCAACGAGAGATCCGGTGAAATTTTAATACCTGTGAAGATGCAGGTTACCCGCGACAAGACGGAAAGACCCCATGGAGCTTTACTGCAGCTTGATATTGAATTTGGGTACGATCTGTACAGGATAGGTGGGAGCCTAAGAGACATGAGCGCCAGCTTGTGTGGAGGCAACGTTGGGATACCACCCTGATCGTATCTAGGTTCTAACCTGGTACCGTAATCCGGTGCGGGGACAGTGTCAGGTGGGCAGTTTGACTGGGGCGGTCGCCTCCTAAAGAGTAACGGAGGCGCCCAAAGGTTCCCTCAGAATGGTTGGAAATCATTCGAAGAGTGCAAAGGCATAAGGGAGCTTGACTGCGAGACCTACAAGTCGAGCAGGGACGAAAGTCGGGCTTAGTGATCCGGTGGTACCGCATGGAAGGGCCATCGCTCAACGGATAAAAGCTACCCTGGGGATAACAGGCTTATCTCCCCCAAGAGTCCACATCGACGGGGAGGTTTGGCACCTCGATGTCGGCTCATCGCATCCTGGGGCTGAAGTAGGTCCCAAGGGTTGGGCTGTTCGCCCATTAAAGCGGTACGCGAGCTGGGTTCAGAACGTCGTGAGACAGTTCGGTCCCTATCTGTCGTGGGCGTAGGAAATTTGAGAGGAGCTGTCCTTAGTACGAGAGGACCGGGATGGACGTACCGCTGGTGTACCAGTTGTTCCGCCAGGAGCACCGCTGGGTAGCTATGTACGGACGGGATAAACGCTGAAAGCATCTAAGCGTGAAGCCCCCCTCAAGATGAGATTTCCCAGTATGTAAGACCCCTTGAAGACGACGAGGTAGATAGGCTGGGGGTGGAAGTGCAGCAATGCATGGAGCTGACCAGTACTAATCGGTCGAGGGCTTATCCAATAGCAAGTGATAATTCGCGTGTTTCGTTTCGAATCTAGTTTTCAGAGAACAACACTCTGAAATGTAAGCTACGCGTTTGGTGGCGATGGCGGAGGGGTTCCACACGTACCCATCCCGAACACGACCGTTAAGCCCTCTAGCGCCGATGGTACTTGGACCGCAGGGTCCTGGGAGAGTAGGACGCCGCCAAGCGATTTCCCTTTGGGGTATTTTTTTTGCCCCCCTTGCCAAGGAATAAGGGATATATAAGGGCCCTTAGCTCAGTTGGTTAGAGCGCACCTCTGATAAGGGTGAGGCCGGTGGTTCGAGTCCACCAGGGCCCATAGCAAGACCACAACAAAGAAATACACAGAGTATGGGGCCATAGCTCAGCTGGGAGAGCGCCTGCCTTGCAAGCAGGAGGTCAGCGGTTCGATCCCGCTTGGCTCCACCATTCCCTGATAGCTCAGTTGGTAGAGCACTCGACTGTTAATCGAGTTGTCACAGGTTCGAGCCCTGTTCGGGGAGCCATATGGAGAGGTGTCCGAGCTGGCCGAAGGAGCACGATTGGAAATCGTGTAGGCGTCACAAGCGTCTCGAGGGTTCGAATCCCTCTCTCTCCGCCAGATAATTTTTTTAGCAAGGCCCGTTGGTCAAGGGGTTAAGACACCTCCCTTTCACGGAGGTAACAGGGGTTCGAATCCCCTACGGGTCATAGCAATACCTATTGCTTCAACAAGGGATGAGAATCCCAAAGGTTCGTCGGAGGATGTACTTCGATAGCAACAGCTTCGCAGTCTCGAACGAAGTGAGAGTATCCCCTACGGGTCATATTATGGAGGCTTAGCTCAGCTGGGAGAGCATCTGCCTTACAAGCAGAGGGTCGGGGGTTCGATCCCCTCAGCCTCCACCATATAACTTTATAACGACGCGGGGTGGAGCAGCCCGGTAGCTCGTCGGGCTCATAACCCGAAGGCCGCAGGTTCAAATCCTGCCCCCGCAATTATACTTTCCCTGAGAAAGTGATCTGGAACCGTGGTGTAGTTGGCCTAACATGCCTGCCTGTCACGCAGGAGATCGCGGGTTCGAATCCCGTCGGTTCCGCCATTTTTAATTAAATATACACCGTGCCGGTGTAGCTCAACTGGTAGAGCAACTGACTTGTAATCAGTAGGTTGGGGGTTCAAGTCCTCTCGCCGGCACCATTTTTAGTATTTACATCTGAATTTGTGATAGAATGTATATTATAGATGCAGTTGCTAATACTAAGATACTCTTAGTGGATGAATGGCTTACTCTATGGCGATCGTGGCGAAGTGGTTAACGCACCGGTTTGTGGATCCGGCATTCGGGGGTTCAATTCCCCTCGATCGCCCCATGATTTTTTAATGGGGATTAGCCAAGCGGTAAGGCAACGGACTTTGACTCCGTCATGCATAGGTTCAAATCCTATATCCCCAGCCATTTCATTTATGAGTCATTAGCTCAGTTGGTAGAGCACCTGACTTTTAATCAGGGTGTCGAAGGTTCGAGCCCTTCATGACTCACCATTATATTTTGCGGTCGTGGCGGAATTGGCAGACGCGCACGGTTCAGGTCCGTGTGGGCTAACCCCCCGTGGAGGTTCGAGTCCTCTCGACCGCACCATATGTTTTGCGGAAGTGGCTCAGCGGTAGAGCATCGCCTTGCCAAGGCGAGGGTCGCGGGTTCGATTCCCGTCTTCCGCTCCAATATTTGCGCCCTTAGCTCAGCTGGATAGAGCGTTTGACTACGAATCAAAAGGCCGGGAGTTCGAATCTCTCAGGGCGCGCCATTATTCTCATAAGTATCGGGATGTAGCTCAGCTTGGTAGAGCACCTGGTTTGGGACCAGGGGGTCGCATGTTCAAATCGTGTCATCCCGATTTTTTTATTTTGCGGGTGTAGTTCAATGGTAGAACTTTAGCCTTCCAAGCTAATAGCGTGGGTTCGATTCCCATCACCCGCTTCCGAGTAACATACAGAAAAGCCTTTGCTTATAGCAAGGGCTTTTTTTTGCGTTAAAAAGAATAAGTGGATTCCTTTTAAAATAGAGTCAATTGTCATTTGATTAAGGATAGAATCTTTGTTTTAATAAATAGAACAATTCGTATCTGATTTACCGTGTTTATTTATAAAGGAGGACAAACAGTAATGAAAAGAGCACTGGTCATTGGTGGAAACGGAATGCTAGGTAAAGCTGTTGTTGCGAAACTGAGAGATTATTCCGTTGAGGTTATTACAGCAGGTAGACAATCCGGGGATGTTCAGGTAGATATGACTTCGACAGAGAGTATTACTACCCTCTTTGAAACGGTGAGAAATATTGATTACGTCATTGTGGCGGCAGGTCAGACCCATTATGCGAAACTCGAAGAACTTACACCTGAGAACAATATGATTAGTGTGCAGGGTAAACTGCTTGGACAGGTTAATATCGTGTTGATTGGTCAGCACTATATTAATGACAAAGGGAGTTTCACGTTGGTCAGTGGCATAATACAAGACCACCCTATTGAGAAAGGCGCATCAAGTGCTATGGTCAATGGGGCCATTGATGCGTTTGCCAAAGCGGCAGCGTTTGAGTTGCCAAGAGGCATTCGTTTGAACTCAGTTAGTCCCAACTTGTTTGTAGAGTCGGCGGAGAAATATAAGGATTTCTTTATTGGATTTAATCCTGTACCTGTAGAGAAAGTGGCTAATACGTTTATCCAGAGTGCACTTGGGATCGAAACAGCCCAAAACTTTAAAATATATTAAAAGCCTGATGTGAATGAAGAATTACTGGAATGAAGAACTGCTGAATGAGACCATTTGGAATATTAAATATAAAGGAGATCCACCGAAAATCCGGTGAATCTCCTTTTGTTTGTTGTGGATGAAACAGAGGTATGTTTACTATTGTGAAGCAGGTAGTCCAAGAACTTCGAGCATTTCATTACGTTTGAGCGATTCGGCAATGGGGCCGTCAATAAGCCATTTCTTAGCATTGAGGACATAGACATGACCATTTTGAACAGCGGGTAGGCTTTTCCATACTTGGAGTTGCTGGATTTCGTTGAGTTCATCTTTTGTTTTTTGCAAAGCTTCAGCTGATCCATCTGAGCTAATGGACACAATGAACAGATAGTCTGCTTTGATTTCAGGCAAAAGCTCAACCGAGATACTGGCATTCATCCGATCTGGATTCTCAGCCTCGAGTTTGGTAACGAGAGCATCGGGAGTGAATCCAATTTCATAGCCCGCTCCTACATAACTAGAAGCTGGGAATGGCGTAGATGGAATGGACGAGAAGAACAAACGCATATCTTTCTCTTCCAGGCGCAGGAATGCAGCTGTTGGTTTGGTCTTGGTGATATCGGCTGCGAGTTTCTGAGCTTCAGTTACCTGATCTTTATTTTTTTGTAAAAGCTGTTCAGCCCGCTCTTCAATATCCAATGCAGTAGCTACCTGTACGATAGATTCCTGCCAATTACGGCGATCATAAGTGATCGTAGGCGCGATTTTCTCAAGTTGTTCGAGAATTTTGGCATCCAAACTGGCATTGGCAATAATGAGGTCCGGATTGGCGCTGACTACAGCTTCAAAATTGACACTTTCATTAATGGGTTCGACAGCCACGCCTTGGGCTTCAAGTTGCTCATTCAGGTAATCTTGGCGGCCAATAGGTGTAGCAAGTACCAGTGGTACCTCCAAGGAGAGGAGAATGTCCTCCATATTAATGGACACAATCCGTTCGGGATGTGCCGGGATTTCTTTGCTGCCACTGGCGCTCTCCACGGTTTTAGTAGTTGATTCAGTGGATGAGTCCCCATCTGTCCCCGCAGCTGATTTTACGCCATCTGCAGATGGCTGCGAAGTGCTTGCAGGTGTCTGTCCACACGCAACAAGTAACATGGCGAGTATGAACAGGATCCCCGTTATTTTGACATAATGCTGTTTGTACATCATAATCCCCCTGTGTTTCTAATGATATTGATTCTCAGTACACTTTATATTGTAGCGGTCTCATGTTGGGGGAGACATAGCCTTCTGTGCTATCCGGTCATGGATTAATGTGCTGAGTACCACCAAAAAGTTTCAGGGTTTCATCAATAATTTGATCATGGGCATATGGTGAATAATCCAACCAAGGCATTTCATCTAGCAGATATACATGCTGGTTCTGCACGGGCATCAATTGTTGCCATAGCTGAGTATGTTGTAGTTTATGCCAACGTTGCTGGGATTCTGAGTCCTGGTCCACAATCAGTAACATGCGATCTCCAACCATTTGAGGCAACTCCTGTTCATCCAATGCACGATAGACTTGCCCTGGAAGCAGATCGTGTGAAGGGGACACGCCCAGGTCGTTATATAGAACAGCGCCCCCATTGCGTCGCCCGTAGATTAACAGATGACCCATCATGATATGAATGATGGAGACCGTATCCTTTCCGATGAAATAAGTAAGCTGCTCTTTAGCATGGATTACCTTGTCATCATACTGCTCCAACCACTGCTGAGCATTCTGTTGCTGTCCCACAATGGAGGCAACTTGTACGAAGTGTTCCCGCCAGCTCAATCCTTTCCATGGGATAACGATGGTAGGAGCAATTCGCTGCAGCGTTCTTTTTAACGTATGGGCTTCGTACTCATTACAGATTATGAGATCCGGGCGCGCTTGTATCAACAACTCAACGTTGGTTTGCCAGATATGAGGATTCATGCGTTTGCTACGTCCCAGATGATAAGGGATATTGGAGAAAAACAGATTCCTGTGTTGATCCCGTCGGTTATCGATCAATGCCGCATGGGGGATGATCTGTAATGCTAGCAGATGGCCAGTGGTTCCGAAGGAGAGAGCAGCAATTTTACTGCGTTTCTGCCGTTGATAGGTAGAGGGAGACACGCCAACATATTTTTTGAATTTGCGACTAAAGTAAAACTCGTCCTGAAAACCAACCTGTGAGGCGATATGTTTGATGGTTTGGCCGGGGACGAGCAGCATCTCTTTGGCCCTGTCCATGCGGATGTTATTCACGTACTCCATGGGACTGATGCCAGTACGGTTTTTGAATACCCGCGAATAGTGCCATACACTCATACCTGCCACACCGGCAAGAACTTCACGAGAAAGATGCTCAGCATATCCAAGCTCAATAAGTTCAAGCGTTTGATCCAAAGCAGAGGTGTGTTCGGAATCTCCTACTGTACTTTCTTTGGGAGGAGCATACACATGGGTCAACAATTCATGCATCAAAGTCTGAATACGAAATGGACGATTTTCTTGAGGTACAGAGATGCATTCATGGAGCTGTGAGGCAATTCTGGTACATTCCTGAAAAAGTTCATGCGGTAATTCATCGGCATAAGACGAACGAAGTAACCCTTTTTGGTAAATCTCCATTACAGTAGAGCCGGAAGTAGCTTTATTGATTTCGGAGAGAGGCTTCAACATATCAAAATATATTGCGATGCCCTGTAAAGGATGAACCTCATCCGGTGTATATTCTATCGCTGTTCCTGGCAGGATCAGATACATTTTGCCGAGTGTGGCATGATTCAGCCTGTGCCCAATACGGATATCGGCCTCACCACCAGTACAGATGAGCAGAAGATGTGAGTCCGCTAATACGAATGGGGGAAGAAAAGACGCTTGATTGAGAACTTCGGATGTCTTGAATCTTGCATATAGGTCACGGGTATGGTCACCGTTAGATATCAGTGGAAAGACTTGCAAAGTCACCAGAATCCCTCCTTAACTTGCAGTAGTAACATTACATATGATGTATTTGAGAATCATTATCAATTATCGCATATTGTCATACAAATAAGAAGTCCATATGATAATATGAGATGATATAGCGAATTCTGATCATTGAACCACGTAATTCTCTACTATAAATTGAATTGATATAGGTTACCGAGTTGTAAAATAGCCAATACATATTTCCCATCATCCAAACTGTTGAGGGAATAACCAGTAAAATCTCAACCGATGTTAATCGTAGAATTACTTAAATAACAGATCATTTAATTCACTACGCAAAAAAAGACAAGCCCTCTCCTACGATGTCCGCAGGAAGAGGAACTTGTCTTTTTTGTTAGAGCTAGCAATTAGTATCTTTCCAGAATCGTCTGTGTTTTCAAGCCATCAGCCGGAATCAGCCAGTTGTTGTTCTCCAGCAATTGCAGCAGTTGGGTACGGAGTCCGGATACGGCTACAGCATCATCGGTTTTGAAAGAGACCTCTACGATATTCTCAATACCTGTACCTGCTGCGTCACGGATCGGCCATACTTCGAGTGTAAGCTCTTGACCATTCCACGTACCTTCATATCGTTGGAACGTTATCGGACCATATGCACGGGATTGAGTCAGTTGCTGCTTGCCCCAGTTGGAGGAAGTCCAGTTTTTCAATTTGCCCGGAAGCTTGTCCAGTAACATGTTCAAGGCTTCTTGCTGCGAAGGAAGTTGGACTCCTGTCGCTTTGGTATCGACTTTTTTGGTGTTGGAGAAGCTCAGCGTCTGTTTGCCGTATCCCCAATCAATTTCAGCCTCGTAGTTATCATCTGATTTATCAAAACCCTCTTGGTTAGCCAGAGTCAGCGCTGCGTTGATATCGCCATTGATCACAGGGTAGCGTTTTTTATAAGTCAATTCGTAGTTATTCTTGTCATCCTTTTTGCGAAAACGAACGTTCCATCCTTGTTGATCCAATCCGAGAGCATTGGTGTCGAAGTACTCTACGTTAATGTTTCTTGGCGTGGAACTCAGGCCGAGTGTCTGAATCACTTCACTGCGTGGTGTCCCATCTGTATTCAATACAAGTTCCGGCTTGGCCAGAAACTTTACTTCATAAGCAGGAACGGCATTGGCAGCAGCTGAAGCCTGGGGTGCTCCCAGAAATGTCATTCCACTTCCCAATGTTACGATGCTCAGCATCAATGAGGCGGTTACCTTTTTCCACTTTTTCAAAACCAATCACTCTCCTAATCTGGATTAACGTACAGATCCCACTTTATCGCCCGAATATATGAAAGCGATTAACGGGGAGCGCACATTGCGTTAACCCTGCATAGATTTGATGAATGGCAAACGATAGTTTATAGCGGATCAAGGCAATCAGCCATGGAAAATGGGGAAGCCGTGACTCACCTCTCGCAGCACTTCTTTGAAGCGGTTTACCTGAACTGAAGGGTGGCGGTCCTTGTTATGTACGGTGTATATATGGCGTGGTGCCTGCTCTCCGGGAATGGGAAGAACTTGAATGAGCCCGTGCTGTTCCTCCCACTGTACCGCCATCCGAGACATGAATGAGACATGCCCCCCGATTAACACGAGCTGTTTGATCGCTTCCAGGGAATCCATCTCCACCGTACTCCGCAAACGAATGTCATGTTGCGCAAGCCATTGATTGGTTAACCGACGAGTACTGGATTCATTGCCATGTAAAGCAAAAGGAATCTGTGCGATATGATCAGGTGTTAATGCATCCTTTTGGGCCAACCCATGTTGTGGAGAACAGATCAATACTAAGTCATCTTGACACAGCGTCTCAGCTTGCAGGGCGGGTCCAACAAATGGCTCGGAAGAGATCACCCCCAGATCAATCTGATGCCTAATTAACATTTCGCGAATAACAGGTGATGGTTTGACGGATAAGACGATACGAATGCCCGGGAATTCCTGCGAAAAGGTATTGAGTATGGTGGGCAGCAAATATGTAGCCGGTACATAGCTTGCTCCAATGTGCAGGGTGCCCCGATAGAGACTGTCATATTCCTTCACTACCCGCCTTGCCTCTTGGGTCAAAGCATTGATTTTGACGGAATAGTGGAGCAGGGCTTGTCCGGCCTCGGTTAAAAAAGTCTTCCCACTGCGCGATTCAAATAATCGCACGCCCATCTCTTCCTCCAATGACTTCATATGAAAGGTAACGGTCGGTTGTTTGATCCCCAGTAACTCGGCCACGCTTGTCATGTGATGATGCTTGTCGATCAGCTCAACAATTTGCAATTTGATCAGATTCAATGTTCCAACACTCCTTTCACTTCTACTAGCCCCAATATATAAGATGATCTAATGTTTTTCATAAAGACGGAGAGTACAGAACCAATCTGAAGAAGCGGAGCCAAAAGCTTTCTGGAAGAAAGCTGCTTCGGAAGCATATGCTTCGCCTTTATCCCCGGATTTCTCCCTTCATAAAGGGAATATAAGAAATCTGGGGATAACAGCGATCGGAAGATGGTGCTGTAATCGGAGCGACAAAATGAAAATTAATTTAATTCACCTACTATAGATTTAATCTATGAACATCAACAGAATTCATCTAAAAAGTTAATTCCAATTTTACATACAAGACATACAACTCGCGAAAGCGGACGTTAGACTGAGAACAGTGCAAGAGATCAAGTAACAGAAGACAGGCAGGGATATGCTTATGAAATTAGAGATGACAGGAATTCAAAAATCATTCAATCAAACACCCGCGCTGCTGCCGACAGATCTAACGCTTGAACATGGAAAGTTCACGACCCTGCTCGGCCCATCGGGCTGTGGCAAAACAACACTGCTCCGCATGTTGGCCGGGCTGGAACAGCCGGACGCGGGAGAGATTCGTGCAGATGGTCAGTGTATCTACTCTGCGGCGAAGCGGATTGATATACCAACACACAAGCGTAATCTGGGCATGGTGTTTCAGGATTTTGCATTATGGCCGCATATGACCGTATACGAAAATGTAGCGTTTGGCCTGAAGGCCGGAAAACAGAAATCTGATCTCCGGCAAAAGGTGAATGAAGCACTTGGTATGGTTCGCCTGCAAGGCATGGAAGATCGATATCCTCATCAGCTATCTGGTGGACAGCAGCAACGGGTTGCTTTTGCCAGAGCCGTAGCGGTCAGACCTGGTGTGATCCTGTTTGATGAGCCACTGAGTGCACTGGATGCTGTACTCCGGGAAGAGATGCGGATTGAGATGATGTCGCTGGTTCGGGACATGGGGCTGACTGCGCTGTACGTCACACATGATCAGATTGAAGCGATGTCGATGTCGGATGAGATTGTGGTGATGCAGAAGGGTCGGATATTGCAAAAGGGAAGTCCGGAAACGATATATTCGGCGCCGAGTGATCCATATGTCGCTTCGTTTATCGGAAAGTCCAACTGGCTCACGCCTAATCAATCGATGGTGCGACCAGAGCATGTCACTTGGAACAAAACAGGCCATGATGATCTGTGTTATCCGGGGACGGTACTTAGTGTCAGCTATGTAGGTGAGCGCTATGAAGTACGAGTGCAGATGGAAGGGCTGGGCGTATGGACAGCCTATATGAACCAAAGAGTGCGCGTAGGGGAGCGGGTGCAGCTCTATGTAACCCCTGAGCGGATATGCCGAATGGACGGTTATGACCACCCGAGTATGAAGCAGAACGAAGCGATCGCAGTGGCATATTAAATTGTTGAACAAGCACGCAGTTGGAAGCAGAAGTACACATTTTTTTATAAGAAACCAGGGGAGATGGACGAATATGTTGGGTATGAAGACACGGAAAAAGAGCGCAATGCTGTTATTAACAGCGGTAATGAGTATCAGTTTGTTCGGATGTAGTACAGGGAACACAACCACAGGCAATGCGGCACAACCCGCGGGTGAGGGAAACACAGCAGCAGCGGCGGAAACAACGAAACCGGCTGGTGGCAAGTTGGTCTTGTACAGTGCTGGCCCACAGAAGCTGGCGGATAACATCGTGAGTGGATTTACGGACAAAACGGGGATTGAAGTTGAGATGTTCCAGGGAACGACAGGCAAAATTCTGGCTCGTATGGAAGCAGAGAAGTCCAATCCGGTTGCAGACGTTGTAATTCTAGCCTCTTTACCTTCAGCACAGGCTTTGAAAGCAGACGGACTGACCATGTCTTACCCTGAAGCAGCCAATGCAGACAAGCTGAACAAGGATTGGTCGGATGCAGAGGGCAACTATTTCAGCAGCAGTGCTTCCGCACTAGGGATTGTGTATAACACTAAACTGGTATCTACACCACCAACAAGTTGGGCAGAGCTGGCTACGCCTGCGTGGAAAGATGCAGTGAACATTCCCGACCCTACATTATCAGGTTCAGCACTCGACTTCATCACAGGGTACCTGAGTGCAAATGGTGAAAAAGGATGGGATCTGCTGAGTGCCTATAAAGCCAATGGTGTAGCGATGGCAGGTGCCAATCAGGAAGCACTTGATCCAGTCATTACGGGTGCCAAAAGCATCGTAGCGGCAGGTGTGGACTACATGGCGTATTCCTCCAAAGCAAAAGGTGAACCACTGGATATCGTATATCCTGAGGAAGGCACGGTAATCAGCCCAAGACCGGCAGCGATTCTGAAATCCAGTCCAAATGTAGAGAATGCCAAAGCGTTCATTGACTACCTGTTGTCCGATGAAGCTCAGAAGCTCGTTGCAGATGCCTATCTGATTCCGGGCCGCGAAGACATTGAAGCGACTAACCGTGCCAATGTGAAGGATATTCCACAGCTTAAAGTGGACTGGAACTGGATGAGCGAACATGGCGAAGAGACAGCGGCGCGTTTTTCCGAGACTTTTAAATAATAGGATAGAGACAACTAGGCAAAAGGAATACCTGCTGTCTGTGGAAAGTCATGTGAGGTGAACGTAGTGAAACCTGTTGGAATGGACAACAACCGAATTTTTCGGAGAGTGGGCGTGATTCTGGCCCTCTTTCTGCTGACCATAAGCATTGGTGTACCGCTCTTGCTGATCTTCTGGCAAAGTGTGTATCCGGATGGACAATGGGACTGGATGGCTCCGATTCGCACGATTACCGGTCATCATCTATCGGGTGTATTGCTGAATTCCGTCTGGCTTGGTATCTGCGTTGTAGCAGTAACCACGCTGCTGGCGCTGCCGCTGGCTTGGATGATGGCGAAGACTCGGATGGGCGAACATCGCTGGGTGGATGTAATCCTGATGATTCCGTTCATGACCCCGCCGTATATCGGATCGATGGGCTGGATTCTGTTTATGCAAAAAGGGGGATATCTCCAGCAATGGGTGCCCTCATCTGCGGGCTGGAGTGAGCTGTTCTTCAGCTTCTGGGGCATGGTGCTCATCATGAGCTTGCACCTGTTCCCGTTCCTGTATCTGCTGCTTCGAGATGCGTTGATCCGCATCGGTGGCAATCTGGAAGAAGCAGGAGCTGTGCACGGTGCACGTGCAGGATACCGTTTCAGACGTATTATTTTACCCCTGTTGTTGTCGTCTTACGGCATGGGGATCATGCTGGTCTTTGTCAAAACGATTGCGGAATTCGGAACACCGGCAACCTTCGGGCGCAAGATTGGCTACTATGTTATGACCTCCGAAATTCATAAGTACATCTCCAGTTGGCCGATTGACTTCGGCAAGGCGACTTCGCTGGCATCGGTGCTGCTGTCCGTCTGTCTGGTGATGTGGTATATGCAGTCTGCCATGAGCCGGAAGTTCACGTATCGTCTGGTTGGTGGCAAAGGGCAACGTTCGAAGCGATATTCTCTTCGTGGCGGGGCTGGATGGTTATGCGGGGCGTATCTTGCAATCCTGTTGATCCTGTCGGTAGGTATTCCGTATTTCTCCATCATCGCCGCTTCGACCATGAAGTTACGGGGATCGGGAATTGCTTTTGATAATCTCACCTTGGATCATTACAAGGAGCTGTTATCTTGGGGATCGGTGAGTATGAAGGCCATCGGGAACAGTCTGGGATTATCCCTCGCGGCTTCAACCGTTGCTGTTATTATCGGTACGGGTTTTGCTCTCGCGATTGGCAGATCATCTTCATTCATGCAGCGTGTGATTGACTTGTTCAGTCTGTTGCCTAATACGGTGCCGGGCATCGTGATGGTCGTGGGTCTGATTCTCTTCTGGAACTCACCCTGGATGCCAGTCACGTTGTATAACACCTACGGCATGGTTGTGCTCACGTACGTTGTTCTCTTCTTGCCTTACACCGTGCAGTATGTAAAATCGAGCTTTACCCAGATTGACGGAACGTTGTTCCAGGCTGGGCAAGTGTTTGGCGGGAAACCGCTGTATATTCTGCGGCGAATCCTGATCCCGCTAATCCTGCCCGGCATGCTGGCCGGCTGGATGATGACCTTTACGATTGCTACCCGGGAGCTGGTAGGTTCGTTGTTGATTCTTCCGCCGTCGATGCAGACGTCGGCTACGTATATTTTTGCCCAGTTCGAACAAGGTCAGGTATCACTCGGAATGGCGATGGCCGTTGTGACTGTAGGCATGACGGTGCTGATGCTGCTTGGAATCGAGATGCTGAATTCAAAGAGAAAGTGGAATGCATCATGATCAAACTTAACGTATGGGGCGGTGCAGGGGAACATGGACGTTCCGCCTATCTCCTGAGCGGGAGCCGGTTTCGTCTTTTGCTGGATTGTGGTGTCAAAAAAGAAGGCACAGGCCAGTATCCGCTGATTGACCCGGAGATTGTCCCACAACTGGATGCGGTGTTTTTGTCCCACGCCCATGAGGATCATTCGGTCGCCATCCCGTTGCTGTATAAGATGGGCTACCAGGGTGAAGTGTGGACGACGAGAGAGACGAGGGCGCAGCTGCGTACGTATTTTGCCAACTGGCGTAGGTTTGTAGAGCGTATAGGCGAAGAACTTCCTTATGATGAAGTAGATGAGCAGGCTATTCGTTATCGGTATCTGGAAGATGAGGTCGTATCCCAAACCTGGTTTGAACCTTTTCCCGAAGTAAAAGTGATGTGGGGCCGGAGTGGACATCTGGCTGGATCGGTGTGGTTTGGGGTTGAAATGGAAGGTAAGCGGATTTTTTATTCCGGGGACTACACGTCCGAATCGCTGCTTTTACAGGCGGATTGTCCAGCGGAGGCGTTCTGGCAGACAAACATGCTTCGTGAGAATCCTGTGTTCGATGCTCCGAGCAGCGAACGGTGGGGTACGGAGGAACTAATCGCCATAAATAGTGGGAAAAAGACTGGAGAATTCATAACGTCACAAGATCAGACATCTGTTGCATCAGAGGCATCGTCAAGAACACTTGTATCCATGGAGATACCCATGAAGCAGGGAAATTTCACATCGAACGGAGCAGATGGAGCAGGCAGAGCAAACGTAGCAAGCGGAGCAGATAGAGCAGCAATATCTTCCGTCGGGCTAGTGGATCTGGCGATCGTTGATGCTGCCTACGGTACGGACGAGGATACACAGGCCGACAAACTGGAACAGCTTGAACGAGCCATTCGCCAGACGATTGCTCAAGGCGGAAAGGTGCTCTTACCCATGCCTGTCGTAGGTCGTGGACAGGAGATCATACTGTGGGCACAGCAACAATTCCCGGCTATCCCAATCGTAGTAGAACACGGGCTGGTAGACGGCATGAAGCAGCTTATGCATGTTCCGTATTGGTTGAGGGAGAAGGGAGAGCATGTCATCGGAAGTTCGTTGAAAGACAAAATTGATGGCTTTCTGACTGGACGAGGATGGGATCTGCCTACGACCACCCAAGAGCGGGAACAACTGTTGGAACATCATTCTGCTTCGCTATGGTTCATTCCGGACGGCATGATGCAGTCCTCGCTTGCCCGTTGGTATTATAGTCAATTATCGGACAGGGAGGAGAATCTGATTCTGCTCACCGGGCATGTTGCTCATGGTACATTTGCTGATAAGCTGCTACGGGTTCCTGACAAGTATGGAGTGTGTGTGGTTCGGAAAATACGTTATAAAGTGCATCAGGGCTGGAAGGATGTTGAACGGATGCTGCATCAGGTTCCAGCAAGGCATACGGTCCTTGTGCATACTGACCGGGCAGAGACGGACCGTTTAAAAGAAGGTTTGCTCAGAAATAGCCCGTCACCGGGAACAGTTATACATTCACTGTCTGCTGGTGACGAGCTATATGTGTGAATTGTGCATGAATCGAATTGATGCGCCAGATTGGAACGTCCCTGGGACGTTCTTTTTCCATTGTTGTGTGATCTTTAGGGTTCGCGATGAATAGGGTGTTCCAGTTCGGCATGGCCCATCAAACTATCAACGGCTTCACCATCCACCAGTATATCCAGGCTGTTCACTTCATCAAATTGAAACATCGTTGTAGTTAAAGCTTCCAATGCGAGCAATTCTCCACTGGTACCGAGATTGGCTTCAGCGGGGATATGAACATCCAAAGTCACTGTACCCTCAACATATTGGATAGAGAGCAATTCCACCTGCTCCCAGAGGGAAACAAGCTCCGAATCGGTGTTCGTTTGCAACGCTGCAAATGTTTTTTCATATTTTTCGGAATCATCCTTGTATTCAATTTCCTGCTTTGTTTTCTCAAGCTCAAGTACCTGAGAGTCTGCCAAATATACATCGACGACTTGTGTATTCATTGTGCCCAGATCCACCTCCGTTTCGGATGGGTTTGGTGCCTGCACCTGTCCTCCCTGAACAGCAGGTTCATTTGAACCGGATTGGCTCACTGGCTTCTGGGCACATCCAACTCCGATAAGGATCAAGCATGATAATATAAGTGCACAACCTAACTTCTTATTCAAAGAATCACTTCCTTCATCTGATTTATTTGATGATTTATAGGCCCAAATACTCCTTGATTCCATCGGCTATCGCTTGAGCGGCTTTCATCTGAACAACTTCGGACGACATCAGTTCTTCATCGAGTACATTACTCAAGAATCCCACTTCCAAAAGCACTGCAGGCATGGTCGTGTCTCGGATTACTTCCAAGTTGCCATTTTTCACACCACGATCTCTGAGACCCATGGCTTTCACCAAACGTTGATGAATGATAGTAGCTAATTCCTTGCTGTTACTGCGTTGATAATAATATGTCTCTGTACCTGTGGCTTGGGGGGCGGACTTCACACTATTGCCATGGATAGATACAAATACATCTGCATTTAATTGATTGGCGAGCTGAACACGCTCAGGACGGGTCGGATAGGTATCACCTTCACGAGTCATCACCAATTCGATATTAGGTTCATTGAGCAACAGGGCTTGTACTTTGTGAGCCAATGCCAGGTTGTATTCTTTTTCGGGTTTGTTCGTGATGCTGATCGTCCCCGGGTCACTGCCACCGTGTCCTGGATCGATGACCACGACCTTGCGTCCTGAATCGCCTACTGGAGTGACTGGAGCAGGTGTGACATTGTCTCCCGCAACATTCAGATCAATAATCAGTTTATCGGCAATGATGTTCTGGCTGTACTGGACATCCTTCACATTATTCAATTCTACGACAATGCGAACTTGCGCCGGATCTCGTTTGAACAGCGAATATCTCACTTCTGTCACATTGGGATAACCGCTCACATCCAACTTGCCATTGAGTCCTTGATCCAGCGGTTGGGAGATATCACCAAAGGTTGCTCCAGGCAAGTCCACAACCAAACGATCAGGGTACTTGAGGGTCGTTACTACCGGCTGAACGGCCCCATCCGTGGATAAAACGAGCTGATTGTTGGCAAATTGGATATCGGTAACCTTAGCGGTAGACGTTGAATCCCCTTTTCCAGAACTGTTGCCTGGGTCGATAGCAGGTCCCTTACTGGTGTTTGTTAAGTATACGATCTTGTCTTGATTGTTCCATCTTACCTTAAGCCCCATTTGTTCACTGACAAATCGAATGGGCACCACCAGCGTTTTGTTCAAAATTTGCGGTGCTGTGTTCAAAGTGACTTGTTTGTCAGCAACCATGGCTTGCTTTTGATCCACGGTTAGGGAAATCGTCTGTTGATCTTGCTGAATTTTTACAGTGCGTGCTTGTTGGTTCCAATCGACTTTGAATTTCAAATTTTCGGCAACGACACGAATCGGGATCATCACGTTTTTATTGATAATCGTCACCTGTACATCACTTGGGAGGACTAATTCCTCTCCATCCATAAAGATTTTTGACGTGCTTGCAGCGGCATTTCCCTGATTAGGGAGCAAAAAGAGTAAGAACAGGCTCAGAAACAATAGTAAAATGGTTTTCTTCATTATGCACCTCGACTAGTATTAGATCTATATATGACTACCAAAATATACCTACATATTATAAACGGTAAAAATGTAAAAATGTTTCTCTTCTGATATCTAATTATCAATTGATGGAGGAAAAAGTGATGTGTGATCGCAAATGGGACGAATATCTCTCTTTTTATTTTTAATAATGTAATTAAATTTCATATAATGTTTGACTTGTGAAATTTAATATCATATACTGGGTGAAATTATGGCAGGATGACGTGTTCATCGGGTCTTGCAGGAGGTTGGAAGTGGATGGATACAGGCAGCTATCCGATGTGGGAGAAGTATCGTTTGAAGCAGGAGCATCTGGTCATCGGACTAATGTCAGGAACGTCACTTGATGGAACAGATGCGGCACTGGTGCGTATTCAAACCGATATGAGCAGGGCAATACAGCAGATCGAGCTGGTTGATTTCGTCTGTGTGCCGTATTCGAATGGATTGAGAGACGTACTGATCCGGTTATGTTCACCGGGGACGGCGCGTGTCGACGAGCTGACAGCCGCGCATTTTGGTGTATCGGAGTGGTATGCGCATAGCGTTACGGAACTGATGCGGTCTGCCGGTATCTCAACGCAGCAGGTGGATGTGATTAGCATGCATGGACAGACGGTATGGCATGCTCCTGTAGCCTCTGCATTTCCAGGGCCAACGGGAGCCAGTATTGATGTGGTATCGACATTGCAGATCGGTGAATGTGCTGTCGTTCGAGAACGGACAGGACTGCCAGTGATTGGTAACTTGCGTGCAAGGGATATGGCCGCTGGTGGGGAAGGTGCCCCGCTTACGCCTTATGCGGATGCTCTGATGTTCCGTAGCCCGACGGAAGGACGGCTGGTGCAGAATATCGGTGGCATTGGCAATGTGACGGTGCTTCCCTCTGAGTCATCTACCGAAGGTATTTCGGCATTTGATACGGGACCGGGCAATATGGTGATGGACGCCATTGTGCGGCAGGCAACGGATGGGCGGCAGCATTATGATCCGAGTGGAAGCATTGCCGCACAGGGAAAGGTCGATCAGCGTCTGGTAGAACTGTGTTTGGAGGATGAGTATTTCAAAAGAATTCCGCCGAAAAGTACCGGGCGAGAAGTATATGGAGCCGCGTATGCAGTGAGACTGATGGAGATGGCCGCAGGGCGTTCCTTATCCCTTGAAGATACGCTGGCTACTGCCACCTGTCTGACCGCGGAAACCATCGTGCTTGCAGTGAAGGATTTTATTCTGCCCAAGGTGCAAATATCGGCCATGCTCGCGTGCGGTGGTGGCACTTCCAATGCCACGTTAATGGAGATGATCCGTCAGAGACTACCGAAGGATATCCGTTTGGAACGAACAGCAGATTATGGCGTACCTGATGATGCTCGGGAAGCCATTGGATTTGCTCTACTTGGCCATGAGGCACTTATGGGCAGAACCAATACACTCCCGGCCGTAACCGGCGCGAAACACGCCGTAATCTCAGGCAATCTCACACTCTAGTGAGGCCTGACTTTAATTGGAGTTCAGTTATGGAAGGGCGAGGAATTCGATTAGACGCGAGTGGAATTATAAGATAAAATGCTTGTACATGAATGCAGTACGGAAAGGAGGAGCGAATGGAAGGCATGAAAGGTGGACTTGTGCGTTTACGCGCATTAATGGATGACTTGACTCCGTCCGAACGGAAGATCGGAGCTTATATTCTCGATCACCCGCAAGAAACTGTTCAATCCTCGGTGGCCCAGTTGTCTGAACGGAGTGGAGGCAGCCCAGCTGCCATTATCCGTCTCTGCAAATCACTGGGTGTAACGGGTTTTCAGGAGCTGAAGCTGAAGATTGCCGGAGATTTGCAGACGAGTGAGCCATATCAATATACGGAGATTCGTCCCCAGGACTCCATGGAGAGCATTATTCAGCATGTGTCCGCAAACAATATTCAGTCGGTGAAGGATACGGTTCATATTCTGGACCCACGTCTGGTGGAAAAAGCTGTGGACGTGCTTCATCAGGCGAACCGGATCTTTTTCTATGGAGTAGGGGCCTCCAACCTGATTGCGCTGGATGCACATTACAAGTTCATGCGAATCAATCGCACAAGCTTTTCGTTCGCCGATCCGCATATGCAGATTTCGTCCGCAACGACGCTTCGTGAGGATGATGCGGTTGTATGTATCTCGTATTCAGGGGAGACGTCGAACGTAATCTCCTGTCTCAAGCATGCTCATGATGGCGGTGCAGCGACAATCAGCATTACCAAGTGGGGCAGCAATACACTCAGTAGTATGGCGGATGTACCCCTGATGATTACTTCCACCGAAAGTGATATTCGGAGCGGAGCAACTTCGTCACGGATTGCACAGCTGAACGTGATCGATATTTTGTATCTAGCGATTGCCAGTCGGGATTACAACCAGTCGGTGGAGTATTTGGAGAAGAGTCGACAGGCTATTCTGGAGCACAAGTGAAGTAGAACCATATGAATCCCTTTCTGATTATGCAGGAGGGGATTTTTTGACGATTATATCCGCTTTTAGTATAAAAAAATCAAAAAAAGAGCCCAGACTAATATCGGGCTCCTCTCTTTCAACCTCTAGAAATATCCCACTGTACGGCTCAGGAAGGCCCCGCAATGGCGCTGCGGACAAATCCGTCAGCCAGATCAAGCCTGTGCTGGGCTTCCGTTGCGTCCACGCCTGCCATGAGCATGACGATTGCCGTTTTTACATGACCGTCTGCACCGGTAAAAGCCTCTTCAATATCGGCTTCATTCGCTCCGGTTGCCAGATGGATCATGCGTTTGGCCCGATGGACAAGCTTCTCGTTCGAAGGGTTCAGATCAACCATGAAATTACGGTAAACCTTGCCCAGACGAATCATGGCGGTAGTGGTGAGCATGTTCAGAATCATTTTCTGGGCGCTGCCTGCCTTCATACGTGTTGAACCCATGACAACCTCTGGGCCGACAACAGCCTCAATGCTCACATCAGCCAACAGGGTCATCGGCGTGCCTGCATTATTACTCAGGCTGATCACCGTAGCCCCGATCTCCTTGGCGTGTCTCATCGCACCCAGCACATACGGCGTTCGTCCACTGGCTGCAATGCCAACCACGACATCGTTTTTGTCTAAGCCATGTTCATCAAGGTCCGCAGCTCCCAACTCCTCATTATCTTCAGCACCTTCAACCGGGTCCTTCACTGCCCGGAATCCCCCTGCAATAATACCCTGCACCATGGAGGGCGGGGTTCCGTAGGTAGGCGGGCATTCCGAAGCGTCAAGTATTCCTAATCGTCCACTGGTACCTGCGCCTACATAAAAAAGCCTACCGCCAGACTGAAACGCCTTCAAGATCCGATCCGCAGCCTGAGCAATGACCGGAATTAGGGGCTGAATGAGCTCCGCAATCCGTTGATCTTCCTTATTAATTAGCTCCATAATTTCTGCCGAAGGCAATTCATCTATATGATCCGTTAGTGGATTGGGTTGTTCTGTTATTAGTGAATTCAGCATGTGATTCATCTGTATGGCCTCCTTCTCTCTTTTAAAATGATTCATTCAGGGAACAGCGTTTTCTTGCCAGTTGTGCTGCGCCAACCGCTGGAGCGGGGGCATCTTCACGATATACAAAGTCCAACTCTCCATAATATCCCGATAACTTCTGAATAAATGTATTTCGGAAAAGTGCAGCGTATCGAAAAAGTGATCCGGACAGGACAACCTGAGTGGATGCAAATTCCCGATGACGGGCAATCAGCGCCTTGGCGGTATCCGCCAATTGGGAGGCTTCGTCGATGATCAGTGCCCGGGCGGCCTCATCTCCGAGTTCAGCTGCTTCTATAGCTAAGCGGGCGATGGATGCGGTCTCGGTTTTGCCCCAATCCGTCTGATACACCCGTGTCTTTAGCTCCGATATATCCCGAAGGTTCAGTTTCTTTAGAAGAAGCGGGGTTAAACGGGTTGGAGGAAGAACACCGTCATAACTCTGCATAACCACTTGGAGTGCACGCTGCCCAATACGATAGCCGCTCCCTTCATCTCCGAGCAGGTGACCCCAGCCTCCTGCACGGTATCGCTCGCCTTCCCGCGTAAATCCGTACACGATGGACCCTGTTCCAGAGATGCATAATACACCGTGCGTATGTCCGAGAGAGGCCATCAGAGCAATCTCTCCTTCGGATACAACCCAGACTGGACAACCTTCTGATGACTGTCGATTACGACTCTTCATATAGTTATTTACTGTTTTGGCTATAAGTTGCCGCTCTTGGATCGTATCTACACCTGACATACCAAGGCATATACCCTCACAACTTGTCGATAAATCACTTATTAGATTAAATAGCTGTTCCAGCACTCGTTGCAGTTCGGAAATGGCCTGTTCAGTTGATACGCTGTGAGGATTCGTGGGACCGCCGCTGAGTCGGGCGAGAATTTCACCAGTTTCAGAAATGATTGCTGCATCAGTATTGGTACCGCCTCCATCTACGCCTACATACACTCGCAAAGTGGCTCACCTCGCTTGCTTTGGTTTTCTTTTTACATAGTATAGTTGGATGAAAAGAAAAAGTAAAATTAAATTTTATAACAAAAAATAATGTTGAATTTTTATTTTACAACTCATATAATGAATTCAATCTACAATTTTGGAAGGAATCAATACTGTTAATGTCAATTAAGTTGACGTTAATATTGCATTTAAGAGATTTAGCCTGCGACTGGCAGGCCCAATCTACAGGGGAGGTGCTTTTCCTTACTGCCGCGTGTATAGGTGGATGGCGTTTGAAGGCCGAACGATCACAAAGGGGTAGCATGGTTAGGCAATGAAAGAATCGGATGATGACATGCGAAGGAGATGAAGGGATGAAAAAGAAGGGTCTGGTTTGGGCAATGTTGTTGATGATGGTCTGGGTTACAGCCTGTGGGAATAGCGGAGGTGCTGCTTCGGATGACCCGAATGCCGATGATACGGTAACGGTATGGACCTATCCTGTACATGGCACATATGAAGATGAACTGAAGGATCTAATCTCTGATTTCAATAAAGAACACCCGAACATTACCGTGAAGACGGAAATGCTCTCCTGGGCGGAAGGGCCCAAAAAATTCGATGTCGCTCTGAACGCAGGTAACCCGCCGGATCTTTATTTTCATAGCGTAGACGGCACATATGTGAATACGGGATTGGCACTTGAGCTGGACAGCTACCTGACACCTGAGATCAAGGACGACTACCTGCCAGGTACGCTGGATTTAGGCCAGATTCAGGGGAAACAGTACGGACTGCCGTTGTATCAATTCCAATGGGCTTGGGGTGGTAACAAACGTATTCTGGAGGAAGCGGGCATTGATTGGAAGTCCATTCAGCAAAATGGCTGGACCTGGTCCGAATTCAACGATGCTGCTGCCAAGCTGACCAAAACGTTGGATGGCGGGGCCAAGCAATATGCACTGGTTACCGACGGAACCTCGCTTGACTTCATTGAAATGCTGTCTCGTAACAACGGGATGATCGATGTTCTTGATAAAGACGGCACGTTCCAATGGAATGATGGTCGCATTCTGGATACTCTCTCTTTTATCAAAAACCTGATGGATCAAGGGTATATGCCGAAGGAAACGGCGGCTCTCGCTCCAGCGAAACGGACGGATATGTTCTACGCGGGGGAAACGGCGATTATCTCCAAAGCGATTCCTTATTATGATGTGATGATTCAGAACCGCAACAAGGACATCGATGATGGCAAGGTGCAAGGAGAGAAGATTGATTTTGTCCTGTTGCCTGTACCACATAATGATGATCAACCTGCGGCCACAACGATGGGCGGCGAAGGGTATGTAGCATTCAAACAGAAGAAGGACAAAGGCGAACAGCATGCCCAAAATACGTTCCTTGTGATGGAGGCGCTTAGTGGTGCCAAAGCAGGGAACTCGGCCAATGAACTGGCACTTCCATTCGTAAGACAGTCCCAAGTGGAACTGTTTAAAGGAAAAGAACTTGGTCAACCGGATAATCTGGCTGCTGCAAAAGTCATGGCAGAGAATATCGCGATGCCGGTTGTACTGGAACTGGATATCGACAAAGCATCCCAGCAAAAACAATTCAAGGAACAGGTTGTGAAGCCAAACATCCAGGCGCTGTTCTCGGGAGAAAAATCACCAGAGCAGATCGCAGAAGACTTCAAGAGCAAAGGCCAGCAGATGTTTGGACAATAACTCGGACAATCAAACATAACGTAAAACCACACTGATTAGGAGAGGAGGATTCGCCATGCAGACCGCCCTTGCGCCAAAACCGTCCGTGCCTCGGACTTCCCGGGTTGCCCGGTTTTGGCGAGACTACGGGTGGGCGTATTTGTTTATTTTGGCGCCTGTCCTGCTGTTTCTCATTTTCACACTGTATCCTGTTCTGACGGCTCTTGTGATGAGCTTCCAGAAATACAACATTATGAACTCAACGTGGGTTGGATTGGATAACTACGAGCGTTTAGTGAAGGATGAGACGTTCTGGAAGTCGATTAAAAATACAGTGATCTTCACCGTAGGCACAGTCCCGGTCAATATTCTCATTACATTTGTACTGTCTTATTTCATCTATCAAATGAAAACTAAATGGCAGACTTTTTTCAAAGCTACCATGTATCTGCCTGCGGTAGCCTCCGGGGTAACCATCTCCATTGTATGGCTGGCAATCTTTGACCCGACGGATTCAGGACTGCTGAACCGCTTCCTCGGCCTGTTCGGTCTTGACCCGGTAATCTGGCTGGGCCAATCGGGAACGGCACTCTTTTCACTCATTCTGATGAACTGGCTTGGATCACACGGAGCGGGCATTATTCTGTATCTGGCAGCCATGGGTGGTATTCCGAAATCGCTGTATGAAGCGGCGGATATTGATCATGCCAGCGGCTGGACCCAGTTCAGCAAGATTACATGGCCGCTGCTCAAACCAACGACGCTGTATCTGCTCGTCACGGGTGTTATTACATCCTTCCAAGTGTTTATCTCGGTATATCTGATGACACAAGGTGGACCAAACTTTGCGACAACTACAATCGCTTATCTGATCTACGAGACAGCATTTAAGTTCTATGAATTCGGATTGGCTTCGGCACAGTCGTTCGTATTGGCAATTATCATCATTGTCATCTCCGTCATTCAGTTCAAATATTTCTCCAGCGATATTGAGTATTAGAGGTAGTTCAAAACACGTGCTATTAGAGCACATTGCATTAAGCATCCGGGGGTGAATGAAATCCATGAAATCAACACAGAAAAAGATCCTGCTCGTTGTTGCATCCATTCTGCTGGTGGTCTGGGCACTGGTGACGGTCATTCCGATGTATTGGATGCTCGTTGGTTCGGTGCAGGATAGCGCGATGTCGGCTTCGTTTAAACCACAGATGATTCCAGAGCAGCTGTCGTTATCACCATATGAGCGCTTTTTTGCCAAAACCGATGCCTGGCGCTGGTTATACAACTCGCTGCTCATCTCGATCATTCTGACCGTTACAAATGTATTCTTCGCCTCCCTGGCGGGATATGCGTTCGCCAAACTGAAGTTTCCGGGTAGTCAGGCGGTATTCTGGACGTTGCTTGGGACAATGATGATCCCGGCACAGGTGACGCTGATTCCTTTGTACATTCTGATGGTCAACGTGTTTGACCTGGGGGATACGTATACGGCCATTATTCTGCCTGCTGCCGTTAGCGTAGGGAACATATTCTTGATGAAACAGTTTATGTCCACGCTGCCCACATCGCTGATCCATGCGGCACGTATCGATGCATGCAGTGAGTTCGGTATCTTCTGGAAAGTCATTCTGCCGATGGCAAAGCCGGGAATCGCGGTGCTGGCGATATTCACGTTTGTGGCTTCGTGGAACGAATTCTTCTGGCCGTTCCTCATTACCAATTCCAACGAGATGCGTACCATTCAGGTGGGGTTGGCCTCGTTTGTATTTGCCGAATCAACGGACTTCGGCGCAATGATGGCAGGGGCAACGATTGGTGCACTGCCCATGATCATTCTGTTTTTCTCACTGCAACGTTACTTCCTGCAGGGCATTACGATCGGTGCGGTTAAAGGTTAACTGTTAGTTCAGGACAAGCGACAATGTAAAGGGGGATCTACCTATGGCACGCGTGGAGTTTCGCCAAGTGCGCAAAGAATTCAAAGACGATCATAAAGGAACGTTCACGGCTGTGGCCGGCTCGGACTTTGTTATAGAAGATAAGGAATTCGTAGTGTTTGTGGGTCCTTCAGGCTGTGGCAAGACAACGTCACTGCGGATGATTGCCGGACTTGAAAAACAAACGAGCGGTGATATTGTGATCGGTGACCGGCTTGTTAACGATCTGCATCCGAAGGATCGGGATATCGCGATGGTGTTTCAGGATTATGCACTTTATCCGCATATGACCATCCGTGAGAATCTTTCCTTTGGCCTGAAAAATCTGAAAAAGCCAAAGTCCTATATTGATGAACAGGTGCAGAATGCGGCCTCCATTCTTGGACTGGAAGCGATGCTGGAGCGCAAACCACGCGAGCTGTCTGGTGGTCAGCGCCAGCGTGTTGCGGTGGGCCGGGCGATCGTCCGCGATCCGCAGGTGTTTTTATTCGACGAACCACTGTCCAATCTGGATGCCAAGTTGCGGGTGCAGATGCGGGTGGAGTTGGGAGAGCTGCATAAACGTCTCGGTGCCACGATTGTGTACGTGACGCATGATCAGGTAGAAGCCATGACACTTGGGGAACGCATCGTGGTCATGAATCATGGAGATATTCAGCAGGTGGCTTCACCGAAAGAACTGTATGCGAGTCCGCGAAATATGTTTGTTGCCGGATTTATTGGTTCCCCGGCGATGAACTTCATTGATGCACGGATTGAAGGCACGCAGGTTGTCATCGAGGGAGCATCATTCACCTTGCCAGCAGATGTACTTGCTCGTCTTCAGAGTCATCAAGGCAAGCCGGTGATTATGGGTCTGCGTCCAGAACATATTTTTGGTGATGATGTCGCTCCGAACATCCCGACAGACCATATGCTGCAGGCGCGAGTTCAGGTTGTAGAGCATCTGGGCTCCGAGAATTTGGTGTATTTCCATTCCGGTGCCCGTACTGTTACGGCTAAGGTTCACCCGGAAACACATGCTTATGTAGGAATGGATAAAAAGTTTGTGCTGGACTTACGTAAGGCACACTTTTTCGATCCAGAAACGGAGCTTGCGATTGGACGGGAGTAAAAGACGAGGCCTGGTGAAGAAGGAACGGTGAGAAAGGGGAGGGTGAAGATGCGTAAGTTGAGTGAAGTGTTGATCAAGTCGGGCGCAGAAATCTATCGGGATATTATTCCGGTGGCCTTGTACAGTGTCGTTAGCTCCATCGTATTGGTTCCCATTCTGATGTTTGCTCCGTTGCCGATCGCGGTGCTGCTTCTGGCCTTGATATATATGCCCATCCTGTTCGGTGTTTGTTATGCCGTGCATCACAGATTGGAACGTAAGGAACGGCGCAATGGACTTAAGGATATCTGTGTCGGAACATTGAAGGGAATAATCCCGGGAGGATCGTTGGGTGTGCTTTTCGCGGTGCTTGGCTTCATTCTATGGTCAACCTGGTGGTATTACGGTGGACAGGGTGGAATTACAGGTACAGCAGTGGGTGTATTCCAGACGTTCTTTGTTCTCATGGCGCTGATGTCACAGTTCTATACCTGGCAGCTTGTTTTACAAAAAAACATGGGCATCGTTCAAGCGATGGGGGAAAGTGTAAAGCTGTTCTTCCGTCACCCGGGGTACACGATGGGCGCTTGTTTTCAGGCCATGTGCCTGACTGCGCTGCTGATGCTGACTGTCGTTGGTTTCGGAGCGCTGTTTGGAGGTATGTTTGCCATCTATCAGCATAAGGTTGCTCTTAATGTGCTGGAGCCTGAAGAAGAGCCTGTCGTAACAGGCGGTAATGATCACCAGCATACAGGCTGGATAAGCCAGGGGAATGTGTGATGGGTCAGTTGAATGAGACCGAGCAGATCCCGGCTGTAAAAACGGGAGTTGATCTTCTGTCCAGAGGGTTATCGCATCCATGGATAACGGGTAATCGAATCGGTCTAATTACAAACCCGACTGGTATTACAGCGGATTTTGTATCGACAATAGATGTGTGCGCCGGACTGGCTAATACCGAGCTTACAGCGCTCTATGCCTGTGAGCACGGACTGGATGGAGAGCTTCAGGCGGGTGTCAGATTCGGAGACATGCTTCATCCACGTCTGGACATTCCGGTGTTCAGCCTGTATGGAGATTACAAGAGACCTACGCCTGCAATGCTGGCTGGAGTGGATACGGTGCTATTCGACATTCAGGATGTGGGCATCCGTTATTACACGTATGCCTCAACCTTGTTCCATATGATGGAGGTCTGCGCTGGAGCGGGCAAACGCATGCTGATTCTGGACCGTCCCAATCCGCTGGGTGGAAACGTTGTGGAAGGCGGTGTGCTGAACGCGGGGTATGAATCACTCGTTGGCGCTTGGCGTGTACCTGTACGTACCGGATTGACGGTAGGTGAACTCGCCCTGATGGTCAACAGCGAGATGGATGTACCTTGCGAATTGGACGTGGTTGCCATGGAAGGATGGCCGCGCTCCATGGAGTTTGCGGATTGTGGGCTTCCCTGGATGTTACCCTCTCCCAATATGCCCACGCTGGATAGTGTGCGGGTATATGCGGGTACGTGCCTGTTCGAAGGCACTAATGTATCGGAGGGAAGGGGCACGACTCGCCCATTCGAGTGGATAGGGGCACCTTGGGTTGAGGGTGAACGTTTGGCGGAACGATTTCGGGAATACAAGCTGGAAGGTGTGCATGTGCATCCAGTGTACATGTCGCCAACATTCTCCAAACATGCAGGTGAGCTGTGTGGTGGCGTAAGGATTTTTGTAACGGACAGCAGGAAATTTCGGGCGGTAGAGACAGGGTTAGTGCTTTTGCATGAACTGGTGTCACTCTATCCGGAGCAATTCTGCTGGCTGGAGCCACCAGAGCCGGGTTCAAGGTACTTTATCGACCTGCTGGCAGGGGGGAAGGAAGTCAGGGAAACGATCCATGACCGGGCGGGCTTCGTTCGTTTAATCGAAGCGTGGAATGTACAGGCAGCGGAATGGAAGGAGCGGCGAAAGCCGTTTTTGTTATATGAATGAACGGATGTTTGTTAGCGGAGGGAGGCATGAAATGAGTGGGCCAAAAGAGTTATACCAGTCGAAGCTGAAACAGATGACTTTGCGTGAGAAAGTCGGGCAAATGCTGCTTTGTGGCTTTCATGGAACCGAAGCTGCTGGCGATGTGGAACCCTTTCTCCGAAAGTATCCCATCGGTGGCGTAATCTATTTTGCGCGCAACGTTGAGTCGCCAGAGCAGGTAGAGCGGTTATCGTTAGGGCTACAACAGATTGCCAAAAGCAGCGGTAATGTGCCGCTCTGGATATCCATTGATCAGGAGGGCGGCATGGTTGCTCGAATTACCGAAGGGATAACCTTGATGCCTGGACCAATGGCCATTGCCGCTGCCGGTTCCATTGACGATGCGTATCAGGCGGCATATATCAGTGGGTTGGAGCTGAAGTCCATGGGCATTAACATGAACTTTGCTCCGGTATTGGATGTAAACAATAACGCGGCCAATCCGGTCATCGGTGTGCGATCATTCGGGGAATCTCCACAATCGGTTGCAGAATATGGGGCCAGAACCATTGCGGGAATACAGGACGCTGGGATTGCAGCGACAGCCAAGCATTTCCCGGGGCATGGGGATACGGATACCGATTCCCATCTGGACCTCCCGATCATCACTCATAATCGTGAACGGGTAGAGCGCCTGGAGTTGATTCCATTCCGAGCGGCTATCGCCGAAGGTGTCGATGCCATGATGTCGGCGCATATTTATTTCCCTGCACTGGAACCAGAGCGTCTGCCCGTAACGCTATCACAAACCGTATTAAGTGGTCTGCTTCGCCAGGAACTGGGTTATGAGGGCATGATCGTGACAGATTGCATGGAGATGGATGCTATTGCCGTGAACTATGGCACTGTCGATGCAGCCGTAATGGCGGTAGAGGCCGGGGCAGATCTGGTGTTAATTAGCCATACGGCTAAGCTTCAGGCAGAGGCATTTGAAGCGTTGTTAGCAGCTGTGAGGAGCGGGCGGATTAGCGAGAGACGTATTGATGAGTCGGTGAATCGCTTGTTGATGTACAAGGCGAAGCGTGGTTTGCTGGAGAGTGGAATGGGCGGTGCAGGTGATGATGAAGTGAATATTGTAGTATCGAATGCATCATTGCCAAAGGCATCAAACGCTCCTGCTCTATCCAATTGGTCGGAGCGCAACAGTTCTTTACACCAAGAGGTTGCCCGCCGTATTAGCGAGAATAGTGTCACACTGGTGCGCGATCAGCTGAATATGCTGCCTTTGAAGCCGGAACGCACGCTGGTCATAACGGTTGCCACGTCCGTGACGACAATTGCCGACGAACAGTTGACTCAGACGTTTACCTTGGGCTCAGCCTTATCCATTTATGGTCTGGATATTGTCGATCTGACGGTCACACCCGAGGAAGTCGCCATTCGTTCCGCCCGTCTGCTTCAGGCAGCGGAAGCAGATGACATTCGGCAGATTGTGGTGGGAACCTACAATGCGGGAAGCCCCTCCGGCGATCCACAGTGCAGGCTGATTGGTTGGATACAGCAATTGGGTAAACCACTGGCTGTTGTGGCATTGCGAAGCCCCTATGATCTGCTGGCGCTTCCGGATGCCCAGGTCTATGTAGCGGCTTACGAGAGCCGGCCACTTGCCATGGATAGCGTCGCTCAGGCGCTGATGGGGCGCATTCCTTTTGCGGGGAAACTTCCTGTAACATTAAAGCAGACAGATGATGAAAGAGCGGATGTCTCCTAGGCAGTGATAAGAATATGAGTTAATCTGCCTTTTGCAGGATGAAGAAGAGCTGGATTGTGGGCTGAGCTTATACGGAAGTGTGAGTCGTTAAAATGAAAACATATACAGAGCAAAGAGACGATCCTTTAAAGGACCGTCTCTTTGCTCTGTATAAACGATTGATTATGGATTATTGCAATTGCAGTGCTGCTGCTGTTTTGGCCTCAACTTCATCCACAAGTGAAGTCATGTCCATACCTGCATGGTTGCCGAGCAGGATAATCGTGATATCATCGGACAGATTACGTGAAAAGGCTGTAGCAAACCCGCCACCACTACCGTTGTGGAAGACGGTACGGTTGGTGCCGTTCTCTTTGAGAATCCAGGCGTAGCCATAGTTTTTATCAGAATAAGGCTCATACATCTGTTCAATCGTATCCTGGCTTAGAATCTTGTCTGTATAGAGCGCACGATCCCATTTCAGCATATCGTCCACCGTGGAATAGATGGTTCCTGAACCGGATTGAGACACATAGTAAGGCGCAGTTACCCATGCGTTACTTTCTTGAACAAAACCACTAATCGTATGCACTTTACGGGAGGCCTCTCCCGAATTTTTCATACCAAGTGGTTTCAGTATCGTCTGTTGCACGTAGTCGGCATAACTCATGCCAGATACCTGTTCAACGACGTATGCGAGCAAAACATAACCGCTGTTGCTGTACAGATAGGCACTCCCCGGTTCGAATTTCAGCGTTTTGTGACGAATCTCTTCTACAGTCTCTTCCATAGAAGTTCCTTCACCCCGACCAAATGCGGATGGCAGACCTGAAGTCTGGGATAACAGCATATGCAGCGTGATCTGATCTCCCTTTGGTATCCCAGAGATATACTTGGAGATTGGATCTTGCACATTAATCTTACCATCCTCCACGAGACTCAGAATGGACGCGGCCGTAAAGGATTTGCTCAGCGATGCGATTCGGGTCTTCTGATCCGGGCGATTCAGCGTCTGTTCATCGGCAAGTCCGTAGCCTTGCTTTAGAAGCACTTCACCATCGCGGGCAATCAGAGCCATACCTGGATAGTTGATCTCACGCAGATATGTATCTACGCTGGCAACCTCGCTGTTCAGTAGGCTGACTTGATCAGTGACCATTTTTACACTCATCTGCCCCGTGGCTGTGCGTTGGACCTTGATGTCTGCCTTGATTGCATTAGCCATGGCCCGGACAGGTACCATCAACGTACCGTTAACGGTACGTGAATTCACACCTGTAGCCAGATCGACCTTGTTTACCTTAATGGAATTACTACCAGCCTGATGGATCAGCTTGTCTCTGCCAACGGTAATGGTAGCCGTCTTGGTGCGATTATCCCATTTCAACGTGCCTTTAACCGATGTGACCACATCCCGTAGTGGAACAAACGTTGAGCCTTTGATTATAAGTGGTGCGTTCTTCCAGGATTGTTGCTCACCATTCACTTCAATGTGAACTGCTTGCGTCGCCTGCGCTGCGGATGCCGTAATACCAGCTTGTCCCAGAATCGGGCCTGCGCACAGGATGAGCGCTAACAGAATGCGGAACATGGATGAATATAACGTGGAAATACGTTGTCTTTCATTTGACTTGCGTAAGATTTGAATCCTCTCCTTCCAATCGTTTCATGAATAGCCAGCTTATGAGCATTGTAAACGATCTCGCGTAGAGGGTCAAAATGATTAAGCGGATATAATCCATATCATCTGATCAGATCATTTAAATTAAATTTGTACTAATTTAGTATCTATACATAATATTTTTACAGCGATTGTCCGATAAAAGGATGGGTGAAGATTATGATGGGGGATAGTTAAATGAAGAAAAGGATTCGAAATTGGTTTACTTTAACCGTAAAAAAACGCCTGATTGCTGCATTGCTCCTGTTCCTGATAGTACCGAGCATTACCGTGGGATGGTTGTCTTATCAAAAAGCTGCTGACCAGGTTAAAATGGAGATTATTCGTTCCGCACAGGCCAAAACAGAAATGCTTAGTCTGCAGATAAATCAAATGCTCGATATGGAGAAGGATAACGCAGCGCAGATGGCTGCGGGTATTACTTCAAACGATATTATTAATAAATCCCCTGCGCTGCAAAGGCAGATGGATCGGATGTCTCAGAATCATAAGGAACTGGGTGTACTTACCGCAGGTGCCGAAGATGGTAGCTGGATGAAGTCCCCTGAATCCGAGGAACAGAATTATGATCCTCGAGAACGTTCATGGTATACGATGGGTATGTCCCAGGATGAACCGGTAATCTCGGATACGTTCCAGTCGGCTTCGACGGGCGAATGGGTTGTGACCGCAGCGGTCAAGCTGGCTGACGGCAAAGGGGTATTCGGAGCCAATGTCAGTCTCAATCATCTGAAAGAATCCGTTGATCAGATACGTATTGGTAAAGAAGGAAAACTGTACATGCTGGATAACGGGGGTAAATTCCTGTTCCACTACAATATTGAATCCGGTACACAGTCGGATGAAAGCTACATTAATGAGATGTATACGAAGGAAAGCGGAACGGTGAAGTATACATATGATGGTCACGAAGTGGAAGCTGTGTATTTCACGAATCCGGTGACAGGTTGGAAAATTGTTGGTGAGATGGTTCCTTCTGAAGCAAGTGAAGCCGTAAGACCTATTTTGATCCGTTCAATTACAATTGTGGCATCTGCATTGGTTATTGGGTTGATTCTGCTTATTTTCATTATCCGCAGCATACACCGGCCATTGCTGCAACTAACTCAGGCAGCATCCAAAGTAAGCGCAGGAGATCTCACCGTTCGGGTAGGTTTGCAGCGCCGGGATGAGTTCGGACAACTTGGGGAAAGCTTCGATACGATGACGACATCACTGCGCAATGTTCTTGGAGAGGTACATGATACGTCCAGCCAGCTGGCCGCATCTTCTGAAGAGCTGATGGCAAGTTCTGAGCAGACATCCAAAGCCACAGAACAGGTGGCCGAACTGATGCAGGATGCAGCTGCAGGAACGACTTTGCAGAACAATAGTCTTGCTGCTACAGGTCAACTCGTGGGCGAAATGTCCATTGGAGTCAAAGAGATCTCATCAAGTGCTGAAGACACCGCTCGTATCGCTCTGGATGCTTCCACTAAGTCGGAAGCGGGTATGGTTACCGTGGAAGAAGCGGTTACCCATATTCAACAGGTGAATGACGAGAGCAAAGCCATGTCTGTGGTCATTGAGGATCTGCGCGCGAAAAATGAAGAGATTCTTGTGATTGTGGCCGAGATTACGGCCATTGCCAAGCAGACCAACATTCTTGCTTTGAATGCGTCCATTGAAGCTTCAAGAGCTGGCGAACAAGGGCGTGGATTCGCGGTTGTAGCCAACGAAGTGAAGACACTGGCTCACAGTTCAGGCGCTTCAGCCGAGCGGATTAATGAGCTTATGCATGAGATGCAGGAGAAAACCAATGCGGTGCAATCGACTTTTGCCCGTACGGGAGAAGGTATGGTGAAGAGTTCGCAGATGGTTGCAGAAGCGGGCGAAGCGTTCCATAACATTCGTACTGCGGTTCAGTTGGTGGCTGCACAAGCTGGAGAAGTATCTGCGGCTTCCCGTCAAATTGATGGTGGCATGAGTCATGTCAACAAGGCAGTAAGTGATACCATGGTTCTGTCGGACAGAATTGCCTCTGGAACGGAAGATGGATCAGCGGCGGCTCAAGAGCAGTTGGCTACAATGGAAGAGGTTGCAGCTTCTTCGGCAGCATTGTCACGTATGGCTGAAGATTTGCAAAGCATGATTGAACGGTTTAAGTTGTAACAGGGATTGAAATGAGACTGCAGGGTTGCGACCTTGCGGTCTTTTTTCTGTTGAACAAGGGGTATCCATTATGTCTTCAAAAACAGCATCCTTTTCCGTTATATTGACATATAATAAACAAAATTATATTATGTCTATATATAAACAAACAAAATTATAAAATAATTAATTAGTATACGGTTGGATGACCATACAATGATAAAAAGGAGCTTTTACATGAAATCATCGGAATCCTGGTTGCAAACAGCTTCATTGGAAGAGATCAAGCGTGGTTATATGGAGGAGGGTCCCGCCTATATATGTGTCTGCTGCGGTTACAGGACTGAAGCGGGGATTATCTACCCTGAAGAAGGAGTGCTCTATGAGGCAGCCCGTTATATGCGAGTGCATATTGAGAAGGTTCATGGATCGGTATTTGAGTATTTGCTGGAGCTGGATAAAAGCGTAACCGGATTGTCTGATGTCCAGCGTGGATTGCTGGCCCAGTTTTATGAAGGAAAGAAGGATGCTGAAGTACAGAAGGCCCTTGGTATCGGGAGTGCCTCCACGATCCGTAATCATCGGTTTGTATTAAAGGAGAAGGAACGACAGGCCAAGATATTCTTGGCATTAATGGAACTGCTCAAAAGCAAGGATACCCAGGCTCCAGCCGAATGGGTGTCACCGGTGACAAGACATGGACATACGATCCATCCGAACTCATTTGATATTACAGAACAGGATCGGGAAAAGGTGCTAAACAAGTATTTTCCAGAGGGTAACGGAGGTCCGCTGACGACGTTTCATATGCAGCAAAAGCATAAATATATCGTGCTCACCGAAATTGCCAAACGATTCGAGACAGAGCGCAAATATTCCGAGAAACAGGTCAATGAGCTGTTGAAGGAAGTTAATGATGATTACGTGGAAATACGGAGGTATCTCATCGACTATGGTTTGCTGGAACGTGAGCCAGACGGCAGTCAGTATTGGCTGGCAAGCAGCGCAGATCAACAGAGCACCGGAGATGGAAAACAGGAACGTAAAGAAAAGGGGGAGCAGGAGAAGATGAATCGTCGCAAAGAATTGCAGGAACAGGCCAAAGAAGTTAAAACGGAAGCGGGCGTCTACCAGATTCGGAATGAACGTAACGGCAAAGTTTATATCGACAGCACACTTAACCTGAAAACCATTAACGGACAACGGTTCATGTTACAGATGGGTAGTCATCTGAATCGAAGGTTGCAGGCTGAATGGAATGAATATGGAGAGAATGCGTTTGTGATCGAGGTGCTGGAGACATTGAAGCAAGATGATAACCCGTATTATGATCCCAAAGATGCACTCGCCAAATGTCTGAATCGCTGGTTTGAACAGTTAGAGCCCTATGGAGATCAAGGGTACCACGGAGATAAAAAGCAATCGGTTTAACTCCGTTATTCCGTACCAAACCCCTCTTATTCAAGCGAATGCATAGAATTGCTTAATTTTCTCAGGCTTCAGGGATCATCATGAGTTCGAATAATTCTATTGTGCAGTTGGGCAGCTGTAGAGGCTGTAATCGGAGGTATTGTTGTAGAAAGCATCTCGCTAGCATCCGTTGGTTTGCTTGGTGGAGCTTTGGTTGCCATTGGACTGATCCCGGCTATTATTTCATTGTCCCTGCGTCGCCGATCTGCAGCTGCGGAACGAAATGGAGCGTAAAGTACCTTCTTTCTCAGAAATGAAAATACCGCCTGAGCGTTGTTGAATAACGCTCAGGCGGTATTTCCATACTCATGGAGAACATTGCATTGCGTTTTTTTAAGTGCAGCATACCGTGATAGTTCATTCAGACGCTCCAAATACAACTTCATCCTATGGGAAGTCAGTTGTGCACCTCGAACGAATGACTACACGGTAATGTCTCCGCACCAGCGAGTGATTCCTTCATTTATGGTTTGCATTGGATTTGGATCGGATAGAGAAATCGCCCAGGCAATATGCCCATCCGGCCGAATAAGCGCCGTGTGGACGTCGTTCCAATCCGCGTCAGCCTCAGCCAAAGAGGCATGTACAACTTGAAGGTTGTTATACGATTTCCATTGACCGCTATTCTGTTCATTAGAATGGAAATGCAGCAGAAGAAAAGTACCTTTGTGTAGTAACGGATAGGCGTTGATCAATTGCCCGTCTTTCAGCTTTAAGCTTAGATCCTTAAAACGTTTCCCATTTAAAGGATGTGGAGGCGCTTCGGCGTCTGGAGCATAATGTACATCCATTGCGGAAACTTGTGCGGCGATTTGATAATTTGCCTCCGGTATTTGAATCAGTTTAGCTAACATGCTTCGAAGTTCCGTGATAGGGGGAGTCACGTCCAGAAGCAAGGTTTGGACCTCGGTATTCCGGAGCAAGGCCGTATTCCATGGAAAGCGTTCGGCATGATAACTGTTCAATAGCCAGTCCGGAGCCCAGCCTTTGATTGCTCCTGCAAGCTTCCAGCCTAAGTTCATCGCTTCTTGTAAGCCAACGTTCATTCCCTGTCCACCAGCTGGAAAATGAATGTGCGCCGAATCTCCCGCCAAGAATAATCGACCATTCCGATATCGTCCCGCTTGCCGCGTCGCATTTCCGAAACGGGACATCCATTTCACATCGTTCAATCCCAGGTCGCTTCCGGTCGTACGGATGAGCGATGAACGAAACTCTTCCAATGTAACGGGCTCATCCTTAGAGATGTTACTTCTCTCCATATCGATCATCAAGACCCGATACATATGATCATTGATCGGCATGATGCTGACCAATCCTTTTTCTGTAATCCGGGATGTGACACTCATAGGAGCCAAATCAGATAGAATGGCATCCCCCAGAATTGCCGTGAAGGTCGCATCTGTACCTTCAAATGATATATTTGCATGCTTGCGAACCAAACTTCTGGCTCCGTCTGTACCTACCACATAAGCTGATCTTAACGTTGTTTCTCCATGAGGTCCTGCGATCTTAACGTCAACCCCATCCTCATCCTGGTGTACAGATAGAGCCTCAACCTCTCTCCAGACCTCTGCACCAAGGCTAAGCGCCCATTCCTCCAGCACCTTCTCCGTCTCACTCTGCGGTAAAAATAGAGTGTGATTGGAAGAAGAATCCAAAACGGTGAAATCCAAAGGAGCTTCTAATCCGGCGAAATGTCCTCTCGAAAGTAAGCGGCCTTGACTGATTAATTGTGATTTCACTCCACGCATATCTAATATTTCAAGAGTTCGAGGATGTACGGTAAGCGCGCGTGAATAAGGGGTTGTCTCTTTTAATCGCTCAATGACGCAGACCTTTACACCGGCTAATGCCAATTCCCCAGCCAGCATCATGCCGACAGGTCCGCCACCAATCAGGATGACTTCATATTTCATATCAAAACCCTCTTTTCTTATACATTATGGGAAAATCACGATAGCGTCTATTTCGATAAGCCATTCAGGATCGGCTAGTGCTTGAACGCCTATATACGTACTTGCTGTCTTCGGCCAGTTAGGGCCAAACACATGAAATCCTGCCTCAAAAATAATCGAAATCAATTCCGGGTTGTGGTTTACAACAAAAATATTCATTTTTACAATGTACAAGGGATCCGCTCGCACGGCTTCCAATGCATACTTAAGGTTGGTGAACACTTGAATCGCTTGCGCGTAATAGTCCCCTGAACCGACCAATAATCCTGTTTCATCTACAGAAACCTGACCTGAGATGAAAGCCAATTTGGAGGCAGTAGTCACCACGACATGAGAAATTACAGATGTAACCTTATCCGTCAAGGTCTTCGGATTTACGACTTCCATAGGCAGGTATGCTCCATTTCCATATTTTATAAATTTCCTCTTGAAAAGTGGACAAGTATTTCCGTCAAACCTCCTTCATCAATTATTGTTTCGTTAGAACTTTTTTTATTGCCTGTTAAAACAAGTGTGATGAAAATTATATATAATTTTAGTTTCATACGAAACAATATAATTTTACTTAGTTTCTATTTACCATGTCAACCCCAATCCCAATATGGGTATGCCCATATGTTTCTCAGAGAACAATCTATGATATAATAAAACAAATAAGTCGAGGAGCCAGCATAATGATGGATACTGCCAGTAAAAACAAAACGGCCATTCATGAATTTTTCGTTCAGTTTCTTGAGCAAAAAGAGCAATATGAAACCCGAATAACTGCCTCATACCTGGAGGATATCCGGAAGCATATTGAATCAGAATTCAGCTTGAATATGACGGAACTGCACACCATTGCATGCATCGGAGAGCAGGAGCCGATCAATCTCACTTCCATCGCGGAGAGAATCAATTTAAGTAAAGGAAATACCTCCAAGATCGCAAATAAATTACTAAAGGCAGGTTGGGTGCGAAAATCCCAGTTCAACGACAACAAAAAGGAAGTGTATTTTCGGCTAACGCCTATCGGCAAAAAGCTATTTGCTGCTCATGATGAGCTTCATACGAAGGAAAAGCAAAGAATGTACGAATTTTTGGAAAGATATAACGAAAGCGAGCTCGAATTTATTAAACGGCTGTTTGGAGATATGGTGGACTTCTATCGGTAACGTACCCAATAAATTGTTGTACATAGGTTAGACATCAATAACAATTGGGGATACAGTTCAAGTGGGAGGCTGCTTATAATTAATTCATCGGGCGGTCTATTAAAGTGAAGAACTGACAGAAAACAAGACATGCACAAAGTATGCAGAAAACAAAGGAACCGAGGGCAAGAATATTACACGCTTAACCTCGTCCGCAAAATGCAATATTTTAGCGAAGTATTGATCTCAAGTTGAAACACGTTGGTGAACACATCGATGATGCTCATCAGGAAGAAGAAGCGTCCTTCGCCTTCGATCCAGCCATATTTCACGTCCTATCATTACCAAAATCCCCTCTGCCAACGTGATGGCAAAGGGGATTTTGATGTTACAGACTATTTATTAAATAAGTTGGACTAATCTTCTGTACGAAAGCAGCGATTGGAAGGTTGTTCTGTCATCGTAGTGTTAGTGTAAACAATCTTTCGTTCAACGATTACAGCTTGAATTGTTCCACCAGCTTCTGCAGCTTGTGAGCCAGATGGGCAAGGGAATCAGCAGAGGATGATATCTCCTGCATGGAAGCCACTTGCTCCTCCGTAGCAGCAGAGATGTTCTCCGTTCCATCGGCATTGGTTTCCGATATGGCGTGGATCTGATCAATGGATTGCACCACTTCGGCTGTACTTGCGGACATCTGTTGTGAGGCGGCTGCAATGTTCTCAAGCTGATGATTGACGACCCCGACAGCCTCACTAATCTGGGCAAAAGCTTCATCTGCAAACTGAACGGCACGAATGCCGTTGCTTACATCCTGTTGCCCGATCTGTACATTGTGATTGGCCATTGAAATCTCCTGTTGAATCGCTCCGACCATCTCTACAATCTTCTGGCCGGACAGGCTGGATTGTTCCGCCAGCTTGCGGACTTCGCTGGCAACAACGGAGAAACCACGTCCATGCTCACCTGCACGTGCTGCTTCAATAGAAGCATTGAGAGCAAGCAAATTGGTCTGTGCAGCGATATCTGTAATGACAGATACCATCTCACCAATGGATGTGGAATGCTGTTCAAGTCGTCCAGCAGTATCTGCCATACCTTGCACAAAGCGACTGACGGAACTCATCTCGGATACGGCCGTCTGCATGGTTGCATTCCCTTTATCCGCGAGCTCACTTGCTTGCATGGCAGCTTCGGATACTTGCTGTGTGCTGTTCGTTACCTGTCCTACACCTCCAGCAAGCTCATTCATCTGTAGTGCCGTATGTTTCAGGCTGCTTGTTTGTTTCTCAAGTCCAGCTGCGGATTCTTCCGTGATCAGGGCGACTTGCTCTGTTGCTTTGGTTGTCTCCGATGAGTTGACTGCCAATTGTGTGGATGAGGCGGTTAACTCGTCAGCCGTGTGCCGCACGTCCTGAATAACGGTTCGCAAGGATTCGCTCATCTTATTGAAGCTGGTGCTCAGCTTGCCGAATTCATCCTGTCCCAATACAGCAACTTCGATGGTCAGATTACCATTACTAATTTCGTCAGATGCCTTCACCAAGCGGTTCAGTGGTTTGGTGATTGATTGCACAATCCAGAAAATAATGATGGAGCTTACCGCAATTGCAATCGCTACAACAATAAGTGTGGTGTATAGAATCGGACGGACAGAAGCCGTCACTTCCCCACTGTCGATGACACCAACCACGGTCCAGCCCGTCGTTTCATTGGTGGAGAAAAAGGCGTGTTCCTGGTTTCCATTTAGTGTATAGGTCAGACTTCCGTTTTTCTGTGCAAAAATATCTTTATAGGGTGCCATGGTTCCTTCGGTCCCCGGTTTTTCGGTAGGATGTACAATGATTTTATTGGCATTATCAATGATATAGACATAACCCTTCTCGCCAATCTTGGTGGAATTAACCGTCTTCGAGAGGGCTTCAAGCGACAGGCTGACAGAGACGACACCATGGCCATCCGCTGAGGTCTGAGCTACCGATGCAACAACATTGCCGGTATTACTTGATAAATAGGGGGTGATTACGGTAGGGACATCTTTGTTCTGCGTAGCAGCCTGATACCACGGGCGTTCGCGAGGGTCATATCCTTCTTTGTTCACCGCAGTTACAGGGGAGTTAATATACACGCCCTGATCGGTACCGATGGAGGCAAGTTCCACATCATCATGGGTTTCCTTATACGCGTCGAGCAAGGTACGGATGGTATCTGTCTCGTCACCCTGATTGGGTCCGACATTGCCTGCATCCAGCTGACTTGCCAGGAAATCAACATTTTTGCGTGTTGCACCAATGATCTGGTCAATGGTCTGGTTGAGCACAGTAACATTGCTAATTGCGTTTTCATACATTTTCTCTTCAACCTTGGCATCGGCTGTTTGAAACGAGATAATGCCCAGACTGATTGTGGGAATGAGTAGTACGATGGCAAATGACAAAATCAATTTCTCTCTCATCTGCAGCGTTCTTTTAGCCCCTTGTTTACGAATCTTCTTCATACACATTCCCCCTCTGTGTCATCCAACCATTTCCCTGGTGGATATATCCAATCTGGTAAAGTTTCCAACATTTCCAGAAGTTTCTGGTGCTATCGTATGACAAAATTCGAGTTTATTCAACATTATTTATGCGTTTTGCGAAAATATTTTTTCGATTTTGTAGGTATTTAGGATTACATCTGTTCTATAAAAATTAATCTGTCTCTCCCTTAGTGCAAATCTTGTGGTATATTTCTGAATTAATGTGAAGTGAATTTTGCAAAATGTGAAATCCATAAGGCATGTACCTGGTCATGTTGAATACACAAAGAAGTTGTTTTCATGAAGAATGGACCTGGATGGATCTACATCCATATATATCGGTTTATGGGGACAGAAATTGGAGAGGGGTTGTACGGAAGTTGGACCAAAGTACACTACAGATATCTGGACAGGAGAACATGGAAGAGGTCCAGGATCAGGCTACATTCATGCAGGGGGTCAAAGATTGTATCCCAACCCTGCTTGGTTATTTGAGTATTGGGTTTGCGGCGGGTGTCATTGAAATGACCGCAGGTCTGAGTCTGGCGGAAACAGCTCTGCTCAGCCTGATTTTATATGCAGGATCGGCTCAGTTCATTGCAGCAGGCATGCTCGCATCGAATGGGTCAGCATTAGCCATCATGTTCACCATATTTTTCGTGAATCTTCGCCATTTGCTGCTCAGCGCAGCTGTATCGCCGTATTTTCGGCATCTGACCCCGCTTAAAAATATGTGGATTGGTTCATTGCTTACGGATGAGTCTTTTGGCGTAGCGATGACACGTGCGATTGGCAGAGAAAGGCTCAGTGAACGCTGGATGCACGGTCTGAATATTACCGCATACCTGAACTGGTTCGTGGCTAATATGGCGGGAGCGTACTTTGGACGCTGGATCACCAATCCGGAACGACTAGGTCTCGATTATGCCCTACCAGCGATGTTTATTGGACTGGTTGTACTCCAGTTGGTGCATCGCAAAAACAAAAAAATACACATTAATGTGGCGATTATCGCCGTTGTCTGTGTAATCTTCGCCAGCATGGCTTCACTTGGCAGCATGAGTGTCATTGTAGCTGCGGTCATTGCGGCAACGATGGGAGTGTTCATGGAACGATGGAAGTAAGATGGGATGTATTCTGGATTATTATGGGATCGGCGCTGTTAACATTTATCCCGCGTGTACTGCCACTGATGCTGTTCAGCAAGATACAGATTCCAATGTGGTTGTTACGCTGGCTGGAATATGTACCCGTAGCGGTCATGGCAGCGCTGATTGGTCAGGAACTGTTCATGTCAGACAACCAGTTGGTGCCGATTACGCACAATGCAGCTCTGTGGGCATCCCTGCCTACGATTGCAGTCGCTATCTGGACACGCAGTCTGCTTGGAACCGTATTGGTCGGTATTGTGGCTATGATGATACTGCGATATTGGATCGGATAGTTGAACTAAAGAATATTTACACTAACCACTTCGATGACAGCGATTGGAAGGTTGTTCTGTCATCGTAGTGTCAGTGTAAATATATGTAGTTCAACTTATATAGTGATGAAAACGCTATTTTCTATTTTAGCCGAAGGGGATAAAATGGAGTCTGAGGTGTTCAGTGTTTCCATTTTGCACAAGAGGAAGGAACGATTTCAATCATGAGTACAAGTCCATCCGTTATATTGTTTCAGGGAGACTCGATTACAGATGGGGGAAGATCACGCAATGATGATCCGAATCATTTTCTCGGACACGGATATGCGTATCTGATCTCCAGCAAACTGGGTATGGAACTCGCGGGCAAGGATAAGACGTTTTATAACAGAGGTATCAGCGGGGATCGGGCATCCGATCTGTACGCACGCTGGAATGAGGATACAATTAGTCTAAAACCGGACCTGATCAGCATCCTGATTGGGGTTAACGATGCCTGGCGCACGATGAATGGTGAACCTAGCGGGGTAACGGATCGTTTCGGACGGGCGTATCGCCATTTGCTCGAAGAAACACGGGAAGTGATGCCGGATACGGGGATGATTTTGATGGAGCCGTTTATTCTGAGAACCGGAGCGACCGTGGAGAAATGGGAAGCCTGGGAAGAGTATATCGGTCAATATCAGAAACTGGCTCAAGGTCTTGCTGAAGAATTCGGCGCGGTGTGGGTGCCATTGCAGCAGACGTTTAATGATGCTCTGAAGCAGGCGGATGCAGCCTACTGGTTGTGGGATGGCGTACATCCAACCGCAGCAGGTCATGAGCTGATTGCACGCCAATGGTTGTCTGTTGTACAGAATTCTCCGCTTGCAATTGTGTAACAACAACAGCGGACAGTTACGATATGGGCAGCAGCATTAAAGGTATTCCGGATTAGTTGAGGATATAAGATAGTTAAGAATATGAGATAGCCATAAAAAGCCTGTGGTGACAGGCAGAATGTAACGGAGAACCTGACGAAGGTTCTTCGTTTTTTTTTGTGTTGGGAAGGAGAAGGACGTAACATCGTGGAAAGGGTTCTAATGGATAATTCTTCAAAAGTGCTATCATATCCGGTAAAATGAAATCGATTACATTATAATATGGATATGACAATCCATTAACGAAGAGTGGTGAATCCAGTGGAAGATTCCATTCACGAAGTCGAAAATGAAAATATAAACCAACGTGGAAATGAGAGCAAAGCATTGAGCTATCTAAGTACCGACAGACTCTTAGAGAAGTTATCCCGGCCTGAATTGGCTACGTTATACACAGACTTGAAGGCTTACGCTGAACGTGCCTTGAAAGAACCGATGCCTTCCTTGTCGTTCCGTCTATATCGACAGTTCAGTGATACGGGTGAGCGCAAAGCCTATGAAGAGGCTTATTTCGATCGAAGAGGCAGACTTGCTGCTGTGGCGATGCTCGCCTTGGACACGGCTAGGCCGGATGCACTGCAAGCGCTGGAAGAAATGTTGTGGGACGTGTGTGGTGAGTATACGTGGTGTTTGCCCGCGCATCTGGGTACGGGCGAGATCAACCAGGTGGATGGGAACACCGATCTGTTCGCCGCAGAGACGGTACATATGCTGGCCGAGATTGTGACCATTCACGCGGAGCGGCTGGATCGCCTTGTCATAGAGCGGATCAGGTCTGAAGCAGAACGGCGAATCTTCATCCCGCTTTACCGGGAGCAACGGAAGTTCCACTGGCAGACAGCGGATCACAACTGGTCGGCGGTCTGTGGTGGCTGCTGTGGCATGGCCGCATTGTTGCTGCTCGAGGATGAGTTCACACTACAGGAATCGATCTCCCATACGGTCAGCTGTATGAACGCATTCTTGAGCGGATATGGCGAGGATGGCGGCTGTGCCGAAGGCATTGGATATTGGGTATATGGCTTTGGTTATTTCACCTATTATGCCGAGATGCTTCGTGAATATAGTGAGGGCGAACTAAATCTGCTGACGGGTTCCAAAATAACAGCTATCGCAGCCTTCCCGCTGCGAGTTCATCTGTCGGGTGGCACATTCGTGAATTATTCGGACAGTGCCGAGCAGGAAGAGATCCCTTCCGGATTGCTTTCCCTGCTCGCATCCCGAGTTGGGTTGCAGGTGGATTTGCCGCTTCATATTCCACTGCTTACTTATGATCCCTGTCATCGCTGGGCTCATCTATTGCGTAACGTGATGTGGAGCGATCCGGCAGTATACGGTGATGAAGGTGCCTCTGCGCAGGCTGAACGGGGATTTATTTTTCAGAATCTGGGCTGGATGATTGCAAAAGGCTCGCTTGATTCTCCAGATACAAAACGTACAAACAGCACACCCCTTCATGTGGCTATTTCCATTAAAGGTGGGCATAACGATGAACCTCACAACCATAATGATCTGGGGCAGTTCATTATCCATTGCGGTGGTGAGAATATTCTGTGTGATCCAGGAGCAGGCTTGTATACCCAAGCGTATTTTGCGCCAGGCAGAGAGCAACTGTTCCACATCTCATCATCCGGGCATAACGTTCCGCTCATTGAAGGCCAAGAGCAAAGCTCCGGTCGGCAAGCGCAAGCCCATGTGTTAGAGGCAAAGCTGGCAGAGGATGGCGGTGAGCTGAATACAACATTGGATCTGACATCCGCATATTCTGGAGCTGTTTCACTGGCTCGTTATACGCGCCAATTTCATTGGAAGATGGCTTCTGGGGGTAGCAGGAATGGAGCGGAATTGCGTCTCATTGACTGTTTTCAATGGAAGAACAGGATGGTGTCTTCGGCTGATCGATCATCTTCGGTGGATAATTCAGATTCACATGCAGAGTTTTCAAGTGTTGTTGAACGATGGATGAGTAGAGTACAGCCTGAAGTGGTGAAGAGCGGTAATCTTCGCTGGCAAGGTGTACATGGAACGGTCCATATGACGTATGATGCGAACCAGTGGCAAGTCTTTACGGAGGCAATAGACACAGTTGATCATGATAATGTACCAGTCAAATTCTATCGAACGTCACTATCATGGACAGGTGTTATTAATGAGACTGATGTTCGGATAGAAAGTTCTGATCTGATTGAAACGGTATGTGAGGTACACTTCAGCATTGAACCGAAAAATGGGAGAAACCGAGGTGAGCATACGTGAGTAAATATACATCTGCGTCCACATATCCATGGAAAGACGAACTCGAACGTTACCGTTCATTGGCAGAGCAAGCGGGCCCTCCTCCGGCAGACGGCTGGAATCGGGATCGCAAGTTGGCACTTGTTGAGAGTGTTGTTTGCGCTTACACACCATATCAGGACAGCCATGGTGCAATTATTGATCCGTTCTCGGGTGTGGAGAGATATTATTCTACACCAGCCTATGCGATGGCGGCGGCGGTTCTGATTGATGCGGGGCATACAGATTTGCTTCAATCCGCAGCGGCAGCGCTATCACAGAGCATTGATGCCGTGGTCAAAGGTAGCACACCTGACAATCACCCTGATTTTTTTCCGATACTTATGATGAGAGCTTATATGTTGTTGAAGTCACATCTGCCTGAACAAGCACAGATCTGGGCTGAGGCGCTCAAGACAATCGATCCTGAACAAGATTATGTATTTACGATGAGCAAGATGAACAATCCCAATCGCATGATCAACTGGAACGCGATTATGATCTCTGGCGAATACCTGCGGTGGCGTGAACAGCTGGCGAGTGAGGATACAAGGTGGATGGATCGTTATCTGGAAGCCTATCATGTACCTCGATTTACGGCACTTGGATTATATCAGGATGGACCGCTGGATCGACCGAATTGTCCATTTTCCTATGATATTGCCACCCGTTATCACCTTGGGGTGATGCTTGAAGCTGGTTACGATGGAACCACTGCCGATACGTTACGTGAACAGCTGCGCCATGGTGCCTTCAGCTCGCTACTGACGCTCTCACCGCTAGGTGAGATTCCACCGCGTGGTCGCAGCTCCCAGCATCAGTGGAATGAAGCTGCCGCAGCTTATGTATGCTCCACACATGCAACGCAGGCTCTGGAGGCGGGAGATCCGGTGATGGCGGGTGCTTTTGCACGTGCGGCCAATCGGTGTTTTGCTGCTGTTGAGCGCTGGAAGATGGATGATGGACGTTTGAAAATCGTGCGCAATGAATACTCGCCAGAAGATCGGCACGGGTATGAAATCTATACCAACCACACCTGTTACAACCTGTGGACGGCAGCAGCGCTGGCCCACGCTTGTCTCAGTGATCCGGGAGATGATGTGGGCGAAGTGTACCTTCCTTCCGAGGTGGGCAGTAGGGTTTTGCAGACGGATGGGTGGTTCGAAACTGTGATTGCTTCCATACCTGGTCAGCAACTGGTATTACACACGGCGATGAATGATCCGTATACGATTCCTGGTTTGGTACGGATTCAGCAGATGGGGTTACCTGGTCTGATTGGTCCGTCCGCTGCCAGCCATGTGCAGGCCGGATTTACGGAATTTGCAGAAGGGGCGGTCCGTCCGCTCAGCTACTGTCCTGCCTGGAAGTCACCAGATGGGGTATGGCACAGTCTTGCAGAGGGGATTTCATCCGGTGGTGCATATGATCGTGACATTGGATTAGACCCTGCTCAGGGAGGAGGGTCAATAGTGTATGAGAAGGTGGACCATGATACCCGGAATCAAGTGGAACAGCACCTGGCGGAAAGAGCGTCAGAAGATGGCGTAAATGCCTTGGAGAATGCTTTTGCCGTGACATGGGTCGGTCCATTACCCGGAATTGAAACATTGCGTACCCATTATGTGCAACAGGCGGATGTGCTGACTATAACGTATGAATTCGAAGGTGAGATTGCGGCGGCGGGTGCACTCATTCCATTGATGTTCCATGATGGTCGTGAACAGGCGGTAATTACCCATGCGGATCATAGCGTACGAACGGAGTATCGAGGAGCATATGTAGAATCTACAGCGCTGGATCAGGAAGCCATTATTCATCTGGAGGAACAGGCTGTGGCTTCACGTAATGGGTTGCTGAAGGAAGCGCGGATTGAAGTGAACGGAGCACGTAGTCTGTCATTTACGATCCGATTGGGCGAGGTTGCACATGAAGGTGTTCAGGTCGAGGATCATTAGATCTCGAAACATCTCGAATCATAGTTAAAAGTGTTATTCGTGGATGATTAGTGATATTTAACGGATAGATATAGTAGTTACGGCGTACGACGCTATAGATAAGTTGAGGATGAGCTGGAGCATCAAGAACGGTGTCCGGTATTGAATCGAGGAGGGATATGTTCATGAACACATCAACGTCGGTAAAATGGCTCGAGGAAGCGTGGCAACAGGGAGCTGCCAAGACAATTCGGAATGCAAAGCGGATCAAGGATACTTTTCCACACATTGCTCCGCAGGGGACGTATGACCGGAATGATCCGGAATGGTGGACAGCAGGTTTCTGGCCTGGATTGTTATGGCTAGTCTATGGGGATACGCCGGAAAGTGAAGCGGTCGCTCCGTTACATCGCATTGCCGAAAGCTGTGAGCGGCAACTGGAGGGTTGTCTGCGTGATCCCGAATCGGTCGATCACGATCTGGGGTTCATCTGGCTGCTTAGTGGCGTAGCCAACTACCGCCAGACGGGCAGCATGGATGGACGGCGGCGCGGCATGCTTGCCGCCAACCTGCTCGCTGCCCGCTTCCACGTGCGCGGTGAGTTCATCCGCGCCTGGAACTTCAGCTCGTCAGCAATGGATACGCGCGGCGTAGCCATCATTGACAGCATGATGAACCTGCCGCTGCTCTACTGGGCATCCGAGCAGAGCGGCGACCCTCGCTTCCGCTGGCTGGCGGAAGCACATGCGGACACCGTGGCGCGCGAATTCATCCGCGCTGACGGGTCCATCTGCCACGTGGTGGAGTTTGATCCACACACGGGGCAGAAGTTGCGAGAGCATGGCGGACAGGGCCATGCTCCAGGTTCCGCTTGGGCGCGGGGCACCGCCTGGGCGTTGCATGGGTTTGCGCTGTCTTTCCGGTATACGGGCGAAGCCCGATATCTGGAGACAGCGGAGCGTGCGGCCGATTTCTTCCTCGCCATGCTTGGCGAAGAGATCGTGCCGGTGTGGGATTTCCGCGCACCTGCGGAGCATCAGGTGGCGTGGGACTCGTCCGCTGCGGCGATTGCAGCGAGCGGGTTGCTTGAGCTGGCGAAGCTATCGCCACGCGGGGAAACCTATGCTGCCGCGGGAGAACGTATCGTCCGTGGGTTGCATGAGCACTATAGCTCCGGCGACTCGGCAGCGGAAGAAGGTCTGATCATGCAGGGAACGGTGCATTACCCGGAAGGGCGAGGGTTGAATGTGCCGATTATATACGGCGATTATTTCTATATGGAAGCGCTGGCGAAGCTGCGTGGACATGCGGGGTTATTTTAAAAAAAGAATTGAGAACTATGCACAAGAGGAACTGAAGGTGAGAACTGATCAGTAGGGTCGTATTCGTGTTATGAGCCTTCGAGTTATTTCATTGGATTCAACCAATAATCAGTTATATATTCAGTATTTAATTGTCAGTAGCATCATTAGCAAACCATCATCACCTGTCCGCATAAGGCTGTCTCCAGTATCAGGAACGATATCCCTTCTATTGGAGACGGAGTATACCTAAGCTTGAGCTTTGAATAGACAAATCAAGGTGAGCGGACAGGCGGATGGTGTACATATTCGAAGGAAGACAAAAGAATATCTGGCATATGGTTATCTCAATCTTATGGGTCCAGTTGGGTGCAGCCATAGCTATGCTCTACTGAAAGAATCGATTTTCACTTCGAAGGCGTACGTCTCAGGATGACAAAGTCGGCAGAAGATTGATCTGGATAACGCTGCGGAATAATCTCATGAACTTTGAAATCAGGGTAGTCGAAGAGATATTCGAACAGATTACGGTCCTGGATTGTATCAATCCCCGGATTGCCGTTTTCTTTCAAACGGGTGTAAAGCACCACCCATGCTGTTGAGGAGTGCAGAATATCATAGAGGGTATTGCGAAAATCTGTTTCATCCGTGATGTGATATAACACATCCAGACAGACCGTCAGATCGGCTTGCAGGAAACCTCGGTTAATCCATAGGCCTGGTGTATACAGCATGAAGCTCTTGGAAGAATCCTTGGCAAATTGGGAAGCACAACGCTTTACTGAAGAAGCCGCTACATCCACGCCCAGGTAGTCCTCATAATTCATGTATTGCAACTGGTTGCCATCCCCACATCCAAACTCAATGACACGATGAATACCTTCACGTTGAATCAGTCCATTCACGACCTCGGCCTTAAATTCAGCCAAAACCCCGTATGAACCCCTCCCAGAAGTTTCACCCGAACGATATGTTTCCTCCCAATACCCGATGTAATCAAAAGGCTGACGCATTATGTTTCCTCCAATCCTGTTAAAAGAAGTTCAAGACAGTCAATATACATAGGTATGCGCAATATTTGCAGGTATGATCGGTTGAAACAGGAATAGAAGATAAATTAATTTCCATAGAATTCCCTGAAAATTTCCTGAAAGTCTAAACATCTGGAAAGGACTTGCCGACATAAAACATAAGGAAAAAAATGATGATAATCGGGGGGAAATGATGTTAAAGCCAAGATTGACCAAGTACATGGTGATGATGCTGGTGTTGATGCTGAGTATTTCCAACGTAGGCTTGGCCGCTGCGGCAGACAAAGAACTGTCCAAAATTGTGGTTTCCAAGAATGAAATGTCGCTCGAAGTTGGTGATTCCAGTTCCGTTACAGTGACAGGTGTATATTCTGATAATACATCGGCAAACGTAACGATCAGTTCATCCTGGAGTACCAGTGATGCTTCGATAGCAACTGTATATAATGGCGCAATTACAGCCAAAAAGGAAGGTACAGCGACGATTACCGCAGCTTACCAGGGTCAAAGTCAAACCGTTCAAGTAAAAGTAACGAAGAAGGTCAAAGCCCTTTCGAAAAACGTGCAAAGTCTGGATTTGCGCACGGGAGATACAAAAGAAATTATTTTGACAGCAACGTATAGTGACAATGAAACAAATAATGCAGCAGCAAGTACCGCTGAATGGTCTACAAGTGATGAGAAGGTTGCTACCGTTGTGAATGGTAAAGTAACTGGACAAAGCGCAGGTACGGCAGTTATTACTGCGAAAGTTGGCAGCCAGAGCGTGACGGTGGATGTTAACGTTGAAGTGGTTAAACGTGTAGATGTAGATAAACAGCAGGTTAACCTGTTGTTAAACAAAAGTGAAAGTGTGAAAGTGACGGCTACGTATCCAGATGGCACAACCAAAGATGTAACCGATCTGGCGGAGTGGACATCCAGCAACGAGAAAGTTGCAGACGTTCTTAAAGGCGAAATTACAGGATACTCGGCAGGTTCTGCCAAGATCACAGCTAAATACGGTACGAAATCCGTATCCGTTGACGTGGATGTAGATCTGACCAGCAAACTGAGTGTGGAGAAACAAAGTATTTTCTTCCGTTTGAGCGAGACAACCAAAACGGCTAATGTCGTTGTAACGGCTTCTTATCCAAACAGCAGCGATGTGAATGTAACCGATCAGGCAACATGGACATCCAGCAACGAGAAAGTTGCAACGGTATTCAAGGGGCAGATTACAGCCATTAGCGCAGGTTCAACAACGATCAAAGCAACCTATAGTGGCAAAACAGTAGAAATTGCTGTGGATGTAGATACGGCAAGATATCTGGATATCAAAGATGTGAATGACAAGCTCGCCATGAGTGTTACCGGTGATAACAAGTCTAAGACATTGGTAGCCAATGCCGAATATATTGATGCCAGTACAGAAAATGTAACTTCCAAAGCAACATGGACTTCAAGCAATCCAGACGTTGTATATGTATCAAACGGCGATCTGATTGCATACAAATCCGGTACGGCTACGATCACTGTAGCTTATGGCGGTAAAACAGTTAAGTTTACAGTGAATGTAGACGTAGCAGACAAGTATGAGATGGACAAGAAAAAAGCATCGGTAGCCGTTGGTGGAACGACTTCTGCCAAAGTACTGGCGTTGTATGGTGAAACATCCAAAGATGTATCTGAAGATGCAACTTGGAGCAGCAGCAGCGACAAAATCGCTGAGGTAGATAGCAAAGGGGTTATCACAGGTGTTGCTACAGGTAAAGTAACCATTACCGCGAAGATTGAAGGCAAAACACTGACTCTGCCTGTTGAAGTAGGTATGGCTAGTGGACTGGAAGCAGATGTGAACTTCGTTGTTCTGTCTGCCAAAGAAACTCAGACGATCCTTCTAACAGGTACGGATGAGGACGGCAACACGTTGGATGTTACATCCGAAGCAACCTGGAAATCCAGCAATGCACGTGTAGCGGATGTGAAAAAAGGCGTGATCACAGGTAACAGCAGTGGTAAAGCCAACATCACAGCAGAATACGGTTCCAAAAAAGTGACGATCCAAGTTGAAGTGGATGTCATCACACGTATTGAAGCTTCCGAGCCGGTTCTTTCCCTGAAATCAGGCGATACAGCTGATCTGACGGTAACTGCCTTCTTGAGCGACGGTAGCGAGCGTGATGTTACGGACAAAGCTGAATGGAAAACGAACAGCTACAAAGTAGCTCAAGTGACCAAAGGTAAAGTCAAAGCGACAGGTTCAGGTAAAGCCAAAATCACAGCCAAATACGGCAGCAAGTCTGTCACGATTGCTGTAGATGTGGATACACTGAAATATTTGCAGACGGATAAAGTAACGTTGACCATGAAACCTGGTGAAAAGGTAACTGTAGCGGCTACTGCAACGTATGCTGATGGCAGTGAAGCTAATGTATCCAAACCGGCTCTCTGGAAATCTTCCCGTATTGCAACAGCATCGGTGAAAGATGGAATCATTCAGGCGAACGGCAAAGGTAAAGCAACAATTACGGTGACATTTGCAGGTGTGAAAACCAAAGTAACGGTAGTGGTTGAAGCAAAGTAAACGATATTTTTCAACTGTGAGTGTAAAACGCGCAAAGAAAAACGGTGATGCCAGCTAATAGCTGGTATCACCGTTTTTGGTCTATAAACTAGAGCATGTCTTCAAGCGCTAACGAATCTGAAACGTCTTATTCAGGGGTCTGGAGCGTTTGCAGAAATCTAATGAATTGGTAACACGTTATATCGGAAATTACAGTCTTTTATAGTACTTGTGTAAGGTGATTTTGGTAAATAACGTGTCTGATGTTCCTTACAATATAAACTGAGGACCTTAAGACCGAATAAGACGTCCTCAGTTCCTTAGAAAATGAAAATAGTCTAGCCATTCGCCGAGATCAGCCCATCGTGTGAGACAGTACCAGTGCACCATAGGCAAAAGCGATAACGATTAGAATGGCTGGATGTAGCTTGGTCTTGGTCATGACCCAGAGCGAGATACCTGCAATGATCAACGTCTGCCAGATGCCGATGGAATCAGTGGATAGCTGCCCGAATTCCCATGTAAGCAGAATCATGAGTACAGCGATGACAGGCTGCACGAGTAGGGTCATGCCTTTGACTTTCGGTGACGTGCGATGTTTGTTCAACAGACGAAGTAATATAATTAGTGCGGTTGCGGAAGGTACGATTGTAGCAAAACTTGCAATAAATGCCCCAAACCAGCCTGCCACGTGATACCCGACAAATGCAGCAATTTTGGTTGCAATCGGGCCGGGAAGAGCGTTACCAATCGCTAGTACATCCCCGAATTGCTCTGTGGTCATCCATTGATAATGGTTCACAATCTCTTCCTGCATAAGCGGAATGGAAGCTGGACCGCCCCCATATCCCAATATGTTGGCTACGAAAAATCCCCAAAATAATTCCCACCATGTCTGGAGCATCCTTAGGACACCCCCTTATCGGACTTGCCCTTGGATTTGAAACGCTGGACCAGTTCCAGATGGAAGACACCATATCCAAGGAAAACAGCGATTACAATCCCCGGATGGATATCGAGCAGCTGTAACAGTACAAAGGCAATTACGCCGAAAAGGGCGGCAAAAACTTTGCCGAGTCCCTTCCAGGCTTTCATGGCAAATTCATAAGCCATCATGCCCAGCATGACAAAAATGACCGGCCGCACGGCGGCTACCATGCCTGCTACCACTTTTGACTCGCGCAGCGCGTACATGGAACCGAGCAGAGCAATAATGGCGATACTTGTCGGTAAAATATGAGCGAGTACGGACACAATCGCGCCCAGTACACCTTTGGTTTTATAACCGAGATATGCGGCCATCTTGGTCGCGATGGGACCCGGCAAGGCGTTGGCGATAGCCAAAATCTCGCCGAACTCCTCATCACTGACCCATTTATAACGCGTAACGGCTTCATAACGAATTAACGGAATAACCGAAGGGCCACCGCCATATCCGAGAATTCCGGTTCGTACCATTCCGATGACGAGACCGTTGTAATCTTTCCAACCCATGCTGATTTCCTCCTAGAGTCTCATGCCCATCCGGCTTTTATAACGTTTCAACAATAGCTGTGATTCCACTTTGACGATACCTGGCATCTTATAGAGCTTCTCCAGCAAGAACTGCTCCATCTCTTCCATATCCGCAAAAATACCGTGCATGTGCAGGGTACTCGGGCCTGTCATATGATAAAGGCTGGTGACGGCTGGCTCTTCGTCCAGTTTCTCAGCGACTTCATCCAGGAAGGGCGGTTCGACATCGACATTAAAAAAGGCAGAGACCTGAAGCCCAACCTTGCCAGGGTTGATCACCACGGTGAAACGTTCGATGATTCCTTTTTCGGATAACGCATTAATGCGCGCCTGAACAGCTACACGCGACAACCCAATCTGTGTACCCAGGTCCGTGTAGGATATCCGGCTGTTCTTGTGAAGCGCGGCGATGATTTTGCGATCCATCTCGTCGAGATTGTACATTTGTGGAATTTCTCCTCCTTTGGAGGAGCGTTTCTCTGACATGTTGACCATCCTTTTCTCTCGCTATATGAAATGAACAATGAAATTTTACTGAACATACAATGTGTATGTGGCAATCATAGTTTAATGACGAATCGTAACAGGAGTCAATCTATTTATCATAATTATTGAATTTAACCGATTTTGAGCCTTCATTTTGTCATTTCGACTAATCGGAAAGAAAAAAGCCACTCGCACAGTCCAATAGCGAGCAGCCGGTTAATAAATAGCTGGAGTGAAGCGAAGAGCATAATACGAAGAAATTCGGTTATGCTTGGGCTGTCTTGGGCAGTAAAAGGGTAACGGTAGTCCCTTCGCCAGGCTCGGAAGACACTCTTAACGTTCCTCCTGCACCACGGGCACGCTCTTCCATACTGAACAATCCAACACCATTGCCAGCAGTTGCTTCGCTGAATCCGGCACCCTGGTCTTCAATAATAACCATCGTCATGTCCTCAGCGTCTTCTATAGTAACACGTGCCTCGGCAACATCGGCATACTTCGCGACATTCGTTAAGGCTTCCTGAATAATTCGGTAGATGGCTATCTCCCGGTTCATCTCCAGTCGTTTGCGCAAATTACATTCCAGATCAACTTCGATCCCGTAGTGACGGGTGTAATTCTCGATATACGTACGAATCGCCGGAACAACACCCAGGTCATCCAGAACGGACGGTCTCAGCTCCCATGCCATACCACGTACATCTTCCATAATACCCGTGACCTGCTTACGAAGTGCTTCAACCCCGGGTTGAGGCTGGTCGGCCAGCAGTCGGTCCATCTGAATCACCAGAGAGAAGAGACTCTGTCCAATCCCGTCATGCAGTTCACGCGAGATCCGGCGTCGTTCCTCTTCCTGAATATTCATGACCTGGGACATCATCTTCTGCAATTCGGCTTCAACGGATTTCAGCTTGGTGACCTCACTACGTACAGCCAGGTATTGATATGGCTCGCCGTCGTTATCAAGGAAAGGCACGATGGTGGTGTTGACCCAATAATGACTGCCATCTCTGGCACGATTGCGAATTTCCCCGTTCCATACCTTACCTGAGGATATCGTGTCCCACAGGTTTTTCATAAAGCTTTTGCCATGGTATCCGGAATTAATGATTCGATGATCTTTACCGATCAGTTCCTCGCGCTCATACTGTGAGATTTCACAGAATTTATCATTCACATATTGGATTTTCCCTTTGCGGTCCGTGAGGGCAACAATGGAGGACTCATCCAGAGCAAATTTCAAATCACTCAGTTGATGCAGGGAACCCTTTAACCTGCTGCGAAATTCATTATCCGTAATGTGATTATCGATTTCGTTCAGCAGGAGGCGTACGGGCTGGTCTGCGAGTCCACTTAGTCTGTTCTTGCGTGCACTACTCAAAGTTCAGCAACCCCTTTTTCATGGCGAACTTCACCAGTTCCGGTCGTGTACGCAGGCCAAGTTTCTCCATCAGATTGCTTTTGTGGGATTCGACCGTTTTGACACTGATGATCAGATGTTCGGCGATTTCCTTGTTGGCGTAACCTTTGGCAATCCAGGACAAAATCTCTTTCTCCCGCTCGGATAACGTGTCATACGGTCCGGCGTTTTCCTGTTTGGCTTTGTCCAGGTATTCACTCATCAGCCGTTTGGTCGCACTGGGGTACAGATAGGCGCTACCCTCTGCTACGGAACGAATCGCAGCAAGCAATTCTTCATGCGGCGCACTTTTGAGTATATATCCGGATGCTCCTGCATGGATGGCACGGAACAGATATTCTTCATCGTCATGCATGGTTAGTATCAGAATGGAGACATCTGGCATCAATTTCTTCAATTCAGCAGTAGCGGTCAGACCGTCTTTGCCTGGTGGCATGCTGAAATCCATCAAGACCACATCTGGTTTCAACTCTTGAGCCTTGGCAATGGCTTCATCGCCATCTGCGGCATCTCCAACGATATGTATATCATTCTTTCCTTCAAGTAAGGCGATCAGCCCGGAACGCACGACAACATGGTCGTCTACAACTAATAGTTGAATCACATGATTTCCCCCTGTCCGCTTCCTTAGTTCTATCTATATCATAACAAAAAAAGAAGCCATTCAGAGCTTTAATCTCCGAATAGCTTCTTTCTCTCAGCTTGTGGGATAGAAACATTGAACCTTAATGTTCTGTTTGGCCGAAACGTTCCTGAATCATATTGGCAATCTCCTGGACCTGTGCCTCCACGGCAAGAGGATCATAAGGCCAGAACCGTTCCCCATCCAGCTTAAACACTCGATTGTTCTTCACAGCGTCCAAGGATGACCAGACTGGTGAACTTTCATCCAGCGAACCTCCATTGGATAAATCGAGGAAAATATAATCACCTGCATAATCCGCCAGTTTCTCCTCGGATACAGTTACAGTATCTTTATCCTGATCAATCAGTTCCTTTTGCACAATGTCTGGTGCTTTCAGTCCGAGCTGTTGGTAGATGGCTTGTCCACCGCGGTTGACACCATCTCCGTTGATGTACCAATCCTCACCAAAGAGACTGAAGTTGGAGAAGGTCGTACCTTCCTTGACCAGCCCTTGAATGGAGTCCTTGGCTGACTTCACTTTTACTTCGAATTGGGATAACCAGTCTGCAGCTTCCTTTTGTTTGTTTAGGATTTCCCCAAAGGCAGTGATTTCCTCATGCACATTGTCGTATGTACCATAAGGGATGATGAGGGTTGGTGCGATTTTGCGATATTGCTCATTCAGCTTCTCATCCCCACCTACAGTGACGATCAGGTCGGGCTCAAGCGAAAGAATTTTTTCGACTGAACCGCCGTCGATACGACCAATGTCTGCTACGCCTTCAATCAGATCAAGCACATAAGGGCTTTCCAGCTCATAATCCGGTGCGCCTACTGGCTTGACCCCAAGTGCGAGAAAATCAGCGAGGTAACCCTGCGTCACAATCCGCTGCGGGTTCGTGGGTATTTCAACGTCTCCATTGACGGTGGATATGATCTGCGTTTCTGCGGCGCTGTCTGTCGTTTGTTCTTCTGTAGAAACAGGTGAGGAAGGTTTATTTTCTCTTGTTTCATCCGCTTGGCTTGAGCAGCCAATAATTCCAATCACCAGTACCAGGAACATAAGCCCAGTCCACCATTTTGATTTAACCCCTGTCATTCTGCCTCTCCCCAATCAATAATGATTATCTTTCTCAATAAAACCTCCTTAGTATCGTAGCTTTTGGATACAAGTATCGTCCATCTCAAAATGTGACCTCTTGAGCATGGACAATGGTTACCTGTTCTTTTCACCATTCTCCCGAATCAGGATATCTACCATAAGCTGAAGCTGCTTTTCCAGAGCCAGCGCATCATTACACCAGAATTGTTCCAGCTTGAGCGGATATATCCGGCTATTTCCGTTATTCATAATCTTGTTCCAGTATGGTCGTTCCCTGAGTTTGACTTGTGCATCATGATACAGACCGCCTTCATGTGAGGGAAGCACGAGAAACATATGGTTTGCCGCATAATCCGTCAATTGATCTTCCTGGATAAACTGATGATTGTGGGATTCCAGAACGTCACGCAGGATATTGGGGGCAGGTGTAAGATTGAGTCCGTAATATACGTTGTATGCTGCTCTGGCCGTTACATTCCAGATACAGATCGTGCCGTCTTCCCAGAGTTCATATAACCCAACGGTTTCATCAGGCTCGATTGCAGCCCCAAGTCGTTCAGCTTCACTGCTGACCAGTGCGGTGTAATGCTCTATCCAGTCTTCGGCAGCCTGCTCTCGACCTATAATTCGTCCGATGAGTTGAACAGTCTCCAGTCGATTTAACTGGTCCCATGGCAGGACCATAACCGGAGCAATCTGTTCCAGTTGTTCGAGCTTATGGGGCAAATAGTATAGATAATCTGGCGCAATGATCAGATCAGGTGGTTCAGTTCGGAGGACTTCTTCCACACCATGTTCATCCAAATCCAGCACATCATGCAACTCGTCTTGGATCAGCGGTGACATCGCCCAGGGTAGGAATGAGGCGGCAATGGGTTGAACGCCTAAGGCTAACAGATCTCCTGTGTACTGTACGGTAGCAATTCGTCTCGCACGGGGCTGTAGTCGGTATTCACTTGGGCTAATCCCAGTAAACTGCTTAAATTTTCGACTTAAATATAAACCATCGGAGTACCCCACAAGCAGAGCAATTTCATTCAAGGTGGCCTGCGTAGACAACAGATATTGCTTCGTCTTGTCCATACGAACTCGGGTCAAGTGAGCCTGGAAGCTGCGTCCAACCTGTTTTTGAAAGAACCTGGAGAAGTAGCTCGCATTAAACCCGGTTAATCTGGCGAGTTCTTCACGGGTGAGATGGCTGTCATAGTGATGGTTAATATAGCGAAGTGCTTCACGAATTATACTGTCTACCATCTCTGTAGAAGGTTTAATCGCCAGCTTGAATAATTCAAGCAATTCACTCAGCAGATAATGGGATCTGGCTTCTTCGGTCTGGGCACTTCCTGTCCTCGTTTCGGAAAGCTCCTGGATGATTGCGAGCATTCGCAGAACCTGTGGACTTGCTCCGGTCTTCGAACCATGTGAGGGCAAGTTCACTGATGTAAGCTGATAAACACGCTTGTCAGGACTCTCTTCCGTTAATGCGTAATCCTGAAAACCGATATGATACAAGGTGAAGGCAGAAGGCGGGATATGGATAAGCTCCAGGGAGCACTGGGAATGTAGAAAAAGTAACTGCCCTTTATGTAAAACACCGTGCTCATTACCATATCTATAGTCCACCGTCGCTGTGCAGGTAACCAATGAAGGCGTTTTTATGGAAATGGTACTGTTGTGCTGTGTGGATTCCCATGGAATAACACTGGCATTTGTCAGTACAAACATATCTGTAGCCTCCTTAGCTGTATATACTATCTATGAATATATGAATGTATGGACTCGATTATATCAATCTGTGTGAGTGACGTCGATGTATACAGATGAGCGAAGACAGGTGAACAGACTAAGGCTTGCTCCGCTGTGAATAACGATAATAAAAAAGCCTTGGTACTCCCCTAAGGAAATAACAAGACTTCTTCCATATTAAAGACAGATGTCGTTATCCATATACGTGCGGCTGAAGATGTAGAGCGACTTGCTCCGTCTGCCGGACCATGTCCGATGAGAAGGTGCAAGGCAGTCTGCTGCCAACGAGCAGCACGGCGCCAGGCACGCTTCCTTCCTGGAACACAGGTACCGCTATGGCACTTACCAACCGCTCAGCAAGCATTAACGGGCAACGACCGGGTGTATGCTCCCCGGTGGATTGTGCATCAGATCGGGCTGTGCGTCCAGTCCGAAGGGCTGTGCCCACCAGATCTTGTCCGGGGCGCATTTCCATGCGTTTCACCCGTTCATTACTAGCCCCGGAGGTATACTTCCAGCGTAGCATCGTCCCGTTCAGACAGGCAAGTCCACAGAAGTCGCTGGATGTGTTCAGGCGCAGGCCGTCGATCATCTCCTGAATGCCAGATGGCAGTTCATCATGCATGAGAGGACACTTCCTTTTTCGGATTATATCGATCATTCCTGTGTAATTAATATCGGTAACCTTGGTTCAAGGATCATCTTCCAAGTAAGGGTATTAGGATGTTAGTTCTATTGTAGACCCTTTCTCGTACATTGTAATTCAGGGAAAACCCCTATTTCCGTTCCGTAATTTACTGAACTTGGGCAGTGGAGGACTCCTGAGTCAGGTGCACCAAGGGATTGAAGAAATGCGAAGGATGAGACATATCGGTGAAATGTGACTTTTCTCACAGCAAATTCAGGGAATTTCTCGTTAAGGATCAGGTAATCCCCCGATAACCCTCGCGCTACTTTCGCGGTATGATGGATACATAAGGAATCACCGAGGGGGACGAAGGTTATGGGTACAGTATTTGTAGAAAGAACAACCCAAAGAGCAGAGCAGAAACAAACGGAGGCGGGCAAAATGACACGAGAAACAGGCGGAATCCTTTCGTTCGTTACATCTGAGCAATGGGACCTGATTGAAGCAAAAATGCAACCCAAACGGGTGAAGTCGGGATATAGTCTCTTTCTCGAAGGCGATGAAGCCGGATATCTGTACTACATTCGTTCGGGACGAGTGAAAATGACCAAGTCGACGGAGGATGGCAAGGAAATTATTTTATCCATTCAGCAAAGCGGCGATCTCATCGGTGAATTCGGTGGCATCGGCGGATTGAATCATAGCTACAGTGCAGAGATGGCGGAAAAAGGGGAACTGGCCATTATCTCGCTTAGCGATCTGGAAAGTATACTCAGCAAACATGGCGACCTTGCCTTGAAATTCTTGCAATGGATGGCACTGTCGCAGCGGATTACCCAGTCGAGATTCCGTGATTTGCTGCTCTATGGCAAGGCGGGTGCCCTCGCTTCGACACTGATCCGTGCCAGCAATTCGTATGGCAGGGTTACACCGGATGGTATTGTGCTGGACATGAAGCTGAACCATACCGATCTTGCCGAGATGATTGGAGCTACCCGGGAGAGCGTAACGCGGATGCTGGGGGCATGGAAAGAACAAGGTACGCTGGATATGATGGACGGCAAACTGATGATTCGGGATCTGGCAGCCTTGCGTTGTATGTGTGGATGTCCGACATTCCCGAGCTGTCCGGTAGAGCTGTGCCGACTGTAAATTAGTTTGTTCAGAGGCTTCACCTCCATTGGCGATTGGGGTCGTTACGGAGAAAAAGAAAAGAAAAGAAAAGAAAAGAAAAGAAAAGAAAAGAAAAGCTGGCGTCCCATATATGGGAGTCAGCTTTTTGAGTTTCCGTGAAATTGTTCATGTGCATATTCCTTTGCAAGAATCGAATATAGATACGAATCATGATATTCCCCTTTGTAAAACCAATGCTCTCGCATCAGACCTTCACGCTGCATACCGATCTTCTGCATAACGTTCTCTGAAGCCTTGTTGTTCGGGCGGCATTTCGCATAAATTCGGTGTACACCAATTGTATTGAAGCCAAAGCCAAGTATGGCTCGGGCTGCTTCGGCAGCATACCCTTTTCCCTGATAAACGGGATTAAGGACGTAACCGATCTCAGCGTTCGTGTTTTCGATGTGAAGGCCAACACCACCGATCAGTATGCCCTCACTTTTCAAACATATCGCCAGTTCATAGCCTTCTCGTGGTTTTGTCTGCTGCATGTCCAACACAAACTGCACGTATGCTCGAGTATCCTCTTCGGTATTTGGTCCCCATGCCGTGTGCTGAGTAACTTCTGTCATGGATGTGTAGTTATGTATACTTTCCCAGTCTGTATCCAGAATATCCCTGATGATGAGTCGTTCGGTCTCCAGTTGCATCGTTGTTACCCCTCCTATATAAATTGAACTTAAGAATATTACACTTGCCACTCCGATGACAGAACAACCTTCCGATCGCTGTTATCCCCAGATTTTTTGGATACCCTTTTTCAAAGGGAAAATCCGGGGATAAAGGCGAGATGTATGCTTCCGAAGCAGCTTTCTTTCAGAAAGCTTTTAGCTCCGCTTCTTCAGGTTATTTCTGTCCTCTCCGTTTCTCGTGTAAATGTTTAGTTCAATTACATTGTACAACAAAAATAGCCCATAACAGATTCAACGAATGAATCGGTCATGAGCCATAATGTAGATTTATGATGTATGTGGAATGCTATTGTGGTTGTTTACATTGAACTGCGGGATAAGTATAAGCCAGCTTACGGATAATTTCCTTTTGCCATCTCGTATCACCAAGATTGGTTGCCAGGTTCAGAAGATCCAAATAATCGTCAAGCTGCAGATCAGCCTTTTGCAGAGTTGTATTCATTCGATGTTCGTTCCCCTTTATCTATAAAATCGTAAAATCATGTGCAGTAGAAAGTTACAAAGAGACAAGTTCAAGAATGATAATCATTATCACGTTTATATATTCATTATGCAATGAACGCTGGCAAAATGCAATCCCAAGTCCGCAACGAATTTAACTTTTTTCTGAAAATAGGCTCATCCACAGCACATAGGGAATGTATACACCGAGATATGCAGACGGATACAAGAACCAGCCATTCAGCAGGAGCAGAAGAAATATAGAAACTTCATATAGGTCTCCTTTGGGATACTTTTGTTAATCAGTATGGGCCAATAGACTCAACTTCTAAACTTTTTCATAAACTTTACAAAAAGAAAGAGGAATTCAGCATATGAACAATTAAATTAAAGGAGGATAACCCATTATCAGGTAATTTGGAGGAGGAGAAAGGGAATATGAAGAAGGCGTTATGGCAGCACTGGATCGGGGCATTCCTGGTCTTTATCATGATGGCAACCGCACTGCTGGGGCCGGGTTCGCAAAGTCCGGTACAAGCTGCAGCACCACTTACGGTATCTCAGGCCATCGCTGCCCAGAGCGGTGGAGGAACAGCAACGGTTGAAGGAATCATTGTTGGACATGCTACCGGGTCGCTTACCGCGAAGTTTACATCTCCGTACGCCAATGATTTTAATGTTCTGATTGCAGATTCAGCGTCAGAGCGAACTAACGCCAGATTATTGGATGTACAGATTCCCTCATCTTTCCGTTCGCAATATGGATTGGCGTCCAACCCCAGTCTTGTAGGCAAAAAAATCATCGTAACCGGAACCCTCGGTGCCTACAACAGCTATGCAGGAGTCAAAAACCCAACGTCCATTACATTTTCCTCCGGAACAACCAACCCTGATCCAGAACCGAACCCAGGTACAACATTACCGGACGGTACCGGCAAAAAAGTATTGTTTGATAATACCCACGCCCAGACAGCAGGTGCTGCCGACTGGATTATTGACGGGGCATTTTCGGATTTTGCCAATGGTTTGCGAAACGCAGGCTTTGCCGTGGATCAGCTGGAACGCAGCATCCCGTATACATTCGGTGAGCAAGCCATCACCTATAATAAATTGAAAGATTACGACGTCTTTGTCATTGGCGAAGCCAATGTGCCGTTCAAAGCGACAGAGCAGGCTGCGCTGGTGCAGTACGTGCAGAACGGAGGAAGTGTGTTCTTCATCTCCGACCACTATAATGCAGACCGCAACAAAAACCGCTGGGATTCTTCCGAAGTATTCAACGGTTATCGCCGCGGTGCCTTCCTGAATCCGGCCAAAGGCATGTCTTCGGCTGAAGCCGAATCACCAGCGATGCAGAGTGTGACTAGTTCAGACTGGCTGGCGACGAACTTTGGTGTCCGTTTCCGCTACAATGCCCTTGGAGATGTAAATGCATCGGATATCGTTCCATCTGCACAATCCTTCGGCATTACGGCTGGTGTTAATTCTGTAGCCATGCATGCGGGATCGACCATTGCGATTATAGACCCGAACAAAGCCAAAGGCTTGGTGTATGTACCAAGTGGTGTGTCCAAGTGGGGCAATGCCGTGGATCAGGGCGTATATAACGGTGGTGGACGAGCTGAAGGAGCCTATGCAGCCATTGCAAAGGTTGGTGCGGGCAAAGCCGCATTTATCGGTGACTCTTCACCTGTGGAAGACGCGACTCCGAAATATTTGCGTGAAGAGACCGGTGCTACCAAAAAGACCTATGATGGATTCAAAGAAGTGGATGATGCAACGTTCCTTGTGAATACCGTGAAATGGCTTGCGGTCAAAGAGAGCTACACCAGTCTGGCACAAGTGCCAGGACTGACATTGGATACGGCCACAAGCCTGCTTTCGATGGAAGCTCCGGCTGCATCAACCGAGCCGCAACTTGAGCCATGGGCTGCACCTGCGGCAGGGTACAAATGGTATGATCCGACTACATTTAAGGCAGGTTCATACGGAAAAGCACAATAAGTGAAGTAGACATCAAAATCAATGCGAGAATAGGGCCTGCCCGTGGAAAGTTCGTTTCGCGGGCAGGCTCTTTTTCTGCTTGTTATATCAGTTACATTCATGAACATGATTAGTTCATACCGCCCTGCCATTGCATAAATATCTGCTCCAGAGGGGAAGGTATGGGTACTAATGATGTGGCGTGAAGCCCAAGCCAACCAGAGGAGGCGGCGAATGATGACTCAGCAAGCAGACTGTGACAGTTCCTCGATGAGGCAGAAGCTCAAGGCAGACCTCCATCGTGTAGCGGATCGAATGAACATGACGTTATCCCGTTTTGAAAATGACAGTGTCTGTCTGCTAGGGCAATTTGCAGAGATTCGAGCGGAGATCAAGCAGATTGAGGTGCTCGCCTCTTCGTTTTATCTGGATTGTTATCTGTCACCCTTTACCGAGAAGTTTGCCGAATTAACATCGAGCGTACAGCATCTATCTGACCGGAGATATGGTGCGTTGATTGTGATTGAACGGGAGATTCCGTTGGAGTCGATCATTCACTCAGGCGTGACTGTGGATGCAAGAGTGACACATGCGTTGCTGGAATCGCTGTTTATTCCCGGTGCGCCACTTCATGACGGGGCTGTGTTGATTCGTGGCAATCAGATTGTATCCGCTGGTAATGTGCTGCCGTTGTCGCAAGCGGAAGTGCATGAACGAAAAATAGGGACTCGTCATCGGGCAGCACTGGGACTCAGTGAATTGACGGATGCGGTTGTGCTGGTTGTCTCCGAAGAGACGGGGCAGGCCTCATTCGCTGTAGATGGCGATTTGCATCCAATCAATGTGGTTGAGACGCTCCCTTAAATGTGAACGATCAAGTGGCCTACTTGGGGCGATTAAGATGAGGCTGTTGAGGGAAGTGTACCTTTGTCCTGTAAGGGAGAGAGGTTTTTCTATTGATAGACGATAGAATTATAATCTGAAATTCGACAGCTTTGCTCTCGCAATGTCAGAGAAACATCGATCGATGTTTCTCTGACATTGCGATGTGATTTTGCACAAACTGGGTATTCATGGGTACAATAGAGGATGGTCAATGAATAGAGAACAATGCGATTAGATCGCAAAAATGGTTGGAGGAGACGGTTAGCACATGAGTTGGTTTGAAGCAATGGAGCATCACGATTATGAGGAACTGGTTCTGTGCCAGGATCGAAATTCAGGGTTAAAAGCAATTATCGCCATACACGACACAACACTCGGCCCTGCGCTGGGAGGCACACGGATGTGGACTTACGCTTCAGAAGAAGCCGCCATTGAAGATGCCCTGCGCCTTGCCCGTGGTATGACATATAAGAATGCGGTATCCGGACTGAATCTGGGCGGCGGCAAAACCGTTATTATCGGAGATCCAAGGCGCGACAAAAACGAAGCCATGTTTCGAGCGTTTGGACGATATATTCAAGGGTTGAACGGACGTTATATCACGGCCGAAGATGTGGGAACAACGGAAGAGGACATGAACCTGATCTATCAGGAAACGGACTATGTGACAGGCATCTCACCGAGCTATGGTTCATCCGGTAACCCATCACCTGCAACGGCTTGGGGTGTATATCGGGGGATCAAGGCAGCAGCCAAAGAAGCATTTGGTACCGACCTGCTGGAGGGTAAAACGATAGCGGTCCAAGGTGTCGGCAATGTGGCGATGCATCTGTGCAAATATCTATATGAGGAAGGTGCACATCTGATCGTTACGGATATCCATAAGGACTCGGTGAAACAGGCTGTGGATCGCTTCGGCGCGACAGCTGTTGATCCCGCAGACATTACTAGTGTGGAGTGTGATATCTATGCACCATGTGCACTGGGCGGTACGATTAATGACGATACGCTCAAGACACTTAAGGCGAAGGTTGTAGCGGGCTGTGCCAATAATCAGCTGCTGGAGACCCGTCATGGGGATCAGCTGTATGATATGGGCATCGTTTACGCGCCTGACTATGTTATCAATGCAGGTGGTGTAATTAACATTGCGGATGAGCTAAACGGTTATAATGCGGATCGAGCATGGAGCAAGATCGGAGAGATCTATTCCAATCTGGAGAAAATATTCGAAAGCTCACGTACCGAAGGCATCGCAACCTATGTTGCCGCAGATCGTCTGGCTGAACGACGGATTGAACAGATGAAGAATACGCGCAGTACATTCCTGCAGAATGGCCACCACGCGCTAAGTTCTCGGAGATTGCGTAAGTAAACGTAATTGAATCATTACCAAATTTAAAACGGTCTGTTAGGTAACGGCAACATCCATTCCAAAGATGGATAGTCGATCTGACAGGCCATTTTTTTATGTTGCTATCAGAAAAAAAGAAAACAGTGGCAATATCTCCCTAAATGATCAATTCTACTATGGATTTTTCCGATAATGTATGTACATCGTTCAGATGCATATGGTTCAGGGAAGTGGGGAGAAGTGGGAAATGGGGAAAAGAAAAGGGTTAGGGCATAGGATCAAAAATATGTCGCTTAAAATCAAACTGCCTTTCATGATCAGTGTATTGGTTGTTTTGGTTCTGCTTGGTGCAACGACCACAAGTTATATGATTTCATCTGATGTTGTGGTCAGGAAAAGCAAGGATGAGATTAATGTGATGGCTGACCGCCTTGGGGAAGGGCTTTGGACAGCGATGCAACTTCAGCAACAATTGAGTCATGCGATATCCGTACATAATACCTTCAAGGAACTCTTGGAGCTGCGTAATACAACTGACATGACGGATGAAGAATTTTTCTCGGACGAGAACCCGTATTTCAATAAGGCCAATACGATCTTGACCGACAGTATATCGGAAACGGAAGGAAGCAAGCCAGATCTGTTCGTGTTTGATAAGGAAGGAACCATGGTGGCGGGAACCATGCCAGAAGTCATTGGGCAGTCACGGGGAGATCGGGAATATTTCCAGGAGTCTATACAGGGGAAATCCTTCATCAGTGACGCGGTCGTCTCTAAGACTGGCAAGAAGCTCATTATTGTATTCTCGGAGCCTATCATCGATGAACAGGGGAATATCCTGGGTGTGCTTGCTATGTCGGTGGACAGCAGCTTTTTCCTGGGGCAACTGGGAGACATTAAAATCAATGCCCAAGGCAGAGTTGAAGTGCTGAGCCGGAGCGGCATCATCATGTATGATTCACTGGACCCTTCCATTGTGGGACAAACGCTGGAAGAGGACAAGGAAGCCATGGAACTTATGGAGGCCAGAGCTACCGACAAAGTGAAAATCACTTCAATGGATCGAGATGACATCTACTATCGTATTAATCAGATTCCTGGTGCAGATCTCTCCGTGGTGATTATTGACGATTATGATGATATCAAGCGCCCAATAGAGGATATCCAACGTCAAATGCTTATCGTGACCTTGATCGGAGTTGCTCTGGCTATCGGTGTGGGATTGCTGATTTCTCGTAGTATTACAAGACCTATCATTCGTCTGATCGGGCTGTTCCAACAACTTGCTCAAGGCAATCTGACCGTTAAGGCCAATGGCAGATATAACAGTGAATTCAAGGATCTGGCGGAGAGCTTTAATGGTATGGTGGAGCAGAACAGGAACCTCATTACCGATATGAATAATTCAATCCATGTCCTTCAGGCCAGTACTCAGGAATTGGAGGAGACATCCAGACAGACGGCAAGATCCATTGATGAGACCTCGGCGACGTCCATGGGGATTGCAAAAGCGATGGAGGCTCAATCGGAAGATACCGAGCAGATTGCAAGTAAATTCAACACCTTTGGCGATAAAGTGGCTGCCATGAACAGTAGTGCACAGGATGTGAAGGCAAGAGCGGATGAGATCGAAACGGTATTCCACAATGGGAATGAAGTCGTGAATGAACTGATGCGTATTAATGAAGTGAACGAACGGGAAGTGGAGAAAATCTCTGAGATTACCGTCAAACTTCAAACGAGTTCGGGCAGTATTAGTCAGATCACGGAAGCCATCAGCCAGATTGCGAAGCAGACCAATCTGCTTGCATTGAATGCTTCAATTGAAGCATCACGGGCGGGGGAGCATGGCAGAGGATTTGCGGTTGTGGCCGAGGAGATTCGCAATCTGGCAGAGCAGAGTTCCCGCCAGTCCAAGGAAATCTCCAGCATTATCGAGCAGAATCTGGCCGATGTCGCCGAGAACAACCAAAGTGTTGCAGAGATTCACACCATCTCGTCCAGACAGGATGAGCTTGTCTTGCAGACTCGTCAGGCGTTTGATGTGATTCTGGAGAAGGTATCGGTCATTAATCAACAGATCGCTACAATGGCAGGACAGATGCAAGAGATGTTGCAGAACAAGGATGTTGTACTGGAGTCAGCCCATAGTTTGTCGGCTTCAGGAGAGCAGGTATCTGCTTCGGTTGAAGAGGTAACAGCAACCATGATGGAGCAGTCTTCCACGGTGCAGCAGTTGGCAAACATGGTCGATACGATCGATCAATTGACGCAAAAGCTGGCCGAATCGGCTGCGCGATTCAAGGTGGAGTAAGGGTTAATTGAATAGCTATAAAGGGTAAGAAGGCACAAAGTACTCTTAATGAGTACCTTGTGCCTTCTTTTTTTATGGTCTCGATCAATGTGCTCTAGTCCATTTAGTGATCAAGAAGTTCAGCGGTTGAAAGTGGGGGACTAAGTTATCTATATCAAAACGTAATGCACTTCTGGTTCAGCAGCTTCATGAACTGATCCAGCGCACTGCTGACATACCGATCCTCACCGCGGACAAAGGTTGTCGTGGTATGAGTAAAGCGATCTGCCAGATCAAATACGGAGAAATCATCCGGTTTCTTGTGAATAACGTTGCACGGCATAATGGTAAAAGCAATTCCAGACTCCACACAGCTGAGCAGGTTTTCCATCGTACTCACTTCGATGATATTACGTGCGGACAACCTCTCTTCCTGCAAAAATTCTTCGGTCATTTCACGGTACGGGCAGCCCTCGGGGAAAACAACCCACGATACTTGGCACAGGCTTTCGGGTGGTATGTCTGTCTTCTTGGAGATGATATGAACGGTGTCCTGCATCTCGTATTCCACCTTCAAACCTTCTTTCACACAAGCCCCGCTGATAAAAGCACCATCAATCTCATAGTCCTGTATTTTCTTGCGCAGTACTTTGGGTGAAGTGGAGTTGACGAGTGAAATGGACACCTTCGGGTAGGTTATTTGATATTCATTCAGAATTTCCATAAAGCGGCTGGATGCCGCCGTTTCTACAATGCCGATTTTCAGCGTGCCTGAAGGTTCACCGGGATCGGTCATATCCTGCTTCAGATCGTGCAAAAGGTTGTGAATGCGTGTGGCGTACTGGACGAACTGTTCTCCTTTGGAGGTCAGTACAACACCTTTGGGAAAACGGTTGAACAACTGGATTCGATATTCCTGCTCCAGTTTTTTGATGCGCGTAGTGACATTGGATTGCGCGTAATTCAGTTCTTTGGCAGCCTGTGAGATTTTCCCTGAACGTGCCACCGCGAGAACAATATCGATATCGGAAAGTTCCATGCTGTATCCTCCTGAACGTGGATTAACTTACATTGCTTCCGCAGATGTTGATGTCAGGTATCTCTCTGAGAGATACAACTATATATTTCAATCATTTTACGATATATCAGAGCCACCGTACAATATCCCTAATGACAAAGAGAGTAGGGATATGACATGGATAACATGAATACACGTTCAACACTATTAAGCCCGGTAACGATTCATCAGTGGCAATTAAGGAACCGAATGGTGATGGCTCCGTTGACCCGGGGATTTGCTGATGATCGGGAGGGGACCGTGACGGATGAGATGGTGGCGTATTATGAGCAGCGTGCCCGAGATGGCGTGGGACTGATCATTACCGAGGGTATTAACCCGAATCTGGCAGGCAAAGGCACTTACGGCATCCCCGGTTTATATACAGATGAACAGACGACTTCTTGGAAAAGGGTAACGGATGCTGTTCACAGACATGGCGGCACCATTATTGCTCAACTGTGGCATGTCGGCAGGTTGTCCCATTCCGATCTGATCGGAACCACTCCAGTGGCACCTTCCAGCCTTGCGGCAGAGGGAAGAGTGCATAAGCTGCATAAGCCGTATCAGGTGCCCCAAGCGATGAGTACACAGGATATAGCGGATACGATTCAGCATTTTCAGACGGCGGCCCGCAATGCAGTTCTGGCAGGGTTCGACGGGATCGAGCTGCATGCTGCGCATGGGTATCTGATCGACCAGTTTATTAATGAGAAGACCAACCACAGAACAGATGAATATGGAGGAGACACTGAGGGTAGATTGCGGTTCCTGCGGGATATTATTGTGGCTGTAAAAAAAGGGATCCCTGTGGATCGCATATCGGTACGATTTTCAGAGAAAAAGGATGATGATGCATCCTATGCTTGGGCAGATAAAGCTGGGATGATCGATGCATATCTGAACTTGTTCCGTGAGACGGGAATTACGATCTTGCATCCCTCAACAGATCATTATGCAAAAGCGTGGGATGGTGAGCAGTCCTTTCACGAGCGGATTCGAAGTCAGTGGGATGGAATCATCATTGGTGTGGGGGATCTGGATATTCAGACCGCAGAGCACGCGATTGGTAAGGGAAGCATAGATCTGGCTGCATTCGGCAGACCATTTATTGCAAACCCCGATTTGGTGCGTAAATTGCATGCCGGTGAGCCGTTGGTGGAGTATGATGCAGCTACGCATCTGCCTGTGTTGGTGTAAAAGAAAAAAACGAGTAAGAGAAGAAATCGAAAAAAGGTAAAAACACTACTGACATACTGTTGGCAAGAGCGGTCTTGTATGATCAAGATAACCTAAACAACCAACCCCATATATAAAGGAGATCATTACATTATGTCAGTAATCGGACCGGATTTCATTTCACTTCAAGTGAGCAATCTTGAAGGCTCTGCCGAATTTTATCAAAACTATCTTGGCCTGGTACGCTCACAGGCGGGACCACCTCATGCGGTGGTCTTTGAAACCAAGCCTATTGCATTTGCTCTACGTGACCTATTGCCAGGAACAGAACTCGGTTCAGGTGCTCAGCCAGGACTTGGTGTCGCTCTGTGGCTTCATGCTCCTGATACGCAAGAAATCCACGACAAGCTTGTTGCGGCAGGCGTACAAATTACATCTGCACCAATAGATGGACCATTCGGACGAACCTTTACATTTGCCGATCCAGACGGGTACCAAGTTACCCTTCACAGTAAAGCCTAATACGTAGATGAATCCATCTTAATAACAGTGATACCTTCCTGTCACAGGGAGCCAAGTGAGTATTACAACAATAAGGGCAGAGCTAATCTTGATGATTAGCTCTGCCCTTATTCCGTTATTCGGATTCAGCGATATATTCATTCTATTCATTGCTGACAACTACCGCTTTCTTTTCCGTAAAGTAATACACCAAAGCGAGCAGCGGCATGATCAGGCCAATCAGCGTTGTGAGACTCCAGCCTCCGTGAGCATAAGACCAGCTTCCAAGAGATGAACCAATCGCACCGCCGACAAAAAAGATCGACATGAATATACCATTCACACGCCCTCTCGCTTCACTTCCTAAGGAGTAGATGATGCGTTGACCCAGCACCAGATTTCCTGAGACAGCCATATCCAGTGTGATTGCCACGATAACAAGCAGGATCAATGCAAACGTGGAGTGGCTCTGGAACACATAGGCAAGACCGAATGAAGCAGCAGCGATCACCATGGCAGCACCCGTCAGAATACGCGTTAGTCCGCGATCAGCCAGTCTTCCGGCAATGGGAGCGGCAATAGCACCTCCGACACCAGCCAGAGCGAACCAGGCAATGCCTTGCTGTGACATGCCAAAATCGTTAGCCAGTCTCAGCGGAACCGTGGTCCAGAACAAGCTGAAAGCACCAAACAGACTGGCCTGATAAAACGCCCGGCGGCGCAGCAGCGGCATCGTTCTGAACAGTGTGCCCAAGGACACGATTAATTGCCCGTATTTCAAGGTGGGTTCAGGCTGGCGAGCAGGAAGAGCACGTGACAGAAGCAGCATTAGAAGTGTTATGACAATGGCGGAGAATACAAAGACGGTCTGCCATCCGAAGAGGCTGGTGATAAAGCTTGCGACAGGACGAGCCAGCATGATGCCCAGCAACAGACCACTCATTACATTGCCAACAACCCGTCCGCGCTGTTCTTCGGAAGTAAGATATGTCGCATAGGGCACCAGAATTTGAGCGACCACAGAACCTATACCAATGAATAGAGAGGCAGTCAGAAATACAACAGCGGTGGGTGAGAAAGCCGCAGCAATCAGGGCAACGACCAGTGCGATGAGGAAAAGCACGACCAGACGCCGATTCTCGGTAATGTCACTGAGCGGCACGATGAATAACAAACCAATAACATAACCAATCTGAGTCAACGTTACGATCAATCCGGCAGCGGCAGAAGAAAGACCCGTGGTTATGCTGATCGGTCCGATAACGGTCTGAGCATAATACAAGTTTGCCACGATCAATCCACAAGCGGATGCCAACAAAAAAATAATCCATGTGGGCACAGGTGCCTTCTTCACTTGTTGTCTCATATCCATATCCATATCCATGATAATCATCCTCCACAATTCTACATTTGTATTCGCAATAAACAGTTAATATTAAAATCGTCAATTACTAAACGTTGTGTTCATTAATTACAAATATATAATAAACTAAACGTATAGTATTGTAAATAGGCTCTACATATTTTAATGAGAAAGTTAATGAGGATGAAAAGGTGAGCGGAGGATGGAATTGTGTGTACTCATCGCATTTTAGTATAATGAACGTATCGTTTTTATGAATATTACTGATGATTAAATATACTTTATACATCCAGGAGGGCTCAAGATGACTGCCAAAAGAGGACGTCCACGTAACATGGAAACCCAGAATGCCATTCTTACAGCATCGTATGAGTTGTTGTTGGAGCACGGATTCGGGGCGGTTACAATCGAGAAGATTGCTGAACGTGCACAGGTGAGCAAAGCGACCATCTACAAATGGTGGCCGAACAAAGGGGCCGTTATCATGGACGGATATATGTCTGCGGCAACGGCAAGATTGCCAGTGCCGGATACAGGCTCGGTATTGGAGGATATACGTATACATGCGAGTAATCTGGTTCGTTTTTTGACCAGTCGGGAAGGAAAAGTGATTACGCAGATTATTGGGGAAGGGCAGTCGGATGAAGGGCTTGCCGAAGAATACCGCACAAGATATATCCAACCACGTCGGCGTGAAGCTCGGGGAATTCTGGAGAAGGGCGTGGAGCGCGGCGAATTGAAGGCAGGGGTGGACAGTGGACTGTACATTGATCTGATCTATGGGCCGGTGTTCTATCGTATGTTAGTGACGGGGGAAGCGATGGATGATGCGTTTGTAGATGTGTTGCTCCGTTCCTTGTTTGAAGGCATTCAGGCCAAATAGGTACAGAGAGAGCGGCGATACAACTGGGAGGAAGAGGGAAGAGGGCGATTCGTAGGAATCACCCTGGAAGGAGCACGTGTATATTGTACGTGGGAGATTGTTAGACCTGGAATATAGGTGAGATGGCTGTGGGCCATGAATCTGTAGCATTAGAGGAAAGGAAGGATGAGTGCTGGGTTAACACCGGGGGTTCATTCCATACCGAACTGGGCAGTTCGCGGCGTAATACAGGGGCAACTTCCTTGGCAAAACGCTCCACTTGCTCCAACTGCTCGCTATGCGTCAGTCCATCTACGCTGATACTCAGCACCTGATGTCCGTAAGCGGCATGATAGTCCAGAATTTTCTCAATGATCTGCTCCGGACTGCCGATTAACGCAGGGCCTCGTGCAATGTTATCCTCCAGATCGGTGAAGGGAGACTGATTATGCTGTGCGGCGGCAGTGGCATGGAACGCTTCATAATATGGCTTATAACGGCGAATGGCTTCTTCACCCGTATCCGCCAGATAGAGACTGCCGGCACCAGAGCCAATTACGGCTTGCTGCGGATCATGACCATAATAATCGAGGCGCTCCCGATAATGATCAATTAACGCTTTGTATTTGGCCTGAGGGTGAAAAGAATTCGACGTGAAGAGCGGCTCGCCATATTTGGCAGCGAGTTCGGTCGAGACCGTGCTGGACGCGCTACCATGCCAGATCGGGATGGATTGCTGAAGCGGCCTGGGCCACGTGGTCACTCCCTCAAGAGGAGTGCGATACGTTCCCTGCCAGGTTACATTCTCTTCAGACCAAAGTCGTTTTAGCAAATGATAGCGTTCATCAAGTGAATCCCATTGTTCCTCTTCGCTTATGCCGAACAGCGGATAGTGCCGAGGGTCATTGCCTTTCCCGATGATCATCTCCAGCCGTCCGCCCGATAATTGATCCAGCGTGGCATAATCCTCGGCAACCCGGACCGGATCAAGTATACTAAGAACAGTAACGGTGGTTAGTAACCGAATGCGTGTGGTTGCTGCGGCTATTGCGGTTAATACGACAGGTGGCGAGGAAGATAGAAAAGGCGCACCGTGTCGTTCACCGATTCCATAGGCATCGAATCCCAGTCGTTCAGCCAGCTTTGCTTGCTCTAATATATTGTGGAATTTCTGCTGAGTCGTCAGAGCTTCCCCGGTTACGGCATTAGGCAGATTCATCATGAGACTAAACAAGGCAAATTTCATCTGACCTTCTCCTCGAACTGAATTGATAATTCCTGTGTCGTATAATCCTATTGAAATACTAGGATATGTAAGTTGGATTAAATGTATCACGTTCTCACGGATTCTTCTAATGGATTTTTTCTATAAGCAGGAACAATCAGGCATAATTGCATACATGTGAAGGAAATTGCCACGATTTTTATTGACCGCTGTAAAATTTAGGATTAAAATTGTGCTTATCATATAAATTCAAAATTATGGATTTTCATTGTGGAGGTGGGATACATGGAACCTACAACTACGATACGCTCATATATTGAGGATTACATCAGGAAACAGGGGTACACCCTGCAGTATTTTGCCGATATATCGGGAGTTAACGCTGGAACGCTTAGCGCAATTATTAAGGGGACTCGGCCCATCGCTATGGCGCAACTGGATCTGATTACCCAAGGCATGAAGCTGGAAGAGGGGTATTTCTACGAGATTTATGGGGCTGAATGTTTCGTGGAATCGGCACCTCATTGGAGGAGACTGGAACCATTCCTGCAACGCTGTGCTGAATTGGACAAGCTGGAATGTATTCATAAGGTTATCCAGGAAGTGACGGATGATCGCTCGTATATCTCGGAGTTGTTCGAGATGGCGGAAGGCATGCTTGAACGTGGACAGACGAAGGCTGCACGGATGTTGTACGAATGTGTGGCGGAATGTGAGAAATATCAACATTCGGAACGTCTGGCTCTGTGCCAGTATCGCATCTTCACCCTCTCGCTTGGTCAGAATCAACATGATAACCTGCGGGCCGCTGTGCACTTTGAGCCATATATTAATCGGCTGGATGAGGAACGGCAGTTGGATGCGATAAAAGACCTGGCGAATACATACTTGGCTCTAAGATACTGGGACAAGGTATTTGACTTGGCCGAAGACCTGGAGCAGAAAACTAAAATTTTGCAATCCTATACAAAGAAAAAAACGGATAAAAGTGATCGGATAACGGCATATCCTTTGTTTGTATATAGAGCATATTCAAATTTGCTGAAGTCTTCCGCATGTGAGAGACAAGGACGCTACGAAGAAGCTCTACAATATACAGAGCTCTACGCCAGTCTAACAAAAGTTGCTGAACCTGATGAAGAAGATCAGATTTATATTGATAAATTCAAGGGCTGGACGGAAGCAAATACCTATCTGTATAAGTTAATGATGGGAGATCAAGGTATTTTGCCGGCTTACGTGAATTATATAGAGCAAAATAAAATGGAATTGCTGCCCGCAATGATAAATATTTTAGAGGCAGCTAATAAATTTGATCATAATATTGATGATATCATCTACAAGTTCAGTGACCAGATTACTTCAGAAGTTACGCGATTAAAGGGATATACTGAACAGGTGGAATTAGATATGTACATCACGTTTTTACTTGAACGGACCATCTACCATCTCAATCGTTGTGAATATCCAGAAGGTCTGAAGCAGCTGATGCATTGTTTGAGGGAAGCCGTCAAAATAAAAAATCAAACAGATATTATCCATTGTGTAGCGTTATATGAGAAATATAGAAATATCGCAAATGCTGAAATTGAGCATCAGTATAAATTAATAATGATGGAGGTTCAGAGATATTATGATAAAAAAGAAAATCCTGCATTTAATCTTGCTTAGCTTTATTGTTATTAACGTTAGTCAATTGGTTACTCTCGATGATGTGTCACCTATTCAAGCATTATTCCATGTGCATGGAGGCGGCGGTCTGTAGTTATTAAATCAGAAATTTGTTGATTGCTATAAACTTACTTCCGGAATTGGGGGTGAGTTTTTTTGTTATGCGGAGATTGACCAATGTAACACACAAGATTAGAATTACATTTATTATAAATTATTGAATATTTAATTCCATTTGGTTGATGGAGGTGGGAGAATTGAAACTTGCACCTACGATACGCACATATATTGAGAATCACATGAGGGAACATGGATTTAAATTGCAACAATTCTCTGATATTACTGGTGTTAACGTTGGAACGTTGAGTGCCATTCTTAAAGGCAGCAGACCAATGTCTATGAACCAACTGGATCAGATCACTTCAGGCATGAGATTGGAAAAAGGTTACTTTTATGAAAGTTACGGAGTAGAATCCTTCATTGAATCTGCACCTCACTGGAGACGATTAGAACCATATCTATATGGGTGTGCCGAACTTAACAAGCTGGATTGTATTCAACAAGTCATTATTCATGTGACAGACGATCGATCGTACATTGAAGAGTTATTTGGTGTGGCTGAAAGTTTTTTTACGAAAGGGTTCAATGAAGCTGCACTTATTTTATATGAATGTGTGGCAGAGGGAGAAAAATATCAGCATTCGGAGCGGTTGGCTTTATGTCAGTACCGTATTTTTTTGCTCCATAAAACCATTAAACAATTGGATAATCTAAGTGCAGCGATAAAATTTGAGCCATATATTGAGAAGCTCGATGAAGAGATCCAATTGGATGCAATCAAGGACCTAGCAAATGTTTATAACACAATACATCATTGGGATAAAGTCGATAAATTGGCGGATGCACTTGAACGGAAAGTTGATTTTCAGCTCGAACTTCAATCTCGAAGGCTGAAAAATATTAATAGGGTTGCTTTTTATCCCATATTCACATACAAAGCATATGCAAATTTATTGAAGGCAAGTGTATGTGAAGCACGTAAGGAATTTGAAAAGGCGCTGGAATACACAGATGTTTATGCAAAAGTTGTTGAAGTTTCTAACCCGACTGAGGAAGAGCAGATATTAATTGATCGGTTCAAAGGATGGGCAGAAGGGAATCGGTATTTATATCGTTTAGGTAGTGGAGAGCATGAGGTTATTGAATCTTATTTAGATTACCTTGAATCCAATCCTCAAGAAATCTTAATAGCATTCGTAAATATTGTTCAGTCAGCCAATCAACACTTGTTGAACATTGATTTTGCATTGGATAGATTTGATTCGTATATTCAAGATTTTAATACGGAGAGACATTTAGAAGGAACCTACAACCAGCAGATGTTAAACCATAGGTATATACGCTTTTATTATGAGTTAGCGAAGTACAGACTCAACCAGCAAAAGTATACGATTGGTATTGAAGCTTTGCTGACAAGTTTGAAACTAGCTTCAAGTAGTAGTGATGATCTTATGTCTATTAAATTGATTGATCTTTATGGGAAGTTTAGAAGTCAAGCAACAATTGAACAGGAAGAACTGTACACTGGACTAATAACAAACCGGAGTATAGAAAATTATATCTAAAATCCTACTCTACAAAGCATATGAGCTCGTGGTAATGCACATAAACTTCTTTAAGGTTTTGCAAAGTATTCGATTATCTATTGTTTAGAGAAAGTACCCTAGAATAGGTTGAAAAAGGGGTGCATGCAGTGAGTGAACTGATACAGATCAGAGACCAAATAGAACAGAGTAAACAACATCTTTGTCTCTTGGTAGAAGAACATGGCATGCAAGACTATAAAGTTCTTCAACAGTCTAGGGTTCTAGATGAACTAATTAATAGATATATTCGACTTACTAAGAGTTTAAAGTTATAGTAGCTCATTAAATATGGTATAACGAAAAGAGGATTCGCCCTTGCAGATTGATATTCAGAAGCTTTACGACAAATATATAACTTTGGACATTCCTAATCCATTCACTTTAGAGCAGATTCATGATCGACTCACACAGAAATACTACGCTGAAAAGGTAGATTTAGAGGAGTTTTCCGACTTACGCAACGACCCATATGCCGGATTTGATCAGGCGGTTGCAGCTTATGTATTTAAGGATGAGAGGGGAACCAAGCAATTAATTAGCCTGAACAAGGATGAAGATATCCATGAGCCACTGGAATTTGCATGGATAATCAATTCCACTGTGCGAGGATTTTCTCTTCTATTAATTCTTGAAATCGAAGTATTATATGGAATGGAAGAGAGTGAGATGACTCTTGGCAATAAACGTTTTGAGGAATATCTGATCCTACTCTATTTAACAGGTTACATTGAGTTTGAGAATGACTCCTTCATTAATCCATTGCGTGCTCGTTATCGAGAGGGCTACAGACTTCGTTATTTTGGTATGCAGAACGGTGATGAAAATTATCTATACAAATAGATTACTTTTCGATAAATTTATTAACTTCTCGCGTGAGAAAGGTGCAAGAGATACTTAGGATAAAATGGATAATATGTCCATAACGCACTTTAACGGTAAAGGATTCGTGTATTCTCGAATACGATATGTAGACATGTTATAATTTTCTTTGCCCACATCTTGTAGAAAAGAAGAGACGTCAACTCTCTATGCAAATTGCTTGATGTTGAAAGTATCTCTATGTAAATAAATATTTTATTCTGCAAAGGAATATAATATGAATTTTTTGGCAATGTATCCTAAAATGTTATACAAAGAGGGGGTGCATGCTGTGAGTGAACCGGTACAGATCACAGATAAAATCGAACGGAACAGGCAAGAGTTGAGTCGTTTGGCGGAGAATCATGGCATGCAGGACAACCAAGTCCTCCGACAGTCCATGGTACTGGACGAGCTTATTAATGAATATAATCGATTCAAATATAAAAGCCATCTCAGGAACAGACAACCGATTGCATAATGCAGTCGGTTTTTTGTTTTACTCAACTGATTGTTTTGCTAGATTAACTTAGCGGATGTGTTCTATAGAAATAGCGTAGTCGACTGTAGCGATACAGTCGGCTTTTTTGCGTTCTTCTGAAACTAATGCGGATAACTTGAAATTCCGTACCAATTCCAGGATTGGCAGGATAGCGGATGATCATTAAAACTGGATATGATGACCCCAGTTATATCCAGATTGATCTGTGAAGGGGGCTCATACAATGATCGGGAGAGGGAGGGATGAACGGAAATGATGGACAAGATACACAGTTATTTCGGAAAAAATGTAAACCTGCGCACCAAGTTGCTCCTGTTGTTCCTGGCGCTGACGTTGCTGCCGCTAAGCTTGCAGGGAGTGATGAACTACAAGCATTTCTCGCAGACGATGGATCGCAAGACCGAGCAGTTCACCATTGATATGGTTCGCCAGATTAACGCTAATCTGAATCGGCTGCTGAAGGACTTTGAGCGGTTGTCGCTCTTGCCGCTTTACGATCAGATGGTGCTTGGCATTCTGGGCAAATACAACGCTTCAATGGGTTCGGGTACATGGGCGAGGTCTGAGGATTATCTGAAAATGAAGCTTTACACATCGGGTCAAGCTTATGACCGGCCCGAGATTCGTGGAATTCATCTGATCAGCAACAGCGGCATTTTGTTCTCCAATCTCGATTCACTGGCGGTCAAGCCGGTATGGGACAGCAGGCAGGATGATTGGTTTGCAGAGCTTGAAGACTCGGAAGGGACATGGCGCCTGCTTCCTCCACATCAACCCAGCTATTACACGGGCGGTCAGCAAGAATCGTATATATCGGTGGGCAGAGTGCTTCGAGATCCGAGTACGCTCCAGCGATTGGGGTACATTCTGATTGACATCCGTCTGGAGGCTTTCGGCCAACTGTTATCCAATCTGAATTATGAGCAAGATGCAAGCCTGATGATTGTAGACAGCAAGCAGCGTCTTCTGTTCGAACGAACCTCAACCGGAGGAATGTCTGCGTACGACCAGTTGCTAATGCAGGGACAGCTTCAAAGCTATGCAGGAAACCAAAAAGTTGTTCTGGATGGGCAGCCCTATCTCTATGTACAACACCATTCCAGCTATTCCGGGCTTTCGGTGATCAGTCTTACACCTATTGCCGTGATTCAAAAGGAGTCGGGTGAGATGCTTACCTTTACAATATGGTTCGCAGTGTTGTGTATGGCGGGTATAGCGATTCTGGCGGTTCTGTTATCCTATCGTATCACCCGGCCACTGATTCGACTGAAGCACCACATGATTCGGGTAGAGCAGGGAGATTTTAGCCAGCGGGTAGCACACTTCAGTAGTGATGAATTCGGACAGATGAGCCGGGGCTTTAACCGAATGATGGAAGAGATTCATCGACTGTTCAATGAGGTGTTCCTGCTGGGCATTCAAGAGCGGGAGGCAGAGTTGTCAGCGTTACAAAGCCAGATGAATCCCCATTTTATATACAACACGCTGGAGTCCATTAACATGATGGCCATTCGCCAGAAGCATGCTGAGGTGTCGAACATGGTGACGGCGCTTGGCAAGTTGCTGCGCTATACGATTGATAAGGTGGACCGGATGGTTCAACTTGGGGAAGAACTGGCTTTTGTACAATCCTATGTACGCATTCAGCAGGTACGTTATGACGGCAAGTTAGAGATTATCTATGACATCGAAGAAGGGATAACCGAGTATTTGATTCCCAAGCTGGTACTGCAACCGCTGGTGGAGAATGCCGTCTACCATGGCATTGAAGGGCAGGAAAATGGAGGAGTAATCTGGGTATCTGCCTTGACATTCGACCAGGAGCTGCTGATTAGCGTACGAGACAACGGTAAGGGAATGACTCAGGCAAAGATTGACGAGTTAAACGAATCCATATCGAAACAGCCTTCCAATGAGGCATTACGTTGCCATGCCGGGGACAGTCTGGGGCTTAACAATATCGTTCAGAGGCTTCGCCTCATGTATGGAGAAGGCGGCAGCCTAAGCATTGATGGAAGTCCCGGGCAGGGACTGGTGGTCACGATATCCATTCAACTTCTACCGAAAGGGGATTGAAGCGCATGTATAAAGTATTGCTTGTAGAGGATGAGATGGTCATCCGTCAGGGACTAAGGGAGCTGATCGTACAAGCGTCTTCCCAGTTTCAGGTAACGGGCGAAGCGTCGAGCGGTACCGAGGCATTGAATTTTCTGAGATGTGAGGTGCCGGATGTGTTAATCACGGATATCCGCATGCGTGAAATGGACGGACTAACTTTGGTAAGCAAAGCCAGAGACATGTACCCTGAATTGTTAATGCTCATCATTAGCGGCTACGGCGAGTTTGAATATGCACGCAGAGCGATGGAGTTTGGGGTGTTGAACTACCTGTTGAAGCCAATCGATCGCTATGAACTGGCATTATGCATACAAAAGATTCAGTTGCTACTGGATCGCAGATACGGTATTTCAACCCTTTCTATCCCTGAGTCATCTGGGAAAACAGAACACGCTGGTGGAGATACGCGGAAGATTATCCGAGATGTGAAGGAGCACATCAAGCAGCATCCCGATGGAGATCTGCGACTTCAGACGATAGCAGACCTCGTTAACTTGAACCCTACTTATTTAAGCCAGTTGTTCAAGAACGAAATAGGCATCAATTATTCCGAATACATCACTGAGGCACGTATGGAGCGGGCCAAGTGGTTGCTGATCAACACGGGTCTTAAAATCTATGATGTGGCACGGTTATCCGGGCATCAGAGCCCCAAACACTTCATGCTGGTGTTCAAGCAGCAGGTGGGATGGACCGCAGGAGAATATCGAGACCGATTCAGTATCTCTTGAAAAACCATACCATTTCTGTAGTTGACGTGATTTATGAGGGAACGATGCTTTCGTTATACTTTGGTTGCACATGTATACCACGACGTCCATAAGGGGGATTTCCATGAAAAAAGCAGGACTGATACTGGTGTTTGTACTCATGATGATGGCTTCAATCGCGTGCGCAAGCTCCAATTCTAACAGTGAATCTGGCAGTTCAAGCGGAGAGAATGGAGAGGTCGAGCTGAAGTTCATGATGTGGGGCAATCAGGCGCATATGGATGTATACAACAAGCTGATCGATGACTTCACCAAGGAAAATCCAGGCATCAAAGTAACGATGGAATCCGTACCTTTCGCAGAATACCAGCAAAAAATTTCGGTGCTTGCCGCCGGAGGCTCTCTTCCCGATCTCGCCTGGGTATCGGAGCGAATGGTGCCACAATTCAAGTCCAACCACATTCTGGCCGATGTATCCGAGTTCAAGGGTGATGCACAGTTTAAGCTGGATGATTATATTCCAAGTACATTGGATTTGTTCCGTGATGGCGACCAACTGCTGGGGCTACCTTTTTCTACACCTCCGGTGGTCATGTTTTACAATAAAACGCTGTTCGACAAGGCCGGCCTGACTGATCCAAACACACTTGCCACCCAAGGACAATGGACATGGGAACAGTTCGAAGAGTCCGCCAAAGCCATTGCCAGTAAGGATGCGACCAACCGAGTCTATGGCGCCAACTTTTTTCGCGACTGGAAGACCTGGGCGGTGCTCTCCTCCTACTCCTGGTCCAATGGAAGCGGTCCATTCGACGAAGGCATGACAACGTTCACCTGGAACGATGCCTATGGCATACAGACCTTTGAATTACTGGAGCGCATGATGTTCACCGATGAATCACACCCGAAGGCGGGCGAACAGGTCAGCTTTGATGCGGGTAATGTGGGCATGTTCTTTGATAATTACAGCTATGTTTCAAAAACAAGGGAAATTACGGATTTTGAATGGAGCATCGCTCCTATGCCTTCCGGTTCTCAAGGCAGTGTGCCGATGCTGGGGCAGGCCGGATATGCCATGTTCAACGACAGCAAACATCCAGAGGAAACGAAGAAGCTGTTGAAGTATTTTGCCAGTGAGCAGGGGATTCAGGCGACAGCCACCTACTTTGTGCCTCCGCGTACCTCTGTTCTGAATTCAGACGCATTCATTCTTCAGCCGAATAACCCGAGCAAAGAGCATATCGTGCAGGCCGTTATTGATGAAATGCCAAAAGCGCGATTAATTCCCGGTCATATCCGTTGGCAGGATATCGACAATGCGGTATTGCAGGGATTTGACCGACTATTTGCAAAAACAGCGACAGCTGAGGATAACCTGAAACAAATGCAGGAAGAGATCCAAAGTGTGTTGCAACCCTAAATCATTCGATCGAAACCGGAGGTGAGAACGATGGGCAAATTCAAAGAATTACTTGAACGGAAACCGCTGTCGCTGGTGGTCAGTCTGCCTGAGAATGATATTGGTTTGGCTCGGGCAGCCATGGAAGAGGGCGCTGATGCACTGAAGGTGCATTATAATGTCGGTCATCGCGCCAGCGGGAATCATTTTGGTCCATTAGACATGTATGCCGAGGTGTTTCGGGCGATCCGAAGTGAGTTTGGTGGTCCGCTTGGGGTCGTACCTTCTGGCAGTATTGATGGAGCAAGGCGAGAGGATGTGGAGGGGCTTTCCGGGCTGGGCTTTGATTTCTATTCCATCTATGCACATCACTTGCCTTCCTTCATGCTCAATGACTTGGGGCTGGACCCAACGTTTGCGATCAATGAGGAATATGATGCTTCCCTCGTAACATCGGCAGCTCACTTCGGCTTCACCGCTCTGGAGGCATCCATTGTACCTGGAAAAGAATACGGTACACCGCTCAGCTTCGCGGATGTGCTTAAGTATCGCCGTCTGGTCTTGCAAGCCCAGGTACCGGTATTGGTTCCTTCCCAGCGAAAGCTGGTGCCGGAGGATGTTCGGGTGCTGCGCGATACCGGGGTAAAGGCGATTATGCTTGGAGCGGTCGTGACTGGCAACACGGAGGAACAGCTGCGAAGGGCTGTGAATGAGTTCCGCAATGCGGTGGACTGTCTGAACCGTCCAGACTATATAAGTTGAACTAAAGAATATTTACACTTGCCACTCCGATGCCAGAACAACCCCAGCTTCAGAGGAAAAGTCTAATAAAGGAGGGCTGATTGTGACCCATTCACGCAAGCGCAAAAGAGGGGGGCCGCTCGCCAGAGAGGCCCAGATCGCGGGGTGGCTTTTTGTATCGCCGATGGTGCTTGGGTTTACCCTGCTGCTGTTATTTCCCATGGGTCTCGCGTTATACATGAGTCTAACCGATTGGCCGCTGCTGGGGGATCATCATTTTATTGGAATGGATAATTACCGGAATATTATGACAGACGCCATGTTCTGGAAAGTGCTCGCCAATACGGTTTATTTCACAGTGGGGCTGGTACCGCTTAATATTGTGCTCGCCCTGCTGCTCGCGTTGCTGCTATCTAGAAATCTGCGGGGCATCGGAATTTTCCGGACAGCAATCTTTGTTCCGGTCATGACCTCGTTGATCGTGTGGGCCATCGTGTGGAAGCTGATGTATGCAACAGAGTCAGGATTGATTAATCAGCTTCTGTTGATGGCCGGCATCAAGGGTCCGGCCTGGCTATACAATGAAGATTTGGCAATGCCGGCGGTGATTGTGACAAGTGTGCTGAAAAATGTAGGTCTGAATATGGTGCTGTTCATTGCAGCCATTCAGCAGGTACCGCGTTCACTGTACGAAGCAGCAACATTAGACGGGGCGGGCAAAAGGGGAACCTTCTTTCACGTCACGCTGCCCATGATCACGCCAACAGTGTTTTTGACAGTGGTCATGACCGTGATTGGTTCACTCAAAGTATTTGGGCAGATCTATGTGATGACCCAAGGCGGGCCGAGCAACAGCACAAAGGTATTGGTTTATTATATCTGGGAAAAAGCATTCAAATTATTTCAGTTTGGCTATGCTTCTGCTCTCGCATATGTGCTGTTCTTTATCGTGCTAATTCTGACGCTGCTGCAATGGCAGCTCCGAAAGAGGTGGGTATTCAATGAAGGCGATGCCTAGTCCTTCGGGGCGCAAGATAGGAAGTACCCTGGGGACGTATTTGTTGCTGACTCTGATTTCCCTCATTATGATTGTGCCATTTATCTGGATGATATCGACATCATTCAAGGAACCCCAGAGCATATTCACCTATCCACCGCAGTGGATACCGGATACTTTCCGATTTCAGAACTATATCGATGTCTTTCGATTGATTCCGTTTCACCGTTTTTATTGGAACAGTATCTACATTTCTGCGTTGGTTGTGCTAGGAACAGTATTTTTTGCTTCCCTCGCCGGTTACGCATTCGCCAAAATTCCGTTTAAAGGACGTAATGTGGTATTTCTCATCCTGCTAAGTGCGATGATGATTCCCCATGAGGTGACGGCGATACCGATGTTTCTGTTCATGCGGCAGCTGGGGTGGATTGATACCCATCTTCCGCTGATATTATTGCCGATCTTTGGCGCGGGTGGTGTGTTTGGCATCTTTGTGATGCGGCAGTTCTTCATTACGGTGCCAACGGAACTGGAAGAAGCGGCGATGATTGACGGCTGCAACCGATTCCGGATATATGCGCGAATTATGCTGCCCATTGCCAAGCCGGGTATGGCTACGCTGACGATCTTTACATTTGTGACGATCTGGAATGAGTTTTTTGATCCGTTGATCTTCATTAACTCGCGTGATCTAATGACGCTGCCGCTTGGATTATCCCTGTTTACAGATGAAGTGGGTACAGCCTGGCAATATCTGATGAGCGCCACCGTCATGGCGACCTTACCACTGTTAATTGTTTTTTTCCTGGCACAACGGCGCTTCATTGAGGGGGTTGCCATGACGGGACTGAAAGAGTAAGCCTTGCAATACGTGCAATAGAACGGAAGGAGGGACAACATATGCGTGAACAGATGAGCATGAAAAAGGAAGAAGCAGATGTCGTTATTGTGGGAGGGGGCCCTGCGGGGATAGCGGCAGCCATTGCGGCTGGACGGCAGGGTATACGAACAGTACTAGTGGAGCGATACGGATTCGTGGGCGGGATGTCAACTGCCGCTATGGTCTATCCCTGGATGACTTTTCATACGGAGCGTGGGGAGCAGGTCATTAAAGGCATTGCGCAGGAGATCGTTGAACGATTACAGGCGCGTGGCGGCTCCCCGGGGCATTTGCGTGATACGGTTGGATTTGTGCATACCGTAACGCCGTACCATCCAGCCATCTTTCAGGTGGTTGCGGCAGAGATGTTGCAGGAGGCCGGCGTCCGGCTGTTATTGCACAGTTTTGTGGATGAAGTGGTCGTTGTAGATGATCGGGTGGAAGCGGTGCGAGTGACAAACAAGTCTGGACGAAAGGAGTTCCAGGCGAACGTATTTGTAGATGCAAGCGGCGATGCAGATCTGGCTTATCTTGCGGGTGCTTCTGTGGCAAAGGGACGAGACGGCGACCATCAGTCGCAGCCGATGACCATGAAATTCCGCATGCGTGGTGTCGATCTTGGACGAGTGAAACAATACATGCTGGAGCACCAGGAGGATTTCTATGTGAAAACCCCCTTTGCTGAACTGCACAGCATTCCATTAACCGGGGTGAGTGGTTTCTACTCCCAGTGGAAAAAAGCAGGTGTGCCGATTAATCGCGACCAGGTATTGTTTTTTACCGGACCGGCAGAAGATGAAGTGCTGATTAATTGTACCCGGGTACAGGGACTTGATGCGACAGATGCCGAGGATCTGACCTCTGCGGAACAGGAAGGCCGGAAGCAGGTGCTGATGATCGCTGAGTTTTTGCAGCGTGATGTGCCTGGCTTCGAACGAGCTTCGATCTCGGCAGTAGCGCCGCAGATTGGCATTCGTGAATCGAGACGAATCATAGGTCATTACGCATTGACCCGGACGGATGTAGTTGCAGGACAAAAGTTTGACGATGTAATTGCCAGAAGTGGTTATCCGATTGATATCCATGACCCTTCGGGTCAAGGTGTGGTGGCTGCCTTTATAGAGGGGGATGGGGCGTATGATATTCCGTATCGCTGTCTGATCTCTAGCAATATCCGCAATCTGCTGGCGGCAGGACGCTGCATCTCTACCACACATGAGGCGCATGCAACGACAAGGCTGACTCCAAGCTGCATGGCTACCGGGGAGGCCGCGGGGACAGCGGCTGCACTAACAGTGAAGATGAAGCTGGACCCGGTGGAACTGCCGATCGAGCTGCTACAGGCGGAATTACGTCGTAAGGGAGCGGCGATCTAGCGGATGAGCTGAGTCTGGGCTAAAATGGGCGAATCGGGCGAATCATTAATAGTGGGAGTGGGTGTTTATTTAATTCGCGGTGGCTTAAGTTTTAACGAACCTGAGACGACTAATGTGGGGCTATAAGCTGAAATGAAAAATGTAACGAATCTCAGTGAAGTTATTTTACTCAAAACTCTGAAATAGGGGGTAAAAGTGGGGGGAATCGGAAGAATAGAGCGTCTACGATTCGTTAGATTAGAAACTATCCCAAAAATAGCTAAATAGGCTTCCCTCAGTTCGTTAGAAATTGGTGGGAAGCTTGTGAATTGATGAGCAAAATTTTAGCCCCAAAGAATCCAATTCCACTGCTAGGTGGGTTTAGAGTCTTTGGGGCGCTCTCATTCTTTTCATCTATTAGGTTCTTTCCTTCATGCCTAATCATATCTGATCAATCACGGGGTCTCGGTTCGTTCATGTTCCTTTATGTGTCGTATTCTTTCATGCCTTATTCTCTCCGATTATCAATTCATCCGTGCCTCAAGTCGCCTTGCGACAATGGACAGCGCGTAGTTGATGACAAAATACAATACGGCTGCGAGCAGCAGGGCCGGGATAATGTAATCGAAACTTTGACCGCCAAGGATCTGCACGTTGTGCATCAGCTCCGGCAGAGAGATGATGATCGCCAGTGAAGTATCCTTCAGGAGTGAGATGAACTGGCTGACCATCGGTGGGGACATGCGACGTAGCGCCTGTGGCATGATGATGCCACCGAGTGTCTGCATGTAGCTGAGGCCCGAGGAGCGGGCAGCTTCCACCTGACCGCGCTCAACGGACTTCAGACCGCTACGGACGATCTCGGCGATCATCGCGCCTTCAAACAGACTCAGTCCAACAACTGTGGACCAGAAGACGGACATTTTAATCCCGAGCTGTGGAAGTACCATGTGAATGAAGAAAATGATGAGCAACAGCGGCAGATTCCGGATCGTATCCACGATCACTGCGACGATCTGTGACAGAACAGGGATACGGGTAAACCGGATCGTACCCAGCACAGTGCCAAGCACAAAGCTGAATATAATGGATAGCCCTGCTACCTGCAGGGTAATCAGGAATCCATGAAGCAGGAAACGAAGGTTGGGCCACGCATAGGCCCCGCTAAAGTCCATATTTTATTAGCCTCCTTCTGTATGCAGGAATGGAATATTGAAGATCAATAGATGGGGCATGGACTGTGTATAAAGCAACTTAAGCACTGTAGCAGTGAATTACAATATGCACTGTGACATGATCACCAATGCCAGCAAAACACAGACGATCCAGTACTCATTTAAACCACATGGACAAGCCAATATATCTCCCTAAAAATCTACGCCAGGTACAAGTCGATCTGTTACATGGTAACCTGACCTGCCGGTTTGTTCTTTTTCGGTTTGCCTTTGGTGTTGCGCGCCTCTGCATCGCTCTGTCCAAACCTGCGCTCCATATAATGCACCAGGAAGCTAAGTGGTAGTGTCATTACCAGATAGAACAGCGCAACAATGGTGTACACACTTAGCGGCTGGAACGTATCCGAGTTAACCAAGTCGGCAAAATACATAAGATCCATGCCGGCGACAACGGCAAGAATGGATGAGTTTTTGACCAAATTGATGAACTGGTTGCCGATGGACGGCAGTACAATCTTGATGGCCTGGGGCAGAATGATCAGGTTCATGGCCTGTACATAGGACAAGCCGGAAGACCTTGCTGCTTCCAGTTGTCCACGCGGCACTGTCTGAATGCCCGCTCGGATCGCTTCGGCAATGAAAGCGGCGGTGTAGATGGTCAGACCCAGAGTACCGGAGACAAACCCATCCAGCGAGATGCCTAGTGCAGGCAGTCCAAGATAGAAGAAAAACACAACCAACAGCAATGGGATGTTTCGGATAAATTCCACAAAAGCCGTGCCAATCCAGTTCAGCGGTTTCACAGGGGATATCCGAAAGATAGCCAGGATTGCGCCAAGGATAAAGCTGCCAATGAGAGCCATAATGCTCACTTGAATCGTATTCAGGAACCCTTCCAGAAAACGATCCGAGTGTCGCATTAGTACGCTGAAATCCAATGTGCCCATATAGGCGAAGCCTCCGTTCTCCAGATGTAGAAACGGCGATTACGTCTGCTCATGCTTCGCATCCAGCAGACGAATTCGCCGCTTACCTATCTTAATTCGGGTTACTCGGGCTTGGAGCCCAGCCATTTCTCATGTAAAGTGTCATATTCCCCGCTGTCTTTCATGCTTTTGAGCAGCGTGTTGACTTCCTCCACGAAGGCAGTGTCGCCTTTGCGAATGGCCATACCATAAGGTTCGCTTGTGAAATTGCCACCAACCAATTGGAAGCTGTTATCCGTCTGTTGCATGCCGATGAGGATGATGTTATCTGTGGTCAGCGCTTCGCCTTTACCTGCTTTGAGAGCAGTGAATGCATCCTGATAGTTATCGAATTCAAGCACCTCAGCATCCGGGGCTTTCTCGCGAATATTCTGAGCGGATGTGGAGCCTTTCACCGCGAGTACTTTCACCCCGCTGAGGCTTTCCAGGCCGGTAATTGCACTGTCGTTTTTCACCAGCAGGGATTGGCCTGCTTCAAAATAAACATCACTGAAATCTACCTGTTCCTTACGCTCATCCGTAATTGTCATTGTGGCGATGATGATGTCGATGTCTCCATTTTGCAGCATGGGAATACGTGTCTTGGAAGTGACCTCTTTCAGTTCAACCTTTGTCTCATCTCCAAGGATCTGTTTGGCGAGTGCCTTGGCGATATCAATATCGAATCCTTCAACGTTGCCACTTGCGGGATCTTTCAAGCCAAACAGCTTCGTATCGTATTTCACACCGGCGATGAGCTTACCGCGTTCCTTAATCCGCTCAATCGTGCCTTTTGCCTCGGCATCGCCACCACCGCTCGCTGAAGGTGTATCTGTACCTGTACTACAACCTGACAATACAAGGGAGAGAATGAGGACAAGCATAAATGATGGCCATTTCAATAATTTCTTCATGAATAAAGACCCCTTTCAAAATGGAATAGTGGATTATTCTCAATGATGAATCAGACGGCTCAGGAATTGCTGTGCTCGTTCTTCTCTGGGGTTGTCAAAAAATTCGGCAGCGTTGGCCTCTTCTACAATTCGGCCTTCGTCCATGAAGATGACCCGGTCCGCAACTTCGCGGGCGAATCCCATCTCATGGGTAACAACGACCATAGTCATGCCATTATGGGCAAGGGAACGCATAACATCGAGGACTTCCCCGATCATCTCGGGATCGAGAGCAGAGGTAGGTTCGTCAAAAAGCATGATTTTGGGCTCCATGGCGAGTCCTCTGGCGATGGCTACCCGTTGTTGCTGTCCACCGGACAACTGGGAGGGATAACTGTCTGCTTTGTCGGCAATGCCCACTCGGGTCAGATACTTCATTGCTGTTGCGGCTGCTTGTTCTTTGGGTTGTTTGCGCACCTTCATGGGTGCAAGGGTAATGTTATCGATGACTTTTTTGTGAGGATAAAGATTGAAGTGTTGAAATACCATGCCGATGTCACGGCGGAAGAGGTTAATGTCCACCTTTTTCTGATGTAGAGGAATCCCACTGACGACAAGTTCACCTTCGGTAATGGTCTCCAGGCGGTTAATACAGCGGAGTAACGTGCTTTTGCCGGAGCCGGAAGGTCCGATAATGACGACGACCTCTCCTTCTTCAATGTGAAGATGGATATCCTTGAGGACATGAAAATGACCGAAATGTTTCTGGACACCCCTAAATTCAATCAAGAGTACACCCCATCCTTTCTGCAACGTCTGTGTGTAAAAGGAATAATAAGGAATAAATTGAAACTAGTTATTTAATCATACATAGTCATCCTGCTTATGGCAATTGGTTTGTGATAAAACATGACATAAGTAATGGGTTTTCTAGGGCTATAGCCAGTAAATGTGTTACATATCTGTCATGTTATTAAATGTCTTGTGACGAATCCTGACAGAAAAATGAATCCATTCTCCTAGTTGTTTACCAACCTTTGGAATAGTTGTATAGAGTATACTGAAAGTGATGTTTGATTTATGACTCTGATTAACAAAACAAATAGCATCAAGTTCCACGTGTACATGGCAAGAAAGCTCAACCCTACACGTCATGCCATTGATATGATGGAGTGAGAGAGCGTCCGTTTGAACGTAAGTAAGGAAAGTAAAAGCGATGTATTGATCCCATAACCATTCCATTACATGTAGAGAGGATGATTCTGCACGATGAATACATATCACTCCCCAATATCGACAGGAGCAAGTGCCCAGTCCGATGTTCGAGCTTATGAAGCCGATTTGCCTGTCATTCCTGCTCAGGATTTTCAGCTTACAGACTATGGAGCTGTTGGAGACGGCGTAACAGATAATACGGAGATGTTCCGACTTGCCATCTCTTCATGTGCTGAAGCAGGAGGTGGAAGAATCGTAATTCCTGCCGGGGTATGGCTCACAGGTCCGATTGTAATGCGCAGCCGTATCGAACTACATGTGGAAGCAGGGGCACTGGTTACGTTTAGCCGAGATTTTGATCAATACCCATTAATTGCATCAAGCTTCGAAGGCTGGCAGGTGGTACGTTGCCAATCCCCGATCGATGGTGATCAACTGGAGGATATTGCGATTACTGGTGAGGGGATATGGGATGGGGGCGGTGAGGCATGGCGTCCGGTAAAACGCTCCAAAATGACCACTTCACAATGGAACCGATTAGTCGCTTCTGGTGGTGTTGTAGAGCAATCCGGTGAAGATGAAGAAATCTGGTGGCCTACCACAGCTGCACTTGAGGGCGGTACTATCGCGAATCGGTTGCATCAGGAGCAGGTACGTGATGTCTCTGCCTATGAAGAAGTCAGAGACTTTTTGCGTCCCAACATGGTCAGCTTGCGCAGATGCAAACGGGTATTGCTGGACGGTCCAACGTTCCAGAACTCGCCTGCATGGAATCTGCACCCCTGGGCATCTGAGCATGTCACCATTCGTAACGTGAGTGTGCGAAATCCGTGGTTTTCTCAGAATGGAGATGGGCTGGACATTGAATCCTGTCGTCATGTAGTGGTGGAGAAGAGTGTATTCGATGTCGGTGATGATGCGATCTGTCTGAAATCAGGCAAGGATGCCGAAGGCCGTGAACTGGGTCTTCCATCGGAGTACATCACCATTCGGGATTGCACGGTGTATCACGGTCATGGCGGGTTTGTAATTGGCAGTGAAATGTCCGGTGGTGTGCGGCATGTGCGTGTGTCGGATTGTACGTTTATCGGCACGGACATTGGACTTCGCTTCAAAAGCGCACGTGGGCGCGGCGGAGTGGTTGAGGACATTCAGATTGAGCGCATATATATGAAAGATATCATTATGGAAGCGATCTCGTTTTCCTTTTTCTATGCAAATCAGGAAGGGTCTGCCCGGGGCAGTGATCTGTCTCAGGAGATTAGCGAAGAGACGCCAGTGTTCCGGGATATTCGAATATCGGATGTGGTCTGTGCCGGTGCCGACACTGCGTTGCTTGTGAGTGGATTGCCGGAACTGCCTTTGGATGGGGTGATCATCCAGCGTTACAACGTGCAAGCTCGCAGTGGTATCCAATGTGCTCATGCAAAACATCTGCATATCGCTGAATTGCAGGCGCAGATCACTGAAGGTCCGCTGGTTCATTTGCACCAGTGCAAAGGGGCAGAGTTAGAGAGCATTCAGGGCAAAGGCGCAGATGGGCGACTTCTGATGGTGACCGGACACGAGTCCGCAGGCATTGTATGTCGTGAAGTCGATGCTGACACAGACGGTCGTCAGATCTCTGTGGGTCCCGAGGTACGAAGTGGTGTGATCATTCGCAGATAAAAAGTATGTAGTAGGGTTAAATACAAGTTGGTCCAATTCAGCCGTAGTGGTGCAGCCATAGATCCAGTAATCGCGATGCCTTTTGATATAAGGAGTACGTAATCTCTGGAGCGAGGCTACCCACTCGGCTTTTATATGAAGTTATCTGATGATCTACCGGTGTTCCTTACGATAGCGCAGCGGTGTTGTACCGGTAACCTGTTTGAATGTTTTGTTAAAATGAGCCGTATGCTCAAATCCTACCTTCTCTGCGATCATCTGGACACGCTCTTGTGTGGACAGCAATCTTCGTTGTGCTTCCCGGACACGAACAACTCGCAAATATTCGCTAAATCGAAACCCGGTAAACCGGCTGAACATTCGGCTCAGATAAGATGGACTGATATAAAAACGATTGGCTGCACCCTCCAGCGTAAGTGGTTCGGTATAGTTTTTATTCACATAAGTGACAATTTCACTGATTTTGTCCTGCATCGGATGCAAGGGACCGGGGCATGACTGCCGAATGTTCTCCTCTACCCGATGAATACGGATCAAAAGTTGAGCAAGCAGACTTCTTACGGCGATCTCATAGTGAGGGCGTCGCTCTTTGCATTCTTGCAGCATCTGCCACAATATACGCTCCATCTCGGGCTGTTCCGCTTCAGGCAGGCGAAGGAGTCTAGAACAATTAAAAGGCAGCAGACCACATATGCCAAGTTCCATCCCCGTTGCAAAAGCAGGCGAAAAACCGATTAGAATTCGTTCGAAGCCGGGAATGCTTCCTTTGGAGGTGGTATGTACATCGTGTGGATTAATCAGAATGAAATCACCCTTGCGGGCGGACAGAATCTGACCATTCATGGAATACACTCGTTCGCCTTCAAGTAAGTAATACAGTTCGTAGAATGGATGAGCGTGAGGTTGTGGCATACCGTTCCCATCATGTCTTCGCATATGTTCAATGGTAAATGAATGTTCACCGATTCGATATTTGGGTCCAATCCGATCCTCTATGAGACTCATGGTACAGCTCCCCTCTGCTTCACGGATTAACAACGATATCCATATCATAACGGAAAATCCATCTTTTTGTAAACGCTATCATTGGAAATGAAATATTCCTTTAATCCTATCGTTAAATACCGAGAGAACGAATCTGGCATGACCCATATGTGCTGTCAAGGTGACAAAACTTGAATGATGTTTTAGAGTAGGGGGAGAGAGGCGAAACTCTGGTTAAGGAGTGTCTCCAATATGATTTGGAAGGAAGGAAACAGGTTATGACGACACATGAATTATCGCCATTGGTTGCTGCGCTCAATATGCAACCTCACGTTGAAGGCGGTTGGTATAAGGAAGAATGGAAGGCATCTTATCAGATTCCACAGTCCGTTCTGCCGGATACATACTCCGGCCCACGATTCTCGGCAAGTTCCACGTATTTCCTGCTGCACGCACATGAAATCTCCGAGTGGCATACGGTTCTGTCCGATGAACTTTGGCTGTGGCACAGCGGCAGTCCGGTTGAACTGAAGCTGGGTGGCAATGGGGAGAACCCGGAGAACGAGGAAGTTCTTGTTCTGGGGATGGATATTGCTGCGGGGCAATCACCCCAGGTGCTCGTTCCTGCCGGCGTATGGCAGACAGCGCGCCCGTTGGGCGATGAGCCTGTACTGGTAACTTGCGTAGTAGCGCCAGGTTTCCACTTTGATGATTTCAAGCTTGTATCCAAAAGCGAATAGGTTTTGATATGTAAAAATCCCGATCCGAGATGCTGAGGGCATCCGAATCGGGATTTTTTTGGATTGAGCGTATTAAGTATGCTGAGGTCTGTACCCAGTTCAGGGATAGATCATTCCCTTTTGAATAAGCATCACTTTTGGCAATGACTAATCACTTGGATTCTCGTTACTCATCCAGCTGTCCACATAAAACTCCTCATGATAATCCGGTTGCTGAGCGAGTTCTTTGAGCTTCTGTTCAGCTTCTTCAGCGGTAAGATATTCTCCAATAACTGCTGTAAACTCACCAGTGGACGTTTTGAGGAAAGAGATGTCCTCATCCGGATAGGATTCTTCAATTATACCCATCGATTCTCCAAAAGGCATTGATTCTGTGCGGAGAGAGTATACCTTCCGAGGTGTGACCGGTTTGCCGTCGGAAGTCAGTTTCACTTCCAGGTATCCAGGGTTCTTGAATTCCGTTACGGCATACTGTACCCCTTCTGTTAAAACAACTACGAATCCGACGGAAGAGTCGTCTAAAATCATGGAACCATAAACATCTTTCACTAAAGGCTGGGTCATGAAGTCGGCTTTGACTTTCTCTATATCCATGTAACGTGCACCGCTAAAAGTAAAGAGGATACGATTCGGTGCTTCTTTGTGTACTACATTATAATGGGGTGCATCATTAGTCTGATCTTGCTCGTCGGTGCTAAAATTGATTTTAAGCGTATTTTCGGTTGCTTCCGATCCCACAGTTACTCCATCGGTAATCTTGCCGCCATCGCCGAATTGAAGTACCTGAACAATCGTTCCGACCACAGGTATTTTGACCATGGCGTTTGCGACAGTAGGAATGTTGACTACGAACAGAAAAGCGGCACATGCTGCCAGAATGGAAGCAGAGCGAATGATACGGGAGGAGCTTTTGCGAGCGGCAGCCTTTTGCTGGGCTTGACGAATAACATCTGTAAGTTGAGCTGGAATTTCAATGTTTTCATAACGTTCTTTACCTGTCATAGATCTCCAACCTCTCCTTCGATTAAATCCATTTTTAATTTGTTGATAATCCGATAGAATTTTGACTTAACGGTATTCTCCGACAGGGAGAGCACTTCAGCCATCTCTCGAAAAGGCAGATTCCCAAAGAATTTTAATATAATATAGGCTCTTTCCTCGGGGATAAGCCGATCCAGTGCATCATACAGATCCATTTTCTCTTCCACGGATGCCCCTCGCTCTGGAGCCACAAACTCCTGCACATGATCCTCCATATAGGTCACTCGCTGGTTGCGTCGTATATGATCTATCGCTGTGTTAATCACAATTCGTGACATCCAGGAATCAAAATAAGTCATGGACTCCATCTTTCCATAAGCGACGTACCCTTTATAGACCGCTTCGGATACGATATCCAGCGCTTCTTGTTCATTTTTAACATAGCAGTATGCCAGTCGATACAATTTATTTTGAATCACTGTTATTTTTTCGCTGAACTGTTCTTCTTTTGTTTTTCTATGGTTCAGTCTAACCACTCCTGATCCCCCCTGATAAACCTAAATATTCAAGTCACCGCTCGTTCCAGGCCTGGATTCTATATAAGTGCTTGAGTTCGCTTGACACTCGTTAGACTGATGAGGAGACGAAATAGTTCTAAACGGTCAAAAAAACTTTTTTTCTTTCGGCCCTGAATAGGATAACGAACCTCGCCTTCATTCTTAACAACGAATAGTTGGCCTATAACATCACATACCAAAACACCCGCTCTTCTAAGATCGAAGGCGGGTGTAATCGAATTAATCTGCTTATATTAGAAGTTAAAGTTGTCTGGATCAGAACCAAAGCGTTTGTTCTCGTTCAGGCCGTTAATCTGCTCTAATTCTTCCGAAGTTAACTCAAAATCGTAGAGATCGGCATTCGCGCGAATACGCTCAGGCGTGACGGATTTCGGTATGGTCACGATGCCGTTCTGCAGATCCCAGCGCAGAATCACTTGTGCGGGGGACTTGCTGTATTTGGCGGCAATATCCTTCAGCAACGGATGATCCATCAGATGACCTTGTCCGAGTGGAGACCAGGCTTCGATCTGAATCTGATGTTTGTTGCAGTACTCACGAAGCTCTGACTGAATCAGTAGTGGGTGAAGTTCCACCTGATTAACTGCTGGTTTGATCGTGGCATCGATCATCAAGTCTTCCAGATGGTGAATCTGGAAGTTGCTCACACCGATCGCCCGGATTCGTCCTTCTTTATGGAGTTTCTCCAGCGCTCGCCATGTATCTTTGTACTTGCCCTTAACCGGCCAGTGGATGAGATAGAGATCCAGATACTCCAGTTCGAGTCGTTCCATACTGGCTTCAAAGGCAGCTAGCGTGGATTCATATCCCTGATCGCTATTCCATACTTTAGTGGTAATGAACAGATCCTCACGAGCTACTCCAGATTCACGAATACCCTGAGCGACACCTGTTTCGTTGTTATACGCTTTGGCAGTGTCGATGCTGCGATAACCGGCTTGAATGGCTGTTTTGACAGCATGAACGACTTCGTCTCCGTCTTTAACTTTGAATACCCCAAAACCCAGCCATGGCATTTTGACTCCGTTATAGAGCGTGGTTGTGTCCTGCACGTGTTTCATGGTCCGAAACTCCTCCTCTTATTGATTCATTGTTCCACTATGTAATTACCCTGCTGTTCAGCAGCCAATCGATATCGAAGGGCCGTCTTGAATGATTATACTAAAAATTTCCTTATATTAAAAAAAGCACGACCCATCTTGCGGAATAGACGCTGCTATTATCCTTTTTCTTCAACCAGAGGTTTGGTTTTGACGCTTGTGGGTGATAAGATGAAGTATACGAAATATGGAAGTTAAGACTTCGCTAGTGGAGAGTTTACATAAGAAACGAAGAAGTGCGGGATCGGGTACAGTCCAGACCGTACGATTAACGATAAAGGAGCAAGAATACAATGGCTAAACCTAAACAAACAAAAAAAGCAGCTGCCTGGTCTCTCGTAGTAATGGGAGCGGGATTTGCTGCATCCTTGCCGTTCCAGGGCGTTCCTGTGGGCAAGTTGCTGGTAGGATCATTTGAAGCGGGACTCGTGGGTGGACTTGCGGACTGGTTCGCAGTTACCGCACTATTCCGTCACCCGCTCGGCATTCCAATTCCTCATACGGCATTGCTGCCGAAAAATCGTGATAAAATGACGGAAGGTCTGGTCTCCGCAGTAGAGAATAACTTACTCAACAAAGACAGCATTACCGAGAAAATTGCAGATTTCAAAGCAGCAGAGACGGTGCTCGATACGTTGACACGTGAGCTTCACAGTGACGGGATCAAGATCATGATTGATACGCTCTGCAAACGAATTCTGGCTGGTCTGCCTTTAGAGCAGATTGCTCCGCTCGTAGCACGTGAGATCAAGTCACAAGCGGGCGCCTTTGATCTGGGTCCGATTCTGGAACGAGCTGCCCACCAGATGACAGAGCGGGGTTACGACGCCAAAGCGCTGGACTACGGACTGAAGCAAGCCGAGGAGTGGCTAGTTAAGCCCGAGACGATTATGTTTTTAGGTGAAAGCGGCATGAAAGCCATCAGTGGCATTCAGATGAACGGATTGATGCAGTTTGCGATGAATGCATTCCTTGGTTATATGAACGAGGAGCGTCTGGGTGGCATTTTACAAGGATATCTCTTCGATCGGGTAGAGGATATGAAACGTGAAGGCAGCGCTCTAAGGTACAAGGTGCTTGATATGGTACGTACCCAGACGGTGCGTCTGGCAATGAGCGAGGCTATGCAAGATGGAATCAACAGCTGGAAGAACAATATGCTGGAGGGCTGGAACGCAGAGGAAACGGTGCTGAACAAACTCACCGAACTGAGAGACAAGGCGCTCGCCGCGATGGAAGATGGACAGTATGTAGATACGTATGCACTGCCTGCCATTGAGCGGGTATTGGTTGATCTGCGGACAGATGAAGAGTTGATGACAGGCATGAATGCCAAGATCGTAAATGGCGTCACAACACTGCTGGAGAAAAACCATTCCAAAATCGGTAAACTGGTACGCGAAAATGTGGACAAAATGGACAATGCCACTTTGGTTTCGATGATTGAGGATAAGGTTGGACAGGATCTGCAATGGATTCGGATCAACGGAGCGGTTACCGGATTTGTTATCGGGATTGCGCTGACTGCGCTGCAGATGGCATTGGCATAACCTAAAAGAGCCACCCTTGAAGTAATGGGCAAGGCTCTTTTTGTTATGCAAATATCAATGGAGATATAGAGACGCATCTTTTTTCTATTTAGAGGTTAACTGCTTGGCTTGCCCTGGCAGATCGTCCGCTGTGACCTCTTCCCAGTGTGTAACACCACGCAGCGTGGATACATATAGTTTCAGATAGGCCCCATTTTTGAGTAGCTTACTGGTAGAGAAGCTGAGTGTTTTGGATTTTCCTTCGTCTGTATAGCCGATCAGTTCATAAGCATATCTGCCATTGTCATCCTTGTTGACTGTAGTCTGATTCACAATGGTATAGTAGGTTGTTTTGCCGGCAGGGTTATCGGGAGTCAATTTAGCAGGGTCCATGAAGAAGAGCCACAGGCAAGTTAGAATAACAAGTACCAATGCGAGAATGGTGAATGCTTTTTTCATGTTCTTGTCCTCCTTTGATCTCGGTAAATTTAGGACGATGCGATGTCTTTATATTTCAGGCGGCGGATCGACCAGGTAGCAAACAGAAGGATAAAGAGACTGTTCATGAACAGAAAGACGATATTCTCTGAGGATGTCAGTCCCTTTTGACTCAGAACGCCCATGCCTATAGTTAACAAGGAGTAGGGGAATAACATGCCGATTTTCAGCACATACATGCCTAGTCCCAGAAAGACTGCACAAAGGCTGATGCCAATTGGCGTGGCAAAGCTTCTTATCCGGATCGACAACCCTAGTTGCAGTGCAGCAATAGAGATAGAAGCAAACCATCCTCGCATGCTCCATACGACGGTCTCCATCGGGAACGGACCTGGAATGACGAACAGTTGGCCTGCTACCCAGTACATGAGCATGAAGAAGGTTTGGGCCGAGAAGATCAATATGCCAACAATGACCAACTTGGCAACAAATAGGCTGGTGACTGACACTGGAGAAGCCAGAATCATATTCCAGTTGCGATTGCTGTGTTCCAGGCGGCATACAAAGGCACAACAGATAGCGATCAGGATAGGTAGAAAGAATTCCCCGTAAAATAAACTGACCTGTGTCCACAGGCTGTACCACCCGTTTTGTAAAGCCGCTTGATTGAAATAAAAGTTAAAGCATCCGATAAGCAGGCTGATAATAGGCAGAATGGCCAATACCAGACTGATCCGGGAATGCCGAAGTTTAAGCCATTCGGCGGAAATGCTCCTCAGCATGTGTTTCCCTCCTCAAATCTCTTTTCTTGAAGCATGAATATTCCCTGCAAAATAGAAGATGGCAGCCATCAACAAGGCGGCTAAGAAAAGACCGACAGGCAGCATACCCGATACATAGGTACCCGAAGTTGCGCTGTAAATGTAAGTGACTGGATTCAGATCCATGTAGTAAGACCATATGAAAAGGTGACGTACACCTGCAGGAAACAACCCCGATGTTGTACCAATGAATCCGCCCAGCATACCCAGACATAACGCAAAAGCCTGATTGCGTACCGTAAGAGACAGCCATTGCTGAAGAGCGGTTATCGCGAGTGTAGTTAGTAGTGTGCCTATAACGAACTGCACCAGCAGGGAGAATGGTAGCGGGCCGGAAATGTTTTTGGATAGACCGAAACCGACAATGAACACAGCTTGCGCAAGAATACCATACAGAATCAGACTGTTCGCACATATGTACTTGGCTGTGTAGACATGATTACGTCCGATGTTGGTCGTCATCAGCATCTTCCATGTGTTCCCCTTATGCTCCATGTCACAGATGCGGGACACAACGATAGCCGATATAATGGGCAGGAACAGTCCGTTCATGGAAGCGATGCTGAAGATCAAGGCTTCCCAACTCGCATTGGCTGCACTTCGGGAGATGGAGATGCTCATAGACATGGAGGCCCAGATCATTTCTGCGGCCAGAAAAAGGGATAGCATTACCCAGATCCTTTTGCGGCGGATTTTATAATACTCCAGGGATAGAGCTTTCATTACAGGCTCCGCTCCTTTCCGGTCAAATCCAAGAATATGTCTTCCAGACTTTTCTTGTGTTCCTCGATCCGGATCACGGGGATATCGTGTTCTACCAGCACCTTGTTCATCTGAGAGACTTCCTCGTCACGAAGATAGTTGAACACCAACTGTTTTCCATGAACTGTGGGCATGTAGCCTTGAGTCAAAAGGATTTTCTCTGCCCTTGTCGTGTCTGTTGTCTGAAAACGAATGGTGGTCTTGTTATTGGCTTGAAGGCTCTGCATGGTTCCCTGAAACAGCAGCTTGCCATCACTGATAATCCCGACCGAGGTAGCAATCTGTTCGATCTCGGACAACAGGTGGCTGGATAACAGGACTGTTATGCCATATTGACCCGGAAGGGACTTGATTAATTCCCGGATCTCACCGATTCCGGCCGGATCAAGTCCGTTTGTAGGCTCATCCAGAATAAGCAGGCTTGGGAAGGCAAGCAGGGCCATGGCAATACCGAGTCGTTGCTTCATCCCTAGGGAATACTGATCGGCCTGCTTATGTTTTTGATTTTCGAGCCGGACAATTTTGAGAGCTTCATCAATATTTTTGTTCGGTACGTTCCGCAGTCGCTGCATGACTTTCATATTCTCAAGTCCAGTCAAGTGGCCGTAATAAGATGGGGATTCGATCAGTGAACCTGTCTGATTCAGAATGGAAGGGCGATGTTTATTCAGATCTTTGCCGAACACCTTCACAGTGCCTTCGGTGGGTTTGATCAAACCCAACAGCATTTTTAATGTGGTTGTTTTGCCTGCTCCGTTTGGACCCAGGAAGCCAAAAATCTGTCCCTTCTCAACTGCCAGATTAACCTGGTGTACGCGGTTAGTACCGCCATAAGATTTGGACAGGTTATGCGTTTCCACGATGGGGGAAGAATTTATCATTGATCTCAACTCCATTTCACTAATATCTCAGTTGCTCTAAATATAGATCAGGCTTCTTGCTCGTGGCTGAAGATAACCTTACAATTACCTTAAATGGAAATGGAAAATATCGGATGAATGCCTTTGTGATGTATAATAAAAAGGGTGATATCAATGGAATTATTGAAGAATAAGAAAATATTGATCGTAGATGATGAACCTGAGATACGGGAAATGATTGAACGTTTTTTACGTAAAGAAGGTTTTTTTCGGGTCTATACGGCCGATAACTTCGTGAATGCGTTGGCAGTATGCAGGCTTGAAAAGCCGGATGCAGCAATCCTGGACGTGATGCTTCCAGATGGGGATGGGTTCTCTCTGCTCTCTTCGATCCGGTCATTCTCGGACATGCCTGTTCTGTTTCTGTCGGCACGTGGTGAAGATGAGGATCGATTGCTCGGTCTGGGGCTGGGAGCGGATGATTATATGGTCAAGCCCTTTCTGCCAAGAGAGTTGATTCTCAGGCTGATGGCTATTCTGAAGCGGGTATATGCCTCCAATACGGTGGAGAGATTGCCTGTATTCCGTTTAGGTGAACAAACCATTGATCTGGAGAGTGCTGTTGTGCAGGGGACAGACAGGGAGCTTCCATTGACAGCTAAGGAGCACGCCATACTGATCAAGTTGTATGAGAATCAAGGCCGGATTGTAACCAGCGATGCCCTGTGTCAAGCCGTATGGGGAGACGAGAGTTATGGTTATGAAAATACACTGATGGTGCATGTTCGGCGAATCCGGGAGAAGATTGAGGAAGACCCATCCAAACCGGTATTTTTGCTAACCGTTCGGGGCCTTGGTTACAAACTGATGGCTCAGGAGTCTAGGTGATGGATGGCGTTGTTCGAATTCTAAGAAAGTTTGTAGGATCTACCATTCTGGTATCTGTGGTGCTGTTATTGTTCAATCTAATTCTGCTAGGTTCGCTGATCTTCAAGGAAATTCATGAGGGTCCTTCCCCCGGTGCGGTTGTGAAACAGATGGCCAGTGGTCTGAGTAAGGGCGAGCAGGGGGACTATGCGCTAAACAGCGATGGAATGCAACTGCTGGATACATATCAGGCTTGGGCGATGCTGCTCGATCCCCAGGGCAAGGTACAGTGGAGCGAACGGCTTCCGGCTGAAGTCCCGCGCTCTTATGACGTGACGGATGTTGCGAAGTTCTCGCGATACTATCTTAAGGAATACCCGGTGTACGTATGGGAACGTGAAGATGGATTATTGGTCGTAGGCTACCCTAAGAATACGTACGGAAAATACCAGTTCGACTTTCTGGCAGAGTGGCTCAAGTCATTGCCTATTCGGATCATACTATTGTTGGTGTGTAATGTGGCTCTTGCTCTACTAGTGTCCATACTCATTGGAACGCGAGTGATCCGTAGTATTCGACCGTTAATCCATGGCATTCACGCATTGGCAAAGGAAGAGCCTGTTCACGTCGAAACCAAAGGTATATTTAATGACCTGTCACAAAGCATCAATTCAACATCCCGTATGCTTCAGGACAAGGAAGATGCTCTAAAAGCGAGAGATGAAGCGCGATCCAACTGGATCGCAGGCATTTCTCACGATATACGGACACCCTTGTCCATGATTCTGGGTTACGCGAGTGAGTTGGAGGAGCAATCGGATTTGTCAGCTGAGCACAAACAGCAGGCCTCCATTATTCGTCGCCAGGGTGAACGCCTGCGGTCACTGGTCAGTGATCTAAACCTGGTATCCATGCTGGAGTATGAGATGCAGCCTCTACAGTTGAAGTCGATTCGACTCTCGGTACTAGCAAGGCAGGCTGTGTCGGATTTTTTGAATAATGGACTGGATGAGCGTTATCCAATCTCGCTTCATGTTCAGGACGAGAGTCTTCATGTTATGGGGGATGAACGATTATTGTATCGTGCAGTAACGAATTTGGTACAAAACAGTATCACGCATAACCCGGAGGGGTGTGCAATTGTGCTGGAAACGATGCGTGCAGCAGAGGATGTATGTTGTGAATTTGTGGTGTCAGATGATGGAAAAGGAATTCCAAAAGAGTATCTGGACGATGTGGTGGTTCTCCCCTATGCGGCAGGGCGCGTACGGCCTTCCCGTCAGGGACATGGCTTAGGGCTTCCAATGGTATCAAGGATTGCGCAGGCTCATCGGGGAAAGCTTATTCTTGAGAGTGATAGTGGGGAAGGGCTTAGAGCTGCTTTGCAGTTGCCTGCTACTTAGAAAAACACCTGTCTTGGACAGGTGTTTAAAATTTTGTGCATTTAACAACGAAATAACACAATTTTGTTGTGATTCTAGTAAAAGCGATTTATTTTGTCAAATGGTGGTAAAATCCCGAAAATGGATTTACAAAAACTAGCAAATTATGCTAGAATAAATATATAGAAAATAATTACATAATTTAAATATTTTACAATATCCTGCGGTTGAGTTCAACATTGGTGTTTAGCTTTTTATAAGCTATACATATAAAAAAATTCGAATGGAGGTTTTTTCAATGAAACAATTCAATCTCGAAGCATTGCGAGCAATCGAGGACATCAGTGATGACGAGCTTATGGTCATTACAGGGGCGGTATCTGTAATTGATGCTCAAGCTAGTGGCGGTGTATTTTGTACGGTAAGTCATGAATGTCATTATAATTCGGTTTCACCTTCTTCCTGGCTTACTTGTTGTTAAATTTTACTCTCATCTTCAAGCACATAGCTGATTTCAGTTATGTGCTTGATTTTTTTATGTGAGATTTTGGACACCAAACCATCCAATAGAAGGGGAATGAAATGATGAGCATACAGGAGCGATTACATGACTCCCGCTGGAGTGATGCACTCTACTTAACAGAGAAATACAAACAGTTTGTGCAGCGATATACTGCACAAGTTCCCAACGTTCCGAATGTGGACATGCCTGTAGAGCAAACGGATTCAGGAAGAATGCAGCAATGGCTTGACAAGTTTTTTCAGGACCAGGAGCAATTGTCGAATCGCTTCCAGGCTGAATCCATGAATGTGGATACGGTGCAGGCTATGTTTAATGATGCAGGTTTTATGTACGACTTTGCTGAAATGACTTGGCATCAGGAACTCCGCAGAACATTTCTTGAGAATGAGCATCTGGAGATCGAATACTTTATTGAGGGCGATACGGATGAAATTCCGTTCTTTGAGTTTTCCAAACCCTTTCTGCAACGATCCATTCAGATCATGACCGAAGGCCTGAATGAAGGATATGACTGGTTGGACAAACGGCGTGTTACAGGGCTTGTTCTGAAGACGGTCTCGGATAAAGTTTTCCACATGTCTGCCAAGACACTAATCTATGAGTTAAACAAAGCGAGACTACAAGATGAATTGAGAGGTGAGGATTCCCGGCAGCGGTATCAGCACTTTGTGAGCCAGAACATCCAGTCCAGAGAACAGATTCTCGCCTTACTGCTGGAATATCCTGTTCTTGCCCGAGGACTTGTTGAGCACACTCTTCGGATCAGTCTTAATATGATGCGTGTTCTGGAGCGCCTGACGAGAGATCGTCGTGAACTGGAGTCTTTTTTTGGTTTCGAGCTGGATAAGCTGGAGGATATCGTATTTCTCGGGGATTCGCATAATGGTGGAGCCAGTGTATTGCGGTTAGCGTTTGCGGGAGGGGGCAATGTCATGTACAAACCAAGGAACATGGCCATCGACACCGCTTTTGCCAGACTGTTGCAATGGTTTAACGATCAGCAAACGGGGTTGCCGTTCCGTATTGCCAAATCGCTGGATCGCTCCGAATATGGCTGGCAGCAGTTTATACCCTATGAGGAAGTCACCAGTCTGGAGGCAGCGGAACGTTTTTTTGAACGGCAGGGGCAGTATCTCGCTATTCTGTATGCCGTTAACGCAACGGACATGCATATGGAGAACATCGTTGCCCAAGGTGAGCATCCATTCTTTGTCGATCTGGAATCACTGCTGCACAATCAGCCCTTCAAATATGTGGAGGAGAAGGAATACTATACGGCGCTGGAGAAGACCCTTTCGATATTGAATGACTCCGTGTTAAAAACGAGCATGCTGCCCACGCTGGACTCCAATGCCTTGTATCACAGTGATCTAAGCGGGCTTGCGGGGGACGTAGATCAGGTACTCAACACGTATGAGATTCACGATAAGAATACAGATACCATGAGAATACAAAGAAGCAAAGTAAGTGTGAGTCGGTTCAGTCATTTGCCTTCATATGAACAGACCCCCATCAAACCTGAACGATATATCCAAAGTTTGAAGAAGGGTTTCTATCGTATATACAACGCCATCATGGAGCAAAAGGAGTCGTTTATCTCCATCGTTTGCAATTACTTTTATGGTTGTGCTGTACGAACGATCGTTCGTCCGACTGTTACATATTTTACGCTGATTGAAGCCAGCTCCCATCCCAAATATCTCAGAAACGGGCTGGATAAGAGCTTGTTGTTCGACATGATGTGGATGATTGTACGACAGGATCGTATGCGTGAAAAGCTCGTGAAATATGAATGCTACGATCTATTGCACGGAGACGTACCTATGTTCCAGACCTGTATCGGCCAGGACATGTTGTTTCACCACCACGACAACCAAGCCATTGCCGGCGTATTTTCCTCTGATATTTTAACGCAGACTGCGGATAAAGTGCGGGCAATGAACCCAAAAGACATGGACATGCAGTGGGAATTTACCGAAAGGACACTTCAGACCAAGTATGTGCTGGAACGTTCATTTGCTATGGAGAAGAGTACCGCAAGTGTGCAACCGGCACAGTTGAATGAACTTCGAATACCCATGACAAAAGAAGAATATTTGCATGAAGCCGTAAGGATCGGGGATTACATAAAGGATATTGCCATTATGGGAGATGAAGGTCTTTCGGTGTCATGGATCAGCATGGGTATGGATGCAGACGAGAAGTTAATCTACAAATCTTCGGAATTGGGGTTATATAACGGGGTAACGGGCATTGCCTATTTCTATCTGTATCTGAGTCGGGAGACAGGTGACCACAAATATATGCAGATGGTTCATCTGTGTATTCAGACAGCCTGGGAGATGATCCGCAAAAAAATCGATAAAAACATCTCATTGTTCACTGGCTATGGATCACTTCTCTATTTACTGGTTCATAAAGCCAACGTATGTTCCGAACCGGGGATTAACCCGGATACGCTGGAATTGCTCGATATCCTGGACGATATGATTGATAATGATCAGCAATTGGATGTGATCTCAGGTTGTGCAGGTACATTGATGGCTTGTGTGGACATGTATATGAACTTTCAATCGCAAAAAGCGCTGGACGTGGCTGTTCGATGCGGAGATCGTTTGCTGAAGCTTGCGCAGCCGATGGATCAAGGTATGGCTTGGGTGACGTCAGCGATTAATAAAACGCCACTTAGCGGCATTGCACACGGGAACGCAGGCATCTGTCTGAGTTTGGCCCGTCTATACAGTGCTACAGGCAACAAAGCCTATCTTGAAACCTGTATGGAAGGACTGAAGTATGAGGAAGCCCTCTACAGTCCTGAAGTGAACAATTGGAAAGATCTGCGGTTCACCGATGGCAGCATGCCGGAAGAACATTATGTCATGTACTGGTGTAATGGCGCACCTGGTCTAGGGATCGCCCGTATAGGGTTAGCGCAGCAATTGAGGTCATTAGGAGCTATGGATACAGTTGAGAAGGATATTCGCAGAGCGTTAGCCAAGACGATGGAAGAAGGGTTCACAGAAGTTAGCTATTCGCTCTGCCATGGGGATATGGGCAATCTGGAGTTGTTCCTACTCGCAGCCGAATATTTGCAGGATGAAGAGTTGAAGGAGTACTCAGTTCAGATAGCAAATTACATTGTGACACAGGTGAGACATGATAACCATCATTGGAGATGCGGCATTCCGGGTCGTCAGCAAATCCCAGGACTGATGCTAGGGCTTGCCGGCATTGGATATCAATTGCTCCGACTTTACAATCGTGACCTGCCTTCGGTACTCATGATGGAGGGACCAAAAGGCAAGGAAATAAGGGATATGGCGCAGACATACGCTATGGAAACGGCATCCGCTCAGCAGCAGATGGACACAATGGAACAGTCACCCCATATGGGGCAGCATTATGCCTGAACGGCCTGTATTCCGTCTGCGCGGAAAGAGACAACGCAAAGTCCCTGTCAAACTGCAAATGAATCAATATGATTGTGGCCCTAGTTGCCTACATATGTTACTCGCATATCACGGCTACGAAGCGGATTTCACGGATCTGAAGGAACGTTTTGCAATGCTGGGGAACGGTCGGGATGGCAGTTCCATGCTCAAAATGAAAGAGGTTGCCCAGACCTATCATTTGAAAGGGATAGCTAAAAAAGCGCCTGTTGAATCACTCAACAATGACTTTCTGCCAATCATTTGTTTCTGGGAAGACAGCCATTTTGTCGTGCTTGAGCGGATCAAGACGGGTGGTCAGTTCATTATTGTCGATCCGGCTTTGGGCAGGCTGGTTATCAGTACGCAGGAGTTTGCGGAGAAATATTCAGGTATTTTTTTGCTCGTATATCCGGATGATGGCTTTGTACCTTTGTCCGAGAAAAAGATTAGTAAAGTGGCGTACTTCAAGGATTTGATTCGCAGTAACAAAAAATATTTTGGTTGGACCATTCTACTTGCTCTGGGGTTGCAGTTGGTTTCGGTGGCCTTTCCGTTCCTGATGCAAGTTTCAATTGATGCGGCTACTAGCGGTGAGGGTTACTCGTTATTTCCTGTCCTAATCACCAGCATTGTGCTGTTAACCCTGTTTCAGATCGGCTTCAGTTATATGAAGGATATGTGCATTGTACGGCTTCAGGAATTGCTGGATTCCCAACTGACGACAAACTTTGTCTCACATATGCTCAGACTGCCTTATCAATATTTTGAAATTCGTTCACGTGGGGATCTGATGCTGCGAATTAATAGCAACACAACCATTCGGGAAATTTTGTCCCAGAAGATGATCTCTACGCTGATCAATCTATTTTTAATTGTTGTTACATTCACATATATTATAATCCAGTCCCGTTTGATCGCTTTCACACTGCTTGGTGTAGGGCTGATACAAATTCTTGTTTTTGTATACACACGCAGCAGATTCAAGAAGCTGACACAAACTCAGATTGTCGCCCAAAGTCTGGCTGGATCATTCATGACGGAAGTGTTGGAAGGCATCTCGACCATCAAATCACTAGGGATTGAAGAGCGTACCGCGGAGAAATGGAGAGCGTTGTTCAAGCGTCAACTCGCAACAGTCAAGGAAAAAGCGATTTTTCAGACGAGAGTGAATACCGTGACCAATACGCTGAACTTTATGACTCCGATGCTCATTCTACTGGTGGGATTATATCAGATTATGCAGGGGAATATGACCCTCGGTATGCTCGTTTCATTCCAGTCTCTTGCCGCGCTGTTTCTGGGGCCGTTGAACTCGCTTGCTTTGATGCTCAATGAGTTCGTGATGGCGGATGCGCTACTGGATCGAATCTATGATGTCATTCAAGCCGAGGAAAGTAATAAATTCAAGAAAAAATCAACGCCACCCCTTCATGGCGTGAAGCTAAATGGGGATATTACAATTGATCAGATCAGCTTCAGGTATACGGACTATGGTGAAGATGTGCTTAAAAATATCAATATTGCAATCAAAGCGGGGCAAAGGATCGCTCTGGTTGGCAAATCAGGATCAGGAAAGAGCACCTTGGCAAAATTGCTGGTAGGGCTGTACACGCCGACCCAGGGCAATATCTATTTTGACGGGATGAATGTAGAAGAACTGGAACAGCAGGATATTCGCAGCCAGATCAGTATCGTGCTTCAGGATAACTTTGTTTTTAACAATACTGTTCATGACAACATTAGGCTGCACGCAGCGGATTCAACCCTGGAGGATGTGATGATCGCAGCGAAGCTGGCTGATATTCATGCCGATATTGAGAAGATGCCAATGAAGTATAATACACTGATCTCTGAGGCGGGATCGAACCTGTCTGGAGGGCAGAAGCAACGGGTAGCTCTCGCACGAGCATTGGTGAGCAGACCCAAAGTTCTTCTGTTGGATGAGGCAACCAGTGCTTTGGATACCGTTACAGAGGCGACCATTGCCCATAATCTGAACATGTTGAAATGTACCCAGATTATCATTGCCCACAGGCTAAGTACGATCCGAAGCGCGGACACCATATATGTGCTGGACCAAGGTGAACTCGTTGATGCTGGAACACATGATGAATTGATTGGGCGGTGTAAATCCTACAATGATCTCGTGTGTGAACAACTGGACGAAACCGGGGCCAGACAGTATGGATGAGGCTAGTGAGGATGATGTTCGCGGAAGACAAAAGGCTTTCTTTTCTACACAATATGTGTTGAAAAGGATGCTTTTTTGTTATATATGGAAAGCCGAGAAGCTAAACTGATGCAAGAATTAGGAAAGTGGGTAATGTACACCAAAGTGTCCTATTTGAATCATATAGGAAGAAAGTTACATGAAAACGATCCTGTTAGCCGATATGGCTCATGTTGATTTTGTACTATGATGCAGGTAACAGATGAATAGGGTGTACTTCACATATAGTGAATGCCTCGATTCTACCAAGAGGGGGGATTCGTATTAAACGTGCAGGATGGTTGAAGGGTTTATTCACACTAATGATAGTGTTTACTATATTTCTGGGAGGTTGTCAGAACATGAATGCAAGTGAGAAGGAAGCTTTATACCAAGAAGCTGAAGCAACCGTAATTCAGCACTTCAAGCAGAAGTTTGAACTGGATGTTGTGATTACAAGCAAAGAGTTGTTGCCGGAAATGGCAGTGTCCCAGATTGGTCTGAAAGGCCATGTGAAGGATCATGAAGATCAGAGCTTTGGCATTTCGTACGACTACAAAAAGAAGGTAACCAAGAACCTGGTCATTAGCCCTGAGATTGAGAAAGTGATGATGGCCAAGGGACACGATCCATACGCCAAATAAAGGGAGGTGTAGTTATTGAGTAACGGGTCCAATATTGATGATGAAACGTATAAAACGATGTCTGATCTAGCCTACCAGGATCAAAAGGCTGGAGACAAATTAACGGAACTCCCCGGATGGGAGGTCCTTGAGGGGACGGAAAGCAACAAACTTTCCGGTTTTGATGCCGTAACCTTTTATAATCCCGAGACCAAGGAAGCGGTCATTGCTTATCGTGGTACAGAAGGAAGTGCGTCCTTGGATCGGTCTGTACCTGACTTTGTCATGGATGGCCGTATTGGGGGCGGAGAGTTGATTCGTAAGGGTCAGCAGGAGGCTGGGAATTTTGTTAATAATCTTACGCCGGATTGGCTCGACAAAGGGGTCCAAGGCGTCAAGGACTTCACAGGCATATCCAAAGTGGAGAATTGGGCTGGTGACAGGGTAAGAGACGTGGAGAACTGGACGGGTGATCGCGTAAAAGATATTGAAAAGACCGTTTCCCCTACAGGCTGGGCCAATCAGATGTATCAATCCGAAGACTACGCAAATCACATGCAGAACAAGCATAAGGACCTGAATTTCTCGATGACCGGACATTCCTTGGGCGGGGGAAATGCACAATATGCGTCTGCTTATACAGGAATTCCAGCCGTGACGTTCAGTGCACCATCGGTAATGGGGAATTTGACTCCAGAAATGCGGCGCCGGGCTGAATCGGGTGAGTTTGACGGGCAGGTTGTGAACTATGCCAATCCCAGTGATCTGGTAGCCAGCGGAACATTGGGAGGATATGACCGGCATGTAGGATCGACCTTCTACATTAATTCCAATTATGAGGATGCCAATGATGGAGTGGGCATTATCGATAAGGCCAAGAACTCATTTGGCGGGGAAAACTATCACAGTCTGGATCAATATGATTTCAAAAATGGTTACATATCCAATGACCTGTATGATCCGATCACCGGAGAGAGAATCCGCTATTCACCGCGCCTTATGGATCACATGGGACCGTTCAGCAAGAACTTCGGTCCGTTACGTTCCAAGTCTGGCGGCGGTATGGCTGCAGTGGGAGGCGCTTCCGGTTTGATTCAGGTAACGCCCGAAGAACTGAAAAGTGTCGCTTCCCGGTGGAAACAAAATGCACAGCAATGCAATGCTGAGCTGAATCAGGTAAGGAGCCGCATGGCTCAATACCTGCATACAAGCCGTAGTCGCAGGCTGGAGCCAATTGTCACCCAACTGGACGCGTCGATTCAAGAACTTAGCACATGGCATATGAAACATACCAGCCAGTTCCTGAACTTTATTGATGAGAAAGCAGATGCCTTCCGGCAGGCCGACGAGAGTCCGGTTCATTTTAATTAGGAATCAGGTTGGTTAAATGTCGCTATCACGTACATGGGGGAGGGGAACGCAAGTGGGTGGACAATTGCTGGTGGAATTGAATGATCTTCGAATTGCGGAAAAAGAACTGACACAGCTGCTTGCCCGTCTGCAAGCCGATGAACAGGAAGCGAGGGCGCTATACAGTCGCCTGAACGATTGGAAAGGGCAGTCTGCTGATTATACAAGGCAGCAGATTGAAGAGTTTTTTGCGGGCCTGTCCAGACGTATTCAATCCATCGAACAGCAGAAGAAAAGCTTGCTGCAATACATTGAGATCATGATCCAGACGGATCAGGAACGCTAAAGAGTGGTAAGGCTGATGCCATATTGCGGATGGTAATCAGCGTGGATATTAATGTGACCGTGGAGCGGCATGATTAGTGCCTAAACCACGATTGTAAAGAACATGGATAGCCAATCAAGATGATGATAGCTAAAAAAGCCTATGGCATATCGGGTTTGATCCCGACACCATAGGCTTTTTTCTAATCTCAACTTGTCTCAGGTTTTCGTAAAAATGTAAGTTAGTTCTTAACGTTTTTTGCGACGTGTAGCCAACGCGATCCCCAGGAAGGACAGAATCAGAGCCAGAATGGATACGATCAATGTTGCTTGTTGAAGTTTCAGTGTACCCGGGTCTGTATCCGTGTTGTTTGGCTCACCTGTAACGGTGTCATTGAGTGCATCGCCCAGCGTGGTGTCATCGTTTGCTTTGCTATCGTCGTTTGCTTTGCTATCGTCGTTAGCCGCGTTATCACCAGTGCCTGCTTCTGTACCTGCACTATCATGCCCTTCATTGGCATGACCTCCACCTGCCGCAGCATTACCAGCAGCAGCCGGATCTTCACTAATCGTCGTGATACTGTGCGGATTGGCGTCACTTGGTTGGCCTGTCCATTCTACGATGCTGCCATCACTGTAGTATTGGAAGGCATCCCAAGCTACTTCAGCTTCCGCCTTAGGGTTCTGTGCAACGAAGTTGAACTGCTGGAATTGTCCTGCCAGAATGCCTTCGTTATCGCCGTCAATTTCCCACGTAATCGATGTTACTTCATTGGAATCGTTCTTCTCTGTAGTGATTTTCCAGCCTGCCAGTGGTTGATATTGCTTGAATGCAACACCTTCCGGAACTTTCATGGTGATCTTGGTTGTAGGCAGTTCTTTCTCGGATGGAATCTTAATCGTGTACGTCTGCCATGCGCTTGTCTGTGCAACGGATGGGCTAACGGTAACGTGAGCGCTCGCGAATCCGGCGAATAACATGAATGCTGCGGTACCTGTTGCGATAGTGGATGTTAGTTTGGAAATCCATGATGTTTTCTTCAAAATAAATAACCCCTCTCAGTTCTTATCATATATGATGCGGCCCATTTTCTTAAATGAGTGTCTACATTCTGCAAAGGCACGGTTCGGTTACGAATGGTTCTTTCGAGTGATTAAAAGCAGGTTACACTTGCTACTTCGATGACAGAATAACCTTCCGATCGCTGTTATCCCCAGATTTTTTGATTCCCTTTTCTTAAAAGGTAAAATCCGGGGATAAAGGCGAACGCTTCGCTTCTTCACGCTATTTCTGCCCTCTCCGTTCTCGTGTAGATCAGAAAGCTTTTAGCTTCGCTTCTCCAGAATCAACTTCGTTTCCTTCACTACATTTGCAGTTTGTAGAAACACTAATTTTAGATTGGGTCACTTTTCAATATAAACGTTGTGTAACTATGGCTTGGCGGTGTCGATCTCAAATTCGGCATCCAGTGCATCCAGCGTTTTGGTCAGAAGATGTACCTTGATATTCCAACGTCCAGGCATGGAGATGTAATCTTCAGCCTTGTACACACCAGGGTCGTTTTTCGGAATGGTAATCTCATATATCCCCATATCCATGTCCAGATGTGTGAGTGACAGTGTGATCTGTTCCAGATCGTTAACGATACTGCCATCTGCACGTTTCACATCGACTTCAAATTGGTTCTCTCCCGTCACATTGGGACTCACCTGAAGTGTGATCGCTGAGCCATCTTCCGTAGTCTTTGTCTCCTGATACGGACCGACTGCTGCTGGTTGTCCCGGAGACAGGTGTGTTAGTACGGCAGCAAGGGCGAGAATCACAGCACCAGTAGCAAGCTCGGCTTTCAGGCTGCCGGATAATCTGCTCCCCGTTGCTGCTCTTGCTAATCTGGCATGACGCCATGCAAAGAGAACCATCACAATAAGCAGGACGATCTTGCCGATCAGGACAAGGCCATAAGCTGTAGTGAACAAGGAAGTCAGCAGAGGTGCTGGTAGAATAATCAGACTGCTGTATATTCCTGTAGCAACCAGAGCGGCTACGGCGCCAATTCCCCAGGCGGTAAACCTGCGAATAGCAACCCAGTAGACCTCTCCCCGCACCTTCGATGGCAGCTTATCCGCCAGTGGAGGCAGACATATCGCCATGGCGGTTAGTGCGCCAATCCAGAAAGCAGCACCAATTAGATGTATGAAATCCATGGCAATCGCCAGCGCACGTTGATCCGCCGCAGCCGGATGTCCCGTCATGGCATGAGTGAACAGCCATCCAAGCACGAGCACGAGTGACCCGTAAGAAGACCAGATGCGAGCACGGATGGATCGATCGCGATCATATCCGGAGAGAATCGTGACGGCCAGCAGCATTACAAGGAGTATCTGTAACATCCAGATCTGGCCAAAAGACGTTAGTTTGAGCGCACTTCCAATAAGTGCCCAGCTTAGTTCGCTCAGAGCCACACCAGATTCATATAACGTATTCAGTGGCAGGCTGACCAGAGCGGCAAAGGAAGCAGCAGCATAGCTGATCCATAACAATCTGTAGCTGCCCGGAACGTCCATAGGTTCTCTTGTCATGGATGTCGGTGCAATTCGTAGCAGCAAGAATGCCAGTGTCCCCAGAATAACAGACAGCCCGAGATACTGAATCCAGTCTGTCAGGGATACGATCCATTTCAGCGGCCCGCCTGTTGAACCGGAACCGGATGTTAGATCACTTAGCCCAGCAGGCGATCCGGAAGGTTCACCGATATGAAAAACATATGCCCCTTGAATTGGGTGCCCATCGGCAGACACAGCTTTCCAGTTAACGGCATAAGTCCCGTTCCCGAGTCCAGCCCGCAGGCCAGTCTCCAGAATATGAGGGCGATCCACATCAATTTGAACTTTTCCATCGTCTGCTTGAGTACCGTCAGGACCGGTAATTTTGATATCATAAAAAGCCGTCTGCAAGGATTCGTTGAACTCCAGCGTCAGCCGTTCCGGAGCAGCTACGAGGATCTCATTTTCTCCTGGCGAAGCCTTAACAATATAAGCATGGGCAGATGCCCACTGTGGCATAACAAGGCAGCACACGAGCAACAGACAGGTGACCAATGCCCAGTGCCGTTTGCCCCAATTCAGGGTAAAGCGTGTAAAAATCAAAAAATCATCACCCTCAGGTTATAGATTTGTAGTCATTCATGGTCCTTTAAACACAATCTAACCCATTATAACTTTGTCCAAAATGACTGCGTATGACTACATTGGGCTATAAAAAAACGATTTGGTCTACATAATTGTGACAAAAGCATGAATGCTATGTCATTTCTCACCTATGTCTGAGGCATCTGTGAATCCGAAGCAACAATGTTTATTTGCGAAGTTTACGTCCTGCAAGCCCGCTCTCTAGCGCATAGCGGGTGAGTTGTACCCGGTTTTCAAGCTGGAGCTTCTGCAAAATGTTTTTGAGATGATTCTTCACCGTCTGGTCTGAAATACCGAGTTGATCGGCGATCTCTCGATTGGTATATCCCGCGGATACCCATTGCAGAATCTCAAGTTCCCGCGCTGTTAGCGGGTTATCTTGCACATCTTCACTGCGTGGTGCGGGAAACTCCTGCAAAATCCGGTAGGCCAGTTCCTTACTGAGCGGTGCATCGTCACTGACGATGGCGCGCAGGTATTCAAGCCAGGTGGAAGGCGTTAGATTTTTGAGCAAATAGCCTTGAGCGCCTTGTTTCAATGCTTCGAACAGAAAGGTCACATCATCCGATACCGTGACCATAACAACAATAACATAAGGGAATCGCAGCTTGATCTGACGGGTGGCTTCCAGCCCATCCATATCCGGCATCTGCACGTCCATCAGGATTAGGTCAGGCATCCATTGCCCGGTGAGCTCCAGCGCTTCCTGTCCATTCGAAGCTGTACCAATCACTTCAAACAGGCTGTCCTCGGATAAAATGCTACAGATCGCTTCACGCGCATGCGCATGATCATCAACCACCAGTACACGTACATGTTCCATATTAAGAATGCTCCTTTCCTATCGTCATTCGTGTATGCCCCGGTCTTGAATCGAGGGTAAAAGACCAACCCATCTCGGCAGCACGCTCCTTTGTAATTCGCAGTCCGTACCGATCCTTCAGATGAATAGGATCTCCACTTAGTCCATTCCCATTATCCTGAATATAAATGAACCAAGCAATTGGGTTACCTTCCGCATGAACCTGAACGCGGGTAGCCTGCGCATGTTTGCGTACATTCAGTAGTCCCTCCCGGATACAGGCGAGCAGTTCCACTTGTTCCTTGGCAGAGAACGTTACACCCCTGAGGTCCCAATGAATCTGTGCACCAGGTACCGTTTCCTTGACGAGCACTTCGACCTGCGCATGCAGTGAAATAATCTCGGGTGCCACCGTAGAGGAGGGAACAAAACGCAACTGGGCAATAGCTTGCCTTACATATGTATTGACTTCATGCACGGTTTTTTGAATCTCCTGGATCTCATGCTCATGTCCGCTCCCTGCCAGACTACGGCCTGCTTTATCGGTCTTCACTGACAGCAGGAAAAGAGACTGAGATATGCCGTCGTGAAGTTCCCGTGCCAATTGGTCACGAGCTTCCAGCGCTGCTTTCGCCGCACGTTCCTGCTCCAGAGCAGCCCTGGCACCTTCGAGCATGTGGAACAATCGGCTGAGCAGTGTCACGCTGACGAGGTAAACGATAAGGGGTGTTAACCAGTTTCCTGCATCCATCGATAGGTATGGCATCAGAAACTGATGGCGAATGTATTCCCAAATGCCAACCGTGAATGTGGGGATCAGCAGAATCATCCATTTGATTTGTTTATAGGACATGAATGCAGAACTCCTTTGATCTAGGATTAGCTTAATTAGGTACTTTATTTATACAGGGATGGGACCATTATAACGCAAGGTTGTCCAAGACCCTAGTCTGTGTCTTTGGGGAATGCTGGGGAGGATCAGGGAGTATTTAGAAGGATATCTAAGAACGATAAGGGGTGAAATGTTGTCACGCTAGGTGAGGGTTGGTGTGACCAGCTGAGGAAGGCTGAGTCCGTTTTCCCTATCGGAGAAGGTCCTCTATACTTAATATAGAACGTGAATTCATTACAAAACATGTTAAGGAGTGACGCAACAACATGAGTCAAGAAGTATTGGAACGTCGCAGTGAATTGCTCAAAAAGAACATTCATCAGATGCTTGTTCAAGACAATCAGCACGGTATCAGTCGCCAAGACAACATGTTTTTGCAGCAGATGATTAAAGAGCTGCATCAGACCTCACATGAGCTGAATACCAAATCTTAATGTAGAATCTGCACGAGAATGAAGTTGTCTGGTGTACGATTCATTCCATGAAAATGAAAATGGCGCTATCTCCGATCAGACCGGGGATAGCGCTTTGACTTTTTCAGGGGGGATAGAAGAAGCTCCATTTATTTTACTGCAACTGTTGCTGAGCGGTTCTTTTCTCAATATATTGAATGAACAACTCGGCTAGCTCCGGATCGAACTGTGAACCCGAACATGAGCGTAGCTCCCGAATCGCTTCTTCCACGTTCTTGGTTTCCTGATACGGCCGCTCTGTCGTCATGGCATCAAAGGAGTCAATCACGGTCAGCATCCGGCAGAGCCGGGGAATCTCGTTACCCTTCAGGCCGTAAGGATAGCCTTTGCCATCATAACGCTCGTGGTGAAGTTCAATATACGGAATCAGATCGGCGAAGCGATCGTTCGTGATCACCATTTTTTTGCCCCAGGTGACATGTCCTTTGATCGTTTCCCATTCTTCTGCGGTGAGCTTGTCCTTTTTGTTCAGAATGGACCAAGGAATCTCCAGTTTGCCGATGTCATGAATCAGTGCTCCCAGCACGAAACGACGTTTTTCCGCATTGTCCAGTGCGAGCAATTCACTGATATCCAGTGCATATTTGTAGACCCTTTTGGAATGTTTAAACGTATCCATATCCTTGTATCTGAACAGATTGAGCTGCTGCTCGATGTCACGAACGTCCTGTACCAGATCAATCTCATGTTCCATGCCATCATTGCTGCCGTGGCGGTGCACGTTGTTCTTGCCCTGTTTTTTCGCATAATACAGTGCTTTATCCGCCTGATCCACCAGCTGGGATTTGTTATACATATCCACCTGATAGGGCGCGACGCCAGCAGAGAAGGAGAGACAACCGTGTGGAAACACTTCAACGCCTTCAAACGGCGTGTCGTTCAGTTGTTTACGCAGTTTGTTCATGAACCTGTAGGATTCGTCCAACTCCATGCCTGGCATGAGCAAAGTAAACTCTTCCCCTCCATAACGAAAGGCGGTAACAGGTGTGCCTTCCGTCTTTCGCATCAGAAAATCCCCCAGCAGGGCTAGCAGACTGTCACCTTGAAGGTGGCCAAACCGATCGTTATACTTTTTGAAATCATCGATATCAATAAGCCCCAGACAGAGCGGCGTTCCCTGCGTACGAGCGGTAGTCAGTTCATTTTCCAACATACTTTCAAAATAACTATGGTTGAACAGACCTGTGCGTTGATCCGTGTTAGCCTTCTCCTCAATGGTCTGATACATAACAAACAACTGCTTGAATGCATGGGAGAGCAGAATACTGAGACTCAGATACAACAACAGACCGAGCACGCCATTGTGTACAACCAGAATCGTCAGGACAAGTGCCAGAATCAGCGTACATAAATAAACCAGCAGGGATTCGGTAACGAATGCCCGTTTCATCTGCTGTAATGCATCCTTTGTTGAGAAATGAAAGAATAAGCCAAGTGTGATCGTGTTGATGATGAAGTAGGCTGCGAGCGCTGCAAAATAAGGAATCAGATTATAGCCATCCAGAGTTCCCGATTGCCCGCCAGTCCACTCAAAAACGGCAGCTGCTCCCGTAATCATAAGACTGTAGATGCTGAAATTGACAATGTGTTTCCACCAGGTGAGCTTGCGCTCTTTGATTAACAGGATGATGGAGACAGGAAGCAGTACAGATAAACTGAAAGCTCCGCCAAACATGAATATACAGGCAAGGTATACCGATGAATCCATGGATTGCTGATTGCCTTTGGGTGGAATCTGGAACGTGAAATAATCCAGAATTAACGCCGCACCCAGCATGGTGTAGACCATGACCCAATCCGCCGTGGTTAGATGAAGGTAAGACCACTTGTTCATGTACAGAAAAACACCGATCCCGGTACAACTAAGCAAAATAACATACAGACTGCTTCGATCTGCCTTATGGATAAGGTTACGAATAAAGTTCATAAAAAATCTCCTGCTTGGGTTTAGTCTACTCTTGATGTGTATATAATTGGTGTTCTTGTATCGGTGTATACTATATAGATGTATAACATACCAAGTTGCCTGACAAAAATCCAGAAAGAAAAAACAGGCCGCTGGCAGCCTGTTTGTCTTGTTTGGCGGTATGGATACTAGCCGCCCAGCTTGTATCCCGAAGTTAACGCTACAACGACAGAAGCCACGATGATTGCGTTGATGACAATGCGGGAATATTTCACACCTTCAAATTTTTTCATGGAGAAGACCTCCCTTCCTTGGAGTCTACCTGTTTCTTCAAGCCTGATGAGTTTTAGCTGGTTGCACAGCCTTTTTGTCCCGATTCACCATCATGTATTGGATAAAAAGGAATATGCCAACGTTCATGACCACATCACCGATACTGATCACCTGAGTCCGTGGATAAGGGCTGGAGAGTGGGATGATATCACCGAGAAAAGGCAGATTTGTAGATGCATCCATCATAAAATGCTTTGATACGGCGCCGCCTTCCCGGAGCATGTCTACATAATAGGGTCCCAGTACAGCGGAGGCTTCCACAGAAACAGGCATGCGCCCACCGTTTACTGCCATCACGGCAAAATTGAGAAATACCCCAACCCAGATGAGCATGAAACCGGTATGGTGTCTGTTGAGCCACAGGAAAGCGAGCCCTGTGATGTAGACGGCAGCAAAGAGATATCCATTAATGGATGCCACCCATTCGAAACGTTCCTGGAGATAGAAAATAAAGAACTGGATTAGCAACAATACAGGGAAAATCCAGCCGCTTCGCAGCTTGAGTGCTGCAAACTGGTTGAGCCCATGCCGCAACCCGCCCCGAAAAAATCCAACGATCAAGCCTAGTAGAATACCGTCATATACCATGGAGTAACTCCTGTTCGTGCGGAGATATGCAATATGATTGCGTGTTTGTGTACATATAGGATTCGACCTTATATTGGTAATTCCTGCATGGGGAAAATGATTTTTTAGAAGAAATTTGCAAAATGCTGAACAAAAAACCGCCTTTACGAATCCAGGGGGCGAAATCCCTGTAAAATTCGGTAAAGACGGAGGTTTATAATGGCAAAATACGAGCTTTAATTCGGTTGGAGATGGAACTTATCTTATTCGGAACCACCGTTCAGATAGTTGAAGAAAGGTTGGTCGACCCAGAAGTCATACGTCGTAATGTCTGCATCGGGTGCCAGCTTCAGGAAACCTTCCCGAATGGCTTTGGCATTCTCTTTCAGAGAGAAGGACTGAGCATAGTAATTGCCAAGCGCGATCTTATTATTGGAAATGACCGGATAGTTCGCCAATGCGGTTGGTGAATAATACAACGGTTGCCACCAGGAGCTGAGAATCAGTGGAAAGGTACTGTCACTGTTCTTTTTAGCATATTTCAGCACAATGTCATTGAAGCGAACTTTGTCTGCCACATTGTTGAACTCAAACTGAATATCATATTCCTTCGCAGAAGCGATATAGTTGCCGTTCTCGATCTGTGTCACTTTATAATCAGGCGTTTCCTTTGGCTCGCCCCATTCCTTCAAATAAATGAAGGCAGATGTCTTCGGCTGGAATTGCACATCAGCATCAATACCTTCGCTACGCAGCAAACCAACCAACTGTACAGCATGTTGAATATTATCGTGGCCGTAGGTAAGTGTCAGTTCATCGATAAAGTTGGAATCAAAGCGGCTATCCTTCAGATTGTAACCTGTTACGAGATCATCTCGCAGGGCCTGATCCACAATTTTTCTCAGCTCAGGTGATTCGATCAGATCCGCTGTGCGATATGCAGCATACAATTTGGAATAGATGTCCGCATCGCCGGAACGCCCAATCTCATGTTTGTATTTCCCTTGACTGACCAGTACGCGTCCAAGCAAAGTATTAGCGAAATCTTTACTTGCTACGCCACCCTTAAGGAGAGCGGGGTACAGGCTTTCGGGAATGAGGCCTGTATCAATAGCCGCAGCCAGTTCCTGTGCGGCTTGTCCCTGAACACGGTTCGGGTTAATGCCAGCTTTGGCAAGCGCTTTGGCTGTTTTCTCTGTGGGATATGTATAAGCGAGTTCCTTGAATCCGGCTGCTTTCACCGCGATGAAGACGGCAGTATAAGTGCTCAGTTGATCCTTGGCACGTACTTCTGTGCCTGTAAGAACCCCACTATTGAATAAGGATACGGCAGCATCATATGAAGAATCACCAGAAGACAGATCGGTAAAGACAGGAGCTTTGGCTTCACTGTCACTTGCTTGAGTTGCTTCCGTGATGGCTGCAATGGCTTGAATGAAATCACCTTTGGTAATCTGTTGCGGCAATTGAATGTTGTATTTCGCTTGCAAGAATTGAGCAAAATCCGCTGCGCTTTCCGTGTAAGCAACTGGCGCCTGAGCTACCGGTCCTTTGACACTTTGTGAGGTGGTGGGTTTAGCCGGAGTTGCAGATGCTGCAGAAGCGGAAGCGGGCAAGCTAAGACTGCCTAGTGTTACCGGAGCGGCGAGTAGGGCCGCCAACGTGATCTGGGTGATTTTTTTCAAATGAATAGCCTCCTTAAAATGGGTTGGAAAATAATCAGCTTTGGGTTATAATTCTGACAATTCCTATCAGAATAGAATAATTGGATTGACTTTAGCACGGAGACGCGCTGGATGTCAACGAAAAAAAGCTTGATACAGAACGGTTTCCAATGCTTGGTAGAAAGCGAATTGTCAATTATATTCTATTTGAGTGTATACGCTCAAAGATTTATTGACAAGGATCGACAGTATCCGCTAGGATAAGAAAAAAGAATGTTGAAAAGGGGTATTTTCAAAATGAAAAGAGGTTTATCGTTCGTCTTATCGATCATCATGTTGGCTATTTTGTTGGCAGCTTGTGGGAATTCGGCTTCCAAAGACGAACAATCCGCCCAAGGCAGTGATTCGGAGAAATCTCTTCGGATGGCCCTTGTACTTCCCGAAAAAATAGGGGTTAACCCTTTCTTTGTACAGATGGATGAAGGTTTCAAAAAAGCAGGCGAAGAATTCAAAGTAGACACCAAGACGATTGAATCGACAGATCCGGCAGCATTTGAACAAAATCTGCGTGCTGCGGTTGCCGAGAATTATGATCTGATTATTACAGCCACTTTCCAGGCAGAAGATGCATTGAAAAAAGTCGCAGCAGAGAATCCGGACAAGTCCTTTGCGATTGTAGATACAACCGTTGATCTTCCTAACGTTCGTAGCGTTGGTTTCCGTGAATATGAAGGGGCGTACCTGCTCGGTGCAGCTGCTGGATTGTCCACCAAAACAGACAAAGTCGGCATGATTGCAGCAATGGATGTACCATTGATCAAGAAATATACGGAAGGTTTCAAAGCTGGGTTGGAATCCGTGAATCCGGATGCAGAATTCCTCGTGAACTATGTAGGTGGATTTAATGACCCGGCCAAAGCCAAAGAATTGGCGCTGGTACAATTCGGCAAAGGCGCTGACTTCATCGCTGGCGCATCCGCTGTAGGCGATCTCGGCGTGTTCGAAGCAGCCAAAGAAAAAGGCTTCTACACTTCCGGTCAGGATACGGACCGTACTGTTGAAGACCCGGAACATATCGTATTGTCTCAATTGAAATCAACGGATACCGTTGCTTATGAGACTGTGAAAGATTTTGTAGAAGGCAACTTCAAAGCAGGTGCAGTAAACTATGGTTTGAAAGAAGACGGTGTAGGCCTGACGTACGTTACACGTGATAGCGAATCTCCGCTGAATGCTTTTGTTGGACAAGAAGTGATCGACAAGGTTAAAGCAATCAAGGATGATATCGTATCCGGCAAAATTGTAGTCAAAGATCCATTGCAACAATAGTTTTGAATGTTCTTTTCAATGAATGAGTGATGGAATTGATCAGCCGGCTGCCCGATCAGGCAGCCGGTTTTGCTGCTATTAAATGACCAGTATATGTTCAATTTATCGTTTACACGGTAACGAAGAGGACAGAAATAACCTGATGAAGCACAGCGTTCGCCTTTATCACCGGATTTTCCCCTTTATAAAAGGGAATCAAAAAATCTGGGGATAACAGCGATCGGAAGGTTGTTCTGTCATCGTAGTGGCGAGTGTAACCTTTTAAGTTGAACTGAGGGGAGCGAACGCGAGATATGCTGTTGGAGATGGAGCACATTACGAAGAAATACGGCGGCTTCACCGCTAACCGTGACATCCGTTTTAATTTGCGTGAGGGAGAGATTCATGCCCTTGTAGGTGAGAACGGGGCCGGTAAAACAACCTTGATGCGTATGTTGTATGGTATGGAACAGCCTACGTCGGGCACAATCAAAGTCCGTGGACGTGAGGTGAGCTTTGCCACGCCGTCTCAGGCGATGGCAAGTGGCATCGGTATGGTGCATCAGCATTTCATGCTGTTCCCTTCCTTTACGGTGGCGGAGAACATCGTGATCGGACGTGAACCGGCTAAGGCAGGCGCATTTGACCGCAAAAAAGCAGCGGCTCAGGTAAATGAGCTGGGCAGACAATATGGCATGCCGGTTGACCCGTGGAAAAAAGTATCCGAGTGCCCGCTTGGCATGCAGCAGCGTGTTGAAATTCTCAAGGTGCTGCATCAGGGCGCAGACATCATTATATTGGATGAACCTTCGGCGGTACTGACACCGCTTGAAGTGAAGGAACTGCTGGCGAATATGAAATCTCTCGCCAAGCTGGGCAAAACCTTTGTACTGATCACGCACAAGCTGCAAGAAGTCATGGATGTAGCAGACCGGATCACGGTGCTTCGGGATGGTCAGGTGACAGGTACGTTGGAAGCGAAGGATACACATGTGGAGGAATTGTCCCGTCTGATGGTTGGTCGTGAACTTGTGCGCATGGACAAGCAGCCATCGGTTCCAGCCGAAGCCGTGCTTCAAGTGGAAGGGGTTAATCTGTCCGGAGCGAAGGATCGTTCGGCGCTCAAGGAGATCCATATGGAGGTTCGAAAAGGTGAGGTCGTTGGTATAGCGGGTATCTCGGGTAACGGCCAGTCGGAACTGATTCAGGTCATTGCCGGACTACGTAAGGCGGATAGTGGTCGCGTTGTGCTCTCCGGGCAGGATACAACCAACTGGCCAGTACGGCGAATAAGGGAGCATGGACTTGCTCATATTCCGGAAGATCGCTACATGTGGGGAGCGGCCAAGGATGCGAGCGTTCGCGAGAACGGGATAATGGGACACCATCATCGCTTACAGTCACGCGGCATTATCAAAGCCAAAGCAGCAAGAACGATGGTAGAGAGCTGGATCAAACAGTTCAGTATCAAGACAGGTTCTGCGGAAACCAAGGCACAGTTCCTGTCCGGAGGAAACTTGCAGAAGCTGATTGCTGCCCGTGAATTTGCACAGGATACACCGTTTCTAATTGCAGCCGAACCAACACGTGGTGTGGATATCGGTGCTATGGAGACGATTCATGCCGAATTGCTGCGCAAACGCAGTGAGGGCGCTGGCATTCTGCTCATTTCATCGGAGTTGTCGGAGATTTTGCAATTATCTGATCGCATTATTGTCATGTATGAAGGCGAAATTGCCGGAGAACTGAGAGCAGAAGAAGCGACTGAGGAACAGATCAGCTTGTTAATGGCAGGAGGGAAAGAGCGGATATGAATCGGGTAAAAGAAACACTTCGCGGACTCGTACAGCCGCTGCTTGCCGTATTCATCGGTCTGCTTGCAGGTGCTGTGGCGATTCTGATCGTTGGCGGTAATGTGGTGGATACGTATGCGGAGATGTGGAAAGGGGCCTTCGGCAACTTCTACTTCTTCACCAATACGTTGGCTCGTTCCACACCAATCATCTTGGCGGGACTTGGCGTAGCATTGGCATTCCGTGCCGGATTTTTCAATATGGGAGCCGAAGGTCAGATGATTCTTGGCGGGCTCAGTGCGGCGCTCACGGCGCTTTATCTGCCAGGGCCAGGCTGGTTCGTGTGTATTGCTGCGATTGTGGCTGGTATTGTTGCCGGTGGAATCTGGTCCCTGTTTGCAGGTTGGCTGGATGCTCGGTTTGGCATGAATCTGTTGATTACAACCTTACTACTTAACTATATTGCCATTTATTTTGGTGGATACATGGTCTCCTATCCATTCAAGGATCGGACTGGATCTGCAGCGATGGCTCAGACACCCATGATTGATCAGAGTATCTGGTTGCCGAAGTTGTTCCAAGGCATGGGGCTGCATGCCGGCTTCATTATTGCCATTGTAGCGGCTATTCTGATCTACTGGTTCACACATAAAACGGTGACTGGTTACGAGATCCGCATGCTCGGCAGCAACCCATCCTTTGCAACCTACGGTGGTGTTCGCCGCATTCGCATGATGATGTTGTCCATGGTCATTAGTGGTGGACTTGCTGGACTCGCGGGTGCGGGGGAAGTGCTCGGTACACAGTACCGTTTCCTTGATGGCTCATTGTCATCGGCGAGTTACGCATGGAGCGGCATTATGGCAACGCTGCTTGCCCGCTCGCATCCACTCGGTACAGCTGTGGCAGCTATTTTGCTGGCTGCGTTACAGACAGGTGCCATGGGGATGGAACGGAATACGGATGTGCCGTTGGAAGTTGGCAGTGTCATCCAGGCTGTATTGACGTTATTTGTATCAGCTCAGATCGGTTATTCATTCCTGAAGCGGAGAAAGGAGAAAAAGTCCAATGCAACAACTGTTTGATGCAGCCATGTTTGGCTCAACCTTGCGGATTATGACTCCAATCCTGCTTGCAGCGCTCGGTGGGGCTTTATGTTCTCGTGTCGGTCTGTTCAACGTGGGTCTTGAAGGACTGGTTCTGATCGGTGCATTCTCCGCCATTGTTGGTAATTATCTGTTTGGCAATGTGCTGTTGGCTGTACTCTTTTCCATTATTATAGTGATGTTATTCTCGGCGCTCTTTGCCTTTATAAGCATTAATCTGAAGGCCAACGCCATCGTGGTCGGGATCTCGCTCAACTTCCTGGCTGCGGGGGTGACGACCTTTGCACTGCGTGCGATTTTTGATGTAAAAGGTGCATACTACGACAAAGACATGGTGGGACTTCCCAAGTGGGATATTCCGCTGATTAAGGACATTCCGTGGGTCGGCGATGTAATATCGGGACATAGTCCCCTGGTTTACCTCGGCATTGTGCTCGTGATTGGACTACAATTCTATCTGTTCAAAAGTGTATCCGGCTTCCGCCTGCGCTCCGTCGGGGAGAACCCGATTGCAGCACAGAGCATCGGGATCAAGGTACGCGGCATCCAGTATGGTGCCGTTCTGATGTGCGGTGTGTTGTGTGCACTGGCTGGCGCACAGTTGTCGCTCGGTCAGGTGACGATGTTTACTGAAGGCATGACCGCTGGTCGTGGTTTTATCGCGTTGGTAGCAACGATGCTGGGACAAGCGAATCCGCTGGGCGTTATGGGCTCCAGTGTGCTGTTCGGCTTCATGGAAGCATTGAGTATTCGTCTGCAAGGCTTCTCCTTGCCAACTCATTTCACATTGATGTTGCCGTATATTGTGACGCTGGTCGCAATGTTCTTTTTCAAAGACCGTACCTATGCACAGGATGCACTAAAAGCGGGCGGAAGCTCGCGTTAATTCCTGAATGCCGATGAAGAGGCAGCAAAAGAAGGAGGAATTCCACTTGCATAACAAGGCTGAACGTTTGAAAAAAGGAAAAGCCCCGGCACCCAAAGCGGGCAATGATTATGGAGATCGGCTGCCGCCAGGACAGATGCTGACGGAGAAATTCCCGATTCTGCATGAAGGGGAAGTGCCGGAATATGACCTGTCCACATGGGACCTGAAGGTATTCGGCGAAGTGGAAGAGGAGAAGGTGTTCTCCCTAGCTGAGTTACAGGCGATGCCTCAGGTGAACACGGTGAGTGATATTCACTGTGTCACACGCTGGTCGAAATTCGATACGCCGTGGGAAGGCATTCGCTTCTCCGATTTTGTGAAACTTCTGGGTGTTAAACCGGAAGCAAAATACGTCATGATCCATGCGGATCATGATTATGAGACAAATGTACCGCTTGAAGAATTGATGCATGATGACGTACTGCTTGCATTCAAATATAACGGCGAGCCACTAACGCCGAAGCATGGTTTTCCATTGCGTATGGTCGTGCCACAACTCTACTTCTGGAAGAGTGCGAAGTGGATACGTGGGCTGGAGTTTATGACAGAAGACCGTAACGGCTTCTGGGAAGTGAATGGTTTCCACCATTTTGCCGATCCGTTCAAGGAACAACGCTTCTCGGGTGAAGATCTGCCGATTCCGGAAGACGAGTGGACGAAGAAGGAGTTTGATTGATATGTTGATGCCTATTTTGCAGATTCATTCGGAAGACATGCCGGCATACGCCATCGTCTGTGGTGATCCGGCACGTGCGGAGAAGATTTCACGCAAGCTGGAGCAGGCGAGAGAACTGGCGTTCAGTCGAGAGTATCGTACATTTGTTGGCTTGTATGAAGGGGTACAGATCGCTGTGGTCAGCCATGGTGTAGGTTCACCTGGAGCAGCTGTCTGCTTCGAGGAATTGATTCGCGCGGGTGTAACAACTCTGATTCGTGTAGGTACAGCGGGATCGTATACAGCCGATTATCCGGCAGGCAGTGTGATTGTGAGTACAGCCGCTGTTCGTACGGACGGATTGACTCGCCAACTGGTGCCGGATGGTTTCCCAGCGGTAGCGGACATTGGGGTGACGCAAGCGTTGATCGAGGCTGCTCGTGAGCAAGGTAGCGTGGATGATGCAACATTTGCAGGCAAAGTGGGCGTGGGTATCACCGTAACGCTGGATGCGTTCTTTGCAGGCGTGGAAGAGATTCCACACCGCAAGTACAAGCAGGCTGGAGCACTTGCGGCTGAGATGGAAATCGCGGCGCTCTACATCGTCAGCACCTTGCGTGGCGCTCGCGCCGGAGCGATTGTCGCGATCGATGGATTCGCGGACAGTGATCTGGCTGCCGAGTATGATCCGCATACGGATGCGGTTGGACAAGCGGTGGAGCGCGAGATTAATGCAGCGCTACATGCGCTAGTCGCGCTTGCTCGTCAGGATCAGGCTTAGGTTGGTTAAAACAAGTATGCATTTTTGCTCAGTGTTACAAGCAAACCAGTAGATGATGTCCATTTGAGGTGGATAATATAAAAAGGGCGTCCCGTAAGGTCATGAATATGACCCAAGGGGCGTCCTTTCCTTTTAAGTTTTCCGTTTATAGTTAAGTGGCGCCTTTTTAAATAAACTGAAAAAGAAGAGGGGATGCAGGTACAGTAGCGAATTGTATTTCATGGCATGTTATTAAATTAGGAGAGTGATTAAATATGGGCTGGAGTGAATTACGTGAAATTCCTAATGAATACAGCGATGAGGTACAGCGGATTGATGAGCAACTTTTGAAACTGGTTGCAGCCAGAAAGGACATAACCGGAGCAGTCCAATACCAACCTCCTCAAAATACCATCGATGAATGGGTGAGCTTACTGGATATGAAGGAGGAAGATATCCGATATGTTCTCCGTAGCGTGCAACCGATGCCGCAAAGACACTATTTTCCAAGTGAACCTCTTCAATTGACAAGTGTGGTGCCGATTATGAAGAAAATGATTAAAGATTCGTGTGAGTATATGATCACGCATTCGATGCAATATGAAGGCGAAAGCCTCGTATATGTGGAGATTCAATATAAGGGGAATGAAGCTGAGCGTATACAAATGGTTCCACATTTGGCTCTGGAAATATTCAGCGAACAGAGACATATCACCATGAGACATGGCAGTCGTGGAGGAGGTGGGGAGACTCAAATTAGTTTCCGAGTGGTTCCTGCTCTTCCTTCTTCTCTGGAAAACGTTCGATTCTCCTTGATTCCCTCAATACCAGAGATGGAATACAAAGTAGAGGAAATCATTTTGGATAAACAGGTTGATTTCGATTAACGGGGAACAGGATATATCATGAAAAATGACGTATGGATAATGCGCATGTATTAAGGGCGCAAAATCTATACGTCATTATGTTTATCTGGGTAAATAACACCTTGTTCTTTCTCAAATTCATCAATATGTTGTTCAATAAGATACTCAATCTGCATTGCAATAGATCGTTTGTTTTTGTCCGCAATCACTTTAATTTTCTCAAAATTCTTTTCTCGCAACCTAAGTGTAAAAACTCTTTTATCTGTAGCCATGAAATAAAATCTCCTTAAAAAGTAATGTTCATATTGTATCATTAATTCAAGTAACACATAACTTGGGGACGGCCTGATCCTCAAAGAGAATGATAATGCAGAAAGTGGGCACGTTATATAAAGGAACATCAACCATGAATACGAAAAAGGGAGGACTCTATGATGACACAGAACAATCAACCTCAGGACGAGGCGGAAATTCGCAACAAGCTGGATGAAGACGGGGATTCCTTGATGGAGAAAAAGAAGATTTTGAGCGGAGTGGACATTGAGCCGCAGGCGGATGAATGGGCCGCGAAGCCATCACCTGTTGCTTTTAATGAAGGAAATACTTCTTCGAAAAAATAAGCAACATGAGCATCACATTCGCTTTGTGGAATGAAAATAAATTTAGCGAAGCAGGTACCCTTATGGTATCTGCTTTTTGGTTGTATAATAATGTAAAATTCAGTAGATGAAAGAGTGATGGGGATGAGTACAGGTACGATTAACATCAGAAAGGCAGAAATGAGGGACTACTCTGGCGTGTCATTATTGATGGATGAGTTGCACCAGATGCATGTCGAGGGGCGGCCCGATCTATACAGAGCGTTAGAGACCAGAATGGAGGAAAAGGAGTTCACCGAACTGCTGGAAACGGATAAGCGTTACCTGTATGTTGCCGAGTCTTCGGAAACGGGTTTGATTCTGGGTTACGGGAGTGCGCAGTTAAGTGTTATTCAAGATAACTCGTTGATGGTGGATCGCAAGTTGCTGTACATCCATGAACTTGTAGTGGATACCAAGCATCGGGGCCAAGGAACAGGCAAACAGTTACTACAAGCATTCATCGAGCTAGGGAGAGAGCTTCAGGCAGACAGCGTGGAATTATCCGTGTCGACTTTTAATTCTGGGGCACAGGCTTTCTATGAACAGATGGGTCTGGTCGTACGCAGTAGCAGGATGGAGTATACCTTGTAAGGCACAACCAGTGGAGTGAAAGGAACATCGGCATGGAGGGGAGGGGAACGAAGGATATGGGAAGTATTAATGAAAAAGAACAACTTAGCGAGAATAACATTTTGCAATCTTCTGAGGATGTGGAATATCTTGTTCGCAGTGTGCAGAAACTGTTGGAAGAGCCTGACGCAGTAATACAATCTTGGGAAGTTGAACCCATCAATCCGGGACGTCTTAATTTCACCACATCAGGTATTTATCGAATTCGTGGAACAGCTACTGCAGCTGGAGCATTACTATCATGGTCACTTATCTTGAAATGTATTAAACCGGACTCAGCAGAGAAGGAAGATGTTACATACCATAACTATTGGAAAAGAGAAGCTGAGATATTCTCATCAGGAATACTGGATCATTTGCCGGGACGTATCATAGCTCCGCGTTGTTTCTCTGTACAGTACAGATTGGACCACACCATTGGGTTGTGGATGGAAGATGTGTCTTGTCATTCGAAGTGTGATCATGTCTGGCCCCTGGATGATTGGGGATGGATTGCGGAACGCCTTGGTGAGTTTCACGGAGCCTATCTGACGGGAGCACCATTACCTCAACAAGAATGGATCTGCCCGAGTTGGCTCAAATCTTGGGTTAGGGGATGTCGTCAGTATGCTCCTGTAATCCAAAAGCAAGCCCATTCAATCTGGCAGTGGTTCAACCAATATAGCGAGCAGTTGGACAAGGTTATAAATACACTGGACCAATTACCACGAGTATTGTCACATCAGGATTTGGGGCAAGGCAATATATTTATGCCAACAGAACGTCTGGACGATAGCGTACTTACTCTTATTGATTGGCAATTCATGAGTATTTCTGGTGTTGGTGAAGAATTAGGAAAGCTATTTGGAGTTAATGCAAGTTTGGGTCATATTGCAGCAGAGGACATATTTACAGCTAAAGAGGAAATGTTCGATCGCTACATGTATGGACTTCGGACAGCGGGGTGGATGGGCGATGAAAGACTTGCAAGGTACGGCTACTGTGTCGCCATTGCAGCTCGAAGTATGTGGGAAGTCCCTGAGTGGTTGAAATGGGTGGAACAGTCCCAGTCTGTTTCAGATATTAATGATGAGTTTAATCGGAAAATGAGTGTCCGTAGTCAGATCATTACTCTTCAGATAGAGATGTCATTCGAGGCAGCTGAACTATCTCATGCTCTATTTAATTAGGTAGGGATTCATCCATTTTAATAAAATATCAGAATACTCTTGAATACCCCCATGGGGTATGTTACTCTTAGAAAAGAACGAAAGAAAAGGGGTGTTCATGATGGATCATCAGAGCCATCCCGAGGAACCTTTGCAATCCTCCAAGTCCGATTCAACGGAAGCTTTGGCTACAGTTCAAGAAGAAGCGGTATCCTGTCATGCCGAGGGCAGTGATGGGAAGCATGTGCGCAAGAGTCACCATTCGCAGGAGATGAAGAGTAACCTGGTTTCTCGTTTGAACCGTGTGGAAGGTCAGATTCGCGGGATCAAGGGATTGATCGAGAAGGATACGTATTGTGATGATGTGCTGACGCAGATTGCGGCGGCTCAGTCTGCTCTTAATTCAGTAGGCAAACTTTTGCTTGAAGGCCATATGAAGAGCTGTATCGTTGAGCGTATTCAGGCTGGTGAACATGAGGTTGTGGATGAACTGCTGGTTACGATGCGGAAGTTAATGAAGTAAGCTGAATCAATTCACCTATTTAATTTATCATTTAATATACCCCAAGGAGGAATTTACAATGTCTAATGTTACGTTGAACGTTACGGGAATGTCTTGCAATCACTGTGTGAAGTCGGTTGAAGAAGCTGTGAAGAATACCGGTGCGAGTGGTAAGGTTGATCTGGCAGCGGGAACAGTAGCGGTGGAATATGATGAGCAGACGGTGAACGTGGATCAGATCAAAGCTGCGATTGAAGATCAGGGATACGATGTAGTCTAACGGGATCACAGGCTTAAACCGAACATGCTCATGGGCGAAAACGAGGTCAGAGTACCTTTTTCCAAGAGTCAGGTTTAAGCCTAATTTTCTGTCTGATATATACCCCTTGGGGGTATAATGCAATGCAACATACAAAAATTGAATTGACATGAAAGGAGCTGACATGATGGATAACTCAACGAATAAACCAATGGATAGATCATCCGAACCCACACCAATGCCACCTATGGCAGAAGCACCAGGACTAAAGGCAACACTGCACATCACGGGAATGACTTGTGCTGCATGTTCGACGCGAGTGGAGAAGGGATTGACCCGCATGGAAGGGGTACATGAGGCCAATGTGAACCTTGCTATTGAACAGGCAACCGTATCTTATGATCCGAAGACAACCAACGTGAATGCGTTGCGGGATAAAGTAGAGGCTCTTGGCTACGGTACGGTGTCCGAATCAGTTGATTTGAACATCACCGGTATGACGTGTGCCGCCTGTTCTGCCCGGATTGAAAAAGGTCTTTCCCGACTACCGGGGGTATCTCAGGCGAATGTTAATCTGGCGCTGGAAACAGGGCATATCGAATATGCCGCTGGTGCATTGAAACCTTCGGATATTACCGCCAAGATCAAGCAGATGGGCTACGGTGCTGAACTGCAATTGACGCAAGAAGAGACCACATCGGTTCGTGAACGTGAGCTGCAACGCAAAAAGTGGAAATGGATGATCTCTGCGTTGTTATCGATTCCTTTACTGTGGGCAATGGTGGGGCATTTCTCGTTCACATCCGGAATCTATGTCCCAGATCTGTTCATGAACCCTTGGTTCCAGCTGATTCTGGCAACGCCAGTACAGTTCGTGATTGGATGGCAATTCTATGTGGGGGCATACAAAGCCTTACGTAACGGCAGTGCCAATATGGACGTTCTCGTGGCACTGGGTACCAGTGCAGCGTTTTTCTACAGTCTGTATCTGACGTTATCCAGTGGGTACTTACCTTCTACGACGACGATGGATCACGGCGCAATGGGAACGAGCACAGCCGCCATGCCTTCGGTAGAACTCTATTATGAGACAAGTGCAATTCTAATTACGTTAATTTTACTGGGAAAATGGTTCGAAGCTGTGGCGAAAGGTCGCTCTTCACAGGCAATCAAAAGCCTGATCGAACTGGCTCCACGTGAAGCCCGTGTCATCCGTGATGGACAGGAAGTTATGGTTCCTGCCGCATATGTTGCGGTGGGTGACTTGGTTCTGGTGAAGCCGGGTGATAGCATCCCGGTGGATGGTATTGTTGAAGAAGGCCAATCCTCAGTAGATGAATCCATGCTTAGTGGAGAGAGCCTTCCCGTGGATAAAAAACCGGGAGATGCCGTTACAGGTGCTACGCTGAACAAAAATGGGGTATTACGACTTCGTGCGACCCGAGTGGGATCGGACACGGCTTTGTCCCAGATTATTAAAGTAGTCGAGCAAGCTCAGGGCTCCAAAGCACCGATCCAGCGGATTGCAGATGTCATTTCAGGCATATTTGTTCCCATTGTTGTCGGCATAGCTGCGCTGACATTCCTGATCTGGTATCTGTTTGCAAGTCCGGGTGACTTCGCTGGTTCCCTTGAAAAAGCGATTGCTGTGCTTGTCATTGCCTGTCCATGTGCACTGGGGCTGGCAACACCGACCTCTGTCATGGCTGGATCAGGACGTGCGGCTGAATATGGCATTCTGTTCAAGGGCGGCGAACATCTGGAGTCGGCACAACAGATTCAGACCGTGGTGCTCGACAAAACAGGTACAGTGACCCAAGGTAAACCCGTCCTTACTGATGTTGTTACGGCTCCGAATTGGACGGAATCCGATCTGCTTGAGCGAGTGGGAGCGGCCGAACAGAGTTCCGAGCATCCGCTGGCAGAGGCGATTGTTGCGGGTATCCGTGCCAAGGGTCTGGAGTTAACCCCAACAGAGAAGTTTGAGAACATACCGGGATACGGCGTGCGAGCTTCATTAAAAGGACAGGAAATTCTGGTCGGCACACGGCGGTTGCTTGCGGATGAACAGGTGAATGTCTCAGAGGAAACTGTTCAGCAGATGAACCGTCTGGAGGAACAAGGGCGTACAGCGATGCTGGTAGCGGTGGATGGTCAGTGGGCAGGGATCGTGGCTGTGGCTGATACCATCAAGGATACCTCTCGCGAAGCCATCGGTCGTCTTCAGGCGATGGGGATCGATGTTATCATGATCACGGGAGACAATGAGCGAACAGCTCGCGCTGTAGCAGAACAGGCAGGGATCGGTAAAGTTCTGGCTGAGGTTCTGCCGGAGGGTAAAGCTGCGGAAGTGAAGAAACTTCAGGAGAGTGGCCTGAAAGTCGCGATGGTAGGTGACGGCATTAATGATGCTCCGGCACTTGCTACTGCTGATATTGGGATGGCCATCGGAACAGGAACGGATGTAGCGATGGAAGCGGCGGATATTACGTTGATGCGTGGTGATCTGAACAGCATTGCAGATGCCATTGAGATGAGCCGGCGCACGATGGGTAACATCAAACAAAACCTGTTCTGGGCACTCGGATACAACGTTATTGGTATTCCCATTGCGGCAGTTGGCTTCTTGGCTCCATGGCTGGCAGGGGCGGCGATGGCGTTCAGCTCCGTATCGGTTGTCCTGAATTCCCTACGTCTGCAACGCATGAAGCTGAAGAGAAATGACTGACCGACCTTTGCTTGGAGATATATTCAACGCCTTATTGCAAATGAAGTGAGGATGAATAAATGCGCGGTTCGCTGCAGCGGACCGTGTTTTTTGTTGAGAAAAAATACAGTTGAGTTGCCAGAAAGTAAGCCTGAATCGTTGGTATAGATGTTCTTTTCTACAGAGAAATGATAGTATAGTGCTCTTTTGTGAAAATGGATCGATTGTATTCATGAATAAAGCTTACGTTTTCTGAATTTTTCAAAAATGAGTTGACAATATGGACATATTCACATAAAATTTAAACGATCGTTTGATTCAAACAACTGTTTAAATCAAATTAGAACTATTTGAGTAATGGAGGACACCTTTTATGTTACAGGCTTTACGTACATTGTTTAAAAAACCGCCAGTGATTGTAGGGATCGTAACAGCACTTATGTTCCAAGTGATCTTTAGCGTGATCTGGATGACCGCATATTCTGGAGTAAATGACCGTACGAAAGAATTGACGGTTGCGATTGTGAACGAGGACGGCGAAATGTCCAAAGGCATCGCGGATTCCCTCGCAGGAACACTGCCTTTCCACACCGTATCCAATCTGAGTGCGGCTGAAGCGTTGGACCAGCTGAATCATCACCAAGTACACATGGTGCTCGATATCCCGGCTGGATTTAACGAATTGCTTCAGACGGCTGGCTCAACCGCCGAGATTAAATACACCATTAATGAAGCGAACCCGGTTACGATCAAAAGCATGATGCAAGGTGTATCACAAAGTGTGACAAACACAATTAACAAACAAGCTACAGCACAAGGGGTACAGACAGTGTTGACCGCTTCAGGCGCGCCTGCCGAACAGGCTGCTGAAGCCGCTACAAACCTGACTACCCGAGTGGAAGGAACGACAACGTCCATCAACCCGGTTAACGGGATGAATAATCAGATGGTGCCAATGATGATGGTACTGGCTTCCTATGTAGGTGCCATGATCATGGGGATGAACCTCCAGACAGCCATGGGTATGCTGTCATCTACCTATTCCCGATTGACTTTGTTTGGCGCAAGAGTAGTCATTAACGTGGGTTCTGCATTGGTCGTTTCCTTGCTGGGATCATCGCTGATCGTGGCACTGGGAGGACAGATTGCACAAGGATTCGTTGCATTCTGGTTGTTCCAGGCGCTCTTCCTGTGCACGTTCATGTTCTTCTCCCAGTTCTTCCTGATCTGCTTTGGACCTGCAGGAAGTCTGTTCAACATCATTTCACTGTCCTTGCAACTGGTATCTTCCGGCGCAATGGTACCGCGTGAATTGCTGAACAGTTTCTATAGCGGCATTGGGCAGTACCTGCCTGCAACATACGCCGTTCAGGGTATTCTGAGCGTGCAGTTGGGAGGCCCAGGAGTTCAGTCTGCTGCGGGCTCTATCGTGATTGTACTGTTGGTTGCAGTTGCGTTGTCACTGGTCGTGACGTTGTTGAAAAAACAACGCATGCCAGCTATGGCTCCAAGCCCTGCTCAAGCAAACAACTAATACAGCAGATGCATACCATTGCATCATAGGATAGGACAAGCACCCCGATGATTTTCATCGGGGTGCTTGGTGTAATATAATAGACAGATGAATCGCTGGCTGCAGTCCTTGAGCTGGAGCGAATGAGATGAACGGACAAGAGGGAGCGGGACGGAATGACGGAACCGGAGTTGGATATCAAAACGAGGATATTGCTTGCAGCCAAAAAGCTTTTTGCACAGCAAGGGTATGACGGGACGAGTGTTCGTCAAATATGTGATGAGGCAGGTGCCAATGTGTCGTTGGTGTCTTATCATTTTGGCGGCAAAGAAAAGGTGTTCGAAGCATTATTTGAGCATTTTTTCCCGGGGCATATGATGAACTCGCTGGCGGAAGAGTCGATGTCCTCGCCTGTGGAAGGTATCCGCCGAATTATTGGTGAAGTTGTGAAGTTCACGATGACGGATCGGGAGATGAGTGATATTGTGCAGCTTGAAATTACACTGCGTACACACCGTACAGCTACCGTATTTCGTTTTCTAGACCCTGTCTGGACCCGAGTGAGGGAACTGCTGCAAGAGGGTAAGGATCAGGGATTGTTCCAGGTCGAGTCCGTATCTTATGCGATGCTTCAGGTTATGGGCGTGGCTTTGGCGCACAAACGGGCCAAGAATTCACGATTTGGCTTTGATTATCAGGATATGAATACAGACGAGCTCGCTGAGCAGACGATTGAGTTCGTACTTCGAGGATTGGGAGTGAACCACCATGAATGAAACCATTGAGTTGATGATGAAACACCGTTCTGTACGCAAATTCAAGCCAGACCCGGTAAGTGAAGAGCAGCTTGCAGCCATCGTAGCGGCTGGGCAGATGGCTTCCTCTTCAAGTAGTGTGCAAGCATATACTGTAATTGCTGTGACTGGCTTAGAGCAAAAAGCCAAGCTGGCTGAATTGGCAGGCAATCAGGCCTACGTCAATGAATGCCCGGTGTTTCTCGTATGGTGTGCTGATCTGTATCGGCTGAGTGATGCTGCGAAACGTCATCTTCCTGAGAAGGAATCGTATGCCGATTCAACCGAGAATTTCATGGTAGCCACGATTGATGCTGCTCTGGCTTCCCAGAATGCCGCTCTTGCAGCAGAGTCGCTTGGTTTCGGAATCGTATATATCGGCGGGCTTCGGACCCGGATTGAGGAAGTAGCCGAGTTGTTGGGATTGCCGGAAGGGGTATATCCGGTGTATGGCATGTGTATTGGTGTTGCAGATCAGGAAACGGGGATTCGTCCACGTCTGCCACTGAATGCAGTTCTGCATCATAATCGCTATAATGCCGAGCAGAGCATCAAGGGTGTTGAGCAGTATGATGAGACAACGACGGCCTACATGAAAGAACGGACTAACGGTGAAAGAACAACTCCATGGTCCGAACTGATGGCGAAGCGTCTGACTGAGCCGACAAGGTTGCAAGTGAGACCGTTCCTGGAAGGCAAAGGATTTTTGAAGCGTTAAGTTGAACTGAAGGTAGTTACACTTGCCACTCCGATGACAGAACAACCTTCCGATCGCTGTTATCCCCAGATTTTTTGATCCAATTTTTGTGAAGGTGAAAATCTAGTTATAGCGTATGCTTCCGATGTAGCTTTCTTTCAGAAAGCTTTTAGGCGAATGCCCTGCTTCCTCAGGTTATTTCTGCCCTCTACGTTCCTGTTTAAAAATTCAGTTCAACTGATATATATATGGTAAATTAGAAGCCAGTCGGAGCGAAACCGACTGGCTTTTTTGTGCTTTGTTTGCACGGCAAGCGAGAGTGCTTGCTGCTACCAGCTGGTAATCAAGTTAAGCCATAGAAACGCTTTGTGTTCTGATAAAAGAGACGGGCGGCCCGCTCGGTTCCCATGCCAGTGATCTCACTCCATGCCTGGATGACCTGTCTGGTCATGGCAGGGTGTGTCATTCGTCCCTGAAATGGTCCTTCGAAGGGCCAAGGTCCGTCGGTCTCGGCCATCACTTGTTCCGATGGATATTGCCGGGCGAGTTCGCGAATCTCTTCTTCATACAGAATATCCGGCGTGAAGGAAATGAAATAACCGTTGTCCGCCATGCGCCTTACGGTTTGGCGAGAACCTTTGAACCAGTGGAAATGAGCACGTCGGAACTGATATTGCTCCAGCAGATCACAGACGATATCGGCATCATCGTATACCGCATGAAGGACAAGTGGTTTGTTGTGCTTTTTGGCAAGTTGGATGAAACGTTCGAGCAGTTCGATATACCCGCTCTGATCGAAGTGCTGTCCTGCCTGCTCAGCCTCTAGACGATTGTAATAGGGAAGGCCAACTTCTCCTATGGCTGTGGCTTGTCCCATATGCTTCTCGATCCATTGGAAGAACAGGTCCATTTCTGCAACGGACGGCAGTTCCTGTTCCGGATGGAAACCGAAGGCCGGATAGATGTTGCGTGGATGTTGCTTTGCAAGCTCCAGGTTGGCCTGGGCAGAAGCGAGATTCATGGACACGGCGATGACTGCCTCGACTTGTTGAGACGGGAAAGATAGCAGCATCTCGCGTTGTTCGTCAGGGGTATACTGATCGAAGTGAATATGAGCATCAATTAATGGTGCAAAAGCTTGAGAATGCACGCGGGAATTCCTCCTTGTGGTCATTTATATTCTAACTATGTTACGCAGAATTTCTTATGGTGGATCACCCAATAAAGGAAAATAATAACTTTAAAAACCCGCGCTATTATTATAGGCGGGCTTTCTGCTGTTCTTCTCTCATCCACTGAGCAATCTGCCGTTTACGCTCCAGAAAAGCGGATTCCTCCGTAATTTCTTCTCGTCTTGGGCGATCAAAAGGAACAAGTACCTCGTGCAACATTGTTGCAGGTCGGTTGGATAATACATAGACCCGATCCGCTAGCAGTAATGCTTCTTCGATATTATGGGTGATGAACAGCACCGAGCGGCGGTTCTGTTCCCAGATATCAAGTAGCCAGCGCTGCATGTCGCTACGTGTCAGTGCATCCAGTGCGCTGAAGGGTTCGTCCAGTAGCATCAGCTCCTGCGGACTGAGCAGGGCGCGCAGAAAAGCAGCACGCTGCTGCATTCCGCCCGACAGCATATGAGGATAGGCCTGCTCAAACCCGGCAAGACCCACGCTGCTTAACCACTTACGAGCTTCCGCAAGTGCTTCGGCCCGAGGGGGAGCACTTGAAGCTACTTCACCAGCAAGCAGTACATTGTCTTCAATGGTACGCCAAGGGAAAAGAGCGGGTTGTTGCGGCATATAACTAATCTTGCCACGCTGTCCCGTTACATTCTGACCGTTCATAAGCACTTGGCCTTCCTGTGGCTTCAGCAGACCACCGATGATATGGAACAGGGTGCTTTTGCCACAGCCAGAAGGTCCAACGATAGCAACAAACTCGCCTTGCTCCACAGTCAGGGACAGGCCGTTCAGAACCGGTAACCTGCTCCGCCGTTCACGGAATGATGCATGAACATTAACAACGTCCAGTGCAGGTGGAACCGGAGCAGGAGTGGCAGGTCGATCAGGCGTAGCCGGGTGGAGTTTTTCATCGTACTCTGGCTCCATTACACTTGCTCCTCGTCCAGGCTGGACTTGTTTGTCCTGTTGCCGATTCATATGGTCATCACTTCCTAATATACAGATTACATCTTTACTACCGCTTCTGTGGCCGCCAGCGCACGAGCAGCTTCTCCAGTAGTGCAATGAGCAGGAAGAGCAGTAAGCTGAGAGCGACAATAATCATGATTGCCACGAATAAACGATCGGTGCGATAAGCCGACTTTTGCAGCATCATATAATAACCAATACCCTTGTCTGCACCAATCCATTCGGCAATGATGGCACCCATCACGCTATAGGTAGCGGCGATTTTGACACCGGAGAACACGGATGGCAGCGCATGGGGAAGCTCCAGCTTCCAGAAAATCTGATGACGTTTCGCACCAGCCATGCGCATATAGTTCATCATCGCCGCGTCAGTACGGGTCAAGCCATCCATCGCCGCCACTGCAACAGGGAAGAAGCAGACGAGGATGATCGTAATCAGCTTGGGCAACAGCCCGAATCCGAACCAGATTAACAGGAGTGGCGCGAGCGCGATGGTCGGGATATTTTGACTAAGAATAAGTAAAGGGTACAGGGCTGACTTGAGAAAAGGGACCAAATGCAGCACCATCGCTATCAGTAATCCGACCGCTGTGCCAGCCGCGAATCCAATCAGCGTTAACTGAATGGTTGCGGAAGCGTGTATGCCAAGCCGTTCGGCCTGGGTTGCCGCTTCGCGGGCGATGTCGGACGGTGCAGGCAGCATCCATTTCTCAATATGGAAGAGGGAGACGGCTCCCTGCCATATCGCTATAAAGAGAATAACCGCCACAATGGGCGGCCATACACTTTTGAAATAGGCAGGCATTAGCGATACTTCTCCGTCAGGGTGTCCATGCTGAAGCCGGTAGGGCTATGGGCGATTTTGATCTGGGAGATGATGCTTGGGCTACCAGCCTCCACGAGTACCTCGTGCATTTTACGGACAACCTCCAGCAGTTCCTCCAGTTCCCCCTCCATCGTGGTGTCGAGCGCGTTCACCTGATATTTCAGGCCGGATTGCTGAATAACTTCAATGGCGCGATCTACATAAGGGTAAGAATTCTCGCCATTTGGCGTTTTGGGAATAACCTGAATGCTAAGTAATGTGCTTGCCATGAGAGATCACTTTTCCTTTCGTGATAAATTGCATGAATTGAACCAGGTTTACACTTATCACTCCGATTGCAGTACCCTCTTACGATCACTGTTATCCCCGGATTTCTTTAATGAATTTCAATGGAGGAAATCCGGGGATAGCGTATGCTTCCGATGCAGCTTTCTTTCAGAAAGCTTTTAGGTGAGCGCTTCGCTTCTTCAGATGGGTTCTGCACTCTTCGTTCTTGTGTAAAAAAGTTAAACTTAAGCAAATTTTATTGGGGTAAAAACTCGTTTGTATATGCTTTGCTCACATCGATCTGTTCATCCAGCAGTTTTTTGCTAAACATCCAGTCGGTGTAGTTCTGCCACACTTCCTGCTTTTGCTCACCCCAGCGCGGGGCGTCATCCGTGTACTTTGGACTAAGCCATTTCTGGCTTGCCAGTACCAAGTCTTTATCTAGATCCGGTACGGCCTTGATCAGAATGTTCGCTGCGTCTTCGGGATGATCAATCGCATATTGATACCCTTCTGAAGTGGCTTTCAGGAATGCTTTCACCAACTCAGGGTCGTTTTGGATCGTCTGCTCGTTTGTTACAAGGACAGGTGTGTAGTAATCCAATGCATCTGAATAATCCTTCACATATAACATGTCGATCGGTTCTCCGCGCAGTTCGGCTTCAATACCTGTCCAGGCGTAGAAAATCCACGCGAAATCAATGTCCCGTTTCACTGCGGTGAAAAAGTCAGCGTCACCCATGTTAATGTTTTTCACTTTGGATACATCGGCTCCGTCGCCTTCCATAATGGATTGCATCACGGCTTCTTCGACTGGGGAACCCCAACCGCCATAGGTTTTACCTTCAAAATCTTTCGGTGATTTGATATTCCGATCCGCCGGAGCAGCGAACCCGGATGTATTATGCTGAATAACTGCTGCGATGGAGACCAATGGAACACCCTGTGTGCGGGCTTGAGTTACACTCTCCTGATAACTTACGCCAAACGGTACTTCATTGGAGGCAACCATCGTATCTGCGCCACCGGCACCTGGTTGTACAATCTCCACGTTCAAGCCTTCGGCCTTGTAAAAACCTTGATCTACAGCCGCATATAGGCCGGTATGATTCGTATTCGGTGTCCAGTCGAGCACCACTTTAATATCTTTCAGGGCGGCAGTGTCACCTTTGTTACTGCTTTCCGCATTTGTGTTGCTGTTCTGTTCTGCCGGGGCAGCTTCTTTGCCGCCACATGCGGCTACAGTCACCATAAGCACGCATAAGAGCATCAATCCCATCGTTTTACGCCATTTCATCTGTAATTCTCTCCTTCGATATGTCCGGCCGAGTGGCACGGGGTACTCCTTGGCTTCATATCCAATCATCTTGCATAAATCAACAGATTTATACCAGTTGAGATCTGAATAATGTCACTTTTTTTAGCTCTCTGGCTATATAAAAGAACATTAAAAAAGCGTCCCGTATTCCGGGACGCGTGCAGGCGTTAGAGAGGTGGCGTTCAGCCATAGGGCTGTGCCATTTCGATATACTCCGATTCCTACGCTGGCATGATCCAGATCAGGTCTAAGGGTTAGTATCTTGGTGGGATACACTCTCAGCCGGCCAATTCCGACTCCCCTGGGAAACTATGAAGTTACGGGCATTACTAGGTGTAATTATAGGCCAGCGGGTGGAACGTGTCCAGTCAGGAACTGGATGGGGACACGTATGAACTTATCAAACAGGCCGTTATACATATGTATATCAGCCTATTTAGATGTGTTATTTTCATTAATTATCGTGGCGAATCATATAAGGCAATCTGGCTGAGTGCAAATGCATCGGATTTGGGGGCATAACCTACCTGTTTCTGAGTGGTTTCCAGATTCAATCGTTTAAACCGATTATTCGAGATCCCATGCAGTATGGTGAAGGGCTCCAAATTGGTAGCTGTAATTGCTTTGAACATCAAATCACACAAGTCAGCCGGACTAATATACGCGCTCATATCCCTTGCTTCCAGCGCTGGTCCGTCCGGTTGAAAATCATCATATGCACCTATACGTATTGCTACACTTTGTAAACCTTCGGTATACGCAAAATAGGAAGCGAGCGATTCTCCAAAACATTTGCTAACCCCGTACAAATTCCGTGGGTGTGTTGGCATGTCCGGATAGACTTGAGCATCAATGGGATACCCCTCAATCGTCTGTGCACTGCTCGCCAGAATGACTCTTTGCACACCTTGGTCCTTAGCTGCACGGAATACATTAAATGTACCTTTGATATTGATGTCCAACAACGATTCATAGAATCCGGCATTCGGGGAAGGGTCTCCCGCCAGATGTACTACCACATCCATGCCTTCGCAAGCATGCTGACAGGCTTCAGGGTCTGTCACATCCAGTGTCATGATCTCATGGTCGGTTTCTTGATACGTATGCAGTCTGTCGATATTCAAATCCGTTAGTCGCAGGTGATATGCTTCTGACAAGTGTTGGGACAAGTCCCGGCCAATTTTCCCGGCTGCGCCGGTAATTAAAATGTTCATGAAATCAACTCCAATTCTTAGCGCTGGAAGAACTCAATCCATTCCTTTTCAGGTCCATAGATGAAGAAATAGCGGTAACCGTTAGGCAGTGTAATAATCTCTCCATCAATAAATACGGCTTTGGTGGCTTGGATGTGTTTGTACTCAGAATCAAGGTCATCTACATGGATCGCAAAATGGTGTACCGTACCTTCGGAAGGCAGCTTGTCGCTGTATCCTTGAATTAACTCAATCTCAGTCTCATTACTTCCATTGAAGCCGAGAAAGGCGAGCTGAATGACGCCGTTGGTATGCGTCACCCGGTCTTTCAGTTCCAATCCAACAACCTCCGTATAAAAACGAAGTGTAGTATCCAGATCACGGACGGCAATGCCAACGTGGTCGATGCGCTTTTGAAAACTCATAATCAAAATCCTCCTTATATAATGAATGTTTCTACCATTTTAAGGGATATCATAGGGCTGTACTACGGGGTTGTCAAATCGGATTTTAATTTGAAAAAATCATAATTGTTCACAGAATGTTCACTTATGTGAGGGATTCCTCATCTCTATAATTACGAAGGTAAACAGAGAGGATGAGAGAATTGCCAACAAGCAAGAAGGAACAAATTATTTTCGGATTAATGATGTGTACAGGAATGGTCTTGGTCATGATGTTCTTCAATCTATGGCACAGTGGGTTACTCGGCAAAATGTCCCCGCTTGAGATACTGCTTCAATTCATATTATGTTTTGTCATCGCGTTTCTGGTGGAGTCTTTCATTGTTGGCCCTGTGGCGAGAAAGATTGCATTTTCTATGCCCTTCGACAAGTCCAATAAGATTCTAGGTGTGCTGGCTATGTCATTTTTTATGGTGATTGGCATGGTTCTGATCATGTCTTTGTATGGAATGATCTCGGCATATCTCGCTGATCAATTAAGTGGGTCATCCGTACTCCGTACGTATCTCCATACAATCGCTCGTAACTTCAGCCTGGCGCTTCCATATCAATTGATCATTTTGGGACCACTCGTACGATATGTATTTGGTAAATTCATCAAGGATAACGGGCCCGTAATGCCTGTCGTTAACAAAAGTGTGTGATTCGGTTGGCTATAAGTATTTCCTGGGCAATCTTGTGCAAAAGAATAGATATTATTCTCACCTTTAATGAAAGGTGAGAGAGAGGCAAAGATAGGGCACTTGCCACGATGATTACAGCGCTAACGAATCGAGGACACCTTATTAGTCCAGTTTTTAGACAATAAAAAATCTAACGAATCTCAGCGGCGTTATTATGCAAAAAACCTCCAACGAGACCTTGAATTTGAGATAATTATCTATAATAACGTCTCTAGGATTCGTTAGATTTCAAATATCCTGAAATGCAGATAAATAGCGTGTGCTAGGTTCGTTAGAACAGAGTATCGCTACAAAAAAATGTCCACTGTCAGGTCATGACAGTAGACATTTCAATCTCATCTCAATAATAGGTAATTCTAATTCTCAGGACTGCAACGACACATAACTGTTAAGTCGCTGGATCGACCACATGTTTGTTCTGCCATTGATACGTGATCACGCTAATGACAAGCAGGCCAACTGCAAAGATCGCAAGCATCCATGCAGACTGATTAACTGCCAGATGATCAAGACTCCATCCCGTAGTCAAAGGCAGAATGGCACCGCCAACTCCACCTGAGGCAATCAAAATGCTGGGTGTGGATTCTTCTGTTCCGGGCAGCAGTTTACTGGCGAAGACAAGGGCAATGGAAAAAATACCTGACATCGCAAGTCCAAGCAGCAAGATGATGAGAAATGCAGACCAGATTTGGTTTGTAAATGGAAATACCATTAACAAAAGAACAGATGCAAGACAACTGTACAGGACATAGACGCGGTATTGGAATTTCTCTGCGATATACCCGGCGAAGAGTCGCCCCACGGACATGGCAATCCAGAAACAGGTGACACTAAGCGCTGCTCCGGCTTCCTTCATGTTCATTTTCTCAATCAGAATCGCTGGCATGAAGTTCGCAAGACTCATCTCTGTGCCAACATATAGGAAGAAGAACAGGACGAATAATACCAGAAGAGTTCTGTTACGGCCACGATAGGTTGGACTGGATGTACTTGCAGATGCGGGATGCATCTCACCCGATGTCCCAGCAGTGTGGGCATGTACTGAACCGTTATTAGAACTACGTCGCTCCAGAAACTTATCGAGTTCACCGAATGATCCTTTTGCCCAGAAAACAAAGGTCAGCGCGGCGCAGATCGCAACAACGAGAAAAGAAAGGCGCCAGTATCCGGCAGCAATCAGACCGCTGGCAATGAGCGGCATGACCATCGCTCCGATCCCAAATAACACTTCCAGTCGACTCATAGCAACGGCTGTATTGTCTTTGATTGCAGCGATGATAATGGTGCCAATAACAGCTTCAACCATTCCGAATCCAAAGCCGGCAGCGGGTGCAATGACGAACATCCAGCCCCATGGTGGCAACAACATATAGGATAATTCTGCAATGCAGAGCAACGCTGTGGCGATTAACAGGCCTCCCCGTTTACCAAAGCGTCTGTTCAGCCATGGAGATAACAATACACCACCGAGGAATCCGGCAAATTGAGCAAAGATCAGCGTTCCGCCTTGGCTATAATCTTTGCCGTAATGTTCAAGTGCAACCGGTAAAATGGAACCGAGCACAACGTGGGCAAGTCCAATCAGGAAATAGGACAGACATCCGATCCAAAGTAATTTTTTCATAAAGAACTCCTTCTACTTATATACATAAATTGAGGATCACAATAAAGCGCAATCTTGAAGACAAAGTCTATCATAACAGGACATGTTACGATGTGCCATGAATTCCTGATCGATACAGAAGGTTGCAATTTGGTCCGGCGTTCGTATATACTGAGACCAACAATTACAGATCGGACCATGCCGTTGAAGAGCATCCAACTCGGAGGCGTTTTCGCCAGGGGAGCGATATTTCCCCAAGTTAACCGGAACCGCCCGTTATCGCGGACCAAGAGGCTGGAAGCAGGATATTCTGATTCAGCAAGTTGGGTGGCACCGCGAGCAGAGCGCTCCTCGTCCCAAGGGATGAGGGCGCTCTTTGCATTTTTACAGCCAAAGGAGACGGTGACCATGTTGGAAATGAAGTGGATTCGTGCACATGAAGAAGAGGTTCAGGCGGCAGCAGACGGGAAAAAAATTAATATTAGCATTCGCACATTGTTAGAGCGTGATGAAGAACGTAGAACACTTTTGCAGGAAATGGAAGAAGGTCGCAGATTGCGCAATACGTTATCTGCAGACATTGGCAGACTCATGCAAGCTGGGAATCGGGAACAGGCAGAGGGTTTGCGGGCCCAGGTGAAACAGATCAATGAACAGTTGGAATACGTGGAAGCGAAGCTTGCCCCTGTGCAGGAGGAAGTAACCAAGCTGCAATGGCTGGTACCCAATATCGTATCCCTGGATACCCCGAAAGGCACGTCGGATGCGGATAATGTGGAGCTGCGACGTGTGGGAGAGGTGCCAACGTTCGAGTATAACACCAAAGATCACGTGGAGCTTGGGGAGTTGCATGATCTGATCGATATTCCTCGTGGAGTTAAGATTGGCGGTACGCGAAGCTATGTACTGAAAGGTGCGGGCCTGTTATTGCATCGGGCAGTACAGCAACTTGCGCTTGATCTGCTGCTAAAGCACGGGTTTACACCAATGGAGGTTCCGCTGATGGTCAGGGAGGATGCGCTGGTGAACACCGGATTCTTCCCAACCGGTCGAGATCAGGTCTATGAACTCGAAGGGGAGAACAAGTGGCTGGTGGGAACTTCTGAAGTGCCGCTGGTCTCGTATTATGCCGATGAGATTGTTGATGTTCAAGAGCCTGTGAAGCTGGCCGCGGTATCGACGTGTTTCCGCAGTGAAGTTGGCTCCGGCGGACGGGATGTACGCGGATTGTATCGTGTGCACCAATTTGCCAAAGTTGAGCAGGTCATTCTCTGTGCCCCTGATGCGGAAGAATCGGAGCGCATGTTGCAAGAGATTACAGGACACGCTGAAGAATTGCTGCAATTATTGGAACTGCCGTATCGTGTTGTCGCTGTATGTACCGGGGATATGTCGCAGAAAACGTACAAACAGTATGACATCGAGACCTGGATGCCAAGCCGCGGTGCATATGGAGAAACGCATTCGTCGTCGAATCTGCATGATTTCCAGGCTCGCCGTTCAAATATTCGTTGCCTCGATGCCGAAGGCAAGTTGGCCTACTGTCACACGCTCAATAATACGGCGGTGGCATCGCCGCGTATCCTGATACCTTTGCTTGAGAATCATCAGCAGGAGGATGGAAGCATTCGCATTCCGGCAGCCCTGCGGCCCTATATGGGCGGGGCCGAGAGCTTGATTTTGCCAGAGCAGGATGAAGTGAAGTAGAGAGGTTAGGTAACGCTCTAGGAAGTGAAGAATCAGCAAAGGAACCCCTTGACAGGGGTTCCTTCTAATTAAACATATGATCTGTTACCCACTGGTACTCTTGTTCAAGTCGAGCTGCCAATTTGGGATCTTCTTCGGCTGCAACTTTTCTCATGTATGTTAAATCAATCGTATCAAATTGACTGTAAATCAGGTAACGTGCCCACTCCAAGCTTCGGGCATCTGTCCAGTACTCGGAGGCTCTCAATCGATCCAAAATAAGGTCGTCTATTCCAATTACGTAACAGTAGCCTTCAGGTGTTAATAATTTGATAATCTTGTCTTTTGAACCTTCCAGTGTATCAGAAGGTATTTCGATAGGGATGTCCATTTCGGAGACATAATAATGTCTTCCTTCGTGAACGAAACCCAGATGATCAAATAAACTTCGGGCCAAATCATCTCTGATCATGACCAGATCAACATCAGCTGTCTTGTAACTTCCAGAAGTGTATAGTTCAACAGCATGTCCTCCAACAATAATGGCTGGATCTGCATCTAAATCATCAAGAATAGGAGTAATAATACCCATCACATAGAACTCTTTTAAATCACTTTTGGTCACATCAGCTGCAAGTTCCTTCAATTTTTGTTTAGCCCATTTAATTCTTTCCTGCATTTCTGGTGTTTGAATACGTTCCATGGTTCACCTATATTCTTTAACGCAGCTTCCATTCACGCTCGTTAATGATTTCAATTTGTCCAGATTCAAGGGCTTTTTTGAAACGATTGCGGGCTGTTTTCATCAATAGAACCATTTCGTCTTCAGGACGAATCTTGGTGGATGTCGAAGTGACTATAGCTTTCATACGTTTACGGTTATTTTTAGGTGAAACCATATCAAGCAAATTCTTTTCGATCATACATACCCCACCCCCATCTTTTAGGTTTATTAAAACAGTATTACGCGGCCTTCCCATATTATACAATGAAAATCATGAATTGTTCCAAGACTCTCACTTAGGACATTCAACTTTATGCAATTCATATCCGATATAATATAATAGAAGTAAAATATTGGATTATGGGAGTTGGAAATTAAAAATGAATAGAATCAAACTGGCGCTTCGAGGCACGCTTGCTCTAATTATGGCATTAACAATACTGGTCCCTTCGTTGGCCTTGGCGGCTACTGGTGACGTGAAATCGATTGAAATAACCAATAACAGTCCTCAGAAGATGAGCGTCTCAGAAACAGCTACGCTACAGGTAATGGCAACGGTAGAAGGTTTTGATAACAAGCAGGATGTTACCGAAGGCGTGACATGGTCAACCAGCAATGCAGCAGTTGCGACGATGGTGAAAGGCAAAGTCAAGGCTGTAGCCGCAGGCGAAGCAACCATTTTTGCAGAGGTAGACGGGGCTAAAGCCCAGTTGGTTGTCCAGGTGCAGGAGAAGATCAAAAGCATCAAAGCTTCACCGAAATCCTACAGTTTTGTAAAAGGCAGTGAAAGCACCCTTCCGAAAGTAAGCATTACCCGTGCGAATGGGAAGGAAGAAGACGTAACGTCCGAGATTGTGTGGTCCGTATCCACTTCTTCGGCTGTGCTGGAAAACGGTAAAATCAAAGGCGTTACACCCGGCAGAGTAATGCTGCAAGGCAAATACGGCTCAGAGACAGTGAAAGTTCCCGTTGCCGTGACGGACGAGATTACCAAAGTTGAGGTCACTCCTGCCACAATGCAGTTGAACATCAAGAAGTCCAAGGCGTTGAAGGTCATCGGCACCTATGCGAATGGCAAAACCATTAACCTTTCGAAACAAGTGATATGGACCTCTTCCAATACAAATGTAGCTATCGTGAAAAATGGAGCAGTCAAAACGCTGACAGAAGGACAAGCCACCTTGACAGGAACTTATCAAAATCAGACAATAAAGGCAGAGGTTACCGTTGTACCTTTGCTCAAAAAGTTGATTACAGGCCAGAAAAAACTGGTTTTGTCCCCACAGGGAAGTACAACGCTGAGTGTGATGGCACAGTATGATACGGGTAAAACCACTGTTGTGACGAACAGCGCGGTGTGGAGCAGCACAAAGCCGGGCGTAGCGACAGTAACAAATGGCAAGATCGTGGCTGTAGGCAAAGGTAAAACGTCTATCACGGCCAAGTGGGGCAACAAAAAAGTGACGATCCCTGTTACGGTAAAATAAATCTTCATATAATGAAGTGCTTTGCATCAATTCAAAGATAAAATCAATACATGACATCGTTAATATCATCAATGTAACAGACAACCAGGGGCGTAGACATACGCTCCTTTTTGGATATATAGAAATATGTATCTGGAATGCCTTCTGCTTGAACAACAATATAACGGGATTGGATGGGATGAATATGAAAGCTTCGATAATAATCGCAGACCCTAACTCTAGCGATCTGGCTTACCTGAAATATCTTCTTTTATCCCTAAGTTCCATACTTACATTTCAACGGAGTACTACGATTGAGTGCATGAAGCAACGCACCTATGAAAAATACAGAGAAGGTTACCATTTAAAATGTCATGGTCAAGAGGAGGTACCTGAATGACAGATCCATTGCAACCGGAAAACTGGCCTGCCTGGGCGACAGAGTCGGTAGAGATTGCTCCGGCCAACCTCAATTGGGATGCACAGGCTCAGGAAGAAATCCGGCAACTTAAACACCTTTTACAGCAGTTGAATATCCATCAATTCGAACATATCGGAAGCACATCCATTCCAGGGTTGCTCGCCAAACCCATTATTGATCTGATGGCAGAGGTACAGTCCTGGGATGACATGGATCTGATTGCCGATCAGCTGAATCCGTTGGGCTGGAACTATGTTCCGCCTGAACTGGATGGCCGGGATTATCGACGATTCTGGGTGAGAGTTAAGGATGGCAAGAGAGCTGTACACCTTCATCTAATGCGCCCGGGAGAGGACCGTTGGGATCGTCAAATTCGGTTTCGGGATGTGCTGAGAAAACGCCCAGATCTGGTGGAAGCTTACGCCGTCCTAAAGACGAAGCTTGCTGATGAGAATAAGGAAGACAGGGAATCGTATACCGCTGCCAAAACGCAATTTATTTTACAAGTGCTTGATGAAGGCTTGTGATCAATTGAAAAGCGTACATATCAGAGAAAGGCTGATCTATTTCCTCGCAGTCATGATGACCATGGCGGCAGGACTCGCATCCAGACACTTTGGTGATCGATTGCCGGATTGGGTGCATGAACATTCCGGAGATGCATTATGGGCGGGCATGATTTATTTCGGAGTGCGCATGGTGTGGCCTCGTCGCAGCTTGGTATGGGCGATGAGTTTGAGCTGTGTATTCAGCTGGATGATTGAGTTCTCACAGTTGATTCAGACGCCTTGGCTGATTGAGATACGCTCAACCGTATGGGGTGCTCTTGTTCTGGGACATGGGTTTCTGGTGATTGATCTGATTCGATATACGGTCGGAATTCTGTGCATGGTGATGATAGATCGTTATTTCCTGAGAAATAAGATGGCTGGATCATGAAATCAAGTGAATCATGGAGGTGTGCTGAATGAATGTAGAAAAACTTTTTGCCGAATCGCCGGAATTCGAAACACAGCGGTTAAAGCTGAGACGCCTTGCGATGGATGATCTCGATGAATATTATGCATTTGCCTCTGATCCGCGAGTGAGTCAGCAAAGCTTGTGGAACTGTCATGAGACGGTGGAGGATTCAATTCAATATATTCAGCGGGTACTGGATAATTATGAACGGAAAACGGTACATATCTGGGCTTTTGTCCTGAAGGAAACAGGGACCTTGATCGGGAGAGGTGGCGTCTTTCATCTCAACGAACCCATGCAGAGTGCTGAATTGGGGTACGCAATAGCCAGCAGTCACTGGGGTAAGGGTCTTGCAGCAGAAGCAATGCAACCTGTCGTGGATTATTGCTTTCGGGAATTGGACTGCAATCGGCTGGAGGGCAAATGTAATGCAGGCAACATAGGCTCTGCACGCGTAATGGAGAAGCTGGGCATGTCGTACGAAGGTTTGTTACGCAAACAGTTGAAGATCAAAGGTGTATTTACGGATCAAAAAGTGTACTCCCGTATCCGGGATGATCTATAATACTTCCAATGACACATAGGGTACATCGCAGAAATTGAAGGAGGCGGAACCATGATCTATAGTATTATTTCCCGTTCGTTGTGGGAGCAAGTGTCAAAGGGGAGTGAGTATGCACCAGATAGCCTGGAGACGGACGGATTCATTCATTGTTCCACCAAGGAACAGATCCCATGGGTAGCCGGGCAATATTATGCAGGCCGCACGGATCTATTATTACTTAGTATTGATGAGAAGGCGTTAAAGCCAGAGCTGGTATATGAGGATCTCTACGAATTGAATGAGCTATTTCCACATATCTATGGAGAACTCAATCTGGATGCGGTGCGTAAAGTCATTCCATTTGAACCGAATGCAGACGGCACATTCTCATTTCCTGAATAAATAACATGTGACGCTTCTGTTTGGACGTGATCAGGGGACAACATACTTTTCCGAAGGGTGGTTAACGGATGGATATGAATCAGGTTTTTCTGGAGACAGCGGAGAAACAATTCCTGTATTACAAGCAGCTCGGGGAAAAAGCCATGGCACAACTGGAGTCCGAGCAATTGTTTCAATCCTGGAATGAAGACGCGAACAGCATTGCGGTAATTGTAAAACATCTATGGGGCAATATGCTGTCCCGTTGGACGGATGTACTGACAACAGATGGTGAGAAACCGTGGCGTGAGCGAGATGCTGAATTCGTGAATGATATTACATCCCGGGAAGAGTTGCTCGCTAAATGGGAAGAAGGTTGGACATGCCTACTCGAAGCCATTCGTTCGTTTACCCCGGAACAATTGTCTCATATCATATACATTCGAAATGAAGGTCATACCGTCATGGAGGCAATTATTCGGCAATTGGCGCATTATCCGTATCATGTCGGGCAGATTGTATTTGCCGCGAAAATGCTTAAAGAAACAGCTTGGGACAGTCTCTCCATTCCGAGAAACGGGTCTTCTCAATATAATGGCGGCAAATTTGCCAAGCCGAAGGCACGCAAACATTTTACAGAAGATGAACTTCATATAGAAAAAGGTGAGGAACAACAATGACTCAAATTGCATTGATTCGCCATGGAAGCACAGCGTGGAATAAGGAAAAACGTTCGCAGGGGCAGACGGATAACCCGCTGGATCAGGATGGCAGGGAACAGGCCGTTTTACTTGCTGCGAGACTAGCCGAAGAATCCTGGGATGCCATCTATGCAAGTGACTTGGAGCGTGCAAGTGAGACGGCTCGCATCATTGGTGATCGCTTGGGTATTCAAGAGATTCATCTGGACCCTAGACTTCGCGAGATGGGCGGAGGACAGGTCGAAGGAACGACGGAAGAGGAACGGTTAGCCAAGTGGGGAGTGGACTGGAGTACTCTGGATCTGGGACGTGAGCTTGCAGATGCAGGGACTGTTCGAGGCAGTGCGGTGCTTGAAGATATTGTACAGCAGCACCCCGATGGAAGAGTGATCGTTGTCAGTCACGGAGCCGTTCTGCGGAATACACTGCGAGGTCTGGTGCCTGAGCTTGATATCAGCGTGAAGCTGTCCAACACATCCATTACCCGGATTGCCAAGAAAGATGATACGTGGCAATGCGAACTGTACAATTGCAGCGTGCATTTGAATTCGCCCAGGGAGTCTTAAGAGATGGATGCTCTGACGTTAAAACAAAAATTACAGCATATTCAGTCGTCTAATCATTCCATTGATCACATAGAACAGCCTTACGAATTGGCACTGCATATGATGCAGCATATTGGTAGTACTGACCCTGTCCTGCGGGATGAATTGATCTATGTTACGTTTGCAACCTGGATTGGACAGGGTGTATTTTCGGAAGATCAGCTAAGGCATGTGTTGCAGTTGGCGCTGGACGATCAGCACCTGTTCTATGGGATCGGAGAGCAGGGAACGGATAGTGTGTTTACGCGGACGTTCTCCGTATTGTTACTGCCTCCAATTCTGAATGTGGATCGTCAGCGACCTTTCCTGGACAAAGAGGATATCGCAGGGATTCATCATCGGTTGACTACATATCTGGAATGCGAAAAAGATCTTCGCGGCTACGCCGATAATAAAGGCTGGGCGCATGCCTCTGCACACGCGGCGGATGCGGTTGAAGACTTGGCACAATCGCCATATCTGGAGCGAGCGGATCTGCTGGAACTTCTGCATGCACTCGCTGTAAAAATAACGGAATCAAGTGTGGTTTATATCCATGATGAAGATCAGCGAATAGCGCATGCTGTAATTACTATTCTGCGTCGCAATCTGTTGGAGCAAAAGGATATTACGGCGTGGATCGATTCCCTTCATCAAGGAGACCATGCGGTGAACAGATCACTTCTGGAAAACAGTCATAGGAGCCTGAATGTACGTCTGTTTTTGCAGACACTGTATCTTGCGATACGTACAGAAGAAGACGAGCCTTTTTCGTTGGTTCGTTCACTGGTATTGCAGGCATTGGAGAGAGATAAATAACGATACGCTAAACGTGTGGACAAAAGGGGAGATGGCGCATGACCAAATTGACGTATGCATGGACGGAAGAGATCTTATCTCCGCTGGGTGAGACAGCAGTTATCATTCAGTGCGGAGATCAATTGTCTGACGCGGTGCAACGCAGAGTGATGTCTGTATGTGCTTTGCTGGAAAAATGCACTCTGTCAGCCATGATCGAATGGGTGCCTTCATATACGTCCGTTACAGTATTTTATGATCCGTTCATCTCCCCGTACCCCGAGTTATGCCGTATTCTGCTTCAGCAGTTGAATCAAATGAAGGAATCCGTCCAAGACAAACCCAGAACGGTCACGATTCCCGTATGTTATGGTGGCGAGTGGGGGCCTGATCTGGACTACGTTGCCAGTGAACATGGACTGACCCCAGAAGACGTTATTGCGATTCATACATCCGGGGATTATCTCGTTCATATGATTGGATTTGCACCGGGTTTTCCTTATCTCGGCGGGTTGTCTGAACAGATTGCTACGCCCAGACGTGCAACGCCAAGGCTTCGGGTTGAGGCGGGCACAGTAGGTATTGGTGGCAAACAGACGGGAATCTATCCAGTGGACACACCCGGAGGATGGCAATGTATTGGACAAACGCCACTCCGGTTGTTTCGGCCGGATGAGAACGTACCGAGTTTGCTGGCAGCAGGTGATCGGGTTCGATTTGAACAGATTACGAAGCAGGACTATCTGGCGTTGAAGCGGAAGGAGGGCGAACGATGAGTATCGAAGTGATTCGCCCTGGTCTGATATCTACCGTTCAGGATGAAGGCAGAACCGGCTATCGCCGGTATGGTATTCATCCTGGCGGGGTCATGGACACCTTTGCAGCCAGAGCAGCCAATATGCTTGTGGCCAACTCCCGACATGCGGCAGTGCTTGAGATGACGATGACGGGGCCAGAGCTTCGATTTCAGGAGAGCCAGCTTATCTCATTATGTGGGGCCGATCTGACGGCAACGGTGGATCATCTGCCTGTACCTTTGTGGCGTCCGGTGCTGGTGCGGGCTGGAAGTGTACTGAAGTTTGGTCAATGTCGTCATGGTTTGCGTGGATATCTGGCGATTGCGGGTGGAATAGCTGTGCCTGAAGTGATGGGCAGTCGAAGTACAGACCTCAAGACAGGTCTTGGCGGTATGGATGGGCGAGCCTTACGCGTGGGGGATCTGTTATCCATAGGTGAACCTTCTGGTGAAGCGCAAGGTTGGATGCAGCGTATGGAGCAACAGGTAAAGGAGAGTGAGCGGGACCACCGAATATTGGCGCCTGCGTGGCTTTTATCTGAACGGGAAAGACCTGACTATTATGGGCAACCTGTTATTCGTGTGATGGAGAGCAAGGATAGTTCGCTGTTCAGCCAAGAAAGTCTGGGACAATTCTATGCCAAAAAATACGTGATCACTTCACAATCCGATCGGATGGGCTATCGCTTGCAAGGCTCCAGACTGGAGCTGGATCAGGCCCTGGATCGGCTGTCAGAAGCCGTTACCTATGGCACAGTGCAGGTGCCACCTGATGGCCAGCCCATCATCTTGATGGCGGACCATCAGACGATTGGAGGTTATCCTGTCATTGCACAGGTAGCTCGGGTGGATATACCTATCCTGGCTCAGGCTAGGCCAGGAACCCAAATTTCTTTTAAAAAGATTATGCATGATCAAGCTGGACAGTTGTATATGCAACAGGAAATCAATATGCAGCTCATGGATAAGCTGATACGCAGAAGAATGGCAGGATTGGAGGGCGCTTAATGAATAACCCGAAAACCTTGGATATCAATTGTGATCTGGGCGAAAGTTATGGTATATATCGCACTCTGTCTGACGAAGCCATTCTACCCTTGATTACATCAGCCAATATTGCCTGCGGGTTTCATGCAGGAGACCCGGCTACAATGCGGCTGACGGTGGAGAGGGCATTGGAGCATCGCGTTGCGATTGGAGCCCACCCCGGGTTGCCGGATTTGCAAGGGTTTGGCAGAAGACGTATGGACATTACCCCACGGGAAGCATATGACATGGTGGTATATCAGATGGGTGCGCTGGATGCCTTTGTCCGTGCAAGTGGGGGGCACATGCATCACGTAAAACCACATGGTGCCTTATACAATATGGCCGCAGAAGATGCGAAGCTTGCTGAAGCCATCGCCGAGGCGATCTATCAAGTAAAGCCTGACCTGTATTTGTATGGTCTGGCGGGCAGTGAGTTGATTCACGCTGCGGATCGCATCGGTATGCGCAGTGTGAGCGAGGTGTTTGCAGATCGAACCTATGGGGCGGATGGTAAGCTAACCTCTCGAAGCCAAGCAGGAGCTGTCATTGAAGAGTCGGGACAAGCGATTGCTCAAGTAATCCAGATGGTGAAAGACGGCGTGGTTGTATCCACGGACGGTACGCTGGTTCCCATTAAGGCAGAGACGGTCTGTATCCACGGTGACGGAGCGAATGCTCTCGCATTTGCTCAAGAGATTCGTCGTGTGCTGGAATCGGAAGGCATTAAGTTATCCACGCATACAGCTGGATGATACGCCTGTTCAGTAGAACAATAGTAGTATCAGGTTGTTCGGATTGAACTTTGAAATCTTGGAATGACAAGGAGTGAATGAACAGAATGAAACCCATACGCAACTCGGCGAAAGCTGTCATTGTGCAGAATGGACAATTGCTGGTCATCCGGCTGGAAGATCAATATGGTACTGCTTATGTGTTCCCAGGTGGAGGACAGGAGAAAGGTGAAGAACTCAAGGATGCGGTCGCGCGCGAATGTCTGGAGGAGATTGGTCAGGCCGTGAACGTGGGAGAGCTGTTACATATCCGGGAGTATATCGGAAAAAATCATGAATTCGCCGAGTGGGATGCAGACATCCACCAGGTTGAATTTTATTTTGCGTGCAGCCTGATAGATCCGGAGGCAACCGTTTTTGAAGGCTCCAATCCAGACGACCACCAAGTCGCTGTGGAATGGATTGCACTTGAAGAGCTGTCCCAGATTCGTTTATATCCAAAAACAATTGGCGAATTGCTTCTTAAATCGGATTCTTCATCAATCTATCTTGGAGATCTGAATTAAAAAGATCCTAGGAACAATACGGGATAATCCCTTTATGTAAACATTTTAATAATCAGCTTTGCCGATTTTGTCACGTTTGCGTACAGGTTTAAGGGATTCACCATAGGTGAGGTGGGTACACTATAAGTACAGGCTTATTACAGAGTTGCATTAAGCTGTCTCTAGTTATAAGCGATTAATGAACTGTCATTAAACAAAAAGAGATAGTAACAATTACACTTCTCTTTGTACTTTTATTAATCAACCTTAATTGGGAGAACGGTAGACGTAGTGGAGGGGACGGAATCGATTCTGAGGAAGCGAAGTGTTCGCATGTATCTTGGATTTTCAATCATATATCCTTTGGAATTAAGCATTCACACGATAACGGAGAGGACAGAAGAAACCTGAAAAAGCGAAGCGATCGCCTAAAAGCTTTCTGAAAGAAAGCTACATCGGAAGCATACGCTATCACCGGATTTTCCCTTTAGAAAAAGGGAATCAAAAAAATCTGGGGATAACAGCGATTGGAAGGTTGTTCTGTCATCGTAGTGCCAGTGTGAATGGGAATGCATATGAGGAAGAGATCAGGATCATTGAGAGATAACAGCGATCCAAAGAACGATCCGTACCCGAAACGGCCGCCTACAAGAGTCCCCCCAATATCCCCCCAAAACCGAAAGGAGCACTTCCCATGAACCAGAATGAATTGGAACAAAACATTGTAAAAGCATTGGAAAACAACCCTTTTTGCAGCTTCTCAACTGTGGAGAATGGTAAACCGAAATCCCGCTATATGGCGCTTTTCAACGATGGACTGAACATTCATCTGGCAACGAACCGCCGTACACACAAAGTAGAGGAACTGGAGAATAATCCGAATGTTAGCCTGCTACTTGGTTATGAGGCTGGTGGTTCCAAGGAAGTAGTTGAGATTGAAGGAACCTGTGAAGTGACAAAGAACGAAGGTTTGCGTGAGCAAGTGTGGAACGATGAACTGAAGGCGTGGTTCGATGGACCTAATGATCCGAACTATGTCATTCTGGACATCACCCCGACTCGTATTGAATACACAGGGAAAGATCATGAGCATCATGTGTGGGAACAATAATCCGAATATGAAAATAACCTCTGCAAAGTAGCGTCCTTATGCGAAAATACGCGCAGAGTTTAATCCAACCGTGAAAGCCATTATGGTTTCACGGTTTTTGGCATGGATGAATAAAGCTGAATTGGATATACATGTAAGACACATGTAATATACGTATTTTAAAGATAATAAGCACTATATACCTACTAAAATGTTGAAAAAATTGTCGAAATAACGCATGATAATGTAAACTCGCCTAGGTATGTGCGTGTAATGTAAAAAATAATGCTTTTCAATGGCTGAACATTGCGTTATGATTTGGAATGTAAACGACAAGCACAGACATAAATAGATGTTCATGTGAGATAAACTTACCTGAAATTCCGATGCATGTCATCAGAGCGTCAGTACGCACAACCCATGAAATCTATCTTTTTTCTGCGCTCTTCGTTTGCCCATTAATGCATGATTCAATGTACATAACCGGGAGGGGTTATTTTGAAAACGAGTAAAAAAGTATTATCAAGCCTGACTGCCGCTTTGGTTGCATTAAACGTGCTTGCGGTGTTTCCGGTACCTGTATCGGCTGCGGATGCTGCCAAAGTTAAACTGCGGATCATGGAAACCACAGACATTCATACCAATCTGGTTAACTATGACTACTATTCCGACAAAGAGACAGACCAGTATGGACTTGCCAAAACAGCTACACTGATTAAGAAAGCCCGTGACGAGGCGAAGAACAGCCTGCTGTTTGATAACGGGGATCTGATTCAGGGGAATCCGCTGGGAGACTACTCTGCGAAAATTGATCCACTGAAAAAGGGTGAGACTCACCCTGTATATAAAGCGATGAATCTGCTCGATTATGATGCAGGTAACATCGGTAACCATGAATTCAACTATGGTCTGGATTTCTTGGACATGACGCTGGAGGGAGCAAACTTCCCTTACATTAATGCCAATGTCTATGTAGACGATGGTGATGATGATGAGACAAATGACAAGAATTACTTCACGCCGTATGAGATTTTGGATAAAAAAGTAACGGATGAGACTGGCAAAGAACATACGATCAAAGTGGGTGTGATCGGATTTGTGCCGCCTCAAATTATGCAGTGGGATAGCGCTAACCTTGAAGGTAAAGTAATCGCCAAGGATATTATTGCTACCGCGAAAAAATTCATTCCAAAAATGAAGGCTGAAGGTGCCGACATTATTGTAGCTATTCCTCACTCCGGATTTGAGGAAATTCCTCAAACGGATCTGATGGAGAACTCCGTACTGTATCTGAGCCAAGTTGAAGGCATTAATGCCATTCTATTTGGACATGCCCACAAAGTGTTCCCAAGTGCTGATTTTGCCGGCAAAAAAGGGGTAGACCTGGAGAAGGGCACCATTAATGGCGTTCCTGCGGTTGAGCCAGGGTTCTGGGGTGATCACCTGGGGATTATTGATCTGGATCTAGAACAAGTGGATGGCAAATGGAAAGTGGTCGATTCCAAAACGGAAGCACGCCCAATCTATGACACAGCCAACAAAAAACCATTAGTAGAGGCTGATCAGGACATCATTGATGCGGTTCATGAAGAGCATGAAGGTACATTGGAGTATGTTCGTGGTCCGGTGGGCGAAACGACTGCACCTATTAACAGCTTCTTCGCTCTGGTTCAGGATGATCCATCCATTCAGATCGTAACGAATGCACAGAAATGGTATGTCGAAAAACATATGCAAGGTACGGAATATGAGAAAATCCCTGTATTGTCAGCAGGTGCACCATTCAAAGCCGGTGGACGTTCAGGCGCTTCGTATTACACGAATATCCCTAAAGGCACCATTGCGATCAAAAACGTTGCTGACCTGTACGTATATCCAAATACGGTACATGCTGTAATGGTTAACGGCGCAGAACTGAAAGAATGGCTGGAATGGTCTGCAGGCCAGTTCAACCAGATCGACCCGGCTAAAGGTGGACAACAACAACTGATCAACAATGACTTCCCAACGTATAACTTCGATGTTATTGATGGTGTAACGTATCAGATTGATGTGACGCAACCAGCCAAATACGATAGCAAAGCTACGATCGTTAATGCATCCGCAAGCCGGATCAAGGACCTGAGCTTTAACGGAAAACCGGTTGACCCAGCTCAAAAATTCATTGTAGCGACAAATAACTACCGTGCTTCTTCATCCAAACTGGCTAACCCGGACGGCAAACGGATCGTTCTGGCTGCACCGGATGAGAACCGTCAAGTGATCATCGACTACATCCGTGAGAATAAAACGATTAATCCGGCAGCGGACGGCAACTGGTCCCTGGCACCAATCAAACCATCTGCGGGTGTAACCGCAGCAGCACTGAATGATCTTGAAGTTGTGTTTGCTTCTTCCCCGGATGCGAAAGGTCTGGTTGAAGCGAACCCGGCGATGTCATTCATCGGTACAAACAATGAAGGTTTTGCAGAGTATGGCTTGAAACTGACAGGTGAAGCAACGACAACACCTGAAACAGGTACGGAGCCAGCTCCAACGCCTAAACCAACGCCAACACCGACGCCTAAGCCACAACCTGAGAAACCGGCAACCAACAACAAGGTTGTATATGTCGTGAAAAAAGGGGATAACCTGTACCGCATTGGTTTGAAATATGGTGTGGACTGGCGCAAACTTGCGACAGCTAACAAAATCTCAAATGTGCATAACCTGAAAGTTGGACAGAAAATCGTGATTCCCGCTTCTTAAAGTTTAATAAGTGGTGAGGAGACCGACAGTCATCAGACTGTCGGTCTTTTTTTCTGCAAATTTGAATATATTTGTTCCAAGAACCGTCATACAGGAAGTCATTAAAACAGTAGAGATTAATTTTAAGACCCATGATATAATATTTACAAACTTTGGGTATATACAAGTGAACATTAATGGACATGGAATCTAAATTGGCAAGGGGGGTCCTACATGAATTGCAGTGGCTGCAGTCCAATCTATCCTATAGAGGGCCAAGGTACCTTGTACTTGCGTCCCATTTCCCCCGCTTTGCTGGAAGCGCTACAAACGCCGGGAAGACTTATCGAGACGTCGGATGACATGATGTGGATGCATTTTTCAAATCTGGAGACGGTTCAGAGCTTAATTGAAAAGATCGGCGAAATTGATCCGACATTACGTGATTCCCTAACTGTTCAGATTATGCCTATATACGAACAGGCTAATGAAGAAAGCTGGATTAGTCTAACCATGCAGGAGTCCCGTTTCAAACATGCGGAGCTTGTTTCCATTATTCTGGAGCATCAATTCAGCAGTCATATGCAACCCATCGTTGATGCATCGGAGCAGATTATCGGATATGAGTTTTTGCTTCGTCCTGCTGAGAATGGAAAATCCTTCAGTTCCTATGAATTATTTGAAGTTGCGCGTGAGACCGGACTACATTCTTTTCTGGATCGATTGGCGCGTATTACTGCTATTGAGACCAGTGCCCTTTTTCTGCCGCATGGTGTCAAACGCTTCGTAAATTTCCTGCCTTCCTCCATATATAATCCCGAATATTGTCTGACACATACGTTTGAAGCGATTGAACGCCTTTCGCTGGACCCTAAAGATTTTGTGTTTGAAGTCGTGGAAACAGAGCAGATTCAGCATATGCCCATCTTACAGCAAATATTTGAGGTATATCGTTCCCGTGGAATGTCGGTTGCACTGGATGATGTGGGTGCCGGATATTCGACAATAGAGTTGATGAATCGGTTAGAACCGGATTTTGTCAAAATAGATCGAAGTCTTATTGACCGTTGTGATCAGGATTCGACCAAACAACAGCAAATTCTTCATATTGTTGAGATGTCGAGTCGATTTGGAGGGCAAGTCCTTGCCGAGGGGATCGAACGGATGGAAGAGTTTGAATTCTGTCGTTCCATAGGTATTGAGCTTGCCCAGGGCTACTATTTTGGTAAACCCTCGGCACAACCGCCAGGCGGCCCGTACTCCAATACTTCATCTAATTCATGGAATAATTAGTAACCTGTACCTTGTACAAGTCGCTTCTGATCAGAGGTGGCTTGTTTGGCGTGCCTGCACATTTTTCTCTCAAATAAAAACCCTCATTTAGCCGATATATAAGATAAGCCTTTTAGATTGATCCATACATACAAAGAAAGAGGGCATTTTTACATTTTGAGGGGGAGAAAGACATGAGTGAAACTCAGGATAATAAACCAATGAAAGCAGCGAAACCTGCCAAACCAAAACATAATCAAAATAAAAAGAAGAAAAAGAAAGGTTTTGTCTGGAATATAAGGAACAAACTATTGGTCTCCTTCCTGGCCGTTCTACTCCTGCCAAGTTTGGCAATCGGCTTGATCACACTAACGATGGCTGAAGATGGCATACAAGAACAATTAGTGGATAGTGCCATGCAAAGTGTGAGCACTGCCAATACCATTGTAGAAAGCCAAGTGAATTACAAGATTCATGACATTAACTATTTCGCGGATGCCCTTGATCCGAGCCTGATCAAAGGGGAGAACGATAGTCCTGAGCTTCAGGTGAAGCTGGAGCAATACCTGGGCTTGCATCCCGATGCCATGAATATTTTTGTAGGAACAACAGATGGAGTCATGGTTCGAGGTAAACCAACAGCGAGCAGCACACGGGGAGATGCATATGATCCTAGGGAGCGGGAGTGGTACAAACTAGCGATGGACAAGCCAGGTACAGCTGTTGTATCAGCTGTGTCTGTTAATACCGATGGTGTTGCAGTTGTATTTATCTCCAAAACATTAAAGGATCAATCCGGTGTTATCGGTTTATCTCTGGACCTGACAGACCTGCAAGAGCAGGCATCCATTAAGGTAGGTAAAGAAGGCTACGTTATTATTATGGATGCAAACAAAAACTATGTCGTATCCCCTGTAGCAGATGCAGGTACGCCGGAAACGAGTGGCTTGCTGGATGAGATGTATGAAGGTCCAGAAGGTCAATTCGATTATGTGTTCAACGATCAACCGAAGATGATGATTTTTTCAACAAATGAAGCAACAGGCTGGAAAATTGCCGGCACGATGTTCAAGAGTGAAATAACTAATGCAAGTAAGGATATCCGCATGGTCACATTTATTGTTATTCTGGCGGCTACGTTCCTTACACTCCTCTTTATTATCTGGTTTACACGCTCCATGCTGCGTCCAATTAAACGACTGCAGGAATCAGCCAGAGCTGTAAGTAAAGGTGACTTGACCGTGAAAATGGAAACAGGACGTAAAGATGAAGTCGGAGAACTTGCGAAGTATTTTGAACGAATGGTCGATAACCTGCGGATGATGATTCTGGGCGTACAGGAAACGACAGAGCAGGTATCTGCTTCTTCTCAAGAGTTGTCTGCCAGTGCAGAACAAACCACCAAAGCGATTGAACATTCAACACAGGCCATTCAGGAACTGGCTGAAGGTGCAGAGCAGCAGGTAAACAGCGTGAAAGACGGATCGGGACAGATGAGCCGAATGGCAGAAGATGTTCGAATGATGTCGGAGCGTGTGCAATCGATTACGGCCAATATGCGGCATACGTCCGGAGCGGCTTCTTCTGGGAATGAGGCAGCAGGACAGGCTGTGGAGCAGATGAACAGTATTCAGGAAACGGTGGAGCAGCTGGGAACGGTGGTTCAATCTCTGAATGCCCGTTCCGTTGAGATTGGTAGCATGGTTGATGTCATTGCATCCATCTCCAAACAAACGAACTTGCTCGCATTAAATGCTTCTATTGAGGCAGCAAGAGCGGGGGATGCGGGTCGTGGGTTTGCAGTTGTAGCCGGTGAGGTACGCAAACTGGCAGAAGAATCCGGAAGTTCGGCAGCGCAGATTGGTGAGGTGGTTCATAATATCCGTCAGGACATGGATGCCGCTCTAATCGCCATGAATGCGGCTCAGACTCGGGTAGGAGAAGGAATTCAGGCCGTGAATACGTCAGGACAATCCTTTGCTCAGATTCGGGAGGCAGTGGAAGATGCTGTTCATACATTGGATGACTTGTCCGCAACAACGAAGCAACTGGAGAGTGGTGCATCCCACGTTGCCAAGGCGATGAGTGATATTTCGAATGTGACCCAGGAATCGGCTGCAAATACAGAATCCGTGTCTGCATCTTCGCAAGAACAACTGGCATCGGTAGAAGAGATTGCATCATCCTCGGCACATCTGAATAGCATGGCGGAACAATTACAAGGACTGCTTGGCATGTTCAAGATGGTAGAGGATACACCGAAAGATAAGGGCAAAGAGTAAATCCTAGTATTTTAACACCACAATTTACCACACATTTTATAATAGAAGAAAATAAAGATAGACAATGTTCCTGTAGCCCTGTATAAATATATCGTCTGGTTATTCCGCGCATATAGCGGTGTAATCTAACAATATAAGATTGAATTAACGAATAATATATTGATACAGGGTACAGCAGGAGGCTTTATGGTATACGTAGCAATACTGATTTTTGTAGTGACAATCACCTTGGTAATCTGGCAACCTCGTGGGTTGGGCATCGGTTGGACAGCCTCAGGTGGGGCATTACTTGCCCTGTTGTGCGGAGTCGTCAGCTTGAACGATGCCTCGGATGTGGCATCCATTGTATGGAATGCAACGCTGGCCTTTGTCGGCATTATTATGATTTCTCTCATTCTCGATGAGACGGGTTTCTTCGAATGGGCTGCCCTTCATATGGCAAGGCTGGCTGGAGGAGACGGTCGCAGACTATTCTTCTACTCCATTCTGTTGGGAGCGGCGGTGTCTGCCTTGTTCGCAAATGACGGTGCCGCGCTAATTCTGACGCCAATTGTGCTGGCAATGGTGCGTGCATTGAAGTTTGATGAGCGTATGGTGCTGGCTTTTGTGATGGCGAGCGGGTTTATCGCGGATACCACATCATTACCGCTGGTCGTCAGCAATCTGGTTAACATTGTATCGGCCGATTTCTTTGGCATTACATTTGTGGAGTATGCGGTACGCATGGTTGTGCCCAATCTGTTCTCAATCGTAGCGAGTACGGGGATGTTGTTTTTGTTCTATCGCAAAAGCATACCTCTTCGCTATGATATTTTTGCAGCGCGTGATCCGAAGGAAGCAATACGTGATCCGCGGATGTTTCGAATCGCTTGGTTCATGCTTGGGCTGTTACTCGTGGCCTATGCATCCAGTGAGTTTCTGCCGATTCCCGTGTCGGTTATCGTTGGCTCCGTTGCGCTGCTGTTCGCTTTATTGGCACGCAAGAGCGAGGCTGTTGATCTGAAACGGGTAATCAAGGAAGCACCTTGGTCGATTGTGGTGTTCTCGGTGGGCATGTATATCGTCGTATATGGACTGCGTAATGCAGGGTTAACGGATCATCTGAGCCGCTGGCTGGATGCCATAGCAGAGCATGGTCTGCTGGCTGCTTCGCTCGGGATGGGCATCATCGCTGCTGTATTATCATCGGTGATGAACAACCTGCCGACCGTGTTGATTAACCTGCTAGCCATCCAGGGCGCGCATACCGAAGGTATTATTCAGGAAGCATTGATCTATGCCAATGTCATTGGTTCCGACCTGGGTCCCAAAATGACCCCGATTGGATCTCTTGCCACATTGCTGTGGCTGCATGTGTTATCCCGCAAAGGTGTGAAGATTACATGGGGGTATTATTTCAAGGCAGGCATCATCCTGACCATTCCGACATTGTTAATTACCCTAGCCGGGTTGGCATTGTGGTTATGGATTCTGGGTTAGTAAAATTAGATTTACATTAAGCATTAATAAGATAGTCTATTGTAATGTAAAAGGCTGCTCTCACAGCTGGTGCTAAGCACTGGCAGTGAGGCAGTTTTTTTGTTTCTTCTATAGAAGAATTGAATTCTCTATTTCAATTAAGCAGTTAAGCATTTACATAAGGCCAGCCCATTGTAGGGCTGGCCTTCTTTGCCTACTCCCCAGGCAGGAGATTGAAATGCCTGAGATCCAACGAGCGCTGACACAGCGAAGGGAACGGAATCGATTCTGAAGAAGCGAAGCGTTCGCCTGAAAGCTTTCTGTAAGAAAGCTGCATCGGAAGCATAAGCTGTCTCCTAATTACAACAATTAAAATTATTAATCAAAGAAATTTGGAGACAACAGCGATCAGAAGAACGATCCGTAACCGGAACGGCCACTCATGGTATGAGCTACTTCACAATACGGATTGAAACAACGTCCGTTCCCGTAGCGACCACTTCAGCGCAATTTCTCTCAGATAAATTTCAATATACAGCCGATATTTTTAACATTGCGTTTACAAAACATTGATTTTAAGATGACATACCGAAACTACAATGAGTAAAGAGTTGATGGTGAACAAACAAATTCACAAAACGCCATCACTACATTGGGGGAGGAAAACAAAACATGTTTAAAAAGTTGCCGTTTATTTTGATGACCTTAACGTTCGTACTGGTTCTCGCAGCATGCGGATCGAAAAATGACGCTGGTACAGAGGGTGCCGCAAGCAATGGATCAGGAGAAGCTGCTACTGAGCTTAGCGGTAACATTCTGGCAGTCGGATCGACAGCATTGCTACCTCTGGTAGAACAAGCTGGACAGAAATTTATGGCAGTTGATGAATATAAGAACGTAACGGTTCAAGTTCAAGGTGGCGGTAGTGGTACTGGTTTGACACAAGTATCTGACGGACAAGCTACAATCGGTAACTCTGATGTATTTGCAGAAGAGAAACTGGAGGACGAAGCCAAAGTAAAAGAATTGGTTGACCATCAAGTAGCAGTAGTAGCTATGGCGCCAGTTAGCAACAAAGATGCAGGGGTAGAAGATTTGACGAAGCAACAACTGATCGACATCTTCTCCGGTAAAGTAACGAACTGGAAAGACGTTGGTGGTGCGGATCAAGCAATCGTTATTGTAAACCGTCCAAGTAGTTCAGGTACTCGTGCAACTTTCGAGAAGTATGCATTGGGTGCAAAAATGGATGATATCCAAGGTTCGATTCAAGAAGATTCTTCTGGTAACGTAAAAAAATTGGTATCTGAAACGCCAGGTGCTATTGGTTACCTCGCCCTGTCTTACTTGGATGACAGCTTGCAAGTGTTGAAATACGAAGGTGTAGAAGCAACAGTTGAGAACGTAGAAGCAGGAACTTATCCAGTATGGGCTTACGAGCACATGTACACAAAAGGTGAGCCTGATGCAGCAACAAAAGCATTCTTGGACTACATCTTGAGTGACGAAATTCAACAAAACGACGTGACAGAACTTGGATACATTCCAATGTCAGGTATGAAAGTAAAACGCGATGCAGCAGGTAATGTGGTTGAGTAATCTTTGAACTTGCGCATACAGCGAAAGAGGCGGACTTAGGTCCCGCCTCTTTACGCGGTTTGCTCTAAAATAATCCCATATTTTGCATTAATTCTACTATAGAAGGATGGTTGTTATGGAACAGACCGAAGGGGGAACGGTAATGAATAACAAGTTGAAACCGCGCCGGCCCTTAAAAGAGAAACATTATTGGGAAGAGTGGACGGGACGGATCTATACGTCGATTTGTGTCGTTTTCCTGATCGTTGTCATGTTTTCCATTGTTTATTTTGTAGCGTCCAAGGGACTATCGACATTTTTCCAAAATGGAATAAGCATAAGTGAATTTCTTGGTGGGAAAACGTGGAATCCAACTGGAGAGCCTGCGTTCTACGGGGCATTGCCGTTCATCACAGGTTCTTTCATTACAACCTTGCTTGCAGCATTGATCGCAAGTCCGCTTGGCCTGTGTGCAGCACTCTTCATGACAGAGATTGTACCGGGTAAAGGGAAAAAAATCTTGCAGCCTGCGATTGAGCTCTTGTCCGGAATTCCATCCGTTGTGTACGGATTTATCGGTCTGAGTGTCATCGTACCTTTGTTGCGCAGTATCTTCGGTGGAACAGGCGTCGGGATTGCAGCCGGATGTCTTGTTCTCGCGGTAATGATACTTCCTACGGTGACAAGTATTATGGCAGATGCCTTGTCCGCGTTGCCAAAAGGATTGCGAGAATCCTCCTACGCACTGGGGGCCACTCGCTGGCAAACCATCTACCGTGTCATTATTCCAACGACTTTGCCAGCTTTGTTGACAGGTGTCGTTTTGGGTATGGCTCGTGCGTTTGGTGAAGCTCTTGCTGTACAGATGGTTATCGGTAATGCACCGCATGTTCCAACATCCTTGCTCGAATCAGCTTCAACATTAACAAGTGTAATTACTCTCAGCATGGGTAACACCACGATGGGTTCTGTTCATAACAATGCACTGTGGAGTATGGCGCTTGTCCTGTTGGTGATGACATTTGTCTTCGTCATTCTGGTTCGCCTGCTTGAAAGGAGAAACCGGGTATGAAAATGAAGGCAAAGACGGTAGATAAAATTGCAACATCCGTTATCGTTGTACTGGCCCTGTTCATTGTTATTCTATTGCTCGGTCTGCTTGGCTTCATCATGTATAGAGGCATTGGACATATTAGCTGGAACTTCCTGACAAGCGCACCACAGTTGCTTAAGGGTGGCGGCGGGATTGGTCCACAGCTCTTCAACTCCGTATTCTTGCTTGTCTTGACCTTGATTGTTACCATCCCACTCGGATGGGGCGGCGGAATTTACATGGCGGAATACGCCAAACCAGGCAAGATTACCAGCTTCATTCGTCTGGTCGTTGAAGTGTTGTCATCATTCCCATCCATCGTTATCGGTTTGTTTGGTCTTTTGCTGCTAGTAAATCAATTTGGTCTTGGTTTCTCCCTGATCTCGGGTGCCTTGGCTCTGGCGATCTTTAACTTGCCACTGATGGTACGGACAACGGAACAGGCCTTCCGGGCCGTTCCGAAGGAACAGAAGGAAGCAGGTCTGGCGCTTGGACTGTCCAAGTGGAAGATTATTACTTCAATTCTGCTACCTGTGGCATTGCCGAGCTTGATTACGGGTACGATCCTAGCATCGGGCCGGATCTTCGGTGAAGCAGCCGCGCTGATGTTCACCGCAGGTATGAGTAGTCCGCCATTGGACTTTACAGATTGGAATCCAACGAGTCCAAGATCACCGCTTAATCCTTTCCGTCCGGCAGAGACACTTGCTGTCCATATCTGGAAAGTGAATAGTGAAGGTATTGGGCCAGATTCCAAAGAAGTGGCAGCAGGGGCGTCCGCCGTGCTTGTCATTCTCGTGCTGGCGTTCAATCTAAGTGCACGCTGGATCGGTCGGGTTGTATTCCGCCGCATGACAGCTTCGAAATAAGGAGGAACCAACATGGCCATACCTTTTGGTACGGAACAGTTAAGCATATATTATGGACATTTCCAGGCAGTCAAGCAGATTAGCCTGACGTTTCCTGAAGCAAGCGTAACGGCTCTTATTGGGCCGTCTGGGTGTGGTAAATCCACGTTCCTCCGGTCGCTGAACCGGATGAACGACGAGATTGCCGGTTCCCGTACAGAGGGACATATCTGGATGGACGGTAACGATCTGAATGAGCCTGGAACCGATGTAATCAAGCTTCGCCAGAAGATTGGCATGGTGTGGCAGAAGCCGAATCCTTTTCATAAGTCCATCTACAACAATATCGCGTTTGGCCCCCGCTACCGCGGTACGAAGAGTAAGAAGGCACTGGATGAAATTGTGGAAAAAAGCTTGCGTCGTGCTGCGCTCTGGGACGAAGTGAAAGACAGGCTGAACGAGTCAGCTCTGTCTCTCTCGGGTGGACAACAGCAGCGTCTGTGTATCGCCCGCGCCCTGTCTGTTGATCCGCAGATTCTGCTGCTCGACGAGCCTGCATCTGCACTTGACCCGGTATCTACGGGTAAAGTTGAAGAGTTGATTACCGAGCTCAAGAAGGAGCTGCGGATTGTTATTGTTACCCATAACATGCAGCAGGCGGCGCGCATCTCGGATTATACAGCTTATTTCTATCTGGGAAGCATGGTTGAGCACGGGGATACAGAGCATATTTTCACGAACCCGGACAATCGTCTGACGCAAGAATACATTATGGGTCGTTTCGGTTAATTGGATCATGGAGTGTAACATAGAGCAATAGACAGAGAGATTAAGAAATAATAGAGACAAAAGAAAGCACAATGCCTGGACGGTTGTTCGGGGGTTGTGCTTTTTTAATTTATAATTTTAGTGGGATTTTCTGTATGCGGGATAAACATTATGCTACGATATTTAGTGTGAAGAGAACGTTTACATGACTTCGAAGGAGATGTTGATAATCACTACGAATCAGATGTCTTACGACCATATGGCAGCTCAGATTATACAGAACTACACTATTGAGAAACCTGTCGTTTCATATATTCGCCACAATGAGAATCTGACATATCATGTCGTCGATGAAGCAAGCGGGAAGAAGTATCTGTTACGTATCCATCAAGCCGCATATACAAGTATGACAGGCATTCAGCATACGCTTCCTGCGCTGAAGGCAGAGATGAACCTGCTTCATGAGTTAAATGCAACGACGGAATTGCGCGTGCAGCATCCGGTACGGAATGTATCGGGAGACTGGGTCACGGTATGGAAAAGTGAAGCGGGTAAAGAAATCTGCTGTACAGTACTGGAGTGGATTGAGGGAAGGGACATCCAGCAGGGAGAACGCCTGACAACAGAGCAGATCTATGATCTTGGGGCACAACTGCAGATGCTTCATCAATATGGGCGTGAGCAGAATCAGACAGATCGAACAAAGGTGCGGCCGGCATATGGCAACATCCATGAGAACTTGGTCATGCTAGGGCAGCTAGAGGAAGGCGTCCGACTGGGGATTTTTACAACGGAAGACTTCGACCTGCTTCGTGAGACGTTTGAGAACATTAATGAACAGTTAGAAACATACCCGCAGCACGCAGGAACATGGGGGATCATTCATGGGGATATTACTCGCAACAATCTGCTGATAACGGATCAGGGCATATCTATGATTGATTTTTGTCTATACGGGTATGGGTACTATCTTTTTGATGCTGGAGGAGCAGCACTTATGTTCAACCGGGAGGAACGAGATATATTCTTATCCGGTTATACCAAACAGATCGCACCACTGACGGATCGTGATATCCGATTAATGGAAGGATTCATGTTGATTTTTACACTGGGTTATTATGCCTTTCAGATGGCGAATGAGTCGAGGCACGAATGGATGAAAGATCGCATGCCGAAGCTATGCAGCAAGTATTGCAGACCTTATGTACAGAACGAGAGCATATTTTATGAACTGTGATTTATAATCCAGATGTGCAGACTCGGATGGGTTAGTGAGCAGTGTGGATCAAAGATTATGGTTGCCTGAATACCCGAACGGTTTCATGGACAATATCATAAATAATAGTAAGCACATCATTGATTGAAGTAGAACGAAATGAGCTGTTTAAAAGATCTTTTTAACGTATTAATGTAATGAAAGCTGACAAAATATTCTGGTTATCATCGCTTCAATAGGAAATGAAGGAAATACACCCAAAGAAATCGTTAAGTTTGTTGACACTGATCTTCCGGTCGATTAATCTTAATGAAGAAGAAATTAATGACTTCCATGACTGTTCTGACATAAGCTCAGAATGGTTCCATATAGCGGATGATAACGAGCGGGAGAGACCTGGGTTAGCCGAGCACAATGGCTAGTATTCAGGCACCGAAGGAGCAAGCTGCTGCGCACCCGGCGCAGTGGTTAATCTCTCAGGTAAATGTACCATCGTTGGACGCAACTCTGGAGAGTGCGCGAACTGCGCCACCCAAGGGGTATATGATCAGTGGGACCGGTGAACTTGTCTGTAATCGCAGGCAATGCACCTTGTCGTGAGACACTGCTGATCGTGAAACTCTCAGGTATCGAGGACAGAGAGAGGGCCTGAGGCCTTCTTCTGTCCTTTTTTGATGTCATCATTCAGTAAATAAGGAACAATATGGATTAGATTCTGGATGGAAATGACGAATACAATTGGAGGGTTATAAAGTGCGATTTAAAGATGTTTTCTCAATTATTGGTCCGTCCATGACAGGGCCTTCAAGTTCACATACAGCTGGAGCGGCAAGGTTAGGGAGAATTGCTCGTCAGTGGCTTGGATGTACGCCAGAACGTGCCCGGCTGACGTTATATGGTTCATTCGCTGACACGTATCAGGGGCACGGAACAGATCTGGCACTGATCGGCGGTCTTTTGGACTATGTCACAGACGATCCACGTATCCCGGATGCAGAGCAATACGCAGAGGAAGCAGGCATGGAGGTTGAGTTTTATACAAGTGGCCTGCCTGCTCCTCATCCAAATACGGTCAAAATTGAGTTATGGCATGGAGAACGTGCCTGCTCCTTAATCGGTGCATCCATTGGTGGTGGCAGTGTATCGGTGCATGCGATGAATGATTTTCGTGTTCAGATTAGTGGTGAGTTTCCAACACTTGTTCTGCGACATGCGGACAAAGCAGGGGTGCTTGCATCTGTAACGTCCACGATCAGTTCATCCGGGGTTAACATCGGGTATATGCAGGTGGACCGGAAAGCCCGTGATGGCGAAGCGCTTACCGCGATGGAAATGGATGGTGTGCCTAATCCCGATATGCTCAGGCGTCTAAGGGAGCTGGACCATGTGCTGGACATTCGTGTTATCGATTTGAAGAGAGGAGTTGATTCGGATGCGGTTTAAACATTTGCACGAACTGAATACGATCTGTACAGCAGAATCCAAAACCATTGCTCAGCTGATGATCGAGGAGCAGGTTCAGGAGACCAATACACCGGAAGCGGATGTTGTGAAACAGATGTCTGAATATTATCAGGTGATGAAGGAAGCGGTACGCAAAGGGTTAACGGAAGATACGACATCACGCAGTGGGTTAACGGGTGGAGACGGTAAAAAAATGGCCGAGTACATTCGCAAGGGTGAGACTTGCTCAGGAGATGCTTCCGCACTTGCCATGGCGTATGCCCTGTGTGTATCTGAAGTGAATGCCTCCATGGGTCGGATCGTGGCAACACCAACAGCCGGTTCCTGCGGCATCATCCCCGGTGTTTTTATTAGCTCACAGGAGCGTTTTGGCTGGACGGACGAACATTTGGTGAACGGGTTGTTCTGTGCGGGAGCGATTGGTTATGTTATTGCCAACAATTCATTTATCTCCGGGGCCGAGGGTGGCTGTCAGGCGGAAGTGGGTTCCGCGATCGGCATGGCTGCGGGTGCCATGGTTGAACTGCGTGGAGGTACACCGGAACAGGTCGTTCATGCCGTTGGTTTGGCGTTAAAAAATACACTGGGCCTTATCTGCGATCCGGTCGCAGGCCTTGTTGAAATCCCGTGCATCGTCCGTAATGGACTGGGTGCGGTTACGGCGCTGGCTGCGGCTGACATGGCCCTGGCCGGAGTGCGTAGTGCCATTCCGTCAGACGAAGTCATCGACGTCATGCTGGAAGTAGGCAGTGCGATGCCGAGCCGCCATCGGGAGACAGCCCAGGGCGGACTGGCCCAGACACCAACCGGCCGCAAAATGATGCAAAAGCTGGCTAAACCAAAGGCAAAGCGTGCCGAGCCTGAGCAGGAGTCGAAGCCAGCGGATTCTGACACAACTACAAGTGGGGTGGACAATGCTCAAGTGGACAAGGATACTCAGGTTTAAGCTGAACCGGGACCACCGATATATAAATCAGTGACATTATTATGTATAACGGCGAATACAAAAATACAAAAACAAGCGTCCGCGAACCCGAATCCGGGTTATGCAGGACGCTTGTTTTATGCTGCCAGATGAAGCGAAGTTAGGATACTTATATCAGATGAATGTGTATTATGACTCTAGTTCTGGCTCACAGCCGTACTCAGTACGGCATATCCATACGCAGGCAGTTCAATGGCGAGTACGCCATCTTCCTTGGCGGTACGATGGTTTCCGCCGAATAACTCGGTCCATTCTTCGTCACCGGCCTCCAGCTCGACAATAGCCGTCTCTTCTGATCGATTGAACAGAACCAGAATGCGTTCCTCCTCATTTTGCCGCTCAAATACCAGTTGGCTGCCATCGGGACGAGCCTGCAGGAAACGAACGGTGCCTTCTGCACGCAGGGCAGGATGAGCATGACGCAGGGAGATTAGTTTCTGATAAAAGTCGAGCAGCTCCCGGTCCTGCTTCGCTTCGTCCCATTCCATGCATTTACGGCAGCCCGGATCATGTTCGCCGTCCATGCCAATCTCGTCTCCGTAATAGATGCACGGAGCACCCATGTAACTGAACTGGAATAACGCAGCCAGCTTCATCTTGCGTTGGTCGCCTTCACACAACGTGAGCAGCCGTGGGGTATCGTGGCTGTCCAGCAAGTTGAACGCCACTTCGCTGGCCTGAAGCGGATAACGGGATAACTGTCGTCCGATGGAGTTCGCGAACTGTTCTGCGTGCATTGTATTTTTCACAAAGAAAGCATTTACGGCATCGGTAAACGGATAGTTCATGGACGCATCGAACTGGTCGCCTTGCAGCCAGGCAGAGGACTCATTCCATACTTCGCCCAGAATATAGGCATCCGGATTAGCCGCTTTGACTACACGGCGGAAATCACGCCAGAATGCATCATCCACTTCGTCTGCCACATCCAGCCGCCATCCGTCCGCACCCACTTCCTTGATCCAGTACTCGGCAACCTCCAGCAGATAGGCCTTAACCTCGGCATTCTCCGTATTCAGCTTTGGCATATGCGCTTCGAATCCGAAGGTCTCATACGTAGGAATGCCGTCCTTCACGTCCAGCGGGTATTCATGTACATGGAACCAGTCCTTATATTTGGATTGTTCTCCGTTCTTCTGCACATCCACAAACGGCGCAAATGTCTTCCCGGAATGGTTAAACACAGCATCCAGAAGTACACGAATTCCACGTGCATGGCATAGCTCGACCAGTCGTTTCACGGTATCTGCGTCACCAAAGTGCCGGTCTACCCGCAGGTAGTCCTCAGTATCGTATTTGTGATTGGTGGTGGCTTCGAAGATGGGTGTGAAGTAGATCGCATTAATGCCAAGATCGCTGATGTAATCCAGATGGTCGATCACGCCCTGAAGGTCACCGCCGAAGAAATTGAAAGGTGTTGGCTCGCCACCCCACGGCTCTACCTTTTCCGGACTAATATCCGGGTTGCCGTTGGCGAATCGTTCGGGAAAAATCTGATAGAACACCGCATCCTTAACCCATGCAGGGGGTGTGAATACAGCTCCGGCATGAATATAAGGGAACTGGAACATACGACCCGGATCGTCCGGCTCTTCTTCCTGGAAGTCCGTCTCGGTCATCCAGATCTGTTCTTCGCCGCTTTTGAGCAGAAAAGAGTATTTGAGTCGGTGGTAGGGAGGTTTCACTTCACCCTCGTAGTAATCGAACATGGAGTCAGAGGTGAACTTGGTTAGGGGAACCAGCGCTTTGGTTGCATCCCACGCATATTTATCCCCGGTCAGGGCATGTACCTCGGTCAGGTCATTCTTTTTGGCACGCAAACGCAGATGGATTGTATCTTGGTCATAGGCATAGGCCCAGTTTCGTTTCGGTTGATGATAGATGGCTTCCAGCAGCATAATGAATTTCCTCCCGTCAGGTGTGGATATAGTATGTACTTGGTAGACTTGATTAATATGACATTCCCCACGTTAATGAATACGCTATAATTAGAATGTGTGGTAACGTAAAGGACTTTAACATTGTTTCAACAAGACATGAATCCATATGTTATAGACATCTTTTACCATGATGATGCTCAGATATATCATTAACCCAATGGGGGCAGAAAGGAAACGAATATTCGGATGAAAACCAAACTGTTATATATTGAAGATGATACGGAAATTGCGACTTGGGTCAGAGCCGATCTGGAGGAGCGCGGTTATGAGGTGGTATGGCTCGGCAGTGGTGAAGGTGCAGCGGAGGCTGCTGTCGGTTGCTCACTCATTATTCTGGATGTCATGCTGCCTGGGCTGGATGGATTTACGGTGGGACAGCGACTGAAAAAAGAACATCCCGCCGTGCCCATTGTCATGCTCTCGGCCAGAACGTCCATTGACGACAAGTTGCACGGTCTTGATTTTGCCGATGACTATGTGACCAAACCATTTCACCCCGATGAACTGGCTGCCCGGATTGAAGTACAACTGCGTAAGGCAGGAACGGCGGTATCCACGGATGCTGCCCTGAAGCTGGATCATCTCTCCATCTATGAGAAGGACAACCGGATCGTCAATGAGGAGACGGGAGATGAGATTATTTTATCGGGAAAACAGTTCCACATCTTCGCCTACCTGCTACGACATATGGGCATGATTCGAACCAAAGAGCAGATCTATGAAGCCGTCTGGAACGAGCCCTATCTGGATGGGGACAAGACTTTAATGGTACATATTCGGCATCTACGCGAAAAGCTGGAGCTTGATCCGGCCAATCCTGTAGTTATTCAGACGGTCCGTGGTGTGGGATATCGTGTGAAGAAGCCATGATTCGGTGGTTCAGAGAACGGAAGATCATGAAGGGAGAACGAAGTATGGATCAAAAGCAATCCGGGCGGCGCAAGCTTCGCTTTGGGCGGTCCTTGATGTCCAGATACATCCTACTGATCTTGGCGGCTGTATTATTTGTGCCCGTTGTCCTTCCGATCATATCCGTTATATATATTGTCGTAGTGAATAACACGAATACGAACCGCGACGCGCCTTACGGTGATGTTACCCGGATCAGTAACCTCTGGTCACGTGAAGCGAAGAACCTGGATGGTGCTTCGGATGAAGAGATTAAGGCCCGGTTGGAGCAATTACATGGCTCGTATCCCAAATCTTCCATGTATCGTGTGAATGTGAGCGGTGAGACCCTCTTTATTCTCGGTGGTGAAGATGTAACGCTTCTGAAATCCACGTCGCCGGATGGCAGAACAGACACGACATTGAGATGGTCACTGGATTCCGGGCAAACGACAGAGACTCATATTCCATCCTTATGGAATGTAAACAATACGGTGCAATTCATGAAAGAAGCCTCCTTTCGCGATCCACTGACCGTAGTTGCATATATTGGCGGAGCTGAGCAGGACAAAGGACAGGGATTCATGATCATTGAAGTGCCGCGGTCACTTCTGCAAATGAATCAGAGTAACTGGCCGATGGAACTCTTGTATCTTGGTATCGTAATGACCCTCATCTTTCTGATCTTCATCATTATGTCGATTCTCTTCTTCGCACGCATTCGCAAACGACTTATTCGTTTGCAGACGGCCATGATGACCACAGGCAAGGAAGGCCTCCCGCTTCCGGTAGATATCCGCCGGTCAGACGAGATTGGTCAACTGGAAGAATCCTTCAATCAGATGGTGCATCAACTGTCCGACAGCCGCCACCGTGAACGAGAGGAAGAACAATTGCGCAAACGTCTCATTGCGGGGCTTTCTCACGATCTGCGTACCCCGCTAACGGTGATTCGTGGACATATGCATGCTTTGCACAAGGAAGAGCTGAGCGAGCAAGGTGACCGTTCATTACATCGCATGGAAGCAAAGATGGAGGACCTCGGTGGGCTCATTGACAACATGTTATCCTACAATTTGCTCACGAGTGGGAAGTATACACTGAAGCTGGAAGAGAAAGATATACTGCGGATCGTCAGGGAAACGGCGGCCGCCTGGTACCCGGTCTGGGAGAAAGAGCAATTTGAGATTGATATTGACCTGCCAGAGGAACCATTGATCTGGCATATGGATGAACAGGGCATGCGCCGTATTCTTGATAATTTGTTCCAAAACGTGATCCGTCATGCCGCCAGCGGGAAATATATTGGTATATCAACTCAGGAGATTCAGGGTGAGACGGCCGTCGTTATTCAGGACCGGGGTCCGGGAATGCAACCGAATTCCGACACAAAAGGCACAGGTCTAGGCTTATCCATTGTAGACCTGTTGATTCGTGAGATGGGTCTGCGCAAGCGGGTAGACAGTTCCGATACGGGTGTCCAGACATATATCTACAGTGGTAAGGGAAACAGGGAAACAACAAACCGCTGAAATAGCTTTTTTAAACTAAACTTAAACTGGAGACTACTTTGGTTTTAACCTTGGAAGGTTACGATAGTTCCGAGGTGATCATACAGTGAGTGAAAATATTATTCAAACGGCGAATTTATGGAAAACATACCGGGACCGTGCAGCGGTCCGTGAACTTGATCTGCATATTAAAAAGGGAGATATCTACGGCTTCCTCGGTCCCAACGGTGCCGGCAAAACAACAACGATTCGCATGCTTCTCGGCTTGATTAAACCAACCAAAGGCGTGATCCGTATCTTCGACAAGGATATCCGCAAGGATCGCATGGATATTTTGCGCCGTGTGGGTTCCTTGGTCGAATACCCGTCCTATTACGGACATCTGAACGCAGTAGAGAATCTGGAAACTTTGCGCCGCATCATCAATGTACCAAAATCAAGAATTGCTGAAGTGCTGTCCATTGTAGATCTGACCAAGGATGCCAAACGTTCAGTGAAGGGATATTCCCTTGGGATGAAGCAACGTCTGGGTATTGCCAGCGCTTTGCTGGGTGAACCGGAACTGCTGATTCTGGACGAACCAACGAATGGTCTTGATCCTGCCGGTATTCAGGAGATTCGGGAACTGATCAAACGCATGCCTCTGGAACATGGCATTACCGTTCTGGTTTCCAGCCACTTGCTGAGTGAAGTCGAACAGATGGCAAGTCGCGTTGGTATTATCCGTGAAGGCAAGATGGTGCTTCAGGATACCATCGCAAGTCTGCATAGTCAGACGGGTAGCTCTATCCGGTTAACGGTTTCCGAGCCGGAAGAGGCTATGAAGCTGGCGAGAGAACAGGGACAATTTGGTCAGCAACAAGGTTCTGCGTTAACGTTCCCTTATATGGATAACAGTTCAGTGGCACTGCTTGTGCGCCGATTAATTGAGCAGGATCATGATGTGTATCGTGTAGAGGAACAGCGTCAGTCGCTGGAAGATCTGTTCATGCGGGTCATTGGCGAGGGGGCTTCCATATGACCGGGCGTGCATTATCATCAGACTGGCTCAAGATTCGGGGGAAAGGGATCTGGTTTCTTGTCTTTCTGGCCCCTCTTGGATTAACAGCGATGCAGGCGCTTAATTTTGGCTTACGGCTGGACTATCTGAAAGAGCAGTATGCAGATAACCTGTGGGGCGGATTGCTGGGCAATGTGGTGGTCTTTGTGCCCTTGTCTCTGATGCTGGGAGCAACCATTCTCAGCTCCATGATCGCTAATGTTGAGCATGAACAGGGATCATGGAAACAGCTGCTCGCGATGCCGATTCCCAGACCAGCCGTGTATTTAGCCAAGTTCCTGCTTGCTTGTGTGCTGCTGGTGATCTCCTGCCTGCTGTTAACCGCAGGAATTGTGGGTCTGGGTCTGATCCTCGGATTCCATGCCAGCGAAATACCTTGGACACATGCGATCAAGCTGGGGCTATTGCCTTTGGCTGGTGCACTTCCCGTGTTGTCACTGGAGTTGTGGCTCACGATGGTTAACAAGAATCAGGCACTTCCCGTCACCCTGGGCATCGTTCTCGCGATAACGGGCATGTTCGCACTCAGTATCTCACCGAACTTTCCACTCGCTTGGGCGCAGATGGCCTGGAATGGACCCAATCCATATCTGTATGCAGGCATGGGGGCAGGTCTAGGGTTATTGATTCTGTTGCTGGGTATGGTGCACTTTAGCCGGAAGGATGTGGCCTGACATGAGCTTTGCGACAACTTACTTCCGAATTTTGTCCGCTGAACGATTGAAAATGGGCAAGTCCCCCATATGGCTTCTGATTCTGCTGAGTCCACTCATTGCGCTGCTCATCGGACTGTTGTCTACTCCATCGGGAAATTGGCAGGTATTGATGAACACGATGGTTTTCCTGCACGGATTGTTATTATTACCGATGCTGACTGGCGTGTTTACGTCCTTTGTCTGCCGTTTTGAACATGCAGGTGGAGGGTGGAAGCAGATGCTGGTTTTACCGCTCACACGTTCAGGCGTATATGCAGGTAAACTGACGATTGTGCTCATGCTTCTGGCGGGTACACAAGTATTATTGCTGATGTCCATTCTGCTGGCAGGCATGATTCACGGCATTACGATGCCTGTACCTTGGGGATTCTTGGCGAGCAAACTGCTGCTTGGGTTGCTAGCTTGTGTACCCTTGGCTGCCCTGCAGATGTTCGTTTCATTGGTGTGGAGCAGCTTTGCCGCACCGCTCGCACTGAATTTTGCACTAACCATACCGAATATTCTCATTGTAAACTCGGCGACATATGGGCCGTATTATCCATGGGCACAACCGATGATTCTGATGACACCCGTGGACGGCGCGGGTTTCGGAGCCTACAACGTGCCACTGATGACGATGCTGGCGGTTGTTGGAGGCAGTGCTGTTATTTTTATTGGAATCGGCATGATGTATTTTGCGAAAAAAGAAATATGAATAATCCGTTACACATTTGGTTATCGTAGATCAAAATCCTCTTTAAGCAAAACATGCAAAGCTCTATTGTATGTATGCTTCAGGAGGATTTTTTCTAATGTCTGACCCACCCATCATGAATGGTCAACTCCCGAATGATTTTGGCTGGTGCCCCGGCTACAAGTGTATTTTCGGGTACATCTTTGGTCACCGTGCTTCCTGCTGCCACAACTGCATTTCTGCCAATGGTCACTCCGGGCAAAATAAGCGCGCCTGTACCAATCCAGGCATTATCTTGAATCACAATCCGCTTGGCAGTCTGGCTCCCGTCATCCAGAGAGTCAATCCGGTGATAGGCACTGTCGAATATGCTAGTTCGAGGACCAATCATGACGTTATTGCCGATGGTCACTTCAACGTTAGCGGCAATCCCGACTCCTGCATTAATCATGACGTCATCGCCAATCGTTAATCGCGCGCCTTTGACTACGGTTAACTGGGTTCCCCATGGTTTGCCTATAATGTTAAGCCGTTTTCCCACCTGCAAGTCACCCAATCTATTCAGATAAACCTTACCCCTGATTCGTGGCAGCAGGCCCATAGCGGGCTGGATTTTACCAAAGATGGCCAAGCCTCTTAGTTTACCGTAAGCAATTTTAACTCTGTTGGGCAGCATGATTCATCCGTCCTCTCCGTAGTTGAAAATCGTTTTTTTAACGATTATAGCCTTTTTGATACAAATTGTATCGTTAATTTTATATCCAGGCATCGCAAGAGCAGATGATCTCTCTTTCCTTGAGAAGATTTGCTTTAGGCGGGGGGCGGGTTTATCCTCTCAACTCCCTAACGAATCTAAGGAGTCTTATTCAAGGATTTGAAGTGATCTCAGAAATCTAAGAAACCTGAGACATGTTATATCCAATGAAACGACCGTTTGCAGCGTTTATGACAGGAGATTATGGGGATTAACGTGTCTGATGTTCTTTAAAATTTAAAAAGGCCACATGGACACCAAATAAGATGTCCTGAGTTCTTTAGAAAATCGTTTAGCCATTCGCCAGAATCAGCTGACTTGGAATTGAACTTTAAGCTTGTTAGAGGCTTACATTGATTCTTGTATAACTTGTCTTTCCTTGAAGACGTCTCCTGCGTAAAATCAAAATTTCCAAGTATTACATCACACATCATGTGAATTGGATCATAGATTGTAAGCAAAATGAGACGAGAATCTGGTAAAATAAAAAAAGCTGTTTCTAGGCTGGCTTACGTGGTTATTCGAGGGTAGGCCCATTTCTGTAAGGGATAATCCATCCCTGTTGTTAGATGAAGATATTGGCTGAGAAAAGAGGGGTAAGCCATGGATATTAATAAAACGGAAACCCTGAAGCGCATTATTTCTGAGGGAAGTTCTTACCAATCACTGTTTTTTAACCATCCGGATGCCATTTATGTGATGGACATCCATGGAAACTATATTGATGCTAATCCCTCGGTAGAGCGGATATCAGGGTATACACTGGATGACTTGATTCGTATGAATCAGAGTGAGATCTGTCCTCCAGACAGTGAAAATTCACGGAAAGAATATATTAAAGAAGTGCTGGCTGGACGTTCAGTCAGTAATTCCATTACTTTTTATCATAAAGATGGTTCCCTGAAACAGGCAGAGATCACGTATGTGCCTATAACGGAGGGAAACGAAGTTGTAGGAATCTATGGTATTGCCAAAGATGTTACCGATATCCTGGAAGTGCAACGTGAGCTTAAGGAGGCACAGGAGAAATATCAGGTGCTGGCTGACCATGCGCAAGATCTGATTACGACTTGTTCTGCGGATGGAGAGTTGTTATATGTCTCCCCTTCCGTGTACGCCTTGCTCGGTTATAAGCCGGAGGAAGTCACGGGCAAGTCCTTCAAGGATTATTGTTATCCGGGAGACTATCCGGACCCTATGGATCTTTCCAAGATCGGCAATGGCTGCAAGATGCGTGTGTTGCACAAGAAGGGACACTATATCTGGATGGAGACATTGGCGAAACCTGTGGCTGGAGAGCGTGGCAAGAGTGTCCAGATTGTAAGCATCAGCAGGGATATCACCCAGCATAAGGATGCGGACAGACGTCTTCGGGAAAGCCGTCAGCGATACAGATCGTTGTTCGAACATAACCCGGCAGCTGTGTATTCATTGAATCTGGAAGGTAAATACAGCGCAGTGAACAGCAAACTGGTGCAAATGCTGGATATTCCGCGAAATAAGCTTATTGGCCAATCTTTTTTATCCAATCTGGATAAATGCGAAGTGCAATACGGCAAACATTATTTTGAAATGGTGAAGCAAGGCGAACCGCAATATTATGAGACACGAATCGTCAATTCAAGTGGTCGGAAGATTGAAGTATCTGTTACGAATGTGCCCATTATTGTGGATAAGGAAATGGTAGGCGTCTATGGGATCGTGTCCGATATTACCGAGCGCAAGGAATATACGGAACGGATTCAGGAGCTTAGCAAGCAACATGAGCTGATTCTCAACACGGTTACGGAAGGAATATTTGGTTTGGATGCGGATGGAATCACCATGTTTATGAATCCAGCAGCAGCTTCGATGTTCGGTTATGAGGCGAAAGAATTCATTGGCAAAAACTCACATCCAATCATCCATCACACCCGTGCAGACGGAAGTCATTTGCCACAAGAAGAGTGCCCGATCCACATGACCGTGTTGGATGGACAGAGACGTTCGATCAAGGAAGATGTGTTCTGGCGTAAAGATGGCAGCAGCTTTCTGGTGCAGTATCAGGTGACGCCGATTATTGAACAGGGACAGATTCAGGGTGCTGTGGTTGTGTTTAATGATGTGACTGGCGAACGTGAAATTGTACGTGCCAAAGAAACAGCTGAGCTGGCAGCTCAGGCCAAGTCAGAATTTCTGTCGATGGTTAGCCATGAGATCCGGACACCGATGAACGGGATCGTGGGGATGACAGAATTGTTGATCGGTACCGATTTATCGGAAGAACAGCGTGAATATGCCGAGATTATTCGAGACAGCGGCGATGCTCTGCTGAACATCCTTAATGATATTTTGGACTTCAGTAAGCTGGAATCCGGGAAAATGGCACTGGCTTATGAACCATTTGCATTACGCAAGATGCTGGAACAGGTTGCCGAGCTGTTTAAACCGCGTGCAGATGAGAAACATCTGGAGATCAGATATCGCCTCAATCCAAGCATCCCTGAGTTCATGGTCGGTGACGCTATACGTATCCGGCAGATTCTGGTGAACTTGGTTGGCAATGCGCTCAAGTTCACAGATCAGGGAAGCATTGATGTTAACGTGGATATTATCAAGGGCAGAAAGCCTGAAGACAGCGTTCTTGATTTTGCGGTGCAAGATACGGGAATTGGCATCCCGGCTGACAAGCTGGATCAGTTGTTTCAGTCCTTCTCTCAACTACACCCGGTGATTAACCGGAAGTATGGTGGTACCGGACTGGGACTGGTCATCTCCAAGCGACTCGTGGAGATCATGGGAGGCAGCATCAGTGTCGAGAGTATAGAAGGGGAGGGCTCAACCTTCCGGTTTGCTGTTCCTGCGGCGAGTGTAGATGCTTCAGCAGAACAGACAGCAAGTCAATTCCATCATGATCGTACACGTCAGAGTGATAAGGTCGCCATGCGTATTCTGGTGGCGGAGGATCATCCGGTGAACCGGAAGATTTTGCGAGAATATCTGGAGAAGCTCGGATACCAGGCAGATGTGTGTACTAATGGCGTGGAGGCAATTGATGCCATCTCTCAGAATGCTTATGATATTGTCCTGATGGATATTCATATGCCTGTGATGGATGGACTGAAGGCGACAGACCTGTTACACCGCCTAATTCCACAGGATCGCATACCTCCAATCATCGCAGTTACAGGCAATGCCAAACGCGAAGATAAGGAAGCTTGTCTGGAGATTGGTATGCGTGACTTCATTAGCAAACCGGTTATGCTGAGTGAGTTGAAGCGGGTGTTACAGCAATGGGGACCAAGGGACGAACCTCAACTTGCACCGAATTGAACAACTACTCAAATCAATTTCATAACTCACTAAAATAGATTTCTGTAACTAAATATAGACAAAATGAACCGTTTTGATCTATATCTAGCCTTGATTGAAGCAGCTGAAGGTATTATGAAATTGATTCATCTGGCTGTGAAAAATAATAAACGTAAACACGCCAATAATCCTCCACTGATGGAGTGTTATTGGCGTGTTTGCGTTGGCAGGCTTTTGAAGTTGAGCCGAAGCATACAAAAGTGGAGTAGTATACAAATGGCTTATACCAGTGTCAGACGATTGATGTTACCAGATAGGATTTCACAGGAATTGTTGAATTTCTCACGTTCCGTTGCATCCAGATTCAATTCGATAATCTCCTGAATGCCATTGCCACCGATGATTGCAGGAACACCGACGCAGACGTTGTGTTGCTCGTACTCTCCGTCCAGAATAGCCGATACGGCGATGATCTTGTGTTCGTCATTGAGGATGGAACGAGTGATGTGCGCGAGGGCATTGCCGATTCCGAATTGGGTAGAACCTTTACGGGTAAAGATTTCCCAACCGGCATCCTTCGTTTTGCGTGCAATATCGTCCAGATCCAGATGTTTGAAGCGCTCCTTGTGCTGATCCATGATGTGCATAATCGGTTTGCCACCGATGGTCACATGAGACCAGGCTACGAACTGGGATTCTCCATGCTCCCCGAGGGCATAACCGTGCACACTGCGTGGATCGATGGAGAAGACTTCAGACAGCAGCGTTTTAAGCCTTGAAGAGTCAATGGACGTTCCTGTGCCGATGACATGCTCACGCGGCAGACCAGATAATTTCCATACCATATAAGTTACTATGTCAACCGGATTGGCAGCGACGACAAAAATCCCGTTAAATCCACTTTTCATGATCGGGACCACGATGTCTTTGGCAATCGATTCCGCTTCCTCCAGAATATCCAGCCGTGTCTGTCCTGGCTTGGGATTCGCTCCGGCAGTTAAGACAATAACATCCATATTGCCACAATCCGCGTACGTGCCTGCATATACCTTGGTGCGGTTATGTGTGAAGTCCATACAATGGGAAAAATCCAATGCCTGTGCTACAGCACGGTCATACGTCCGGTCCACCATCATAATTTCCCTGCATATCGATTGATTAATCATGGAATACGCACAACTCGAACCGACAAGACCCGCCCCGATCACCGCTACTTTGCCTGATTTGCCTAACACTGCCGTTCAGCCCCCATTTAGATTGATATTTATCCGTTACTAATGCGTCCTATGTTAAGTATAGTCCTTTATTTTATGCTGGAATGTACTTCTACGTTACATAAGATAACACATGGAAAAGCTGTGCAGCAATGATATCCGCTATCGCGGGAGCGTATTGGAGTAACGGAGTTAACAAAATTGACATGAATAATTCCTAATCATATGATTTGACGGCGTTTGCAACTGTGTCATTCGACATGACAGCATTCATGCTCATTGTCGGAATGGGGGTTATTTGTGCGGATCATATACCTGACAAAACTTCTTAGGAATCCGCAGAAACAGAACAAAACCGCCAAAGGGATCTGCCGAGAAGCTGACGAATACATACGGACAAGCAAAAGATAAGCCATACTTGATCCATGAGACAGGTTGCCCCGATCCGATGACGGTTCCAAAAAAAAGGAACGCTGAAGCCATAATGTTTTTATCCAAGAATCAATTTCATAACTCACTAAAGGTATTATGAAATTGGTTCCCAAAAGACTTCATTCCGGGAGGGAATTAATGATGATTGAAGAAGCAGGAGCAACGACGGAAACGGCCAAGAGCCTGGGCATAGGTGCCAGTACTCTTCGTAAATATGCGGCGGCACTGGAAGAACAGGGATACCGGTTCGAACGGTCCGCCAACAAATCCAGACTATTCAAGTCCGACGACATCGAGTGCATTGAACGCCTGATGACTGAACTCCGAGAGCATAATCTGCCCCTGGCTGATGCTGTGGTGACTGTATTGGCTCCAGAAGTACCTGTAGCTGCAGTAGAAGTAGATGTACCGGTGATGGGGATTGAAGGTCTGTCAGAGACGGAATGTGCAGCAACATCAATGTCATCCGTATTCCCTGAAGAACCTGAAATAATGGGTAATCTGAGATCCTATGAAGGTCTGGGGCAACTGGTAAGTGAGGTGACTTATGGTGCTGTAGAACAACAGCAGGATGATCGGGTACAGTTGCTGCAACAGCGGGTCGATGAACTGGAGCTGACCCTTCAGCATCTGGCGGAGACACATATGGCGCTCCAGGAACAGATGGAGAAACAGCGCCTGTGGATGAACGAGAAGCTGGAGGAAGAGCGAGATCGCGAACTCGTGACCAACTTGCGCAGCTTCCAGGGAAGAAAACGCAAACCAAAAGGAGTATCCCTGCGTATGTTGTTCGGGTTCCTACCCAAGAAGCATAAGGAAGCTTGAATGACAGGCTCTTGCTCATCGTGATTTTGCATTATGGGCCTGATATAATAAGCTCCATACAACATGAAGACTGGCAGCGGACTGCTCAGTATAGATAAAGACTGAGTGGATCAGGAAGCTGGCGTGGGAGGATCTGTGGAGCTGCGACGAAGTTGGCAAAGATTGCTCGGACTATGGACGGATCGTCCTCGGCGGGAAGGCACGACCATTGCTGAGCGTTATACAATAAAGGAATTGCTGGGTATGGGGAGCTATGGGCTGACATACCTGTGTACAGATGACCAGAATGGCAGGGAAGTGGCGTTGAAGGAGTCCAAACCTAGCAAGGGCAGACTCTCTGCGCACCTGTTGGAGCGGGAGGCGGACGTGATGAGGCGTCTGCATCATCCGGCGATCCCTGATCTATTGGATGTGTTCACATCCGGGAGACGAAGTTATATCGTTACCGAGTATATTCGTGGACAGACGCTGGAAGATTGCATATTTGAGCAAGGTCTTCGATATACGGAGCGGGAATGTCTGGAATTGGCAGGACAACTGCTGGTTCCGGTGGCTCATGTGCATGAGCAGGGATATATTCATGGAGATGTGCGGATTCCCAATGTTATTTTACGTGAAGGGGCGGTACATCTAATTGACTTTGGCCTGGCGAGACGCTTGGGGGAGCCGTTGTTGCCGGAGCTGAAGCGACGTATGCGTGAAGTCCCTGAGCCTGAAGATGAGCGGGCTACACCGGATCATGATTTGCAGGATATCGGCCACTTTCTTCTCTTCATGCTGTATTCGGCTTATGAGCCAGAGAAGGGCCGTGAACCCGCCAGCTGGCAGGAGGAACTTAAGCTTACGCCGGAATTGCACCAGATGCTGGAGCGACTCCTTGGACTCCGTCCAGGTTATGAGGGTGGGGCGACAGAGTTACAGGCGGAGATTGCGAATGTGTTGCTGAAATTACAATGAAATAAGCTCTGTAGGTGGACCTATATTTGTTATCCGTGACCTCTTCGTATGATATCTATAGGGGTCTTTTTCCTTTTTGCTATATAGAAACAAATAAAGGGGTGTTCTGCTGGCCGTAAGTACGGCTAGCGAACACCCCTTTATTACATATTCATTTATTGTAGCGTCTAATAAGCTGGCACGATCATTGCTCTTTAAAAGCAGTCGTGAGAGCAGCTTAGCTGGAGCTGTATTTTCTGCTTTTGTAATAACCGGAGCCACTGCGGCTGTCCCGGTATTTCACATCTGAAGAAGAATAGCGCTTGTAGGAACGCTTGCCTGAAGAACTGCTGTGACGTTTATAGGAGCGCCTGTCCGAGGAGCTGTAACGTTTACGGTGAGATGAAGATTTGGAATCGATAAGTTTGCCGATAATCTTTTTGAACATGAGCTTTCACCCTTTCGACTTCAACTGTTTTAAGCATATACGTGGCTAGATCAGAAGGGGTTTCGATTTTTTCATGGATAATTGTATTCATTGGACAGGCGCTTGGCGTATAATAGGATGTTGCTGATTGCACGGAATTTTTTATTTTGAGTGTTTAGCGTTACAATAGAGGACAGGATAAGATTTTAACGGACAGGAGTAGTTATTATGATTACATTGAAGACCAAAGAACAGATTGAATATATGAAAAAAGCCGGAGAAATTCTCGCCGCATGCCATAGAGAAATTGCAAAGATGATTCGTCCAGGCATTACGACACAGGAGATCGACCAGTTTGCAGAAGCTTTTATGAAGAAAAATGGCGCTACGCCGGAACAAAAGGGATATAACGGATACCAATATGCGACATGTGCGTCGGTTAATGATGTGATCTGTCACGGGTTTCCGGGAAAATATGCACTGAAAGACGGCGATATCGTTACAATCGACATGGTGGTTAATCTAAATGGCTGGCTGGCGGATTCGGCTTGGTCATATGCCGTAGGTGAAGTGACTCCGGAAGCACAACATCTACTGGATGTAACCAAAAACTCTCTGTACAAAGGCATTGAACTTGCCGTGGTGGGCAACCGGATCGGAGATATCTCCAATGCGATTCAAGTCTATGCAGAAGGTGAAGGCCTATCGGTTGTGCGTGAGTTTATCGGACACGGCATTGGTGAGAAGATGCATGAGGAACCACAAGTCCCTCACTACGGTCCGCCTCATCGGGGTCCGCGTCTCAAGGAAGGCATGGTTATTACGATCGAACCAATGCTGAATATTGGTACGTTCCGAAGTAAGCTGGATTCAGATGGATGGACTGCTCGTACTATGGATGGAAGTCTGTCTGCCCAGTATGAACATACGATTGCGATTACGGCGGATGGTCCAGTGATTTTGACAGCACAATAATAGCCAAAAGCAGCTACAATGTGACGATATTTGCATATTTCAAGGCGGCCCACGTTTGTGATCCGCCTGTTTCGGTTTAAACTATTAAGAAGTGATAACACAGAGCCAGTGGTAAGTGATCTCAGCTGACAAGGGTTAACCTTGCGTCCACTTGGCAACAAGGAGGTAATTTTGGTGTCTTTAAATAAACAGATCGTACTTGCGTCTCGTCCCGAAGGTGCCCCTTCCAGAGAGAATTTCAACTTCATTGATGCACCTCTTCCTGAACCGGAAGCTGGGCAAGTTCTGGTACGTACATTATATTTGTCGGTCGATCCGTATATGCGGGGCCGCATGAAAGATACAAAGTCGTATGCTGCACCGTACGCGTTAAATGAAGTGATCAAGGGTGGAGCCATTGGGCAGGTTGTAGAATCTTCGGAACCCAATCTGCGCAAAGGAGATCTCGTATCCGGTATGTGGGGCTGGCAGCAATATGCCGCAGTGAATACGGGGGATCTGTCGCTGATCGATACGGAAGAAGCACCAATCACCGCTTACCTGGGTGCGCTAGGCCTGACGGGTCTGACGGCTTATTTTGGTATGGAGGACATCGGCAAACCGAAGGACGGCGAAACGGTCGTTGTATCGGGAGCAGCCGGAGCGGTAGGCATGATTGCAGGTCAGATTGGTAAAATTGTGGGAGCACGCGTGGTTGGTATTGCAGGCTCTGATGAGAAATGCGCTTATTTGAAAGAAAAGCTGGGCTTCGACGTGGTGTTGAACTACAAGAAGGAGCAGGATATGTCAGCGGCCATTGAACGGGCTTGCCCGGATGGTGTAGATGTCTACTTTGACAATGTGGGCGGTGACATCTCGGATGCAGTCTTGCGCCACATCAATCGGAATGCACGTATTCCGTTATGCGGTCAGATCTCATCCTATAATCTGGAGAAACCGGATATAGGCATGCGTCCACAGACGTTGCTGTTAACAAATACAGCATTAATGAAAGGTTTCCTGCTGGGTGACTATACGAAATCCTTCAAAGAGGGCCGCGCCAAGTTGGCGAAATGGATCAAGGAAGGTCATATCCAGTATGAAGAAAACATTGTTGACGGCTTCGAACAGACGCCGGAAGCATTCATGGGCCTCTTCTCGGGAGATAATCTGGGCAAGCAGCTGGTTAAGGTTGCAGATCCTGAATAGATATTGAATGGTTTACATGTACAATTAGGTTGAAAACGAAAAGACACGTTCTGCACACCGAGGGTGCAGCAGAACGTGTCTTTTTTATCTGTAAATCTGTGCGTGGTCTATGTAGGGTGACTAGTGTTCGGCGACCAGCACTTCTTTGTAGTGTTTGTACATATATACACGCCAGCGTACAATCATGCCAAAAGCCAGCAGGAAAAACAATCCGCCCGTTTGCGGAATACTTACATATCGCTGGATGACTTCATGCAGGATCAGGCGTACGGCCAACAATCCAAGCAAGATAAAAGCAAAGCTGCGAGAACGTGTGGCAAAAATTTCTTCACCTACTCGTTCAAACCGTGTACTGCGAATGAGGGGATAGGAAAAGAGGAACCAGCCCACCAGAAACGCAATGAATGCCCAGAGTAGAGGAACATGAGTCTCAGGTACAACAAACATGAGAAATCCTGTGCTCATGCCGAGCGGAGGAATAAGGATTTTACGAATGGTCACCGGTCTGTGACTGGCTTTCATGCGGATGAAGATGGCAAGCAGTGCCATGACAAGCATGCCCACGGTTGCTCCGATTTGCAGGTAGTACGGACTGATTTGAGCCACGTAGAACTCCCTCTTTCTGGAATAATATGTTATCCGGAGATCCGGAACCCAGTACGAATTGCCGGAATTTTCAGTTCCTATTATATCACAAACGTAGAAAGCCGATAGAAAGCTTAGTGTATCATATACCCGATATGTATTCACAGGGTGTATTTGAAAATTTTGTATTATTGTGCCCGTTGTAAGGCCGTTTATTCGATTAAGGGGAAATCATGCAATGATTGGACAACAATGGATGTATATCAAGCTTATCGGCTCACATCATAGAGGGTGGCTTATGGGTAATACAGATTGGTTAGTACATGTGGTCAGCCTTGTGTGTGCAAGTGTACTAGCTTTTTTGCTGGTTATCTACGGTTACATCTTATGGATGAAATATAGCAGTAGGCGCAGGGAAAAGGTTAAGACAGCACTGATGCAGGAATTACTTTCCGAAGATTCGGTGTTACAGCGGTATTTGGGCCAAGGAGAAGTAAAAGTAGACTTATTGAATATGAGTGGAGATCAACAGAGCGTTTTGCAGCAGCTGTTATTGCAACGGCTTGCTCAAGGTCCGGTAGAGCACGAGACTCTGCGAATTCGTCTGTTATCCTGGCAAGTCTTTGGAAGTTCATACCGGTCGGTTCTGAAGAAGGGAAAGTGGAGTGAACGGGTTAACACGTTGTTATATATTGAACAGTTTCATATGATAGAGCTTCTGCCCAGGTTAGAGGATATGCTGCGGGTTACTTCCTGTACGCCGCTTGAACGCTTCATCATTTTGCGCATATATGCCCGAACCGGTTATTTCAGAATCGTGAAGGAATTGTTGCGTGAGCAATATGTATGGTCCGATTCGCAGTATCTGCAGATTCTGCTGTTGCTTACCGATTCATCCTGGACTCGTCTGAAGGATCATTTCAAGGATGTACCTTATCAGGTCCAGTGTAATATCGTCCATGCCATTCGTATTCGGGATGACCAGACGGAGGGTGCTGTTGTTCTACTGGAGAAGCTCATTCTTGGAGAGGATGCGCTGCTGCGTACCCTCGCTTATCAGGCATTGGCTCAAGTGGGCAGAGGGCGTGAAGAGTTGCTGAAGGGGCTATTGCTGGTATGGAACGAATCTGGTGAGGAAAGGCAACGCTCGGAAAGACTAACAGTGACCCGGCTTATGGGTACTGTTCATGCGGATGCTTTTATTCCTAGACTGAAGATAATGATGGGTGATCCTTCTTTTCAGATCCGACAGGAAGCGGCGAATTCTCTTGCCCGGTACGAGCAGGGACTTGAAGAACTCCGGGAAACGGCTGTAAACCATCCGGATAAATATGCAAGGCAGATAGCGGAGGAAACGCTGGAAAGGATGCAGTATGGACGAAAGATGGATTGAGATGTTGCAGAGTTTTGTTTTGGCATGTTACGAGGGGGTATTTATCTATCTGGTGTTAGCGATTGTGATGTGCAGTGTTCTGGTAGTTGCTGCCGCTCGCACATTGATTCGCCAGAGGGATCTGGACCCGCTGCAATATCATGAGATGTTGGATGAAGAACTGGCTCCTGCGGTATCCCTGCTTGTCCCGATGCGTAATAGAGAGAATACGATCATACAGCGAATTAATTGTCTGCTGGATATTCAGTATGCACGCTATGAGGTTATTATCATTAATGATGGATCAGAGGATGGAACAATGCCACGGTTAATAGAAACCTATGATCTAGTGCCCATTCGGAGTAAAGTTCATTATTCGGGACTCGGCCAGGAGACGGCTCAGATTAAATGTGTCTACCAATCCAGGTTGCATCATCGTCTGATTGTGATCGACAAGGAATATGGAGGACGAATGGACTCCCTGAATGCAGGCCTGAATATCTCGCAATATCCTTATATCGCCTCTGTTGGACCCTGGACAGTTCTGGAACGGGATGCATTGGTGAAGATTATGAAACCCGTTATGGATGCTCTCCCAGGAGAAGAGGTCGTTGCTTGTAGTGGACGATTAGATCTCATGGCCCCCAGAAATACGGATCATGCAGATTTAACGGATAACAGCACAAGACTTACGGGCAGTACGTTGTATGTAATGCAGACCATTGAATACGTGCGTGCTTTTTTGATTAGTGGTGTGGGACTTGTTCGTTACAACATTAATGTGCTTTTATTTACGGCCCAAGTATTCGGTGTATTCAAAAAGAACCGGGTGTTGGAAGTTGGGGGTTACAAGCGCGACGACCAGGTCGCTCACATGGAACTGGTGATGCGGTTACAGAAACATATGAAGCAGATCCGGGAACATGGCCGTATTATATATATTCCCGATCCGATCTGCAGGGTAGAAGTACCCGGTACATGGCGTCAGCTGTGCAGACAGCGTATCGGTTGGCACATGCAGCTTGCAAGCAGTCTATGGACTCAGCGGAGCATGATCTTTAATCCGGCCTATGGCTGGATGGGGATGGTATCCATCCCTTATTTTATTCTGATCGAATTGTTGGGGCCTGTGATGGAACTGGGAGCGATTTTGCTGTTCATTGCAGGCATAGGGCTACAGTTGGTGGATATCAACCTATGCATCATTCTCGCTTTGCTGCTCACGCTCTATGGTTCACTGTTGTCCGCTGGTATGGTAATGTTCGAAGTATGGTGTTCACGCAAAGCGTACACGTCCAGAGCAGTGACGCGTCTGTTATTGTATGCTTGTTCGGAGACGTTCTGGTTCAGACCGCTGAACAATATATTCCGTATGTTTGGCATTTTGCAGGCTATGGGATTGCGGAAGACAGAGGAAAAGGACAGCAGACATGGATTAGGGTAATCTAACGACCGATCCTGACAATACCTTGGAACAGAGCAAGGAGGAATACGCTTTATGAAAAAAAGTTACAGGCCAGCCACGATGTGGACGCTGGCTTGTTTTACAGTGGTATCGGTGGTGCTGGTTGTCCCCTGGATTATGTGGCAATCTCAGGCCCCTGTTCCACTGAACATTATGATTATTGACAAGAGCAGACCGGACTTGTCCTATCAGGGGCACAAGGGATTGGTCTGGCTTTTGAATCAACAGAAGATTGTACAGCACACAGGGGAATACTACTCGTATGAAGAGGATTATTACGGCTATGATCTTCAGGACGGGCTTCCACGAATGAAACAAATGCTGCCTGATGAGGTGACAGACACGGATCTGATCTATTTGACGGCGAATCGCAGTAGTCTGTCTGCACAGAAGAGTGCAGGGAAACAAGGCGGAATCTATGAAGGATTAACGATATATGATGTGCAGAAGATCCGCGAGGCTGCGTATAAAGGGGTAACGATTGTCGCCGAATACAGTGCCTTGGCAAATACGGCTTCGAAGATGACCAGGGAGCAACTTTATCCCAGTTTGGGAGTGAACAGCAGTGGATGGCAAGGGAAATCGGTATCTAATCTGCAAAGTATAGAAGAAGTCCCCCGGTGGGTTCGGGCGAATTATGAGCAGCGGGAGAAGAAGAAATGGTCATATTCCGGAGCGGGTATGCTGCTGATACATATGGATGGACAGGTCATGGTACTGGAGAAAGGTCCGGATGTGAAGACAGGCAATATACAGATTGCATTTACACCGGAAGGCAGCGATTGGAGCGGTATAACCCAGGATATACATTACAATGGCTGGTTCGATATCATTGTGCCGCAACAGAAGAATTCCATACTGGCCTGGTATAAGACGGATTTGACGAAGGCAGGCGAGCAGAAACTGGGGAATGCAGGAATACCCGCGGAATTTGCTGCACTTGTCCGCTACGATGACTATAATCGGTCGTATTACATGGCAGGGTCATTTGGTGAGATGAAGCATTATTCCTTCTGGCGCCGAATCCGGGGATGGGAGGTCGTCCGGTCCAAGCTTACGCCAGATCAGAAAGATATCCCTGACATGTTCTACTGGAAGGTGTACGTGCCCGTGATGAAGCATATTTTGAATGAAGTGCAGGATGGACGGCAGCAATGGCCATAGGGTGGGTGTAAAGAAAAACGTTCGGATGGAGAGCAGGTAGTGAAAGGCCGTTCTTCTGGAGTGAGGACCGGGAGATGTACATATTAGAGAAGCGCGTACATGTGAGGGGCAGGAGTTTTGAGCGGAGCACGATATGTATCAGGCGGAAATTGAATTGCAATGTGTAATGCGATGCCGCTATGGCATCATGAACTGAAGTAACATATGTAGCAGACTCTAACGAACTTAGCACGTCTTAATCGGCCTAATTTGCTACGTTGGTAGATCTAACGAATCACAGACACGTTAAATGACGGAATATGCTCATTTTGTCTGTCCTACTGCCAGTTTTCTGCGAAATAGGATGTGTGGAGTTCGTTAGATTTTTCTATCCGCTCTAATTGGCGTTATAGCGTGTCCTGGGTTCGTTAGATTTTGGCAAGAAGGTGGAACAGCAACGTAAAAAGGACTGCAGAGGATCTGCAGTCCTTTTTCATGATGCAATACGTGCCTTACTAGTCCTGGTGAAGATGCCGGAGTCCGTGCAGAAATGCGGATACGGTCAGACGCAGACTTTCGTCCGGATCAAAGTTCATGCCGAAGCCGCCCTGTGCCTCAATGGAGGCAAATCCATGGCAGAGGCTTCGCAAACCACGAACGGCGTGCAATGCTTCCGCTTCGGTGAGCGGGTAGGGCTGCAAGCTGTGCAGCAGCAACTCCAGCGTGGCTGTGCTGGCCGCGGCGAGCTGTGGCTCCTCGCGGTCCGGGGCATGAAATGAGGCTTCGTAGAGCCCGGGGTGCTCGCGGACGAAGCCAATGTATGCCGCAGCGATGGCCTGGATGGCATCGTCGCCTGTGCGGTCAGCGATAGCCTCGGTTAATGCGCGGCTGAGCTGTTGTACGGACATCAGCGCCATTTCCTGGCGAAGCCCGGGAAGTCCGCTGATGTGGTTGTAGAGCGACGGCGAGCGCACATCCAGCCGCTGTGCCAACGCGGCGAGTGTCAGCGCCTGAAAGCCGTCGCTGTCAGCAAGCTGGATCGCGGCGCTGAGCAGAGCGCCGCGATCCAGCCCTTGCCGGGGGCTCATAGTTGCCCTCCGGCAAGATCAAACCGCTGCTGTGCATCAGCGGTTGCCGCGCGCATGGCGGCAGCGGGCTGGCGCAGCATCCGTCCGTGGCCTACAGCCAGCACGGACGGTTCCAGCTCCGCCAGACGCTTCGCGCTGGCCAGAGCCGCTTCGCGGTTCCACGTCGCCAGCGCGGGGAACGGGAAGAGCGGGCGCACGCGGCCGGATACGGCAAGGCCGCCTTGCAGCTGGTACGCGTCGCCAGCGATGAGCACGCGGCTGCGCGTATTCATGAAGGCCATATGCCCCGGCGTATGGCCTGGTGAGGCAATGGCGACCAGTGACCCAATATGATCACCGTCATCCAGCAAGTGGTTTGGCTGGGTGCGCACCGCTTTGGGCTTAGGCACCCCGCCGCGTACCGGAGTTTGTGGCTCACCGGGAAGAAGGGAAGTATCACCCGCCAATAGCCGGGCATCCCGTCTGGAGATGAAAACCTCGGCTTGGGGCAGTGCCTCTTTGAGACGATCCAATGCACCAATATGGTCGCTATGCGCGTGAGTCAGAATGATCTTGGTAATGGGCTTTCCAAGGGACTGGGCAGTTGCCAAAATCCCCTTAAAACTGAACGGTATTCCGGCATCAATCAGGGTTAATCCATCTTCCTCTTCGACCAGGTATACGTTCACAGGGAAGAGTCTTGGAAAAAACGTAACTTGAACGACATCATATTCTCGGGTAATGCGCATCGTTGAACCCTCCTTAAAACTAATGGTATTAGTATAATAACTAATGTCATTAGTTTTAGCAATACATGTCGTTCATTTTATTCAAATAAAAAAAATTTAAAATAATGATGCACTTTACAAAAAAAGCGTTTTCAAATTGAAGATTACCGATTATAATAATCACGTAAGCCCTTTCATATGTCTATCTTATTGGAGCCCTTCGCGTAGCGAAAGGCTCACTTTTTTGTTCTTTTTGGATTAAATGGAAGACGGGATGTTAATCCTAGCTTAATTGTGTTGATGAGCTGTAAGTATTGGTATAACAGGAAAAATTACGTTTGATCTCCATGCTGGGTGAAAGTTGACAAACATAACTGTTATTCATATAATGACAGTTATACTTACCTTGAGTTGGAGTTCATCGGTGTTGTAAGCCGGGAAGGAGTAAGTTATGAACAGCGAATTTACCATAGCGGTGCATTGTCTTGTTTTTCTGTCGATGAGAGATGAGTGTATGGCCAATAGTGAAGATTTGTCCCAGAGTGTGGGTACACACCCGGCCAGAGTCCGTAAGGTACTTAGTGTTCTGCGCAAGCATGGTTACCTGACGACCAAGGAAGGTGCTCATGGTGGGTACTTGCTTAGCCGTCCAAGTGAAGAGATCAAGCTGGGAGAATTGTACAGACTGGTAGCTGGTGGTTCACTCGGTCCCAACTGGTGCTCAGGGGAGTCCGGTTCATCGTGCGTGGTATCTTCCAATATGCAGGATGTGATGGGGAACATATATAACGGAGGCGAAGAGGCGCTCAGCGCTTATTTTGACCGTATATCCATTCAAGATGTGAAAGAGCGCATAGGTCATGGGGAAGCGATAACCTTGTCGCTAAATGGATTGCCTGCAAAGGAGAAGTCCTGACGGAGTCCACAACGAATGGTCCTTCATGACATGGCCTTGGTTTAGTCAGGCATGGTTGGACAAGTTATGGCATTGGCGTGTGCTCCGGTGAAAGATCCATTGATGTTCTCAGGCGATTCCGGGCATAACGTGAACACAGATGGGGAGAGATCGTCTGCGCTGATGTTATTTTCGGAAGGCAAATCCTTGGTAGAGTATACTTCAAGATCACCTTGCGAAAGTAAAAGAAGTATAAACAAATTAGATTCTGGGGAGTGGAACACATGTCAGGCATTGAAAAAAATGAAACACTTCGCGTTATTAGCGAACGCCATGCTGTCAAAAAGTACGAAAAAGGATTTGAATTGCCTGAAGCTGATCTCAATGCGATTCTGACAGCAGCTGCGGAAGCACCATCTTCATGGAACCTGCAACACTGGAGATTCCTCGTGATTGAATCCGAAGCAGACAAAGCGAAATTGCTGCCAGTTGCTTACGGTCAAAGTCAGATCGTGGAAAGTTCGGTTACGATTGCTGTTCTTGGAGATTTGGAAGCAAACCGTAACACCGTAATCTACGATCAAGCTGTTGAAGCAGGCGCACTGACTGCTGAGGTTCGTGACGCATTGGTTGGACAGATCAACGGTGCTTACCAAAGCCCGCAGATCGCTCGCGATGAAGCGATCCGCAATGCATCTTTTGCTTCCCAAAATATTATGCTTGCTGCACGCTCCCTGGGTTACGATACATGTCCAATCGGTGGATATAATCCACAAAAACTGATCGAAACATTCAACATTCCTGCACGATTTGTGCCTACGTTGTTGATTACTGTAGGTAAAGCTGCACAGCCAGCTCGCCCGTCAGGACGTTTACCGTTGTCTGAGGTTGTTGTTAAAGGTTCTTTCTAAGTTAGAAAGTTAAATCTGATGATTTTGCATCAGTGATATAAGTATAATACAAACAGCCGCACTTTCCTGTTGAGGGAAGGTGCGGCTGTTTGGCATATTGAGGTTGTATGGAAAAGTCCACTAACGGTGACTCCAATCGAGCGGATTCACCACTCAAGTGAGTTCTTAGCTCCTACCATGAAATGATTACTTCTCAGGTGTTTCCGGGATTTGTGGTGCATGGAACGATTCCATGTACTCGATTGCGTTAAACATCATCACTGCTGCTTCAGCGCGAGTAATCGTTTGTTTGGGATTGAAGTTTCCGTCGGCATCCAGTTCATTGATTTTGAGAACGAGTGAACGCTGAATGGCACCTTGATACTCTGGCGTAAGTTCCTGTTCGTCGGTAATGTCCACAGGTTTGATATTAATCATCGGCAGACCGCCTTTGGCCTCGATGCCTTGCATCAGGAACAGTGTGAATTGTTCACGAGTAAGCGGTTTGGATGGATCGATACCCTGTGACATCTGAATGCCATTATATTGCGCGCGGATAAATGCATCACTGTACCATACGCCATCTTTTACAGCAGAGAAGTAGTCACTTGGTACCGGCATTTTGATAAAACGAATCGTGTCCAGATTCAGATTCAGGCCGTCCGCAATCAGTTGAATGCCCTGAGCGGTATTTAACTCCAGTTCAGGTTTGAACAAGCTGTCACTCACGCCTTTGATGAATCCATCTTTATGGAGAGATTCGATTTTGTCAGCTCCTGCGATACCTTGAATATCCGTGAATTGGGCCTGCGCAGCGTTGATCGGGCCTGCACTTAGAGACAGCGTGAGCAGAGCTCCCGCAGTTAATGTAGCTAGTATATTTTTTTTCATGATAGGTTCGCCTCACTTTTCCAGGGAAGATCCCTTTATATAAAAGTTATTTGCCCCTATAGACGACCCTTCTGTTCAAAAGGTTGCTGCAATTTTCCAACTGAATTCATAATCATTTAGAAAGGGCTAAGTGAAGGCACTGCCTCTAACCTTTGGATTTATTTCGATAATCTGTGGGTGAACGTCCCATCATTTTGCTGAACAGACGGGAGAAGTAGTACGGGTCTTTGAATCCAAGCTCGGAACTGATCTGCTTCACGGTCCAATCGGTAAAATCCAGATAGCGGCAGGAATGCTGAATCTTAAGCCGTAGGAAATAATCGATGGGCGAATGCCCCGTAGCTTGCTTGAATAACTGAGAGTAATGAGGGACAGACAGTCGCGCGTGAGACGCCAGTTCCTTGAGGGTGATTCCATTCTCCAGGTGCTCCAGCATATATTGAACGGATTGTTCAGCCGCACGTTTGCTGCTCACGATCCCACCATCTGTTCCTGTCGTCTCCGGTCCATAAGCGAGCATACCAAGCATATAACCGATAATCTGGGAGGCATACGTCATCGTCTGCATGGAGTAACCTGTCTCTAGCGCGCCGTAACATTCATGAAAAAGCTCAAGCCATTTTTGAGCCTTGGCCGGTGGCATGGTAGTAATATGATGGGCTAACAAGGGTTCTATGTAGGATAAAGCGTGTTCCCCGCGCAGATGAATCCAGAAGATGCTCCACGGTTCAGCTGCGTTGGCTCCGTACACATGAGGAACATGTGCAGGCAATATGACGAGGTTTCCCGGGCGGACATCATATGTCTTGCTACCATCCATCGTATACCAGCCTGTACCTTGGGCACAGTACATCAGAATGTGTGATTCACAACCATCGGGACGGTCACGGTAATGATGCTCCGCTTCGTGAAAGTAACCGATATCGGTAACGTATAATCCGGACGTGACCGGATAAGCTGCGGTTTCTTGCAGCAGTGAGTCCGGAAGCACAATGAGTTTTTGCATACGAAATCCGTCAGATTTACGCTGTAGGGGTGGTCTGTTGTTAGGTCTCATACTTTGTATTATGGTGAGAGGGGATAGGGGAGTCAATGCCAGATATGAGAGCGCTCACCGGGGGTTGTTCTCAATATAGAAAGCCACGTTACAGGAAGTGAAGCAGTTGCCCGTGAATTGGGTAAGTACATACCAGTGGGAAGAATCAGACCAATGAATATATAGGATAAGGGAGAGATTAGATATGGAACCAGTCACAACTCAGGAAACACTTTTCTATACAGGTACGTATGCGTCAGCGGATGAACCAGGAATATTCCTATGTGCGTTGAATACGGATTCAGGAGAGATGCGGATCGTCAATCACATGGATGGCGTGGATAATCCGTCTTATCTGGCGTTATGCCCGGATGGAAACTGTCTGTATGTGGCGAGTGAGACGGACGAGGGAGAGGTGTTGGTCTATCGTAGAGATGCAGCAACGAGTGAGCTGCACCTGATGGATCGAAAACAGACCAGAGGGGCTTCTCCATGTTATGTGTCTGTCTCCACGGATGGTCAGTGGGTGTTCTCATCCAACTATAGCAGCGGCAGTGTCAATGTATTCCCGGTTGGCGATCAGGGGACGCTTGGTGAGATGAGTGCATGGGTGGAGCACACGGGAAGTGGAATCAACGAAGAACGGCAGGAAGGGCCGCATGCACACTCCATTCAACCCGATCCGTCCGGGCAGTATGCTGTCGTATGTGACCTCGGTCTGGATCAGATCATTGTGTATCGGTTGGAAGAGGGACGTCTGGTAACCCATCGTGAGATGGATCAGCCACCAGGCGCAGGGCCAAGGCATCTTGTGTTCCATCCCAACTCGAAGTGGGCATATGTAATCAACGAGTTGAACAACACCGTTACGGCATTCCTATATGATGAGCGCAGAGGAGAGTTCACTACGGTGCAGCACATCTCCACACTTCCAGAAGGGCACAAAGGAGAGGGGACGGCTGCAGACATCCGTATATCTCCATGTGGACGTTTCCTGTATGCATCCAATCGGGGAGATGACAGCATCGTCCTTTATCATATTGACCAGGAGAGCGGCGAGTTGGAAGCTGTAGAGTGGACGTCCACGATTGGGCAGACACCGCGTAACTTTAATATTTTGCCTGGTGGGATTCTGGTCGTGGCAAATCAGGACAGTAATAACCTCGTAGGTTTCCAGATCAGTGAAGAAGACGGACGCCTGACGCATAACGGGTTCAAGCTGGAACTGCCTCGTCCGGTATGTATTGCGCCTGTGGTATAAAAGTTGTAATACGGTGAAGAGAACGTGAAATACTACATCTAGAAAGTGGTCAAATAAGCTGTGAAATCATGGAGAAACACATGGTTTTACAGCTTTTTTAGGCTTTTTATGCGATTAACTTGAAAATAGTGGCAATTATCACATTTTTTTATTGACCATCGTTCGAACGTTCATTATGATCAGAATATATAGTGATTAAACCTAAAATCTGGATGTTGCACGAAGGGTGGTGCTTTCCTTGGAACCTGCAAATTCAATTCGGGAGCAATTAACCCAGTTTATCGAAAAGAACAGCATGACGCTCTCCCGATTCTCGGAAGTCTCTGGCATTAATACAGGCACAATTAGTCGTATTTTACATGGGAATCGTCCCATATCCGTGAGTCAGTTGATTGCGATCTCATCAGGAATGGGCGTGGCAGCGGATCATTTTTTTTCCGACTATGTGGAAGAATGTTTTGCTTATTCTGTCTCCATGCGGCGAATCAGACCGTTTATTCTCCGAAGTGCGGAATTGAATCGGCTGGATTGCATTGAGCAGATTCTTTATCGGCTACTGGACGACCTGGATTATGCGACAGAATTATTTGAGATGGCTGAACAATTATTTGAACAAAATCAGCGGTCTGCCGCGGCATTGTTATATAAGAGTGTGAGTGAAGTTGAGAAATATCAGCATTCTGAACGGCTCGCGATGTGTCAGTATCGGTTGTTTTTAATTGGACAAGGAGAGAACCTGGAAGAAAATCTAAGGACAGCTATCTTGTTCGAGCCTTATGTTGACCGGTTGGATGAGGGATACCAACTGGACGCGCTGAAACATTTAATTCATGTGTTTATGGCAGTTCATAAATGGGATAAAGTAGATGGTTTAGCGCAAGAGATGTACAAATTAGCGAAGATTTTCTATGAGTCTAAACACCTTTCTAAACGAAGGGAACACCACCATGAGAATCACACCGAACGCCCACTCTATACTTATATTTTATATGCTTGGTTGATTCGATCCACAGTTTATGAGGAGTATGGAGATTATAAAAAAGCTTTGGAGTTTGTATCGTTGTATGCATACGGACAGGGCTGGTTACAGGAACAGGATGAAGAATCAGAGCGCATACAGCAACAATTTGGGGAATGGGCAACAGCTAATACCTATCTCTACCGAATGTTATCTGGAGAAAGGGAGATTGTTCACGAATACGCGGACTACATCTCGAAGTATCCTGATGAGATTTTTTTAGCTTTACGTTACATGATACAGGCAGCCAATCGGTTTGACTGGAACATTGATGACATTTTGGATCGCTTCTCCGAACATACGCCTTTACGTACCTACAAGACTGAGTTTGGAGATTATAATAAACGTATTATTAATGAAAGTTATGCGCGGTTTTTAAGTGATCTAGGGATGTACCAACTTAAGAGAAATCGTAATGATGCAATGAATCTTATTCTTGAAGGATTGCAAATGTCAGTTAAAATAAATAGTGATCGAAATATTATTACATGTATGACATTATTTGAGCAGTACAGAGATCAAGCTGATCCAGAAGCAAAACAGAAGTTCAAATCCTTATCAAGTGAGGTGCAACGGCTCAATGCGAAAAAAAACGTCTTTCTTGCTAACCATTTTTAGTGTTACAGTTACAATCTGTCCAATCATTCATGCCTTAATGGGCCACGGAGCAGGCGGAGTGTAAATTTATGAATTTATTCAAAAAAGTACGAAGTCGAAGGAGAAATCCTTCGGCTTTTTTATGTGCGAACCTTTAATTACTAAATTAGACCTATAGATGGAATTATATGTTTAATTTAAAATAAATGTATTAAAGCGCTTACATAAAAAGATGGCGCTACAAAGGCATCGGGCTTACCAATACAATTGGGGAGGCAATTGTTTATGGGGAATCGATCATCATTGTGGAAGCGCACATTACGTACAGCGGGAGTATCTCTGCTGAGTTCCGCGCTACTGGTTACTTCGCTTGGATTGGGCAACACGCCGGTAACACATGCAGCAGGTGCAAGACAGATGGAATATCTGGATCGTGGTGTGGTGGCTGTGAAGACCGGGACAGGTGTGTTTGTCAGCTGGCGGCTTCTGGGAACGGAAGGATCGAATGTATCGTTTAATGTCTATCGGGATGGAACCAAGGTGAACGCTACGCCCATAACAAACAGCACCAACCTTCAGGATGCAAGCGGGACAAGCAGTTCCAAATACACGGTTCGCGCTGTAGTGAGTGGAACGGAGCAGGCTGCTTCAGCAGCAGCGAGCGTATGGGGCAACAATTATCTGTCCGTACCGCTTAGTGTACCCGCAGGTGGGACAACGCCTGATGGAGTAGCCTACACTTACAGTGCCAACGATGCCAGTGCAGGTGACCTGGATGGTGATGGTGAGTATGAATTGATCGTGAAGTGGGACCCTTCCAACTCCAAGGATAACTCCCAGAGTGGTTATACCGGGGAAGTGTTTATCGATGCCTACAAATTAAATGGAACACGCCTCTGGCGAATTAGTCTGGGCAAAAATATCCGTGCCGGCGCTCACTACACCCAGTTCATGGTGTATGATCTCGACGGTGACGGTAAAGCCGAGGTTGCGATGAAAACAGCCGATGGCACCAAGGATGGCACTGGCGTGGTCATCGGTGATGCCAGCAAGGATTACCGCAATTCCAGCGGTTATGTATTATCTGGCCCCGAATTCCTGACGGTCTTCAATGGGCAGACTGGCAAAGCGTTATCTACAGTGAACTACGAACCGGCGCGTGGCAATGTGTCTGACTGGGGAGACAACTACGGCAATCGGGTGGACCGATTCCTTGCCGCCATTGCGTATCTGGATGGAGAGCGTCCAAGCCTGGTCATGGCGCGTGGATACTACACCCGTACCGTACTGGTAGCTTATAACTGGCGGAATGGACAGCTGACCAAACAATGGACATTTGATTCCAATACGTCCGGTAACTCAGGTTATGCTGGGCAGGGTAATCACAATCTGAGTGTGGCGGACGTAGACGGAGATGGGAAAGACGAGATTGTCTATGGTGCCATGGCGGTGGATGACAACGGTAAAGGCTTGTACACGACAGGACTTCATCATGGCGATGCGATGCATCTGAGTGACCTCGACCCGGACCGCCCTGGACTTGAGGTATTTCAGGTTCATGAGACACCGTCCAATGCCGGAGTGGAGTTCCGGGATGCAGGCACAGGTCAATTAATCTGGGGAGTCAAAACAACAAAGGATATTGGACGCGGCATGGCGGCAGATATCGATCCAAGATATAAAGGTGCCGAAGTATGGGCAGACGGCAGTCTGTATACGGCCAAAGGGCAGAAACTCGGGACAACCCTGCCTTCCTCCACGAATTTTGGAATCTGGTGGGATGGTGATTTGCTTCGTGAACTGCTGGACAGTAACCGAATCGATAAGTGGAACTATGCCAATAACACAACGGTGAATCTGCTCACTGCATCCGGCGTTTCTTCCAACAACGGGACCAAGTCTACGCCGAATCTGCAGGCCGACCTGTTCGGGGACTGGAGAGAGGAAGTGGTGTGGCGGACCAATGACAGCTCAGCGCTGCGGATCTATACCACAACAGCAGTTACGGACAAACGCATCTATACGCTGATGCATGATCCGGTGTACCGTCTTGGCGTCACTTGGCAAAATGTAGCCTACAATCAACCGCCACACACCGGTTTTTATCTAGGGGAAGGCATGAACACACCACCCGTACCCAATATCCGGTATGCGGGCAGATGAGGAATGGACAAGGTGTGGCTGTCCAATTCCGTTCATGTTTACAATAGCCAGCGAAGCATGGGATTCGCTGAAGGGAACAACGGACGATGGTTCGTTGTTCCTCTTTTTTTGCCAATAGTCCAGAAATCCGGTAAAAATCGGAAAAAACGTTTGACAGGTATATAGACTGCCTTTATTATACGTATATAACTTACTAAACAGGTAGGAATAATAAAAATGAATCTGTTTTCATTGTGAAAGCGGTCATTTGACAGACAGATGCAACAATTGCAACCTGAACAGAATAACGTTCTCACCGTATAGACGGAGGAACACCGCAGCGCATCCTTTCCGGATGAAAGCATACACGGCCTAGGGCCGGCATGACTTTATGGGGAGAAGTGCGCGGGGGTTCCTCCGTCTTCTTGTTTTTTAACGGGGCGTTCGATCCTGTTCAGCCGGCCTGAGGTAGTCATGCAGATCTATATCGGGGGAGTGTTATCTATGAAAAAGAGAATTCACAAGGGTATTCTGGTTGGTCTGGCACTGGTGTTAACAGGGGTACTGGCAGCATGCGGATCGGATAGCGGCGGGTCCAGTGCGGCAGGAACATCGGGCGGAGCGGAAGGCGGCAAGGAAGGGGCTAAGGCCATCGAACTGCTGAATGTTTCCTATGATCCAACGCGGGAACTCTATGAGCAATATAACAAAGCGTTTGCGGCGCATTGGTTGAAAGAGAAGGGCCAGGAAGTGACGATCAAGCAATCCCATGGGGGCTCGGGCAAGCAGAGTCGTTCTGTTATTGACGGATTGGATGCGGACGTGGTCACGCTGGCATTGGGATACGATATTGATGCGATTGAAGATAAAGGTCTGATTAACGAAGGTTGGCAGGACAAATACGAGCATAACAGCTCTCCGTATACCTCTACGATTGTATTCCTTGTACGTAAAGGCAATCCCAAAGGCATCAAGGACTGGGATGATCTGATCAAAGGGGATACCCAAGTCATCACCCCGAATCCCAAAACGTCCGGCGGGGCGCGCTGGAACTATCTGGCGGCATGGGGATATGCCCTTAAGCATAATAACAATGATGAAGAGAAAGCAAAGGCTTTTGTTGGTGAATTATTCAAACATGCGCCTGTACTGGATTCGGGTGCTCGCGGATCTACAACGACGTTTGTGGAACGTGGCATCGGGGATGTGCTGCTTGCCTGGGAGAATGAAGCGTTCCTATCGGTAAAAGAGCTGGGTCCGGACAAATTCGATATTGTCGTGCCATCGGTTAGTATCTTGGCTGAACCACCGGTTGCCATTGTGGACAAAAATGCAGACAAAAAAGGAAGCCGCGACGTGGCGGATGCCTATCTGAAATATTTGTACAGTGAAGAAGGACAGACGATTGCTGCTGAAAATTATTACCGCCCAACGCTGGACAGCGTAAAGGAAAAATTCAAGGATCAGTTCCCGGCGCTTGAACTGTTCACGTTGAAAGATGTATTCGGCACATGGCGAGATACTCAGGCCAAACATTTTAATGACGGTGGTATCTTCGACCAGATCTATGTTCCAGGCAGCTAAGATTGCTCTGTTCATAGAACAACCGATCAATCGCGCTGTAAGCGGCCAACCAGCCTTACCGGCTGAAGGCAGAGAGGATGAACGTGCATGAGCAAGGTGATGGTGGCGCGGAGACGCACATTGCCGGGATTCGGATTAACGATGGGTTACAGTGTGTTCTACCTGAGCCTGGTTGTACTTATTCCACTGGCTGCTCTGTTGTTTAACTCAACAGGGCTGACGTGGGCAACCATGATTGAGGTTGCAACCAATCCCAGGGTGCTGGCTTCCTTCCAGGTCAGCTTTCTGACCGCAGGTGCAGCGGCCCTGATTGATCTCGTGCTGGGGTTACTCCTGGCATGGGTGCTTGTTCGGTATGAGTTTCCTGGCAAAAGACTGTTTGATGCGGTCATTGATCTGCCCTTTGCCTTGCCAACAGCGGTAGCAGGGGTTGCCCTTACGGCGATCTATGCCGGCAATGGCTGGATTGGGCAGTTTGTAGAGCCTTTGGGCATTAAGCTAGCCTATTCACAGGCCGGGATTACGCTGGCGCTGATGTTTATCGGCATTCCGTTCGTGGTTCGTACGGTGCAACCGGTGTTGGAGGAGCTGGAGGCAGAGGTGGAAGAGGCGGCTGCCACACTGGGAGCAGGAAGATGGCGGATATTCCGTACCATTCTGCTGCCGGATCTGATTCCGCCACTGCTGACCGGTTTTGCTCTGGCCTTTGCCCGGGGCATTGGTGAATATGGCTCCGTTGTATTTATCTCAGGTAATATGCCGATGAAAACGGAGATTGCCCCCTTGCTGATCATGGCTAAGCTGGAACAGTTCGATTATGCAGGCGCTACAGCTGTAGCTTTGCTGTTGCTTCTTGTTTCTTTCATCCTGCTATTGATTATTAATTCCTTGCAACGTTGGAGCCGGAAGGCGGGCAGGGCATGAGAATGAAACATGATGCAATAAGGATATTAGAAGACGTCACTCACCCAAACCAAAGGAGGTGCAGCATATGGCAAGTTCTGTCCCACTAAGCCCTGTTCCACCCGTAAAGACCGGGCGTGGAACGAACCGTGCAACAACGGAAGCACCATGGGTCAAATGGTTATTGATTGGATTGGCGAGCCTGATACTCATATGGCTGCTTATTTTGCCACTGGCCATTGTGCTCATGGAGGCGTTGAAGCAGGGCTGGGGTGTATACATCGCGGCTCTTACGGAGCCGGATGCCATGTCTGCACTGAAACTCACGTTATTGGTTGCGGCGATTACAGTGCCGCTGAATACGATATTTGGTGTGGCCGCTGCATGGGTCATTACCAAATTCCAGTTCAAGGGCAAGGGACTCATGATCACGCTGATTGATCTTCCCTTTTCCATCTCGCCTGTGGTTGGCGGGTTGATTTTTGTATTGGTCTTTGGTTCGAATGGGTGGTTTGGGCCGTGGTTGTCGGAGCATGATATCAAAATCATTTTTGCGCTGCCAGGCATTGTCATTGCAACGCTGTTTATTACCTTCCCCTTTGTAGCCAGGGAGTTGATTCCACTCATGGAGGACCAGGGAACCCGGGAAGAGGAAGCGGCGGTTACGCTGGGTGCTTCCGGGTGGCGAATCTTCTGGAGTGTAACCTTGCCCAACATCAAATGGGGGCTGTTGTACGGTATTATTCTGTGTAATGCCCGTGCTATGGGCGAGTTCGGAGCGGTATCTGTAGTCTCCGGACATATCCGCGGAGAGACCAATACACTGCCGCTGCATGTGGAGATTTTGTATAACGAATATCAATTCTCAGCTTCGTTTGCCGTAGCTTCGCTGCTCCTGATTCTGGCTCTTGCCACGTTGCTGCTCAAGAGCTGGCTTGGACACAAAGCCGTTTCAGAAAAGTGATGATGAGAAGAAGAAAATACAGATTGACAGCTACTGGAAGCCCTGCTAATGTATAAACCAAGTATATAGGTTGGATAAGAATGATTTATAAATCCGTTGGATGACAGCGTACTTAGGAATATGGCGGGCAATAGCCCGAGAAGAGGAGGCGGCTCTATGGCTAAGCCGTTAAAAGTGGATGAGGTATGGTTGGACCGAATTGCCGGACAGCTGAATGACATGGAGTTTGGTTCTTTGCATATCGTGGTGCACGAAGGTCAGATTGTGCAGATGGAGCGGACCGAACGCAAGCGTTTTGAAAATACGCCCTCAGGCAGCGCCTCCAAATCCGGAAGCACGGCACGAAGCAGTTCAGCCCGTTCACTACGCGGATCAAATGCAAGTGCGAAGGGATAGAGAGTGACTAGCGTGAGGGAAGCGGGGATCGGTGCATAGGAACACACACGTATATTTTCCAGAAACTACTCATGGGAAATGTATGTTCCATATCGTCCCACCTATTGCGCGTGACTCGGCTCCTTATGCTCGTTATACCAATGATTCGCTTCAAGCAGCACCTGTTGCCCACCTGCATCCATGAATTCTTCCACAAAGGTATCGAAATACCCCACAGGCTGATCGCCGGTGATGATGGAGATGTACGCTCTGTCTCTCATGCGAATCAATTCAGATGAATATTGAATCAGGGCAGGGGTTGCAACCTCCAGGCGATTATAGATACCATTCTCCGTCAACCCTGCAGATGCAGCCCACTGTTCACGTTTATCCGAGGGTGTACCTGGAACCGTCATGCCGATACTTGAGCCGATCATATTAATATAATTCTCCATTCTGTTGTATGGGTAAAGTAAATGGAACGAGTTTGGATCTTCAGCGCTCCAATTCCAGTGTTTTCCTGGAAGGCCATACTCCATTTTGATCTGCTCCTCCGGATCGGGGTTGGCACTTACATAATCGAGTATCTCCAAAATTTTCTCCAGTTTCCCCGGCTCCTTCGCAGCCTCAGCACCTATAGCAATAAAATTCATCAGCAGATTGTTCCCTTTTGAACCGCTATGTCCATCAGGACCAATAACAGGAGAACCAAATACAACCTCTGCAGCTGGATTCTTCTGTAGCAGTTCATTGACATTGAACGAGGGTTCCACCGGGGTTTCCTCGCCATTTTCATTGAGGACACTGTAATCTCCCTCTTGATTCCAATGATAATAGTTGCCCATCGAGGTCATCCCAATTTTTCCATTAATAAAAGCATGGGATAGATGTTTATAACCGCCTTTGTTTTCACCCGTTATGAACTCTGGGTCGATAATCCCGTCCCGATACCATTTTTGCATATAAGTTAGGGCTTTTTTCATCTCCGGCTCCAAAGCACCGACCACGAGTTGGTTGTTTTTTTCATTAAAATACAGTTGCTCGGTGAAAACGGACTGTCCAAAAGCGCCAAACACTACATTTAAGCCCTCTCTGGATAGGCCATACGTATCCTGTTTACCATTTCCGTCCGGATCATCTTTGGCAAAAGCATACATAACCGTTTCAAATTCATCTAATGTCTTCGGGACGTCCAGATCAAGCTGCTTAAGCCAATCCTCTCGGTATACGACTGGAGTTCGATAGATGTTGGTCTGATTAATGGCCGGTATTCCATATAAGGAGCCGTTTATTTTTCCATACTCTAAGTAACGTGAATCATAATCGCGAATCCGCTGTACGATATTTGGCGCATATTGTTCAAGGACTTCCGGGGAGATTTCCGCTAAGACCCCTTGCATTTGATACTTAAGCAGATCATGCGGTTGTCTGATCCGGAACAGATCAGGTATTTTCCCTTGAGCAAGCTCCAGGTCCAGCAGTTCCTCGTACCGCTTGTTCTCAAGATTCCACACCTCCAGATCGACATCAAACCGATCCTCAATATATGCAATCATCTCCGCGTCTTCAGGAACAGGGATATTTTGATGCATGGTCCAGGATATCGTATACTGCGGTGCTGTCTCCTTCTCAGCGCTTGCTAGATGGTCCTGCTGTTGCACTTGTGATCCTTCCCTGTTTAGAAAGGTACAACCGCTCATCAATCCTATAAGAATAGATGTAGCAATCAATAGACATAGCTGTCTTGAAAGGTTGATGTTCATAGCAGCTCCTTTCCTAATTCTAAATTCTAAATAGGTTCAATTTAACAATTACACAATAACGGTGAGGACAGAAAGAACCTGAAGAAGCGAAGCTACAAGTTTTCTGTAGGAAAACTACTTCGAAAGCATACGCTATTCCCGGATTTCCCCTTTTAGAAAAGGGATCAAAGAAATCTGGGAATAACAGCGATCGGAAGGTTGTTCTGTCATCGGAGTGTCCGTGTAAATATTCTTTAATTCAACCTATATAGATCCCTGTTCCATTAGACTGCGCATGAAGTTTTTTGGCGTACAGCCGTGAATTTCTTTGAACTTCTTAATGAAATAGGCAGGGGTACGGTAACCGACCGTACTTGCGACCTGCTCAACCGTAATCTCACGCTGTGTCATGAGTTCCCGTGCGCGTTCCATTCTCTGATTCGTAACATATTCGGAATAAACAATCCCGGTTTCTTCCTTGAACAGTTTACTGAGATATTTAGGGCTGATGAATACTTGCTCTGAGACATGATCCAGTGTTAGATCGCCCGATAAGTGCTCGTGAATGTAGGCTTTGACAGCCGAGATGGTATCCACACTTCGTACCTCGCTGCGCTTCTCCATATGCATCACAAATTTGGTCACGAGATGAATCATCCACTCTGAATAGCGGTTGATATTGTAGAACAATGAAAATTGCTTGTACATACTTAATGAACTCGCCTCGGGGGGTTGCCAACGCACCTGATTAATACACTCAGCGTAAATAGATACCGTTTTTAATAAGATGATCCGACTGTATTCGGCTGAATAGGAGCCTTCCTTTAGTGCCGCGACCAATTCCTGAATGGCCTGAACTGTACCTTGCACATCCCGAGTCTGCAATTTCTTTTCAAAGTTTACGAGGTATGACTCCGGAATCTCCAGACTGCTGGCTTCCCTGTTCAGAAGATTAAGATCCTGAATGGCAGACTGCTCGGGGAAGAAGTAGCTGTATCGAATCAGGGTATTCGCCTGATGATAGCTTGTGTGAATCTTCGTGAAGTGTTCTACCCATCCGCCTAACGATAGTACAAATTCAAGACCAAATCTGCTGCTCGCCTCAGTGTGAATAAAGTCTACAATGTGATCAGAGAGAGGTTCTTCGGGTTGGTTGGTACAGATGATTACGGCTATTTTGTGATCCTGCAATTCCTCTGCCAGCAGTTGAGTTCCATCCATTTCCGCGATCTCCAGTTGCTGGATCATCGTATACAACGTATGCTGCAACTGTCGTGGCTGCAGATCCTTCCACTTCTCATTAACGGGGTCAATGACGATGCAACGGAAGCGAGAGTAGGCCATTGAAATGTGAACAGACTGGAGCTGTTCCGTAAGTTCCTCGGGTGTAAATCGATTATTTAACATATTGAGCATAATACTATGCTTAATCATTCTGTGATTGGCCTGTAAGGTTTCTTCAAGACTATCAACTTTATTGGACAGACTGTTAAACGTTGTATCGATGAACCGATATTCGTCCTGTTTTAAGCTGGTTGGGCTATCCATCCGGCTCTTGATGTTATTCAGGATTCGCTTAAGAGGACTATAGTTGGCCCTGGTAAAGATGGACGACATCGCTATTCCAACCGCAACAGCCAATAAACCGAGAAGAACCGAAATCTCCTTCAAGCTATCCAATTTATAATAGAAGCTTTCATTAGGTGTGGTTGTGTAAATTCTCCATGTATTTCCTTTAAATTGATCTTGGGTAACGACATGAGAGTCATAGTTAAATACAGGTGTGAAGCTCTCATCTGAAGAATGATAGGAAAGGAGCGACTGCGTTAGATTCTCCTCCGTGGAGGTGCCTAGTAACGTTTTGTCCGCTGCAGAAATGACGGTTCCATCCTGATCGATGATTAATGTATTCGCATAGTCAGCAGGGAGCATATTTTTAATGATCTGACTGATCGCTGATTCTTTGATATCAATCGCAATCATGGCCTTGCTGTCCTGTCCAGAAGATTGAAACGGGTAACTGTGGACATAGGAAATTAGAGGGCTCATCTTGCCCTGTTCCCGTGATTCGATATAAACATCCTGAGGCACCATACGAGTCTTCATCCATAAGGAGCTTTCTGGAGTCTCTTTCATTGCAGCAATCCAATCCGACGTATGATCCACACTCGAAGGCGTGTCCTCATAGAGCAATAGCCCATATACAGATGAGACGATGAAGTGGTTCTTCGTATCGTACACATGAATAGCTTCAATGAGATCGGAATAATTTTGCACCATATTTTTGAGGGACTGTTCGATGTCCAGGATTTTGCTATGGTTTCCTTTTAAGCTATCTAAGTCGATACTTGCAGCGTTACCGAGTGCCAGGGACAGATAGACCTGATTCACCTTCTGGATAACGGAGCTCTCAATATAATTAACAGTGCTTTTCAGCGACAATTGATTATTGATTCGGATTTCTTTGCTGTATTGATGGGAGAAGAAGAAATATAAAATGGAGCCGAAAAGAAGCGCAATGACAAGAACAACAGCGAGGTAGGAAAGAACCATCTTGGATCTCACAGACTGAAATGGCTTACGCATTCTTTTTTCCCCCTTCATTTCTCGTTTCTAAACAACTTCATCATTATATAGCAGGCCGAGGACTAGAAATCATGTTGATCGAAATTTAACAAACTCCCACTGAATAATTTACTTTCAGTTAATAAAGCGTTTACAAAAGTAGGTATTTTAATTGATAAATGTAGTATCTAACTCCATTTTTCTTGGCATATAAGCTCCGGAACATACGATTTTGATATAAAACGGAATTTGTTCTATAGATGCTAAACGCTCCCTAATGCTACAGTAACGGCAGATCAGACATCTGTATAGAGTCTTTCTTACTCATTTGCAGATGCAGAAGCAAAAAAATAATTTACCATAACAGGAGCGTGTATTTGCAAGCCATGAGAAAACCACTTAAAAAGTCACTGGCATTACTTCTAATGTTGTCTATGGTAGGTCCGACATTTGCAGAGAAGAGTTTTGCAGCCGATCAGAAGATTCAGTTCTCTGATATTAAGGGACACTGGGCGGAAGCGAATATTCAAGCATGGGGGGATGAAGGATTAATTCGAGGTTACCTGGATCGTTCATTCAAACCGAACACGTATATTACCAGAGCAGAATTTATGAATTTGGTAAACGGTGCTTTTGGATATTCCGGACAAGCTAAAATTACCTTTAACGATGTGTCTGAGAGTGCATGGTATTACGAAGCAATTTCTATTGCAAATGCGAATGGATATATAGATGGATACACCGATGGCACAATGAAGCCGCAAGATCCGATCACCCGTCAAGAAGCAGCTAAAGTGATCGCTGGCATTTTGAATTTGGAGTTAAATGAAACAGCAGCAAATGTATTTAGCGATTCATCGTCTATTGCGGCGTGGAGCAAGGGAGCTGTAGGTGGAGCGGCAGCAGCGAAAATTATCTCTGGTTATGCAGACGGAAGCTTCAAACCGCTTAATTCCATTACTCGTGCCGAAGCGGTGTCTGCGCTCGTTAAGGCGGTGGAAACAGATGCTACTACAGCTGCCAAACCAGCTAAGCCAAAAGGAACGGCAACCGTACTGAATGTTAATCCTCCAGCAGATGAAGCTCGGTTGTCCGCCGTGAAGCACGGAGCCAATGCCGGAGACGACACCTTAAAAAATATTGCGGAAACCAATCCGTTTATTGATATTTTGGACGGTTTTGATCAAGTGTGGTCCATGAACCAAGCGGATTGGAGAGATGGAACAGCGGCAACTAAAATTGGAGCTGACGGAAAAAATGCAAAGTATGGAGATGGACCGTCCCCATATTATGACGGCTTTAAGAATGATCCAACCGTAGCTGTCGCTGATCAGAAAACATATGCAAATGAAGAGATCCGAAACAAAGCAACTTGGGAAGCCAATATCAAATATGTAGAAAAGGTCACGCAAAATCGCACAGGTGAAGAGACATTGGCAGCCTATTATGATGACCAAAGAGATAAGATCTATAGCGTGATGGAGGGCTTTGGTCCGTTGGCTAACACGTATGTAGATATCATCAAGCCAAAGACAAACGTTGAACGAACGGTGGACGAGATGAATGTGGTATTGACCGAAGAAACAGTGGAAGATGAAAGCCAAGGCATTGGAGATTGGGAAGCAAAGACGGAACTTTCAGACTTGGTCCATTTAGTTGATCTGGTTCGATTCAAAATTCCTGCCTCATCTAATCCCTCTAAATATTTCTACTCTTCCCCTAGACCGTGGAGAATGAATTCCAATGGAGAAGTGAAAGAAGTTGTTGACAGCAAGGGACTGCCTGTATGGGAAACCTTGGGCGAAGGTGAGAAAAAAGAAGTACCTTTGGCTTCAGGCGGCACCAAATCAACAGGAGAAAAACATTACCAGCAATACGAAACCAACGTTAAGCTTATTCCTGCGTTAACTTATGTCAAACGAATCGCTGAGGATGGAAGAGGAAAAGATGGTGGATTTCCGAGCGGACATACTAGTGCAGCTTACTTATCCGTATTTCCTTTGGCATACGCTACACCAGAACGATTCACTGAATTGTTAACGAGAGCAGCTCAGTTGGGCGAGAATCGAATCGTAACGGGGATGCACTCACCGCTTGATGTTATAGGTGGAAGAATACAATCCACAGCCATGGCTGCATATGCACTTAATCAGGCTGAGAATAAAGATGTGTTAGAGAAAGGTTATGAGAATGCAGGAGAAGTATTTGGAGCTGCAGCCAAGGAAAAAAATATGAGTCTGTATGAGTATGCACATACCGTAACAGAGGATTACACGTTCAAGAGTGCTTACGATGAACACAAATGGGAAGATCATGATGCCAATAAAGCCTTCTATAGAGAAAAGATGACTTACGGTCTGCCACAAACAGGAACCAAAGGTTTGGCTCCAGTTGTCCCGCAAGGAGCAGAAGCCCTGTTGGAAACACGTCAACCGTATTTAACAGATGAGCAACGCAGACAAGTATTGTATACAACATCCATTGACTCTGGATATCCTGTACTGGATGAATCCAAGGGCTGGGGTAGAATTGATCTGGTCACGGCTGCGGATGGATACGGTGCATTCTTGAACAATGTAACTGTGGATATGGACGCTTCCAAAGGGCGCTTCAATGCACAAGACTGGTGGAGAAATGATATCACCGGTAGTGGAATGCTCACGAAAAAAGGAACAGGAACCCTTACATTGACAGGGAAAAATAGCTACACTGGCGGAACATTGCTGCAAGCAGGAACGCTGGTAGCCGAATCTGCAGCTGCTTTTGGTACAGGTGATCTGTATGTAGAAAATGGAACAGTTGTTGTAAATGTCGATGGAGCATTAACCTTGAATAGAAACTTCACCATGGATAAGGGGACGCTGGAATTGGTTGTCGCTGATGGCAACAGTCAACTGAATGTTGGCAGAAAGCTCTATATTGATGGAGGAAACCTGAATCTGGACTTGTCGAACTATAAGATTGAAGGTTCCAAAGATATTACGTTAATCACGGCTAATGGAATTACAGGTGAATTCGACAGTGTAACGGCAGATGGTTATAACGTGACTGTCACGTACGAAAAGGGCCGCGTCATTGCACATGTTGTAGCCAAATAAATGTGAAGTAATTATCCATGATACAAAGTGAACTAATAAATGTTACACATGCCACTTCGATGACAGGGTAACTTTACGATGATTCTTCGCAAGACAAAATAAGTAATATAGAAAAGAGCTGAAGCTACAATGTAGTTTCAGCCCTTTTTGCGTACAGACTTGCAGAATTTAGAGCGTGACTTCAAACTTACTGAAAGCCGAGGCGCCCTGAACAGGTACGGAGTAAGTAAGCGTACTGCACATTGGATGTTTGAGTAGGGGATCAGGATGCCGCGCGGCTTTACTATTTTCCTCTAACAATGAAATTTCGCTTCGTACGAGAGGGACACGGGGTTGTCCCTCTCAGTCGCGCTTGGAACAGAGCATGAGCAGCGATTGAGCGCTAACGAATCTGAGGCATCTTATTTAAGGATTTGAAGAACCCGCAGAAATCTAAGGAATCTGAGACACGTTATATCGAAATGTACGGCGTTTTAGAGCGTTTTATCGAGCGATTTTGGGAAATAACGTGTCGGAGGTTCTTTACAATTTTGAAAGAGGCTGTAGAGGTAATATAAGACGTCCTGTGTTCCTTAGAAAATCGACAGGCTACTCAATAGGAACAGCCAGACGGGAGCTCGATAATTTTGGGACACTGACATTCATCATCGTATAGCATGCCGAGTAAGGAGACACGACCTGATCGGTGGAAATCCAGCCGAGAGAGGAACGAGTCTCGTATCATCGAGGTGGGTATCTAAGTTTAATCATACGGAAGCGGCTGGATGCGTAGGTTATTCGTCGGTGTTGGTACCAGATGTACGACGTGTATTTCCTTCCATCTCCGCAGAGACTTGCTTCGTTGGTTCCAGATCCGTATGTCCTGCGTAGGGACGGTCACTGCGAGAGCGTGTCCCAGTCAACCCGAAACCTGAAGTAAATATAATCAGCTGTAATCCCAGTGCATAGGGAGCAGCAACGGGTCCAATTAGATGGAGCAAGGAGCATAGCGCGATCAGCAAGGAGAGCAATTTGGTTACTGTACGTGGCCTATCCCGGCGTGGGCTGGCCCAGAGCAGATAACCATATATTATGGTGATAATTAGGGAAACCGCGCGAATCCATGGCAAGATGCTCACCCATGAGTCTACAGGCACGTCCAACATCCGCTGACGAAATAACATATCTGTTACGAGAAACCCTGTGGCCGCCAGTGTGGTTGGTTCGGCTACGGGCCGAAGGATGGTCCAGAGCGCAGTGCCCCAATGATCTGCATGAGTATCCCGGCTGAGTTCATCCGATAATACGGTGCATTCCCGTTCCAGTGCTCTGTGCATCAGTCCAAATCTGGCAGGATCATGATCCTTAATACAGTCACGGATCTGGTCCTGTAGCTGAGGGGATAGGTAAGATGCAGCTTTGCAGGCTAACATTGCTGTTATCAGATCATTATGTTCGTGTTCCGACCGTTCATAATTCCGATTTTCCTGGATGGTAAGTTGTCCCAAGAGGGCTGTACTTATGTATAATGTATCTCGTATCCTTTGCATTCGCCTTTCGTGGCTGCGGCGAACTTCAGTGGCAGACCATATGTATATCCCCAGAAGCAAAGCCATGACTCCAAACAGCACAGCCACAGTGCCTGGGCGCGATGTTAGATCTTCAATCCAACGTTGAAACACTCTTGTTCCTCCTTTGCACCAACTTCATGTATCATGAAACACGCTTCACGTAAGCTTTCTCTCACTATTACACAGGAAGTAGATGAATTCAAGCAGAAAGGGGCACAATTCATGGATCATGTGAATATTGAACACACACCACCCGCAGCAGTGGAGTATCTTGCCTTGCGGCAGATTGCCGGCCTTAGTGCAATGAGCAGGGAAGGGGCGGAGATTGGATTACCGAATAGCCTGTTTGCCGTATGTCTGCGTGAAGAGGATATGCTGATAGGCATGGGGCGAGTGATTGGAGATGGAGGTTGTTTCTTTCAGGTCGTCGATATTGCTGTACACCCGGATGTTCAGGGAATGGGGTATGGAAAACTGATCATGAGCGAGATTATGAATTATCTGCGTAAAGCAGTTCCAGCCCGTGGTTTGGTCAGTCTGCTGGCGGATGTTCCGGCTGATCGGCTGTATGCTCAATTTGGATTTGAATACACCAGCCCAAAATCGGAGGGTATGTGGTGGAGGCAGGGAGACTAGTGAACTAGTTAAATAACATATTCGGCGAACCTTTGGATAAATCCAAAGGTTTTTTGCTTTACAACCAATTATTTACAGGTATAATGTAATTTAAAACCAATTTACGATTTACAAATTACGATATACGCGTGCACTCGTGAAGAATGGAGGAATTAAATATGTACAATGACCAGAAAGCTCAGTTTAACCAGATGGTGAAACGATCTGTGGAGCAGGCGAACAAAAATCTTTCGGGAGCCAAGGGAGTTGTTTCCGTTCGATTAAGTCAGGAAGAGATTGATATCATAGATCAACTTGTATTTCTTGAATTAGCGAAAAACCGTTCTGATGCGACTGCAATGTTAATTAGGGAAGGCATACGAACCCATCAGACCTTATTGAACGAGATACGCGAGTATACGGCTGAACTGGAACGGGTAAAAGCCAAGATACAACAGACCATTCGAGATTCAAGTTTGGTTACGCGTCTGCATCGTATTAGTGATGATGAATCTGTTACGTACGAGGGAGAGGTGCGTGAAAAAGATGAAAAATGAAATTCGCGGCGACAGCTATCGAGCGGTTTTGCGCCTTCCTTCTTTTGTTGTGCTTCTTGTTGGTAGATTGGTTTCTGGCGCAGGTCAGATTTTATTTTCTATGGCGACGATGTGGTATATCCTCCAATTAACAGAGTCGGCACTCGCTGCCGCACTGATTCCGATGCTGCCGTACTTGATCTATGCATTTTTGGGCATTCCCCTGGCTACGATCAGTGATCGCCTGCCCAAAAAGCAACTTTTGATCTGGACAGATATATTGCGTGCAGGCATAGCCTGCATATTGGCACTTTTGTTCATGACAGGATCCATGCTTCCGTGGCATATTTACGCAGCCAATCTGCTCATTGCAATCCTTGGTTTTTTGTTCAATCCGGCAACCCAGACAGTCATCCCCGCTATTTTGCCAGAACCTACAAAACAATTAGCTCCAGCCAATGCACTACTGAACTCTTCCTCCAAAACGATTGAATTGCTTGGATACGCCTTGGGGGGAATATTGATCGCGCTCATCTCCGTTCAGTCCATCCTGTTCATCTATGCCGTTACATTTCTGCTATCCGCCATATCCATTTTCTTTATCCGCATCCCTGTAACCAAAGTAGTGAAACAAAAAGGAGTCTCTGGTTTTGTTAAAGATAGCATGCAGGGAATTACATTCCTGTTTTCCCGTAAAATTTTGGCCTGTTGCATTATCTTTGGAGCTATTATCAATTTTGCGGGGGCGCCACTGCACATTTTCACGCCGATTTTTGCCAATATGGTGCTGCAAGCCGGACCACAAGGCTACGGTCTGCTTCAGTCAGCCTTTGCCGCTGGCAGTATTGCAGGTTCTCTGCTCAGTGGTAAATATGCCAAACGACTCTCGCTCGCTCACTGGTTTTTGATCAGTTATCTCATCTCAGGTACAAGTCTGCTGTTCATGCCGATGTTTCCTAACCTGTATATCGCGATTGCATGTTCATTTTTGTTGATGATGGGACTAGCTCTTGTGAATGTACCATTGGTTACTTCCATTCTTTTATCCACCCCGGAAGAAAAGAGAGGACGTGTCATGAACAGTATGGGTGTTTTGATGAGTGGCATTAGTAATCCGCTTGGGCTGTTGCTGGGAGGGTGGTTCATTGAAACGTACAACCCTTCATGGGTGTACATGGGGATTGGTACATTTGTTATTTGTATGGGCATGGCAAGCCTATTTGTCCGACCTTTCCGTGAAGAACGTAGCAAGCGTACCCAGCGTACCCGGCAACAAACGACCTCGATGTAGTCTGGAATCTGATGTCATATTGCACCTCTTTTTAGTCTGAGGAAACAAGTAATTTGACATGATCAGGCGAAATAAATGGATTAAGTAAATAATTTATGTAAAATAATTCAATTAAAAAGAAGGAATATCAAATTTTATGTAGAATTTGGTTTATAAGAGGGGGAGACAAATGGGAGGTAATATATCATGGAAAACAAGGAAATTTTATCTGTACAGGATTTGATGGCACTAGAGGTTGAAGAGGATAACAACATGTTTGAGGAAACAAGCTTGTGTACAGTGTGCAGCTGGACTAGCTCACAAACAATTGTTGTTGAGAGCTAGGAACTTCTTTACACGCTCTATTCACTGAATCATTTGAAAGATAAGTCTTTGATTTTCGCGCATTACTAAAATAATTGTACCTCCCCCTCTTACTTTATTCAAAAAGGAGTGATTCTCATTGAAATTCGCAAGCGTAACCCCCAAGAAGGACGCCTTTGAGAACGCTTTGGAACATATAATCCGGGAACTTCCCCAATCCATCCAATGGTCGAATGACGGCCATTGGATTTGTTTTAGACCGGAAGAATTAAGGCTTCCCGTACAAGGCTGGAAAATCCATTTATCGGTTATACCTGTGGAAGGAGCTGAATTGCTGCGACGCATTGCACCAGTGCTAACAGAAAATGATGTGCAATGGAAAGTAGTGAGCAGCGGTCTGAAACTGATTGAAACATCTAACGGTTCCATACCTCTCCCTCAGACTGGGAAGTGTGTCACCATCTATGCACGAGACGAAGAGCAATTCTTGAAGTTACTTGAGCTAATGCATTCATGTACAAGCCATCTGAAAGGACCAGCTATTCCGACAGATCGGGCATACCTAGGTAGCCAGTGTGTATTTTATCGTTATGGTGCATTCACTGATCGTTTCTACTATGACCGGTACTCGGGTGCAAAAGTGTATGCCATCCAGAATCCAGAAGGCATGCTGGAGGAGGATCGAAGAACACCTGGCAGGTATAAACCGGAGTGGGTGAATGAACCTGAGGAGTTACTGCGGATTCAAGCTATGGAGAAGAACCAGGCTGCTTCTCGTCACTCCGATTCCAATAACAATGAGTTTGGTATACGAAATATTCGTGTGAGACGTGTTCTCAAGAAGTCCGGCAAGGGAGGAGTATTTCTCATCTCTGGTACATCCTATGAACAGGCTGTCATGAAAGAAGCGGTTTACCGCATGCGTGTAGACGGTGGTGGGCGCTCTGCTCATAACTATTTGGACAATGAATATCGCGTGCTTGATCTGATGAAGGATACGGGGGTTACCCCAAGGCCGCTTGATCTGTTTAGTACTGAAAATAACCGCTATCTGATCCTGGAGTATTTTGAAAGCATCAGCTTGCGTGAATATATCCATCGCAGACATGTAGCCGCAGATTACAACCGGGCGGATATGCATCGGATGGGTATACAAGTTCTCAATATGGTGCAGCAATGTCACGATAAAGGAATTGTGATCAATGATCTGACGCCCAACAATATTGTTGTACTGACGGACGGAAGTGTACGCCTGATTGATCTTGAACTGGCTTATGTCAGAAGTGATGAGAGTCAGGCTGATCCATTGACTGGTCATACTCCGGGCTATGTACCACGGGGACGTGAGCACAGCAGGCGATCCAGTTATGCGGATGATCTGTATGCACTGGGAGGTGTCTTCTATTACATGGCTTCATCCATCGACCCCTATCTGAAATATCGGCAATCCCATCTGGAAGCTGCACAGGCTTATCTGAATCATCAGAGTAATACACAGCTTCGTGGCTTGGGAAGTCTGGGCATCGAGATCATGTCTGGCGGATATGTGGAGTTATCAGAAATTCGTGAAATACTGGTTGCATTGCTGGAGCAGCAAGAGGTCAATTCAGTAGGAAGCATGGATGTAATAGAGAAAAATGAATGCAATATGGAGCCAGAAGAAGTACTCCGTCAGGCCGAGCGTATGGTAAACACATTGTATACTTCTCTTGATTTTAATAGCCCCTTGCAACTGTTCCCGGAAAACAGCATGAGCAAGATGTTTCATCCGGCGAATTTCAACTTTGGCTGGACAGGGATGATCTTTGGTTTTAATCAACTTGGTCAGATTACACAAAACAGACAATACCATCAATATGCACGTGAAGTATTGGAATGGATTTTGACGAATCACCCTTACGTTCCAGATGAGACACCTGTAGCATTATACTTTGGATATGGCGCTGTTCCCTGGGCAATGGCAGAGACGGCTGAACGAATAAATGATCCATCGTTGCTTCGACGTGCAGAGGATCTGGCATTGGAAATCACCCGGCATGAGCCGGTACAGACCAATATTAGTCATGGAGCGGCGGGGTTGGGATTGATGCTGCTTGAGATATACCGTATTGGTGGCCGCCCTGAACTTCTGGCAACAGCAGAGGAACTGGGTGTTTATATTTTGGAACAAGAAGAGCAGACAGATGAATCATTGAGTTTGTGGAAAGTGAAAGATAAATCGGACAAAAAAGGCCATTATTCCCTTGGATTTTCTCATGGCATCGCAGGTATCGGATATTATCTGCTTGCCTTGGCGGAGCGTACAGGAAAGGAAGCGTACTATTCTGCTGTGAAGCGAATTGTAGATACACTTGATCGTACGAGTCATGGAGGACAGAATGGCGTGAGCCTGTGGCCTGCATCCCCCGAAAAACCGGATACACTCTGGGTACATTGGTGCAATGGATCGGCGGGTATTGGGCAATTTTTGATGGCAGCGGCTGATATTTTGCAAGATCCCCTCTGTACCAGACTTGGACTTCAAGCAGCGGATGCAGTGGCACAGGCAACGGTATTTGCTTCTTTTGGGCAGTGTCACGGAATTGCAGGCAATGGAGATTTTCTGCTCTTGGCTAACCGCAAGTTCCCAGGCAGATATGAAACCAAACTAGCGGAGTATACACAGAGCTTGTATGTATTGCGAAGTGATCCACAGGAAGACATATGGATGTGGCCTCTGGAGGACATGGAGTCCTTCTCCCCGGATTATATGACCGGTTATATGGGGATCTATACATTCCTGCTACGCCGGTTTTATCCGTCTTTTGCATCCGAACCACTGGTTTATTCAGGTTTCGATTATAGCAGGGAGGAGAAAGCGTATGATGCTAACATCCATATCTGACATCTTGCCGCAATGCCAGCAAGAATCGGGGAAGACGGGTGATCGCTATTATGCAGTTGAACCTGGAAATGAGGATACCCTATCTTCGTTCATGATGATTGATCAGGGTGAGGGGCAGTACACATTGGATTTATGGAGTGAAGCACATTCCAATCCTTATTGGGGAGATCGGATGTCATCCGTTTTGGATAAAATCACATGGTCCTCTCTATATGCAACTGCTCCTGCCTCATTTCCGTGGGAGAAGCTTGGATACCGGGCGGATGTTCTTGCCCATCGGTATCGATTTTTCGGCAAGTTGAAAGACGTTCCCGTGCCGGCTATGCCTAATGAAGACGCGGTTTGGATGTCTGCGGAGGGGCAGGCGGATTCCCTTGCACACTTGCTCCAGGCCAGTGATCCTACCTGTCCAGGTTGGGAAGCTGCTCGTCAAGCTATCGGAGATATTTATCAAGGGGTATATGGCAAGTTGCTGAAAGGTTCCGGGCTTGTGGAACTGGAGGGAAGTAAGATTGGGGGCTGCCTGTTAAGCGATGAGTTTGGGAGTGTACTCCTTGCTCATATATTCACAATACCAGAAGCGAAACGTCAAGGATGGGCCCGATGGCTTGCTGCATATGGTCTCCATCGGTGCAGTTCAGATCCGGATCAGCGAATTAAAGCTTCACTTGATGCAAACAACCGGGGCAGTTATCAATTGATGACGGCGCTGAATTTACAACAGGTGCCTGAACTTATACACGTATGCCGAATCACGAAAGAGAGTGAACTTTCATGATGCCTGTCTCACTGGAAAGTACGGATTATCATGATCTGAGAAGTAAATGGTTTCGTGTGAGTCATGAACCTGGATTGTTTGTTGTTGAAGGGACATCAGATGTGGTGAAGCATGAAATTCACAAACTGAGAACGCATTGGCAGGATAAGGTTATACAAATTGCGGTTGGTGATCCGTATGCTACTCTCCCGCTGATCTATCAACTAAATCCATTTCAGCCAATAGATGATCTTGTGGCATGTAAAAATGCGTTATTGAGATTCCAAAGATCAGGGTGGACGCCTGGTAATCGGAAATGGGTTCTGGTTGAAGTATCTTCCTACCTTCACCCTGCGGATCTGGGAGCCATCCACTATATCCTGTATCGACAGAAACTAAGGGGAGTAAGTGTAGTGCTTTTTTTTCATCGATATCCAACCATGGCGAATAATCCTGAGGATATACCCAAACTTCCGGTATCTATTGTCAGGGATACGCCCGATCAGACCCGACGTTTGTTGGAAGAACAGCTACAAATGGTAAGCAAGGATAATGGAAAGGAAAAAGAGGCAGCGTTGGCGCTCTACAATAGGCTGGCCTGGGTTTTGTTGTCCAAATCGGCTGATCCGGCCCGTTACAGGTCCTGTTTTCATTTTTTCGACCATAATTCTTTATTTCAACGGTTGTCGGCGACACAGCAGGCAGTACTCTGGTTTGAGTTGGGTCAGCTGTTGACCAAAAACGGGAAGCAGTATACCGAAGCACGACACTGTTATTCGAAAGCTCGGGCAATCATTGACCATGAAGAACTAACTGAAACGTATCGTACTGGGAAATGGGCTGCGCTTGATAATGGTGAGGCATTAATTGAGATGCAGGAGGGCAATGTAGAACGCGCAATTATGCTGGAGCAACAGGCGGGCCAGCGTATACGCCAGCTTTCTGATGGACCCGATAAGCGAGTTTTTCAGATTCAGACGTTACTAAACATTGCGGGCTTGCAGCTCCGGGCGGGTCTCTATGCAGAGGCAGGTAAGACGTTGCTGGCTGCGGAGAAGTTATGTGTTGATGCGTATGTAGATTGGCTGGGGCATGTACTGCAATTAAAAATGGTATTACATCAACAGCTGGGTGAGCAGGAGCAGGAATATGAACTGTTGATTCAGTTGTTACGTATGAAGACAAACACTATCCATTCCAAACTGCTTGGCCGTGCGGTGGAAATCGCTGGTGCGCTGATTACTCAAGGGTTAGAGGAACGGGCATCCCGAGTGTACCGTCTATTGATGATGGGGCTGCCGGTTGCCAGTCTGCCACAGATCAGATTGATTCGGGAAACATTAGGCAGACTGGGGACCGTTACTCCCCTAGATGCATACACGCAGGACCAGTATATTGATAAACTGGAATCGCAATTGGAGGAATGGGAGCAGTTAAAGTGCTGGAATGAGAGGAGGAAATCCGGTTGGGCTATCCATTCCTGACACGAATGAGTGTGAACAAGGAACGAACGAGTATGCTCTTAGGATATGATGACAATACATGCGAATGGTGCAGTCTTGATGATACAGGCCGCATGGATAGCCGTCAGAGCCTTTCCGAACATGGGACAGAGTCAGATCAGCACACGCATCATATTCAGTTTATGGGCAGGAACCGTGTTCTGGTGATCACACAGGACAAGTCGGGGAAATGGCTTCATATATACGAGAATGAGAAGCAAGCAATTCTGGTTCAGAGCCTATTTGTGAAGTTTCCATTTCCTGTGATGCAGGCCGCTTGGCAAGAGGGGCAGTTAATTCTGCTATTTTCCATTAGACGTTCAGGAGCTGTCCGTATAGGTCTTTACGATCCCGAGAAGGATGAGGCGCGATGGGTTACTCCTGATCTGGACAACCCGCAATTTGTATTCTGGTCTGCATCAACACGAGAGGTTGGTGTAAACGTTGGTGGATTCGGAAGAGTGTACTCATATTCCAAAGATATCCTTCCATCATCCGAAATACCCTACACGGAGTATGCCTACCCTGTGATGGATAAGCAGGGGGATCTGATAGCCGTTTCTATTCCTGTGGAAGATGGCTTCCAGCCGGGATGGATCAGGCAGGGAGAGGATCGGGTGCATGAATGTTCAACGGATAGCCAACCCTTCTCTGAAATGATTAGAATGCAACTCGATCTACATCAACAGCTAGTCCTCTGCGAAGGGATAACCTGCGGCAGGTGGCAATATGTTCAATATACATTGGACAGAGAGAAGAGGTATGAGCTGTATGATTATCCGGGAATCTTGACACAGGCTGTGCTCAGCAGGGACAGGCAGGGCTTGATCGGAAAATATGAATCTATCGTAAGTCCTCCGGTGCCGGGGATATACCGGTTTTCGGAACAAACGCGTACGATTACCCGTTTCCCGGTTGAGCGAGATGAGAGAATTGGCAAGCATCCTGACGAGGAACCCGATGTAATCTATGGATGGGTTCGTTATGGACATGAGATGATTCCGTACATGGACATACACCCGGAGGGCGCAGAACACGTGGTCATCTATCTTCATGGCGGACCTCATAATTGCCTGTTTGACAGCTTTAGTCCGGTCATTAGCGGATTATATCAGGCAGGAGTGCGGGTTATCGGGCTGAACTATCCCGGTAGTTCAGGGTTCGGCATGGATTACAGGATGCGCATTCAGAACGATTGGGGCGGCGTGGATGCAGATGTCATCCAGTTCATGCGGGAGCAGATGTTATCTTCCTATTCACACGTGTCTCTCTATGGAGTAAGCTATGGGGCTTATCTGGCATTGCTGGTAGCAGGTAAAGGTCCGGCGTTATGGAGTACTGTGGTTGCCTGTGCACCGTTTACGGATCTGGAAGGACTGTACGCAGGCGGAGGAGCGAAGCTGAGATCATTCTTGGAAACTGAAATCGGTGAGCTTTTGCATGATCATTCTGCCCTGCGGGATAGAAGCCCAACAGCTTATGTATCCGGACTCAGTGAGGTGAATATTCAACTCATTCACGGTCAGGCTGATCAACTGTGTCCCGTAGAACAGACGGAGAGGTTATATCTGGACATCATGGAAAACAAGCAAATGTCTGGTGCTGTAGGCAGGATTGAGCTTCATATCGAGGATATGGCGCATGAAGCTTATTCGGAGCGAATCTGGGCGCAGAAGGCTGTTGATTTTCTAACCTATAGTAGAGTATCCACGTAGAAAAATACGTGATGTTGAAGCCGCAAATGCGGCTTTTTTGGCGATGTTTAAGGTAATGATATGGAAAGGAAAGCAGTGGGGGAAGTATTGTTCGTGGTCTGGTGCATAGTTTGAGAGGTTAAGCGGATGAACATTAACGTTTACAAGATGTCTCATCCGGTTTAAGATGGCGTGAGCCGTTTAAGGTATATAACAATAGGATTAAGTATTAAAATAACGGTAAGTTGATGAGAAGATATCTACAGAAAAGAGGGAATTTATATGAGAGTAGCCATTTTTGGAGCAACCGGAGCGATTGGTAAGACAATACTGTGGGAGCTGATGGATCGTGGGCATGAAGTGACAGCGGTGGTGCGTGACCCGTCCAAAATTGAGATGGTGCATGAGCGTTTGCGTGTACAACAGGGAGATCTGCTTAACCCGGATCAGGTGGCAGATTTTGCAGCGGGTCAGGAAGCGGTTGTGAGTGCATATGGACCGAAGTTTGGTGGAGAAGAAGAGATGCTGGAAGTGACACGTTCGTTAATCGAGGGTGTGCGCCGGGCAAAAGCAGGACGTCTGGTTGTAGTTGGTGGAGCGGGAAGTTTGCTGACCGATTCCGGAGAGATGCTGATGGATACGCCGGGATTCCCGGAAGAAGTTAAGCCACTTGCGAAAGCCCATGCAGAAGCATATGACCTGATTGAAGCGTCAGGTATTCACTGGACCTACATGAGCCCTGCTGCAACAATCACAACAGGACGTAGGACTGGCCAGTTCCGAGTTGGTATGACCCGTGTGATTACAGATGATATCGGGGAAAGCTCAATTTCCGTTGGCGATTTTGCAGCGGCTTTGGTGGACGAACTGGACGATCCGCAGTTTATTCAGGCACGGTTTACGGTAGGTTACTAAGCGTAGACAGGCTTTGGAATGGATAATTTAATCTGAAGGTCTCGTACACGGAATCGATAGAGTTTCCGATGATGTATCGATTGGATTGTGGTAACTGGATGAGGTAAGAGGAAAGATAGCGATACACATATAAGATGCAGAGTTTAGGTGCAAAGTTGCTACTTTAAGTATGAGATGAGCTTGTCACGGGGAGGGATGAACGTTGTTTATCGTAACCGCTGAACAGATGAGAGCTGTGGACGAGTATACCATTCATAAGCTGGGTATTCCTGCTGCCAGTCTAATGGAGAATGCAGGCCACGCCATAGCGGAGGAAGTGATCAAGCTGTGCCGGGAAGGGCAGGCAGAAGGCCGGCTTGCGGATTCAGGGCAGCTTGGCTATAGCAGCAAGGGCTATAGTGGTATGGGAGATGCGAGGCGGGCACACACCGGGCCCGGTGATCGGCAAGGTTATGGTGGCGACATCATCGCCGATCCGGCGCTGGTGATGGAGCGCCCTGGAGATCAGCAGTGGTACATGCTGATCGGCAAGGGCAATAATGGCGGCGATGGGCTGGTGGCCGCGCGCCATTTGGTTGAAGCGGGGCTTGGCGTGACATTAGTTTACGCCGATGCTCCTGAGGCACTGCGGGGTGAAGCCGCAGTGCAACGGGATGCCGCTGCGCAGCTCGGCATCCCTGCCCTTGTCCACGGGCGCGAAGCCGTGGACTTCAGCCGGTGCACAGGCATCGTGGATGCGCTGCTGGGCACCGGCTCGCGGGGGGCGCCGCGGGGAGCTTACGCGGCGCTGATTGAGGCGGCGAACGACAGCGGCAAGCCGGTCGTGTCTGCCGATGTGCCAAGCGGGCTGGACGCCGACACCGGAGAGGTGTACGAGCCCTGCATTCAAGCTCGGGTGACCGTATGTCTCGCGCTGCTTAAGCGCGGGCTGGTGCAGTACCCGGGCGCTTCTGCCGCGGGGCGCATTGTGGTGCGCGCCATCGGCATTCCCGCGCGGCTTGCGCCAGAGCATGGCCCCTCGGTCCGTCTGCTGACGGACGAGGTGCTGCGCGGTGCGCTGCGCGTGGATACAGGCCGTCTCCGGGCACCGGACGGCCATAAGGGCACCTACGGCCACGTGTTGCTGGCCGCAGGAAGTCTGCCGATGAGCGGCGCCGGCCTGCTCTCGGCCAAAGCCGCGCTGCGCGCAGGTTGCGGGCTTGCCACATGGGCGCTGCCCGCGGCACTGTTGCCGCATGTCATCGGCACCGTGCCCGAGCTCATGCTCGCTGCCGCCGCCGATGGCGACAGCGGCGAATGGAACGCGGCTTCCGCGGGCGTCGTGCTGCGTCTCGCGGAGAGCCGCGACGTGCTCGCGACCGGCCCGGGCCTCGGCCGCTTCAAAGGCGACACAGACTGGCTGCGCTGTCTGTGGCAACAAACGGATCGTCCGCTCGTCATCGACGCGGACGCCCTCAACATGCTGGCAGACGCTGGCCCACATGGGCCTCGCGACTGGGGCCAGCGAAGTGCGGCGACAATCCTGACGCCGCACCCTGGCGAAATGGGTCGACTGCTGGGCATGTCGACCCAAGAGGTGCAGCGTGACCGCATTGGACACGCTGCAAAATACGCCCGCGAGCAGGGCGTGACCCTTGTGCTCAAAGGAGCACGAACGGTCATCGCAACGCCATCCGGCGAGGCGTACATCAACACCACCGGGCACGCCGGCATGGCGACTGGCGGTGCCGGGGACGTATTGACCGGCATCATCGCCGGTCTGCTCGCCCAAGGGCTCAGCGCGGAGCAAGCCGCCACGTTCGGCGTATATCTCCACGGACAGGCCGCCGAACGAGCAGCACTGCTGCGCGGTGAGCCATCGTCCCTGCTAGCCGGAGACATCATCGACGCACTGTGAGGATGGGGCAGTGGGAGAAGCTCACGGTTTTGAGCTACGCCTATGACGATTCATTTTCAAACTGCAAGTAATCCAACGAACCAAAGAACCAGCGCACCAGCGCATCAAAAGTAGATGAGTGCACGTTGATCATTGTCCATTATTCAACGATAATCAGTATCAGTACTCAATGTCCAATGCCCAATTGCCCAATGCTCAATGCCCTAACGAACCTGATACACCTTATACCACGGTTTACATCGAGGAGCAAAAGCTAACGAATCTCATCCACGTTATTTCTGCGTATTTCAGAGAAAACACCTGAAAAACCGGACTAAATTAGGAAATAGAGTGCCTGAGATTTGTTAGATTTTATAATCTACAATTAATGGCCCAATAAGGTTTGCACGGTTCGTTAAACGTTTGGATATGAAACGCTGAGACTTGTATCTATATAAGTTGAACTAAAGAATATTTACACTAGACACTCTGTTGACAGAACAACCTTCCGATCGCTGTGATCCCCAGTTTTTTCTTTTATAAATTAGGAAATCCGGGGATAGCGTATGCTTCCGAAGCAGCTTTCTTTCAGAAAGCTTGTAGCTCCGCTTCTTCAGGTTTTTTCTGTCCTCTCCGTTTTTTGTATATGTTTAGTTCAATTTATATACTTTCATATCTTTGAAACGAATTAATTTTTTAGATGAGACGACAACGATCAGTTACTGAAAAGGGGAGCCCTGCCATGATTCATGACGGAGGCTCCCCTTTATTTGTTTGTTTGTATGCTCACGCTGCCTGATCCTGGCTCGGATCTAACCTGCCTATAATCTGCCTGAAATTTGCATCTAACCTGCATCTAATCTGCATCTAAACTACATCCGGCCTACGTCCGTCCCGAATTCTCCTGGCATCCTCCTTACAGTCGGAATCGAAGTAGTTCCTGATGCATCTCTGCACTGATATCACGCAATGACTTCACTTTGATACTTGCATCAGCGAAAGATCGTTGTTGTTCCGACGTGGAGGCGGTAATCTCTTCACTGCTGGCAGCCGACTGCTCGGTGATGGCACTGATATTTTCGATGGCCTGTTGCACCTGTGTACTGAGTTCATTGGAGTGTTGCATGTCCTCAGCAAGCTGATGGATGCCCGTACTAATGCGCTCCACACTTTCACGAATGGCAGAGAAGGATTCGCGAGTCTGGCCAGTGGCTTGTTCTTGTTCACCGAATAACTGCATGCTCTGTGCTACAGAGTTCTTCACCTTGTCCATGGAGGTTGTGATCTCGCCCACAGCCGCGTAGATATGTTTCACCGATTGTGCAGATTGTTCGGCGAGTTTGTTCACCTCGCCTGCAACAACAGCGAAGCCACGTCCGGCTTCTCCAGCGCGAGCAGCTTCAATAGAGGCATTTAACGAGAGCATGGTCGTTTGTTTGGCAATCTCCGATACATATGCCGTCATCGTAGTGATTCGAACCGCGCTTTCTTCCAGTTCCCGCACCGTTTGTTCCACCTCGGACATCGCCATGCGATTCACCTCGGCCAGGCGGAGTTGCTCCGCTACAGCCTTATTACCTTCCTCAACGGTAGTTAATACTTCACGACCATCGATCACCGATTGGGAAGTGGCCTCCAGATTGCTATTGAAAGTAGACTGCATTTTGTCCACAACCATCACCGTCTCACTTAGATCCTCGGCAATCTTTTGACTGCCAATCGAGAGTTCCTCCGTGGTGCGGGATACTTGCTGCACGATCGCTTGGGCTGTATCATTACCGCGGTCAATATCTTGCGCCATCCGATCGACACGATGACCCGCTTCACCAATGGATTGAATAATGCCGCGGATATTATGAGTCATGATACCGAAGGAGCGACTCAGGTCATCGAGTTCATCTTTGCCCCGAGCTTCCGGTAATTGTCCGGTCAGGTCACCGTCCGCAATTTGTCCTGCGGCGTCTTTGAGTGTTCGAATACGCTTGGCGATCTGCCGTGAAGTATACATATTAAACAGCATTACGGCGACGAGCAATACGATGGCTCCTACCAGAGCGGTTTGCCACGTTTGCTGAATGTCATGTTCCAAATCGACGGTGTATTGATCATAACGATCCCGAGTCATCTCATCTAACGAATAGATATCATTCTGTATGCCCCGAACCCGAGTGCTGTAACGTTTCGCTTCCGCACTGTTCATCGCACTCATCGCTTCGGTGGCTCCCTGGTTGAGAGCTTGTAATTTTGTCTCGATGGACTGAATAAGTTGTAACTGCTGATCTGTTTCGAGCAATCCGTCCGTAAGGTCCTGAATCATCGTTTGGCCTTCATCCAGCAAGCGGAGTACTGCATCCTGATTTCCTGCTGTCATGGAGAACGAATAGACATCCAGTGCCTGCTGGGTCTGAATCTGATTAGCATTCAGTTCACTAACCTTGAGCATGGCTGGTACCAGATTTTGATTTTTGGCATTCATACCGAGCAGTTGCATGATGATATAAGCGACCAGCACAAGGCTTAAAAGTAGTGAAATTAGAGCATTAAGTATCAGTTTTCCCTGTAGTTTCATGTGCGTACCTCCTTGTGTCCGATGGGTTATTGATCAAGCTTAATTTTGATTTGACCGGAAGAGATATTTGCCTTCAGATCTTCGAAGGTTTGCTGTTGTTCATCACTGAGCGTGATATTATGTAGAGCAGTCAGACCCACGGCGTTCTCCGCCAGCCCCTCCACGATTTCCTTTTGAGGGAAAGTATGATTGTTTTTAATAAACGTGTTAACGGCATTATAGATAGAGACATCCACATTTTTCAGCATGGACGTAAGAATGGCTTTTTCCGCCAAAAAGAATTGATCGGTATCTACACCGATGGCGTATTTCCCTAATTTCTGAATCTCCGTCAGTGCGCCCACACCTGTGAGACCGGCAGCCACATAGATCACGTCAGCGCCCTTTTCCTGAATCATCTGTGCAGCCAGTTGTTCACCGAGCTCGGCATTACCGAAGTCCCCTGCGTAGACAGCATCAACGGTTGCATCCGGCTTGACAGCCAGAACACCTTGCTTAAAACCCTGCTCGAAATTACGAAGGACCGGTATCTCCATTCCACCAAGGAAGCCGACATGATCTTCCTTTGAAGCCATAGCGGCAATAACACCTGCCAGATAACTCCCTTCTTCGGCCCGGAATGAAATGGAGGCGATGTTAGGCAGTTCGGACTGACTGTCAATCATGAGGAACTGTTGGTCAGGATATTTGGCTGCAACTTTCTCCATATCCGCTTGAACTGTATCACTTAGGCCGATAATCAGATCGAATTTGGCTTCTGAAAACTCCTCAAATGCAGCTTCGGCAGTTAAATTGTCGCCCGGTTCACGATAGTCAAAGACAATGCTTTTCTCATTTCTGGCTTGAACCAGCCCATCAAAAGCAGCATCATTAAAAGAACGGTCACCCAGACCCACTTCCGTAAGCACGATCCCAACCTTTGTTCTTGTGTCTGTTGCCGTTGTTGTATTATTGGCTGAACATGCCCCCAGGATCAGTACCGTCAGGATCATCATTAGGGTGAGACCTAGACCTGCGCGTCTGTTCTTGTTTGTTTTCATGTGTGTTACCCTCATTTCTGTAGTCGCATTTTTCTGTTTTGCATGGTTCCGTAGCTCCAGGGAATGACGTGTACATGATGACACGTATGGTGAGGATTTCCCTTTATCTATATCGGTAAGAAAGGCACTGTGAATTATGGTATGTAGTGAAAAATTACGAAAAAATAAATATTTTTCATGAATTACACATTATTTTTACATTTCTCTGGTTAAAAGGGTACATAAATATCTACAGTAAGTTGTTTACTGACGTTAAAAGTCCCAAAAAGGCACAAGAGAGGTGACATGAATCATCTCTCTTGTGCCATAGAATAGCACCCTATACGGATGATAAGGTGATCATCCTATTATAAAAATGAAGCGAGTTTTACCAAGCCGCAATCGAGCCGTCGGCTCGAGTTTCCGTACCCCCGCATAATACGCCATTGTCCGGGTTGCGCCAGATGATCTGACCACGTCCAAACTGGGATGGATCGAGTGCCACTTGAATATCATGTCCTTTGCGGGCGAGTGCCTGTGCAATGTGCTGTGGAAACCCCGGTTCCACGAGAATTGTTTTGCCCTTCGTCCACTGCCAGCGTGGAGAATCCAAGGCGGCCTGTGGGTTCAGGTGATAATCGATCGTATTCATGACTACCTGTACATGACCTTGCGGCTGCATGAAACCACCCATGACACCGAATGGCCCAACCGCTTCGCTGCCGCGGGTGAGGAACCCCGGAATGATCGTGTGATACGTCCGTTTGCCCGGCTCCAGGGCATTTGCATGATTCGGGTCCAGTGAGAAGTTGTGTCCACGATTCTGCAATGCAATGCCTGTCCCTGGAACAACTAATCCAGACCCGAAGCCCATGTAATTGCTTTGGATAAAGGAAACCATGTTACCTTCACCGTCCGCCGTAGCCAGATAGACCGTTCCACTTGCTCGTGGATCACCTGCCTCAGGTGCACGTGCGGTATCACCAATGAGTTTGCGCCGTTCTTCTGCGTATGCCTCGGATAGCAATTCTTCCACCGTCACGCCCATTTTGCGCTCTTCGGTAATATATTTTTCCCCGTCGGCAAATGCCAGTTTCATGGCTTCGAGCTGCTGATGATACGCCAGAACGGATTCTTTCTCGTCGAATGCGTAACCTTTCAGCAGATTAAGCGCCGCCAGAGCAATCAGTCCTTGTCCATTCGGCGGAATCTCCCACACATCGTATCCGCGATAGGAGACGGAGATGGGATCAACCCACTCGGGCTGGAATGCCGCCAGATCATCTTTGGTCAGATAACCACCGTGTTCTGCCATAAAGGAATGAATGCGCTCTGCCAGTTCTCCTTCGTAAAAGTCTCGCGCTTCGCTCTCGCCAATCTGGCGCAAAGTCGCCGCATGATCCGGCGAGCGCCACAACTCTCCAGCTGCGGGAACACGCCCGCCTGGAGCAAATGTCTCAAACCACGCACGCCCTGCTTCCGCATCACCCTGGCGTGCATAGATCTCGGCTGCCCTTGCCCAGTGGCGGGCCAGCCCAGGCGCAAGCGGGTAACCTTCCTCCGCGTAGCGGATGGCCGGTTCCAGCGCTTCCGCCAGCGTGAGCCGCCCAAAACGGCGGCTCAGCTCAGCCCAACCCGCCGGTGCGCCAGGCACCGTCACCGGAACAACCCCAAGCCTCGGCATCTCCGTATAGCCTGCCGCTTGAAGCGCCTCAATGGATATGCCCTGAGGCGCAGGGCCGCTGGCATTAAGGCCATGCAGTTTGCCCTCGGTCCAGACGAGGGCAAAAGCATCGCCTCCAATGCCATTAGACGTAGGCTCCAGCACGGTGAGTGCTGCCGCAGTTGCAATGGCGGCATCAATGGCGTTGCCGCCTTTTTTCAAAACATCCAGACCGGCTTGTGCAGCCAGTGGCTGAGACGTGGCGACCATGCCTTGCTTGGCATACACAGGCACGCGGTAAGAGGGGTACGGTTGGTAGAGTGGGTCGAAGTTCATCAGGTTGTTCAGCTCCTTGTCGCTAGATGTCAGGCTCCGGCATAACCGGATCATACTCCTAACCCTCTTCGCAACTGGACAACCGATATCCTGCCACACCTGCCAAATCCAACCTGACATCAGCCTAAGTCGTTACCATATCGCCGCCATTTACATGAATGCATTCACCTGTGACGTAGGATGAATCGCGGGAAGCGAGATAAACGTAGGCTGCCGCCAGTTCGTAAGGCTGACCAGCTCGACCCATGGGTGTATCTGTTCCAAATACCTGTACATCCTCAGCGGAGAAACTGGCAGGGATGAGCGGTGTCCAGATGGGTCCCGGGGCGACGGAATTCACACGGATTCCCTGTGCAGCGAGTGATTGGGCGAGTACACGAGTCAGCGATACGACGGCTCCTTTGGTAGAAGAGTAGTCGATCAGTTGGGTATTGCCTTTATATGCTGTAATGGAAGCCGTATTGATAATGGAGGCACCTCTGCACAGATGGGGGAGAGCGGCCTGAATCAGAAAGAAATAAGCGAACACATTGGTCTGAAAGGTGTGATACAGCTGTTCTTCTGTAATATCAACGATGCTTGGCTGCACATACTGTACGCCATGATTGTTGACCAGAATATCGATCTTCCCGTAGGTTTCCATGGTTGTGCGAATGACGGCTTCACAGTTTTTCTTTAAGCGGAGATCAATCTCGATTAAGAGACAGCGCTGTCCCAGCTCTTCGATCCGTTCACGAGTCCTTTCGGCATCTGTCCGTTCATATAGATAAGCAATGACGATATCCGCACCTTCCTTGGCAAAAGCGATGGCGGCCGCCCGGCCGATTCCACTGTCCCCACCCGTAATAATGGCAACTTTACCTTGGAGTTTGCAGCTGCCAATATAGGCAGGATCTTCACTGATCGGTTCAGGCACCATCAGGGTTTCCAGACCAGGTTGCTGGTCCTGATGCTGGGGTGGAAATGCCAGCTTTTGCTCCTTGCATACCGTTTTCTCACCATAAAAAGGATAGACAGGATTCATTCGCTTTACATCCTCCTCGAACGTTCATTGATACGGATAACCTATGCATTCGCCCAGAAGAAGGTGCGGGAGGAAGCAGCAGAGCGGTTGTTTTTTGCACAGAATATACCATAATAAGGATAGATCCTTAAATTGATGGAGGTGTCAGGAGCCACATGAATATTCAAGGAATTAATCATTTGTGCTTTTCCGTATCCAATCTGGAGCGGGCCATTACCTTTTATGAGCAGGCTCTCGGTGCCCGAATTCAGGTGAAAGGACGCAAACTGGCTTATTTTGAGCTTGCCGGTCTGTGGATTGCCCTGAATCAGGAGGATGTTATTCGCAACTATACGGAACGAACCTATACCCATATTGCATTTACCGTTACAGAAGAGGAGTTCGATGCGTCTGTGCAGCAGCTGCGAGCAGCGGGGGCTGACATTCTTCCCGGAAGGCCAAGAGATCCGCGGGATGCATTATCTGTATATTTTACCGATCCGGATGGTCATCTGTTCGAACTGCATACAGGTACGATGAAGCAAAGGCTGGATTATTATCGCGAAGACAAAGCTCATATGACCTTTTATACGTGAGTTTCATGTACAAATCGAGAAAATCTGGAATTATAACTCACATATCTATTGTCTAAACATTGGCATTACCTATAATATGGACAAATGGTACCTTAATTTACCAATGTTAAATTCGTTGGTTCCATTCCAAGGAGGTTTGTCATGATTCAGTTCCCTAAACCGGATGTTGAGCAATATTTTCAGACGTACCGTATTTCGCATTTTGCCGTATCGGCAGACGAGAAACGTTTGTTCATGGACAGCAATCTGAACGGTCAGCCGAATATTTGGGCGATGGATTTGCCTGGAGGATACCCGTATCCTTTAACGTACTTGAATCAGAGCAGTCAATTTATCAAAGCAGACCCGCAAGGACGTCATCTTCTTACCGCATTTGATCGAGATGGAGATGAGAACTATCATCTGTATGCACTTCCACCCGAGGGTGGCGTTCCACTGCCTGTGGTTCCGGCAGAACCAAATGATCGCTGTTATTTCTCTGAGTTGTCCGAGGATGGACAGCGTCTCTATTATGTCACCAGCGCGGGTAATCCGAATTATCTGAATTCACGCCGCATCGATCTGGAGACAGGGGAAGATGAACTGTTATACAGTGGAGAAGAGGTTACGAGCAGCCTGTTTGCTGTAAGCCCTGACGAGAAAAGTTTTGTTATTTTAAAGATGTACTCCAATACGTATCAGACGGCGCATCTGTATCGTAATAATGAAGAAATGGAGATTCTGCCAGCTTCAGAACGTCATAGTCAGGTATCTGATCTGATTTTTGCAGATGACAATCGCCTTCTGTTTATTACCAATGATGACTCCGCATACGCCTATGTGGCTGAGTACCGTATCGATACCCGCGAATTCCGTATATTGTGCAGAATCGAAGGGGAAGATGTGGAGTTTATCCGCTGGCATCAGGCTTCCGAGACCTTATATTTCTGGACACTTACAGGGCCGGAGAATCGTATGTACGTATTGGGTAAAAATGCCGATGAGCCTCGGCGCATAGATATGCCGCTGGATACGATAGAACAGGTGAACGTTACGAAGGCTGGCAATGTATATATCCTCGGACGTGGAGCGATCCAACCGCATAACATTTATCGCAAAATCGCAGGTTCTGAGTCCTGGGAGCCGCTGACTGCCAATCGGGTAACCGGACTGGACCCAAGTGATCTCGTGTACCCTGACGTGATTCGGTATAACTCCTACGACGGACTGGAGATCGAAGCTCTCTTGTTCAAAGCAAAGCCAGAGCAGGCCAATGGCTACACCGTATTTTGGCCTCATGGTGGGCCGCAAGCATCCGAAGCGAAGTTTTTTCGGCCGATGTTCCAGATGATGCTCGCTCAGGGCTATCATGTCTTTGCACCGAATTTCCGGGGCAGTACCGGATATGGTGCGGAATTCGTCAAGATGGTTGAGCGTGATTGGGGTGAGGGTCCAAGGCTGGACTGTGTTTCCGGGATCAACTGGTTGTTTGATCAGGGAATTACATCGCCAGAGCGGTTGTTTGTGGTAGGTGGAAGTTACGGGGGATATATGACCCTGTTATTGGCAGGTCGCCATCCGGAGCTGTTCCGGGCTGCGGTCGATATTTTTGGGCCAAGTAACCTGTTCACATTCCTGGAATCCGTACCGGAAGACTGGAAGCCGATGATGGATAACTGGCTGGGTGACCCGGTCCGTGACCGCGAACGTTTAACGAAGGATTCACCCATTACGTATCTCGATCAGATGGTTAACCCCATGCTGGTCATTCAGGGTGCCAATGATCCAAGGGTCGTGAAGGCCGAATCTGATCAGATTGTGGCTGCGCTCCAGTCCAAGGGAGTTGATGTGGAATACATCGTTCTGGATGATGAGGGTCATGGCTTCTCCAGAAAAACAAACGAGATTCTCGTGTACCGCCGGATGCTGGAGTTTTTGCAGAAACATCAGGAGTCACCCGTCGCACAAGCTTAGTTGAGAGATTCCATCGTTGACTTAAATATAGTGAGATGAGGAAAACCGCCAAAGATCAAGGATGATCTTTGGCGGTTTTATGCGTGCGCCAGGATGTTGGGCGACATATATGGAATGATACATTCTACTAATCTAGCAATGTGACAATCGAATTAATGGACTGCTGCGCCCACTGTGCAAAAGGCAGGTCGGCTGCCCACGTCACTTGTCCTGTCGCTTTGGCTTCCCCCCACCACAAGATACGTTGATAGAGCAGATGCATGCTGAGACGTGTGCGGAAGTGGTGGCATTTCTCCTCATCTGCTGCACAGACCAGATCCCGGTAGCAGCGAAGGAACTGTGCGGCCAGTTCTGGTTGACCCTCACGAACATACCTGGTGGATATTTTGGTTAGGTCAGCTGTGCCGTCTCCGAAATAGGCAGTTGTAAAATCGAACAGACCACTAATTTGCCACCCTGAAGTACGGTCGTCCAGATTTTGAATCAGAACATTCTCGACCTTGAAGTCTCCCATGACAAAACCCGGAACAGCTTTGGAACGAAATGCCGGTTCAGCATTCTGGAATTGCTCGTCCACCCACTGAACATCTTCATCCGTAATTACCGAGTACTGTTCAGCATCATGTAACCAGTGACGAATGGTTCCGTACAACCAGTCCAGATAATCGCCTGCAAAGGAAACAATCTGCTGCGCTACAGGATCATATTCCCCTGCATCAGGAACCTTCCAGCGGTGCAGTTCTGCCAAAGTATGGGCAAACATACAGGCGATCTCTTCCTGATCTTGCTGTGACAGTGAAGCCTGGAATGCTGGATCATACAGGTGATTTCCGGGCAGGCGTGGCATTATGGCATAACTCCAGCCTAGCAGATGGGTATCTTCATGTAATAGATATGGATCAGGGACAGGAATGGACGTATGTTTCGCCAGTTGTTCTACAAAGAACTTTTCTTCCTGTAACTGTCCTGCATATAAAGGATTGCCTTTCAGAATATACTCTCCACGGGAAGAGCGAATGAGCAGTGTCTGACCCATAACACCTTTATCCGTTCGTCGATAATCTTCAAGGGTTCCCAGGTCAAGCTCATTCAGCGCATCCTGCAATGAAACTGCGGCCACTTCGCCCAGTTGATTGGAACCAAAATATATACGGGTTGTCATATGGCCGGACCCTCCTGGATTTTAGTCCTCATTCTCTTCGTCAGACAGGTCATACGTGTCCTCATCGACCAATCCACGGATGAAAGCTTCAAAATTCGGCGCAAGATATGTAATCTCATAATCATTTTCCTGATCCACATGGACTACACAGGGTTCGCCTTCAGGACCACAGAAACGATAATCCAGCATAACGACATCATGACCAGCGGATGGACAATCACAGATCACAATCCCCAGATCGGGGTATCCCCAATCTTCGATCATGAACCGACTTCCCATCTCACCAGAGAGTGCGTATATTTTATCGTGTCCGATTCCCATAATGCTTGAAATGGCTATGTGATCCTCAGCCCAGGAAGTTGCTTCTTTGGTGGGAAATACAGTGAGCGCAGGGATACCGCCGTTCTGCGTATTCATTAGTTGAATATAGGATGCGGGCAGCTTGTAACCTAGTTCTTGCTCAATAGATACAATTTCTTCTTCGTCAAAAGGTTTTGATACATGGTTGTCCAGTGCATAATCGCTCTGTACCCAGAACTTTGCCGGATCATAGGTCCCTGAAGCGGCTCTTAGATGATTCTGTGTACCGCTCTGCTCTAAAGCTGCGATATTCTCCTCATGGCGTTGACGATCCAGCCGCATCTTCTCGGCGAAAGGTCGAATCTGACTTAGAAATTCAAGGGTTGATTCATCATGTGGCTGAAGTTCGTTAGCTCTCTCAAACGCCAATAGTGCTTGTTCATAGTTGGCGATATAACAGTACGCGTACCCTAAGCGATATTGCCAGAGCGGGTCGTTTACCCCTTGCTCCTCGATAGACAACAGTTGTTTAATGGCTTCGCGGTAACGTGCGTCATTATTATAGGCTCTGGCGAGTTGACCAATCAGATCATAATCCCGCTCTGAGACGGGGATCCGTTCAATACGTTTAATAATCAGATTGAATTGGTCCTGCTCATGCCACAAGTTGATTTGTTCCAGCAGTTCTCTTTCCATGAATAGGCCTCACTTCCGTAGAGGGGTATGAATCTCTTTCATTATATAATAAGTGTGTGTTGGTTGGAGAATGTATAAATCAAGCTCTTCGTAGCATACTGTTTAAGTATACTTTAAGTTTAATCTATATAGTTTAAGTTATGTTTAACTTTATTTAAGTATTATGTTGAAAGTTAAACTTTACTATCCTATACTAGGGGTGTGAGGTGAGATGGATATGGGAATCACAAGAGTTGAGAAGAATATATTTAGTCAGAACACGGATGAGATTGCTTCTGAGTTAGTTCAGAGCTTGAGTAATTCGGATAATAGTATTTTACTTTTCAAAGTGCTGGCACTTGCAGTCAAAAATAATGCTGAATTTGTTCGTAGCCTGGATGAATCTATCTTTGAAGATGCTGATATTTTTAGAGAAAAGTATGTTACTCTTCTCAAACACGCGTTAAGTCAAGCAGTGGATGTACCGACAGGAATTACAGACAGTGGTGTTCCTTCTACTGAGGTTGTACGTTCTTATACTCCTAAAGAATTATCTGTGTTTTTTGGAGTGAGTATTACGACGATTTTCAACTGGATTGATCAAGGCCGTTTTATGGGGATTCAAAGAGCCGGGTCCAACAAACATAATCTCATCCCAGACGATACTACATATGTGTATGGATCAGGTAAGAGAACGACGATTAAAGACATTGTGACTATGTGGAAAAAAGAAGAGGCAGAACACCAATCCACAATAGAAGTCAGTGACCTGGATTACCACACGGGGCAAATTGCCTTATATGAAGATAAATACAAAGGGGAATTCGAACGGACACTCGGAACTAAATTGAACTTAACACCTGAAGAAGAAACCGATGCACAAGTTTGGAAACACCATTTGGGGAGGCAGCGTCTTGGCTTTAAAAATACCGAAAAGTAATTTTCGTTTTATTGAGAATGATTTTTCAGATATTATTATGGAGATTCGAGATGGTGCCCAGGGTCTTCCGAGCAGCGCTAGAACTATTCGTAAAACAATTGTCTTTAATGATTTATCGAAGATGTACTGTGTAGAGGAGATAGATCGAAACGGGGGATTCATCGAGTTATATTGGTATGATTGGTATGATGATCAAAAGGAGTTGATTATGAAATTCCATGCTCATTATCATCCTGATGAAACACCCGCTAATATCACGATGTATGACCCGTTTCATATTCATACAGCAAATGAAAGAAGATTGAACAATGAAAAATTTCAAGAATTATATACGATTCTTGAATTTATTAGATTAAGAAATATCTCTATTAAGTTATAATAGTTCAACGCTGATATGATGTTTGTACATACGAATTAAACAACACTCCCTGAACTTAGGCATTATAGCCACAGTTCAGGGAGTGTTGTTTTTATTTATATTCTATTTTTTATTACAAATCGTCAAATCCGTTATCGTCGCCAACTTTACCGTAGTTACGGGATTTAGCTTCGAAGAAGTCGGTTTTGGTTGCATTCAATGCTTCATCGGAGAATGGTTTGATCCAAGGCATGCAGTTTACATCTACACCTTCATATGCTTTTTCCATACCCATCAGACGCAGACGTTTGTTGGCGATGTATTTGATGTAATCTTCCAACTCGTTCAGGTCAATACCACGCACGTTGCTGAGTGTGTAATGTGCCCAGTTGGTTTCAAGCTCAACAGCACGATGGATTGTTTTGTATACATAGTCCATGTTCTCAGGTGTGTTCAGTTCAGGGAAGTCTACCAGCAACTGTTTGTACACTTCAGCGAAGAAGTAACAGTGTTGGTTTTCATCCCGCTGGATATACGAGATCATCTGGCTGGTTGCCATCATTTTCTGGTCACGGGCCAGGTTGTAGAAGAAGGCAAACGTACTATAGAAGAAGATTCCTTCGAGTACCAGATCGGCTACCATAGCCTGGAAGAACGTCTGTGGAGACGGCTCGTCCCGGAAGTTCTGATAGATATCAGCGATGAAACGGTTGCGGTCAAGCAGGACTGGATCATGTTTCCAGTATTCAAAAATTTCCTTTTGCTCCCGATCAGATACGATGGAAGACAGGACGTAGGAGTACGATTGGTTATGAACGACTTCCTGTTGTCCGATAATGGCCGAGATCGCTTCGAGTGAAGAATCGGTAAAGTAACGTTTTACGTCACCAACAAACATCGTCTGCATGGAATCAAGTACCGCGAGCAGGGAGATGTTGATTTTAAATGTGCGTTGCTCTTCCTCGTCCAGTTGAGCAAACTGGGAAGCATCTTTGGACATTGGAATCTCGTCTGCGATCCAGTGGTTGAGCAGCAGTACTTTGTACAATTTGTACATATGAGGCATGCGAATGTCGTTCCAGTTTAGGATACCGGAGCATTCACCTTCAATAATACGGGTTGATTGGTTAGGGGCTTCGGTGTTGAAAATTTTCTGTACTTGCATAGTCCGTTCACTCCTTGAATGAATTTACACTGTATAACTACGATGACAGAACAACCTTACGATCGCTGTTATCCCCTGATTTTTTTGATTCCCTCTTTCAAAGGGGAAAATCCGGTGATAAAGGCGAAGTGTATGCTTCCGAAGTAGCTTTCTTACAGAAAGCTTTTAGCTCCGCTTCTTCAGCTTTTTTCTGTCCTCTTCGTTATCGTGTAATCATTAATTCTTTTATATATTAGGGTTGTATAATGTGGCATCTATATCAACATCTTGCGATGCTGTGATCGTGTTTTAGGCAAAAAAGAACCAGGGCAACGCCATTTTGCAATCAAAACAGGATGCCCTGGTGGTCATCGTGAATCTAGTCAATCTTCTCTATCATGGATAAAACTTAGCTTGCGCAAGAATCACATTCTTCAATGGTTAATGCCCGGCTACGAACGTAATACGTCGATTTCATGCCGGCTCTCCAAGCGTGCAAGTGCAGTTCCAGGAATTCCGTTGCTTTGATATCCGGACGAACATACAGGTTGAAGCTCTGTCCCTGATCGACGTGGCGCTGACGCGCAGCAGCCATATTGATGGAAGCATGTTGATCGACCATGAATGCCGTTTTGTAATACCAGATCGTTTTTTCGGACAGATCAGGTGCCGGATTGGCAATCTTGTATGTTGTTTTCTCTTCATAAGACAACAGCTCATAGAGCGGGTCAATGCTGGCCGTAGAGCCGGCAATGATGGACGTGGAACCGTTTGGTGCAATGGCGAACATCCAAGCATTACGAACACCGTTTTGCTGTACTTGGGTTTGCAGTTCTTTCCACTGTTCGGTTGTTACGAACTCGCCTACGCGCTCACCTGACGTGTACTCGCGTTGGTCGAAGTAGTGACCACTTTCCCAATCGGAACCTTTGAATTTCGGATAATGTCCTTTTTCTTTGGACAGCTCCATGCTGGCTTTCACAAGCAGGTAGTTAATTTTTTCGTACAGATTATCGTTATACGTTACCGCTTCATCAGATTCCCAGCGAATGCCTTCGAGGGCAAGCAAATGGTGAAGTCCGAATGTTCCCAGACCGACTGCGCGATATTGGCTGTTGGTGTATTGGGCTTGCAACACTTCGATGTTGTTAATGTCGATAACGTTGTCTAACATACGCACCTGAATCGGTACCAGACGCTCCAGTACATTGTGAGGCACGGCACGTGCCAAGTGAATGGAGTTCAGGTTGCAGACAACAAAGTCGCCAGGCACTTTGGAAATCACGATGCGAGTTTGTCCATCTTTGGTTACGAGTTCTTCTTTTTCTACCACAGTGGCAGATTGGTTCTGCATGATCTCGGTACAAAGGTTGGAAGAGTAGACCATACCATGTGCACGGTTCGGGTTCGCACGGTTAACGGTATCCCGGTAGAACATGTACGGTGTACCTGTTTCGAGCTGGGATTTCATCACACGTTTCATAATATCAATCGCCTGAACGGTGATACGGGACAACAGCGGGTGGTTAACTGCTTCTTCGTATTTATCACGGAACGCACCTGCACCAAATGACTCATCGTAGAAATCTTCCAGTCCGAGTGGACGACCGTTCTCGTCTTTCCAACCCATCACTTTCTTTGTTTCGTGCGGGCAGAACAAGCTCCATTCGCCGCGGCTAGATACGCGCTCCATGAACAAGTCAGGCAGACAGATCCCGTGGAATACGTCATGTGCACGCATCCGCTCGTCACCGTTGTTCAGCTTCAGATCGAGGAACGCCAGAATGTCTTTGTGGAAGACATCCAGATATACGGCAATCGCACCTTTACGTGTACCAAGCTGGTCTACGCTGACCGCTGTATTGTTCAGTTGGCGAATCCAAGGAATTACACCAGAACTTGTGTTTTTGTGCCCACGGATATCCGATCCACGTGCTCTTACTTTACCGAGGTACACGCCGATGCCGCCGCCCATTTTGCTCAGACGTGCTACATCTGTATTGGAATCGAAGATACCTTCAAGTGAGTCGTCTACGGTATCAATGAAGCAGCTTGAGAGCTGTCCAGCTACTTTTTTACCGGCATTGGACATCGTAGGTGTAGCTGCTGTCATATACATGTTGCTCATCGCCCAGTAAGCTTCCTTAACGAGATCCATACGTTTCTCAGCAGGCTCCTGATGCATCAGGTACATCGCGATAACCATGTAACGCTCTTGAGGCAACTCCATCACTTTTCCGTCAAAATCGTGAGCGAGGTAACGTTCTGCCAGTGTGAGCAAGCCGATGTAATCGAAGAGCAGATCGTTGCGGTAGTCAATGCATTCAGCAAGTTCGTCGATCTGTTCTTTGGTGTAACATTCCAGCAATTCTTCACGGTAGATGCCTTTTTTCACGAGATCTACAAGAAGAGGGTGGAATGCGCCATAAGGCTCGTCCGGATAAGACTTGTATCTGCGGTTGGTAGCCGCTTTTTTGTACAGGGAAGTGAGCAGGGAGCGTGCCGCTGCAAATTTCCAGTTAGGCTCCTCTTTGGTTACCAGTTCCAGTGCGCTCATCATAAAAGCGTTGCTGATTTCGTCTCCGGTAACTTCATCACGACGGAGCTTGCTGTTTACCCCGCGTACCAGACGTTCCTTGTCGAGCATGTCCAGTCCTTCCAGAATACGGTCGGCATATACCGAGATGCGCATATCATCAAAGGCAAGCTGGCGGTTGTTCGGCTTGGTCACAACTTGTGGCATGAATATTCCTCGCTTTCGCATGTTTAAGAGATAAATTGGAGAAATTCTTTATATAAAGAATTGAGTGTCTTCTTACGGTGAGAAAAAGAAATAGGTTACGTTTTGCGGACTGAAACGGCGGTGACAAGTTCATGTCTTAAATCGCTCAACTTGAGGTGCACAAAGCAGCACAATGCAGAACATGCTCATATAAAAAGCATTCTCCCGCCTCGCGGCTGAAAATGCCCATGGATGCTCTGGCTTCCTTACTGTCTTAGAGGTTCAGGATATCGACAGAAAAGAGTGCTTATGTAAGCTTTTGTCTATATGCAGATGTGCCTGTAGTTTGAGGATACCGGATGCAGTCCAAACAGCCCCGTTAACCTCCGTGTCAACTCTGTTTCGAGAAAGCGATTTACACCTACAGGGACGTGCCTTTGGAGGTGATTTCATCCTGTTTTTCGCGAGATTGCAGAAGGTGACTATTAGAAGCGGAGAAATCTAGTGTTACTACATTTTGTAGCTGTCAACATACTGTAACCCAACATATTGTGTTTGTAAAGTGGGCAGAACCAGTAAAACGTAATTCCGAGTATACCATTTAAGCCAGGAATCCGCAAAGGAAAAGGACTGGAAGATTTGAAGATTTATCAAAAAAAATTTTTGAACAATTTGAATGACGTCTTCACGTCAGTTTGAATTGTAACGCATTCAACTGGTAGAATAAAAGTAGTCAAAAATCGACTAAAATCAGCGGCAGCGGTTGTTCACGGGGCCCAGAGGAGGCGGAGCAAAATGGCAATAGCAGAAGTGACTGTAATTCCAATCGGAACGGGTACAACCAGTCTAAGCAGTTATGTGGCGGACATGCAAAAGGTATTGGAACATCAACGGGGCATTACATATCAGCTAACTTCCATGAGCACCATTATTGAGGGACCGCTTAACGAGATCTTTACAGCAATTGCGGCTCTGCATGAAGCACCGTTTTTGTCAGGAGCTCAGCGTGTTTCCACATCCGTCAAAATTGACGACCGTCGTGATAAACCGGATGCCTCAAGTATACAGAAGTTACAATCGGTTCAGGATAAACTGTCGTCACAGCAGGCAAGACCCAATTAGTTCCTAATGTAAATACTTTATATCCCTAAAGCGAATGTCAAAAAGACCAGTCTTTTAAAGAGCTGGCCTTTTTGTATACTCATTTAACATTTTAATTAATCTGCAACTACCAATGAGGCTCCAATTAACGTGGCGTTGGTGTAACCACCGCCAACATTTTCAAAAGAGAAGTTGGTAATTGGAGCACCGATAACAGTGGCATAATCACCATCAAGCAAATCTCCGGTCGTTGCAGGATATAACGCTATAATATCGTTTCCGTTCTCATCCATGACATGAACAATAGAGAAAGTTGCTCCGAGAGAGCTATCTTCTTCAACGGAAATGACTTCCCCGTTAACTTGTACGAAAGTATTGTAATAGTTGGCTACATTTTTATTCAGATGACGGGTCGTTACATTGGAGTCAACGAGCCCCTGTACCTTTTTGCTTAGTTCTGCCGTAATGGCCGGGAATACATCGTTATGTTTACCAAAGAAATCATAAGATGCCTGCTCCATAAAGGCTGTGTCTTCTGTAATGTAGGGAGTTAACTCATTAAAGAAATCCGCAGCTGATGCTGTGGCAGATGTATTTCCAGTCGTTGCAGTTTGCTCCAGAGGAACAGTAATGCTTAGGGAATCCAAGATATCTTTGATCTCATCCTGATTATAAGTATCCTTGGCGTAGGTTAACGTCATGGTATAGAGTTCTGTATTGGTCGGAATCAGATATTGGACAAGGACAACATCTGTACCCGAGGTGTGTTTATAGGCTCCTTCCAAGACACCCGCGCTATATTCTTTATAAGGCTTGTTTGTGTAGCTGGTTTTTTTATAATCGGAAATGCCGATGCTTGAACCGTTTTGTGTGTAATAATCCACTATATTATTGGCGTATTCTTCAGGATTGATTGAACCGGTTGAGCTGGCCTCAATCGTCAGATTCATATTATCTGCAAATGTGGCTGATGAAGATTGGTCTGAAAAAGCAGCTTTAATGGATGGAACATTCATTTGACTTGTATCTACGCTTTTCCAGGATTCAGGATATGCAAAAGAAAATCCTTCTCCACTATATGTAGTGTATTTCGTAGCTTTTGCTTCTGTTGAGACAGTTTCAGTTGCCTTGGATGCTTCGGTCGTTTGGCTATTGGTTGTTGTGTTTGTTTCTGAATTACCACAAGCACTAAGCAATGTGGCTAATGCCAAAATCGTAATAAGTTTCTTCATTATGTCTAATTTCTCCTAATGTGCTTCCCATCGGTTGGGATTTTTTCTAAGGTCATCATTTCGTTTTGGATAATCTAGTTTAGGTCGTGAGCATAGAAACTCCTTTCTACTTTATTAGTAAAATAATAACATAAATAAAGATTTCAGTATTCATAATTACTAAAAAGGTAATTTATCTGTATTTAACAAGTTAGAAGCTAATAATATACCGTATTGGTATCCATTTTGAACGATAGTACATACATTTGATGGATATAACCGTAAGATTTAAGTATGACTTAAATGTATTTGAACATAACTTTCAGACTTAAGAACTGACCCTTTATGTAGGTGCAATTAACGAATCGTCGGTGGAAAAAAACAGCCCATTTTCGACCTGAGCCCGGTCCCATGTGTGATTGGTGCATATAGTGAACTGTACCTCAAATCAAAAGGAGGGGTTTACATGAGTGGAGTAGTAGGTGGATACGGCGGCGCATGGACATCGACTGGCGCGATCTTGGTTCTCTTTATCTTGTTGGTCATCATCTCTAAAGCATTCTTGATCTAATAAACCGCTTGGACCCTAATATATTTGTAAAGGAGGGTTCTGCATGAGCAACGTAGTTGAAGGCGTAGGATACGGCGGCTGGACATCGACTGGAGCAATCCTGGTTCTGTTCATTCTTCTCGTAATCATCACTAAATCATTCTGGGTATAATATGACGAGCTCTGCCGGGCAACCGGTGGGGTTTTTTTTCTGGAGGACAAGCATGGGGGAGAGCCAGGAAGATAAGATAGCGTGTGGTTGAAAGGTAGAATTGGTGGAATTCAAGTAATGGAATGACGGCGTATGCTTGGAAAATGGGGAAGGTACCTAATGGCTAAACGCCCATTTTGTCAAAATGAGGGCGATAGCCCGGTCCAGAGGTAGGCTGAATACATAGCTTAGGGGTGTAGGCAAATGTTAAGGAGGAATGAACAATGAGCGAAGTAAAACCGAATTCACCGAACGGACAGGGACACATATACGGACATATGGGAGGTTATGAGCATATGCAAGGATACCAATACACAGGTCATGAAATGCATGGGTATGGATATGGTTGTGGAACAATGCCAATGGGATATGGCTATGGATACGGACACCATGCCAATCAGGCTCCAATGATGCACGGTTATCAACAGGGTTGTGGAGTATCCTATGGTCATGGCGGCGGAAGCTGGGGTTCGATGGGTACGATCCTCGTACTGTTCATCTTGCTGGTCATTATCTCCAAAACGATGTTTATCTAAGAATTTGTGGGTGCAAGGAGACTTTGCTGATCGTGGATCGTTACGATAGGTGCTCTAAATAAACTCCGAGTTTGAGCTCCATGTTGGGGCATAACGTACCTATGATTCAGAGCGGGACAGCGTAGGATTTCATCCTGCGGTGTCCCTTTTTTACTTCGGGAGTACTTTCTTTAACGAACTCCACAGCCTCTATTCCATGCATTTTTGCCATTTCACAAGTCTAACGAATCGCAGACACCTTATTTCCTCAATCTGGGCATGTTTGGAGCCTATATTCATGAAGTGACATGGATTAACGTGGCTGAGATTCGTTAGATTTTACATAGCACAGAAATCCTCAATATAAGGTGTGCAGGATTCGTTAGCGTCTGGTGAGCGTAAACATTTGCTTTAGAAGCCGAGTTTATTTGCATAAATGGAGAAGTAAGGAAGTAAGGAAGTAAGGAAGTAAGGAAGTAAGTAAGGAAGGAAGGAAGTATCCAGGAGTGCAGTCAGTGGGAGAATGGAAAAGTTTTAAAAGCAGAGCCGAATATATCTGGTTAGTCTGATAAGTGAAAGGAAGACTTTTCCCAATGGTGGGGGCGATTGTCTGTAGATGTTGCTAAATTGAATATGTAGACATGGATAAACACCCGGAACCCAATTCCGGGTGCTTTGTGTATGTTTTCAATCTTCTCAAGAATAAGTGATATCCAAAACAACAAAAGCCCTACCTCTCTTTTGTCCTTGCGGCTCCGATGACCGCGCCAGTGTGAATGGGAACATCTTGTGAAACTCTGTACTACCGGGTTATTGTGATTCAGGTTCTTCAATCTTCATAGGTTAGTTGTGCTTAAAATTCGCTGCGGTCGCAGCATGAAGAAAATATTCCGGGGTTTAAAGAAGACAGAAATCATATGAGGTTGTTTAATACAACTTTTATAGTATACCACAGGTTGTAATTTTCTGCAATAAAAAGGAAAGCGCGACCAGAGCAACTATGTTTTCGGACTGTTTTTAGGTTAGAAAGTGAAAGATTGTTTTGAAAAGATACAGAAAATTTTTCAAACTATTTCTTCATAGGGGTAATCCTCTTCAAAAGATTCTGCGTAGGTTATAATAAGAGGGAAGAAACAGAAAGGGGCCCTCGCATGACTGAATCGATGGAGGACAGCAGGTTAATGCGGCAGATCGCGGAACGTGATGCCTCCGCACTGGAGCTTTTATATGACCGTTATGAGCGAGCGGTGTATTCTTTTGCTTACCGGATCGTTGGTGATCCCATGACGGCAGAAGAGACCGTTCAGGAACTTTTTATGCGGGTCTGGAATAATGCTGAACGTTACGATGCCTCACAGGGGAAGCTGACCACATGGATGTTTGCGATTACGCGTAACATTGCAGTGGACATGCTGAGGCGGAGATCAAAAGGGGCAGCGGCTACTTCAGTTGAACACGAGACACTGGCGGCCTATGCCGATGAAGATACAAACACGGAAGAAGAAGTGCAGCGTAAATGGGAAGGTACCCGGATTAAAGAGGCGTTGTCCCAATTGAACGGTGATCAGCAACAAGTTATTGAATCGATATATTATGCGGGATTAACCCAGCAGGAAGTATCCAGCCGATTCGGGATTCCGCTGGGTACAGTAAAGAGCCGTGTCAGGCTTGCCATGCGACAGCTCCAAAAGTTGCTGGCCGATGCTGAATTGCATCCGGACGCGGGAAGGGAGGGCATACATCCATGATAGAACGACATGAGGAGTGGTCTGATCTGGCACCGATGTATGTGCTGGGCGGACTGGAAGCAGAGGAAGTGGCGGCGTTTGAAGCGCATATGGCAACTTGCGAACCTTGCCGCCAGGAGGTAAGGGAATTGCAGGAAGTGACTGGCTTCCTGCCACTTGCGGCGGAACCTGTAGCACCGCCGCAAGGCATGCGAGCACGTGTGCTGGGCAACGTGCTCGGACATGCGCAGGAGAGCGCCGAGGCGAAGCCAGCGGCTGCTCCTGCGGAGCCTGAAGCACCTGTGGTGCTTCAGGAGGATCTTGCGCCGCAGCACGAACGTGCGGCGCAGCCCGGGCCAGGCCTGCCGCCGGCAACGGCGGTGCCTGCGGCCCGGGTGGAAGAGGCTGCCCAGGCACAGCCATGGCAGCCACAAGCGCGCGCGCGTGCGCGCAGCAGCAGCGCCTGGCGCATAGCCAGTGCCGGCCTTGCGGCCGCGGCACTGTTGCTGGGCGTGTACACGGCGCAGCTGCAGAGCAAGATCGACTCGCTGACGCAGCAAGCGGCGGGCTCGTCGGCTACACAAGAGCAACTGGTGCAGGCACAGGCGCAGAATGCACAGCTGCAAGAGCAGCTGGCATCAGCTCTGAAGCCCGCACAGGGCATGCAGACTGGCGAGGCAGTGAAGCTGAATCCTGCAACGCAGGACATTGTAGCTCAGGGTCTCGCAACCATCGTTATTGACAGCAAAGGCACTCACCTGGTTGTGCAGGCTGAGAACCTGCCGAACCTGGAAGGCAACGAGGCTTTTCAGGTCTGGTTGATCAAAGGAGATACCCCTCAGAATGCGGGTACTTTCCTTAGTCGTGACGGAACGGGAGCGGTATATTACACATTGGATTCGGCCAACGACTATGATACGGTTGCCATCACGCTTGAACCGGATGCAATGGGAGATGAGCCGCGCGGTACAATGATTCTGGCTGCCAAGATTAAAGGATAAATATAGGATATATCACTAAAGGCTGCTCCGTCGTGGAGCAGCCTTTTTGTGTTTTCCAGTTCTGGTGCCCACCCATTGGATTTTATTAATTTTTTTAGTCGGAGCAACCGATAAACAAATAGAAGGCAATACCCTTAATCTCCCTGTGTCTCAAGGGAGAACTGGTTGCACATAGAGAGTGAGGGGTTCAGTTGGAAGCATACCGTTCATTTATCTTTCGCCTGATACGCAATTATCTGATCGGTTCACTGGCAGCTGTTTTTGTTGTCGGTACAGTAGTTATGGTATCTACTCTGCAAATACCCAATATTCAATTTGTTCGACTCATCTTCATTGTACTGATTTCACTCTTGTTCATGCTGGTTGCAGAATTAATTACGCTGTGGGTGCAGCTTGGCCCGATAAGACAATTTTTCACTTCCGAGCATCATGAGAGAGACGAACTGAACCACATGTATGAGAAAATTCATCGTTTCCCGGGACAGACCATATATCGGATCATGGGTCCGCACATGCTTGGTTTTTCACTTCCGGCAGCCGGATTAACAATATGGATGATATCCACAGGGTGGCTTGAATTCCCTTACTTGTATATTGTCGTGGCCGCTGCTTGTGCCTTTCTGATTGCCATCATGCATGCGCTGATAGAGTATTACCTAACGGTGCGGGCGATTAGACCCCTGTTACTTGAGATTCGTCATCGAGGCAAAGTCCAATACGGGATGGAACCTTCACTGGGAGGACGCATTCTCGTATCGATCCAGCGTAAATTTCAGCTAAGTACGGCACTGATTGGCTTATTTCCTCTATTTCTATTTTTCCTGGCTACATATATCCGACTTCAGTATATGGACAGTGAATTTGCGAAAGAGTACATACTGTGGGGAATTCTCATCGTTGTTCTGGGCGCGGGGTTTGCGCTGGTGGGAAGCTGGCTGTTGATTCGTGATGTTCGTGATCCAGTTGCTGAACTGACGCATGAGATGAACCGAATTCAGGGGGGAGATCTTGGCAGACGAGCTCCGGATCTATATGCGGATGAGTTTTCGGCACTGATCTCCGGCTTTAACATGATGATTAATCGGCTGGAGATGAGACAGGAACGCAATCGGCAACTGTTGCAAAGTTATTTTTCTACACTGGCTGCTGCTTTGGACGCCCGAGATAAGTACACGGCAGGACACTCCATGCGTGTGGCAGAGTATTCGCTGATGATTGGCAAGCTGAGCGGAATGAATGAGGAACAGGCGGATTTATTGTACAAATCAGCCCTGCTTCATGATATCGGGAAAATCGGCATACCTGATGAGGTACTGCTGAAGGATGGAAAACTAAGCGATGAGGAATTCGCGATTATTCGCACACATCCCGTGCAGGGAGAGAGTATTTTGTTGCAGATAGAGCCTATTGATGCCATGGCCGACTTTCTGCCAGGTGTACGATCTCACCATGAGAGATATGATGGCAAAGGATACCCGGATGGGATGGCTGGTGATGATATTCCCCTTTTTGGCCGCATCATTGCGGTAGCGGATGCCTTTGATGCCATGACGTCTGATCGACCATATCGGAATGGGATGAGTCACGAGAAAGCGCTAACGATTTTGGAAGAAGGAAAAGGGACCCAATGGGACCCCTATTTTGCAGGTTTGTTTATTGATGAATGGAGACGACAACAGCATCTTCAGAAACCATCGAAGTGAGGGATCAGTTGATCCCCTCTGTCCACTTCGATTCTTTTCTGCGTCTCCGGTGTAGAGCGAGGCCTGTTATGATAGTGAGAACACATTCGCCGAGTATGACTGCACCCAAGGCGTCATAGATCACATGTTGTTTGATCATTAGCGTGGATACGATAATGGTTGCTGCCCCGGCGGCCACCAAAATCTTGATGGGTTTGCGGATGCTTGGAACCGAGAGAACAGCGCGCATAACCAGATAAGAGTGAAGAGAATGAATACTTGGAAAACAATTATAAGGACGATCCTGGCTATAGAGCCATCCGAGAACAGATGCTCCCAGGCCTGTACCCGTCAGTTCCGGGCGCGGTACCATGGTCTGAAAGTTGAAGTAGATCAGATAACAGATCCAGACACAGATATTCATGGATAACAAGACACGGTAGTACGTCAGTCGATCCTTGGCACACAGGTAAGCGAGCACACCGAATACAAACGGGTACCAGCCCAAATATGGAATGGACATGGCAGGTACGTAGGGAATGATCCGGTCGAGCGGCGAATCAAGTACTACGAACCCGCGTTCTGGACTATTAAGAATATCATAGAACAGCCCCATGACGGCCAAAGACAACATTAAACTCAATGACAGCCAATAGGATTTGCTTTTTAACAATTGCACAACATCTTTCTCCTTTCATTCATGTTCCGACGAACATGACCCCAGCAAATAACTATATAAGTTGCACTATACTTTCATTTACACGAGAACGGAGAGGACAGAAATAACCTGAAGAAGCGGAGCTAAAAGCTTTCTGAAAGAAAGCTGCATCGGAAGCATACGCTTCGCCTTTATCCACGGATTTTCCCTTTCACAAAAGGGAATCGAAAAAATCTGGGGATAACAGCGATCAGAATGTTGTTCTGTCATCGGAGTAGCAAGTGTAATTATTCTTTAGTTTAATCTATATAGTAGTTTAAATTTAAACAACAATATATTCTACTACGACCAGCGCATAAATTGAATCCTGATTTGTGTATTTTTGTGTATTTTTTTGACGAAGAAGGAATGCGGAAGTTTCAATGGGCATGATATGATAGAGACAGATACGGACGAAGGCAATTTGGCCAGTAAAGTCGGTACAACAGGAGTGAGTGAATGCAATTTTCAAAAATGTTCGTATTGAATATGGGGATGCTTATTACCATTGCATATCTTGCTAGTGTGTTCTATAAATATGTCGTAATACGTACTTCTTCCCGAGTGAAGCAGATAAGTTCCGTACTTGTCCTTATTTTTGCAGGTTGGATCAGTACGGTTTTTGGGTTTCAACTCACCGATGAAGTGGTCTTTGACCTTCGATATGTTCCTTTAATTGTTGCCGTTCTAACGTATAGACAACCCTATAGCGTAATCATCGTGGGTATTGGAATTGGGCTGTCGCGGCTGACTTTTGGCATCACGGATGCTACATTGGCGGCAGTACTTAACATGTCTATTTTGGGCGTGATATGTGCAGGTCTGAATATATGGATGAGACGCAGCAACTACAGGCTGATTATTAAAGGAATCCTTGTTACAGTTATCGTCAATGTGGTCAATAGTGTAAACATTGCTATCGTTGGTGTAATCCCGGCTACATACTTCTTTTCACATATTATGCCTTATACACTCCCTACAGGCATTTTGCTGAGCCTTATTTTTGCATTTATTTTACGTGATTTTCAGAATGAACAGAATCGAATTTTGCTGATCCAGAGTACAAACCGGCTTTTATCTGTGCAAAAGGAAGAGTTACAGAAAGCCCAGATTGTACTGGAGGATCGAGCGAAACAATTGATGATTGCCTCACAGTACAAATCCGAATTTCTCGCCAATATGTCCCATGAACTGCGTACACCACTGAACAGTGTCATTAACTTTGCCCAGATGATCAGCGAGAATGCGGACACGATGGATCAGGAGGATATTGTACGTTTTGCCAATATGATCGACCACTCCGGGCAGGAACTGCTCACGCTCATTAACGATATTCTGGATCTCTCCAAAGTAGAAGCGGGGCGGCTGGATATTGTACTGGAGGATATCAGTGTCGCACAACTTACAGAAGATGCCATGAGCCACTTTCAGCTCGTTGCCGAGAAAAAAGGTATTCAGTTGGTTCTGGACAAAAAACAGGGACTGCCCGAGACGCTCTGGTCTGATCCCCAGCGGGTTCAACAGATTTTGCGGAATCTGATGTCCAATGCCGTCAAGTTCACGCACCGGGGGAAGGTCACACTGACCGTAAGCACCAAGCAGATTAAGAATGCAGGTATTCAGAATCGATGGCTTATTTTCTCTGTTCAGGACACAGGCATTGGCATTGCTGAGGACAAGCATCATTCCATATTTGAAGCATTTCAGCAGGCTGACGGGTCGATTAGTCGAAAATTTGGCGGTACCGGACTAGGCCTGTCGATCAGTCGGGATTTAGCGAGATTACTGGGGGGATCGATTGAACTGGAGAGCACTGAAGGTAAAGGAAGCACCTTCCATCTCTATCTTCCGTTGGACCGTGAAAAAATGAGTTGACAACCTTCGCGCCGTGAGTAGAATTTGGGATGACAACTAGCATCGACCGGCTTTTGAGACCCGGTCTAAGGAGTGTATCCCCATACAGAAGACGGTCAACGTTAACCCTCCCCCGTTAGCAAGCAAACCACGGCGCAAGGGTTCGACACAACGCACGAATTTATCGATTGCAACATGGGAGGGTGTACCGGCAATTATTTTACAGACCTTGCTGGGCGGCCCGTTTTTAACCGGATTTCTGCTGTACCTTGGGGCCGGGTCGAGACATATCGGCTTTGTGCTCGCGATTACAACATTTGTGAACATTGCCCAGATCGGAGCAGCTTACTGGATGCAGCGTATTCGCAGCCGTAAACGCATGCTGCTGCTGTTCGTGGGCACACATCGTATTTTGTGGAGTGCAACGGGACTGATTCCGTTTATATTCCCCAAAGAGTGGTGGGTAAGTGTATATATTGGCGTGTATACGGTTGCTTTTATATCAAATACCATCGGCGGTATGATCTGGACTTCACTGATTGGCGATATCGTACCTGCCAAGGTGAGAGGGCGTTATTTTGGAATTCGAAATACGATTCTGAATGCTCTTGGAAGCGTATGCTTATTCGCAGGCGGTATTGTTTTGGACCGTTACCCCGGAGAAATGGGCTTTCTGATCCTGTTTATTCCGGTTTGGATCTGTGCCATTGCCAACACAGTCATTTATTTCTTCTATCCGGACGTGCCATTTGAACGTTCTACCGAAAAGGTTTTCTGGCGGATGTTCATCAAGCCGTTCCAGGATCGTTCTTTCCTGAAAGCAACGCTGTTCCTGGCTGTCTGGTTATTGATCCAGACCTTGATTGTTCCGCTCTATTCCTATGTTATGTTGGATCTATTGAATATTAATTATCAGACGGTATCCCTGATCACGGTAGTCCAGACGCTGGTTATGATGGCCGGTTTCTATGTCTGGGGCAATCTGAATGCCAGATTCAGCAACAAAACCCTCCTTTTCTGGACATTGCCAGTCATTGCACTCTCCTGTCTGTCGTGGGGTTTAATGTCGTTCATGCCTGTATTGATCGCGCTATTTCTATCGCATATCTTCCTTGGGATTGGTGTAGGTGGATTCAATCAGCTGGCATTTAACTTTACCATCGGAGACACACCCAAAAGTGAAAGACCGATGTTTGTCGCGGTGTATTCGGCTCTGACCGGAGTCACTTCATTTCTTGGGCCGCTGTTGGGCGGTTGGTTGTATGAAAAGATGGAGACTTGGTCGGATGCGCTGGCTTGGATCTCAGCCTATGGATTTCAGGTGGGGGTTGGTGTCGTGATGCTGATTCTGACATTTACCCTTGGACGTCGTGTACTGTTAAAATAGAAACGATATAATTTCAACTAATGAATATTTACACTGGCACTTCGATGACAGAACAACCTTGTAAATGTTTAGATTGATCATATGTATCTGGTATGACTTCAAAAAAGATGGCGAAGTGGAGGGATGTATTTGAATCGTCTCGAACGGAAAGCCATGGTGATTGGAGCCACGGGGCTTGTAGGCGAATTACTGGTTCATAATCTGCTGGAGCACTCGGCATACAGCCTGGTTCGGGTTCTGGTTAGACGTCCGCTTGAGCTGCAACATCCCAAACTGGAACAGCATGTGGTGGACTGGGAACAGCTGGAGAGCCAAGACCACTTATTCGATGGAATCGATGACCTGTATTGTTGTTTGGGGACAACGATCAAAAAAGCAGGCAGTCAGGACAATTTTCGTCAGGTGGATTATCATTACCCGGTTCGTGCAGCTACTATTGCGAAGCAACAGGGTGTATCACAGATGATGGTGATCTCCTCCATGGGAGCGAGTGCAGATTCCCGGGTCTTTTACAGTCGGACCAAGGGGGAAATGGAGGATGCATTGTCCGATATCGGTTTTTCGTCATTGCATATCTTCCGCCCTTCCTTAATTCTTGGAGATCGAAACGAGAAGCGGTTTGGTGAGCAGATGGCTGCCTATGCCATGAAGTTTCTGGAACGCTGGATGAAAGGCAGAGCGGACAAATACCGGGCGGTCCACGCCGCAACCATTGCACAGGCTATGACCAATATTGCGATGGTGCAAGCCAAGGGAAACCATGTGTATTCAAATGAAGTCATTCATGTCCTTGGTGTGGACGGGGGCTAAGAAACCTTTGAACGAGCTGTTTGCTTCATGTGGCTAGTGAGGAGCGGTTCTCGCTTGAGGTAGATCGTGGTATAATAGGCAACAAAAATGAGTTCGAACCCTGACTCCATGCGGCAGCAGGATAACGAACACAAAGGAGAACTCGTCCATGAAAAAACCAATCTCTACCGATCAGGCGCCAGGCGCCATTGGTCCATACAGTCAAGCCGTTGATGCAGGCGATTTCATCTACACTTCCGGACAGCTTGGTCTGAATCCCCAAACAGGAGAGTTCGGCGCAGATGTAAAGGAGCAGACACGTCTGTCTTTGAGCAATGTGAAGGCTATCCTTGAAGCAGCAGGCACAAGTATGGATAAAATCGTGAAAACGACGGTGTTCCTGAAAGACATGAACGACTTCGTTCCTGTGAATGAAGTGTATAGCACGTTCTTCGAACAGCCGTATCCTGCACGCAGTGCAGTGGAAGTTGCTCGTTTGCCAAAAGATGCACTGGTGGAGATTGAGGTTATTGCCCTGAAATAGGACAACCTTCATTCGCTAAGGTATACATAAAAAGCCGATTTCAGGTCGAATGACCAGGATCGGCTTTTTGCATTTTTGCGTTATATTTAAGCGATATATATGATGGGATTTGCTCAATCGCGATCCTGATTCCGGGCGAAGAACAGCCATACCGCATAGATGGCCAGGACGATCGCAATGATGATTGCCGTATAATATACGGAAGTGACATCCTTTTGTTTAAGTGCAATGGCGATATACGCCCATGTGAATACAAGTGGGTATATGCTATCGCGATAACGGAAGCTAACGAGTACAGCCAGCACCATACCCACAATCAGCATAATGATCGTCCAGGTTGGTTCGCTGATACCAAAACCATCCCAGCCTATTTTATATAACAGCACCGCTGCATTGACAATGGTTGCCACGCTAATCCATCCAAGATAAATGCTGAATGGCAGCTTCACAAGCCAGATCTCAGCAGTGGTTGGCACAGTAATGGTACGTGTTTTTACATACAGCATGATCAGAGACAACAGAAGCAGTACAATAATCAGTAAAGCGAGACCGGTCTGCAAGTTTTGAAAAGCAAAAATCCAGGCTACGTTGAAAGCGCAGCTTGCCAGGAACCAATACCCGAGACGGGTAATCGAGTCCCTTTTCCAGGAAGCGGGCACGAACTGATAGATCACAAACCCTGCTAATAGCAGGTAGATCAGACCCCATATAGAGAAGGCATAGCCAGAAGGTGTGAGCAGCACAGGGTACATATCCGATACTTCCTTATTGGTTCTGCCCCCGATCGGCAGAGCGTTGGAAAGGTAGTTCACGATAATTACAGCGATAAAACCAATGGCGTTTAACCACTTGTACGGATTGTTACGTGACATTGTGTTTCCTCCTTGGTTTAACGAAATGAATGAACCACGGGTCAGTCTACAATGAATATACCCAGTTCTTGCACATTCTAATAACAGCCGCAAAAAATTCACAAGTTGATCTTTCAGATCATTGCGCTCAGCCGCTATGTTGGAACGGTACTCTGTCCCAATGTACGCGAAACGATGCAGAAATATGTCCATGCCCATGATGTCTCACTAATGAGAGGAGGCAGAGAATGCTCACAAGAGAAACGATGGAGAAACAGCAGACTTGGTTCTATGTAGTTGCACTGTTCGTAGGAGCAGCGATAGGGCTGAGTAATCCGGCATGGGGGGATATTTTGGGCTACACCGTGTCTCCGATACTGGCCATGCTGTTATATAGCATGTTCGTACAGATTCCCTTTTTACAGTTAAAAGAGTCCTGGTCGAATCTTCGATTTATGGGTGCGTTACTGGTGGCTAATTTTATCGTTGTACCTGTAGTTGTTTGGTTGCTTACACTGGTCTTTCCGCAATCACCAGGCGTTCTGATCGGAGTTTATCTGGTACTGTTAACACCCTGTATTGATTACGTCATTGTGTTCACACAACTCGGCAGGGGCAATGAAAAACTGATGCTCGCCGCTACACCTCTTTTATTTGTCATACAAATGATCCTGTTGCCGTTTTATTTATGGTTATTGATGGGTGCTGAGGTAGCGCAGGTCATGCAGGTTGGGCCGTTTGTGGAGGCTTTTCTGTTCCTGATCGTTATTCCACTGCTGCTCGCTGTTGTTACACAAGTTTTCTCCAGAGGTACAGTGAGCGGGGATCGGTTCATGAATGCGACGGCATGGCTCCCGGTTCCGATGATGGCACTTGCGCTGATCGTGGTTGTCGCTTCCCAGATTGGCAAAGTCTACAATGATATGGCGATTATCGTGAACGTGATCCCGATCTATGTTGCTTTTCTAATCCTTATGCCTTGGATATCTCGGCTTATTGTTACTTGGTTTGGATTGAATCCAGGCTCCGGGCGGGCGTTGATCTTCAGTTCAGTCACACGGAATTCGCTGGTTGTTCTGCCGCTGGCGCTGGCACTCCCGACAGAATGGGCAACCATAGCTGCAGCAGTTATCGTTACACAGACGATGGTGGAGCTTGCAGGGGAGCTAATCTACATTCGACTTGTACCTGCGGTGATTTTGCGGGATCGATGAGCGGACTAGGACGTATATATGTTATGATATATTACAATTAATAAAACCATTTTTGGTAAATAAAAGGGAGGTGAGAATCCCTATTTATCGGAAGATTATGTTCTACCTGGATATTGTCCTATTACTGTTCAGCCTCATCTATTTCCCCGTAGTGGCTCATAAGACAGGAAATAATATGGCTTATGGATTTATGGCTGTAATTTTTATAGGTACAATCTCTCGGATCGTATCCTATCTCAGAAAAGAAAGAGCCAACAAGTCGTCATGATATAGGCTATTTTCTGTAAAAGTAAAATAAAAAGAGTACTTCCGATGGGTCATGCCGGGAGTACTCTTTTTAATTCGGATCAAATACTCGTTACGTACCTGCCTCCAATAATGTTTTACGATATTCTGCTGGCGTGATGCCCTCCATTTTTTTGAACACTTTGCTGAAATACTTTTCATCCTGGAATCCAACCATCTCCGAGATTTTGGCGACACGCAGGGAAGGGTTTTGCAGTAACAGCTTGGCGTTGTTGATCCGCAGTTTGCCCAAATATTCCGACCAGTTCAGACCAAATTGCTGTTTGAATTTACGGGAGATATACTCCCGGCTCAGATAGAAACGCGCGGCAATCTGCTGTAAGGACAGGTCCTCCTGATAATGGGCGTCCATATAACGTGCAATCTCACTCATGGGATCGGGATTGGCGTGGTGATGAGCGGTGAGCGCCTTTCCTGCGGCAAGCAGTCGTTGTTCCAATAATGAACGAAGCAGGGGGAAGGATAACAGTCCTTCAGCGTCCAAAGGTAACTCGGCAAAGGGAATAGACTGTTCCTCCGTTACTTCTTCCTCTTTGGGTGACGAACCTGCCGTATCATCAAGCCAGCGGCTCAGCATCCATTCCAGCTCGTCGATCCATTGCTGAATCTGCTCAGCACTGACAACTTCAAGATCAGTAATCGGGTCAATCCACTCGGCGACCGCAGCAGATACACTGGAAGACCGGCAGCTCATGGCTGCCATACGCAGGGGTTCTTCATGGGCGGTTAAACGCCTGATTTTCTTCCCATTTGATGATTCCACTGACGCATGGATTGGCTGTTTAATTTGCACAGCATTACGTCTCCACAACCTTGAACTTGCTTCCAGATAGGCCGCTGAGATTCCGCCAGGGTAGGACTCACAGGTGGAGATGCCAAAATGAAGCCTGCGCTGAATCGTCTGCTCCAATCCATGATTGACCTTGTCCAGAATATGTTCCAATGAAGTGGATGAACCCCAATGTAGCAGAACAATCTCGTCCGGTTGATCCAACTGACGAAACATTACACCTTCGTCTGGTGTGGATAACATCTCGGCACAGATATTGAGCACCGAGAACACAAGCAGATCTGGTTGACTACGGTATTTTGCCAGACAATCTGCATCCAGATGGGACAGGCTGGTGACAGCGACACTACAGACAGGGATTAGACAGGGGAGATTTAACTCATCCTGCAATCGCTGCATGTGTGATGGGCTGCTGCCTCTGCCGACGGCAAGTTCGGTGAGCAGACGATCCTGGTAGTGGGGACGCATTCGATTAACGACAATGGATTGCCTGGTGGATTGTATCCGAATGGCGTCTTCCTCTTCCCAAGCTGTAACGGCCTTTAATAGAGATGCATTCAGCTCATCTGCTTCCACAGGTTTCAGGAGGTAGTCCATGCCACCATGCCTGATTGCATGCCTCACGAGTTCAAAATCATCATATCCGCTGATAACCAGCACCTTGCTGTGTGGGGCATGAGTCGATATCCATTCAAGCAATGCCATACCGTCCTTGCCTGGCATACGCATGTCACTGAGTATGATTTGAGGTTGATGTACCGTGATGGCGGCGATGGCTTCATCCCCGTCTGCTGCTTCAAGTAATGTATCAATGCCAAACTCTTCCCAATGACCAAGCAACCTTATGGCATCGCGGACATGTTTTTCATCATCTACAAGCAGTGCCTTCATGTTGTTCACTCTCCCGCGTATAGTTTAACCGTGATCTTCACACCATTGGGTTCCCGATTACTGATCTCAAGCCTGGCTGAGTGACCGGGATGTGAGTTCAATTGAAGTCGGCGTATTACATTTCGTAGACCGATGGATTCAGACTCGTCGGATTCTTGTGTGGATAACCCGGTTGTTGTATGACTTTGATGCAGCCATCCGCGGATCTCCAGTAATTTATCTTCAGGTATGGAGGGGCCGTTATTATTCAGTTCTATTTCAATCCAATGATCGTTGATCCGGCGGCTGGATAGGGATATGTGACCTTTGCCTGGCTGAATATCTGCTCCATGTTTGAAATAGTTTTCAATTAAAGGTTGTAACGTCATTCTTGGCATTTCGACAGACAGGGTATCTTCGGCAAAATCCAAATCCACCTCAAGGCGGTCACCGAACCGCTCCTGCTGCAGTTCCAGATATAATCGGGCATGCTCGGCCTCTTCGCGTAAGGTCACGCGGGTCTGATCCCGCATGCTGTAGCGCAGCATTTTGGACAGGCTAGAGAGTAGTATATACGCCCGTTGTCCCTGCTGTTGAAGGGCAAGTGTACCGATCGATTGCAGTGTGTTATATAGAAAATGCGGATGAATCTGCGCTTGCAACGCTTTGAGCTGATTTGTCTTATTGGCGATTTCGAGTCGATATTCCCGCAAAATAAGATTATTTACCGTATCCATCATATCTCGGAAATGACGAGCGAGCACCCCGAATTCATCGCGACTGGATAGATGGATATCCACATGCAGACGCCCGGCTTGAATCTGGTTCATATACCGCATGAGTTGCTTGAGCGGACCGGTGATTCGGATGGAGATAAACAAGGTTGCAATAATGACTAATACAAGTGCTGCGATGGCAATCATCGCGTTATTCCGCGTAAGTGTGGTGGCTCTGGCATATAACGTCTCATTCGGAATCTGTTTGACGATGGTCCAGTCAGCGTACGTGCTGCCAAGTTGCTGGTATACATACATGGAACGATCCTGTTCAAAATGTCCTGCGACATTCTGGGCTGTACCTGCGCTAGATCGCGCGATATTCAGTTCACCAGCCGTTTCCTCTCGTAGTGCATCCGTATGATTGACCTCGGAACGTCCTTGGTAAATGATCTGATTCTGACCATCCACAACATAGATTTGTTCCTTAGCCGGATCATACAGCCTGCCACAGATTGCTGCAATGGTATTCATATTCAGATCAATGGCGAGTACACCCAGGCGCTCGGTGGACGGAATATCCTTGATCACCCGATGCAGGGTAATGACCGTTCTGGCAGGGTCATCGGGGGAGGCTGCCTTGAATCCGTACGTGTGACTCATATGTGCCGATTCCACCCAGATGTCCGGGCTATCACCGCCTGTTTTTCCATGAAGCGAGCCGGAATAGGCCTGTTTGCGTTCCTCCCGCTTCGGAAAGGGATTTGTAATCAAGGTGGATTGATTGGCGGCAAAAGAGTGCAAATACAGCTGGAATACATCCGGCACAGCCGCGCGTATCGTCTGCAAAGTGGTGTACACCTCGGCAACCGCACGATAATCACCAGGAATTTTTGCCAAGTTGCGCAGAAAGTTCGGGTCATTATACACAGCCAGCGACGCTCTGGCCACGTTATCCACATAGTTGTTGAGATTGGTGGACGCTTGGTAGATCAGGCGTTTGTTCTCTTCAACAGCCTGTTCCCGCAAGGCTGTCTTGGTCTGAATAAACGTCATGCTGATCGAAGCGAGCAGTGGAAGTGTGGTAGCGATGAGCATAAAGGCAATCAATTTGGTGCGTATACTGTAGTATTTGGACATCGGAACACCCCTTCTGGTTGCAGGTTAAGAGAGGACAATATTTTACCCCCAACTGTTCACGAGGGTCGGTGTTTCCCACGGCGATATTGGGGTTTAATAGAAAAAGAGACCAATTTCATCCATCTATAGAAGGGGAGAACGATATGAAGCATCGCAAATCTTCACAGCTGTTACAGCAGCTTGTGTTCGTGGGTCCCTCCATCGTGTTTTTTATTCTCATCATCGTGGTCCCTTTCCTGCTTGGCATGGTGTATTCCTTCACGGATTGGAACGGGGTATCCGAGAACATTAATTGGGTAGGATTCGATAACTTCGTGCATGTTTTTGCGAATGATCCCAAGTTCCAAACGGCATTTTGGTTTACGGTGCGCTTCACCGTGGTTGGTGTAGTACTGACCAATGTGATTGGATTTTTCCTGGCGTATTTCCTAACCAAACCGCTCAAGACGAGAAACATTCTGCGTACGATCTTTTTTATGCCTAACGTGATCGGTGGGTTGTTGCTCGGCTTTATCTGGCAGTTCATATTTGTGAAAGGGTTTTCAGCAGTAGGCGATGTAACAGGATGGTCCTTCTTCAACCTTCCTTGGCTGGGAGATGAACCGACCGCCTTCTGGGGAATCGTGATTGTGTTTGTATGGCAGACCGCAGGATATCTGATGGTCATCTACATCTCATCTCTGACGAATGTATCCCCTGATCTGCTGGAAGCTGCCGAGATTGATGGCGCAAGTCGCTGGCAGGTACTGCGGAGCATCATTCTTCCGCTCATTATGCCGGGTGTAACGATCTGTCTGTTCTTGGCGATCTCTTGGTCGTTCAAAATGTTCGATCTCAATCTGTCACTGACCAAAGGTGGACCATTCGGATCAACAGAGTCGGTTGCACTTAATATTTACAATGAAGCCTTTGTGAATAACAGATATGGCATCGGAACCGCCAAGGCGCTCGTGTTCTTCGTAATCGTTGCCATCATCACCATGATTCAGGTACGTCTGACGAAGAGCAAGGAGGTAGAAGCCTAATGGAGACGACGAAAAATTACCGCTTGAGTACCATTGTAACCGAGATTGTCATGGTACTCCTTGGACTTTTATTCCTGGTTCCGTTTTACTTCCTGTTTGTGAATTCGGTCAAAACATTCGGTGATCTACTTACCAATTCGGCTGCATGGCCGGAAGTATTTCAGTGGGGCAACTATGCGAACGCTTGGGAGAAAATTAACTTCCCGTCGGCGCTGATGAACTCGCTTATCGTTACGGTAGTCAGCAATCTGTTGCTTGTGCTGATCAGTTCCATGGCCGCGTATCGAATGGTCCGCAGTGATACCCGGTTCAACCGGATTTTGTTCGGCATGTTCATTGCCGCTATGGTGATTCCGTTCCAGTCTATCATGATTCCACTCGTTACTGTAACCAGTAATCTGGGATTGATCGACAGCCTTGGCGGCCTCATTATCTGTTATCTCGGTTTCGGGGCACCGATGTCTGTCTTCCTGTTCCACGGGTTTGTAAAATCCGTCCCGCTGGAGATTGAGGAAGCGGCTCGGGTGGATGGAAGCTCTGCCTACGGGGTGTTCTTCCGGATCGTATTTCCACTCATGAAACCGATGTATGTAACCGTCATCATTTTGAACACACTCTGGATCTGGAATGATTATCTGCTCCCATCCCTGATCCTGCAAAGCTCCAACCTGCGTACAATCCCGATTGCGACCTTTGCACTCTTCGGTCAATATACGAAGCAATGGGATCTGGCCTTGCCGGCACTTGTGCTCGGTATCATGCCGATCATTATCTTCTTCCTGCTGATGCAGAAGTATATCATTCAGGGGATTACTGCTGGATCAGTTAAAGGGTGAGTGCGAGTGCAGGTCGCTACCGGGCTCAAGTTGCGCTTTCGGTCGCTGTTGCTCCTCGGTGGCCTGGATGTATTAGGGCAAGGAAGCCACCGAGTATCAAAGGCGAACGCTCCGCTCCTGCAACGCATCCTTGATCCCTTTGCTCCCACCTCGCATGGAGGTGGGCAAAGGGAGTCATGCCCGCATAGCTTGGGCATGACTCCTAGGGAAGAGAAAGCATCGATAATGATAAAAGAGCAATAAAGAGAAAAGACCAAGTAAAAGATTTAAAGATCAGATCGGTGAGGTAGAAGGGAGTGTGCGAGTGCAGGCTCGCTGGCGGGTTCAAGCGGGGAGTGTGAGTGCAGGTCGCTACCGGGCTCAAGTTGCGCTTTCGGTCGCTGTTGCTCCTCGGTGGCCTGAATGTATTAGGGCAAGGAAGCCACCGAGTATCAAAGGCGACGCTCCGCTCCTACAACGCATCCTGATCCCTTTGCTCCCACCTCGCATGGAAGTGTGCAAAGGGAGTCATGCCCGCATAGCTTGGGCATTCTCCTGGGGAAGAGAGCAATAAAGAGAAAAGACCGATAAAAAGAAATGACCAAGAAAGAAGCTTGTATAGCCAGGAACTTCTTCTGCAGAGTGATGGTATGCTCCCTGTTCAAAGCGCTAACGAATCCACCACATCTTAATAGGTGGATAATCAAGGAATACAAATTGTAACGAATCTCAGCAACGTTATTATTCGGGTACAAAACGGCGTCAGAGCCTTGAAATTCGACCAAAACAACGAAATAGCGTCTCTGTGATTCGTTAGGCTGAAGATCTGTGCAAATAGGTGCGAATAACGTGCGCTCATTTCGTTAGATTGAAAACACGTTTCAAGGGAAGGTTATTCTGTCATCGGAGTGCCAGTGTAAATATTCATTAGTGGAACTGTTATACTGAAACTACTATAGGGAGAGTGTATGTATGAAAAGAATGACGAAGTTGACGTTGCTTATGCTGATTGCTTTTTCGGTAATGCTCGCGGGTTGTGGCAATGGGGACAAGAGTGGCAGTCCGGTCAACACGGATGCTCAAGGTGGCGGCGAGGCTGCTGCCGGGGATAAAACCATTAAAATCTTCCAATTCAAAGTCGAGATTGCGGAAGCGCTCAATCGTCTTAAAGCGGAATATGAATCCTCCCATCCAGGCGTCAAGCTGGACATTCAAACTGTAGGTGGCGGCAGTGACTACGGTGCTGCATTAAAAGCCAAGTTTGCCGCTGGCGAACAACCAGACATTTTCAACGTTGGTGGTTATCGTGAATTGGATACATGGCTTGAATATCTGGAAGATCTGTCTGGAGAATCATGGGCCAAGGATGCACTCGAAGTAGCCAAAGAGCCAATGACCAAAGACGGCAAGCTCTACGGACAGCCGCTCGCGCTGGAGGGTTATGGTTTCATTTATAACAAAGACCTCTTCCAAAAAGCAGGTATTACCGAAATTCCAACGACATTGGAACAATTGGATCAAGCTGCACAGAAACTTCAAGCCGCAGGGATTACGCCTTTCTCGAACGGATATCAGGAGTGGTGGGTGCTGGGCAATCATAACGTAAACGTCGCATTTGCAAATCAGGCAGATCCGGTGAAATTCATCCAGGGACTCAACGAAAGTACGGAGAAGATTCCTGGCAACCAAGTGTTCGCCGACTGGATCAACTTGCTCGACTTAACGCTGAAATACAGCAACAAAAACCCGCTGACAACCGACTACAATACGCAAGTTACGTTGTTTGCGAGTGGAGAAGCGGCGATGATGCAGCAAGGGAACTGGACTCAAGTACAGATCGATGGAATTGATCCAGATCTGAATCTGGGTATCCTGCCAATGCCAATTAACAATGAACCAAATGACAAATTGTTTGTCGGTGTGCCAAACTATTGGGTTGTGAACAAGAACTCTCAAGTGAAACCGGAAGCAAAAGAGTTTTTGGAGTGGCTCGTAACTTCGGATATCGGGAAACAATACATGACGAAAGAATTCAAATTCATTCCGGCGTTCAGTTCCATCACGGCATCGGAAGAGGATCTGGGTGACCTAGCAACAGAGATCATGAAGTATAGCCAGGAAAATAAAACACTCAGCTGGAACTTCAACCGTTTCCCTGAAGGGGTTCCACAAGAGTATGGCAGCACGATTCAGGCTTACGTTGCAGGCAAATCGGATAAAGCCGGATTGCTCGACGCATTGCAACAGAACTGGGATAGTCTGAAAAAATAATTCGGATCATGGACGGTATCCACAGGTTACCAAAAACTGTTCAGAAATTTTTGGATAGAAAAGTTAGTCTAATAGATAATTAAGTCAATTGAAACAGGCCAACCAGAAATCTATTTCTGGTTGGCCTGTTTTCGTTTTTCCAAGGAGTCAAAAAGTACTCGCTGGAAAAATGATAGATGGGAATATCCCTGAAATGTGGATAACCCGAAAGCAGTTTAACGATCTCATGACGTATTTAACACAGAGTTAATACTATATGTGGATATCCTGTGTGTATAACACTCTAAATGTGGACAAGTATGGAGTAGTTGGAGTAAGAGATCATCTTTTGTTAACAGAAAAACTTGTTTTTATTTAACTAGTACTATATAGTTCTAAATATGACAAATCAAAAAATGAACACGGGACCTGCCAAATCCAAGAGTTCCAATCCGGTGAACCGGACCAAGGCGGTTGAAGTGGCGGCACAATTATTTCTGCGTCAGGGGTACAGCTACGTCAGCATGGATGAAGTCGTGCGAGTGAGTGGGGTATCGAAGTCGAATATTTATTATCATTTTAAAAACAAGGAGGAACTGCTCCAGTCCGTGGTACAATACTGGATTGCCCAATATGAGTCGGAGCTGTATCTGCTGCTCAGTCAGCGTGAGCGAGGAGTGGAGGAGCGTATCTACTCATTTATGGCATTGCTTTCGGCAGGTATTGAGGGCCGAAATTACGAAGGGAGCTGTCCTTTTGTTACGTTATATATGCAGACACCAGACAGTGCACCCCAAGTGAAGGAAAGCATATCGAGATTTTTTCGTGAGCTTAGACCGATGGTGGAGAAGTTGTTTCAGCAAGGTTTGGATCGCGGTGAATTTCGCAAAGAAATCGAACCGGGACCGGCTGCGTTGTTGTTTATTGCAGCACTGGAAGGTTCACTAATCCTAGCGGGAACTGCCCGTGATGTTGGGATTATAGAACAATCGGCACGTACGTTTTGTCAGATGCTTCGTTAATCGAAGCTCTTTTTTTGAATATAACTAGTACTATATAGTACTAAAAGGAGCCGTAACAGAATGATTGTACATACTAACCGTGTATCCAATGAAGTAAACAGAGCAGCAAATTCAACAAACATGAATCAGGTAATAAGCAAGTCTGATATTGCAGCCACGACCATTTTTATGACAGGAAGCACAGGTTTTATCGGCAAAGAAACGGTCAAACAACTCACGCAGGGAGGCGTAAAATTGCTCTTGCTGGTTCGTTCGGAACAGCGAGCCAGAACTGTGCTGAAGGCTTATGGAGTGAAGGATTTCGACCGAATTACCTTTATTACAGGTGATTTGTCCATGTCGGGTCTTGGCCTTACCCCAGCGGATCGGGAGCGTGCTCTTGAAGCAAATGTGATCATTCATGCGGGAGGAACGATGGACGTCACTTTGGAACGAAAAGTAGCTGAGCAGATATTTATGAACGGGGCCAGAGAAGTCGCACAGCTAGCACAGGAAATCCACCGTACTCATGGATTGAGACACTTTATCCACGTTGTTGGTTATATGAGTCCTTATGGAGAGCGGAATGAACAGGGAAATTATCTACAGGTTGAGCATGTGGATAACAATGAAAGTGCATATGAAGAGATGAAGTTTCATGCCGATCTGCTTATTCGCGAGCATGCAGAACAGCATCACTATCCCTTATCCGTTGTAAATCCGAGCACAGTGGTTGGACCACGTCCCACCGGTGAAACCGAGCAAACGGGTGGAATTGGGCTGCTCATTCAGGCGATTCAGAAAGGACTTATGCTGGTAGTGCCGGGAGGTTCATCCTATTGGTTACCGCTTGTGGAGAATGACATTGTTGCACAGACGCTTGTTTTTCTATCCAGGGAAGCTGCTCCAGTCGGAGGAACTTATCCGCTATTGGCGCGGAGGGAAGACAGTCCCAATATGAAGGAACTGCTGCAACTCTTGGCGCAGCAATTGGACGTACCCAAGCCCAAAGGGGCTGTGCCATTACCATGGATTCAATGGATCATGAAATCAGGTGGTTCACGCATCAGTGGTGTTCCAGCGGAGTCGGTTGCTTTTATTACCAAGAGGTCATTCCCGGTTGAAGAGACGGAGGCTCTGTTTACACGTATGGGGCAATCGTGGCCAGATATCCGGGAACAGCTTCCGCTGGTTACAGCCGATCTGGACTATCGTTTTCGGTACACGCCGTTACCTGAGGGTTTTCCGACAGATTATATTCGGTCGCGGAGCGGAAATATGGCTATCCTTGGTTGGGAGGGTGAGGGAGAGCCTTGGATTATTGTGCATGGTTTGCTTCAATCTGCAGATGAGATGTTACCGTTAGGAAAACAGCTTAGGGACCGGACCGGGAACCCGGTATGGTTAATCGATCTCGCTGGATTCGGACGCTCCCCGGTGCATCAGGGAGATGAAGCGTTTGAAGGTCAGGTGGAAGCGTTGCTTCAGGTGCTCGGTGAGTTTAAAGGTCCGGTGAAGTTGGTGGGGCATTCGATAGGGGCTGCTATTGCAGCTGCGGCACAGATGCGTAGCGGGCGGACAGACATTCGGCTGGGGTTGCTTCAGCCAGTTGCCAACAATTCGAATCCGAATGTGCTGAGATGGATTTCCCGTTTGCCGAGAGGGGTAATGCGCTCCCTGCTGCGTGGCAGATCGGAGAAAAGTTGGAATCAAATGTTCAGTTCACATAGCGGTGTAGGCGACAGCAGTGTTATGGCCGATACCATGGGCAAGAGAATACGCTCCAGTCTCCAGTCCCCTCGCATTGCAGGAACGCATGCAGACTTGTTGCGGTGGATCCACTCGGGTCAGAGGAAAGGCGCCAGATCAACGTTGTGGGCGAAAATGAAAAGTCAGCATTATGCCAAGAATGCATTAGTTGTATGGGCCAATCAAGATCGGGAATATCACTATCCCCAGGATATGAACTCACAGGTCAAACGGATAGATGTACCCTATGGACATTACTTTCCGACGTTTCAGTATAAGGAAACAGCTGCAATCCTCGCCGAATGGGCCGATACCTTGAGGTGAGTTCAGGTTTGGACATGCAGGAATCCCGTGCCAATTGTCGAAAGGGTCAAGTCGACTCTTGAGAGCTGAACCAAAGACAGGAGAGATGAATGTATGAGCAAGCAACGTGTGGAAATCAGTAAAAATGTGCTAACGGAATGTCTCGGACTGCGCAGCGGAGAGAATCTGGTAGTTGTCGCAGACGATATGAAACGGGATCTGGCTGAATCCATCTATGAGGCAGGCAAAGCACTTGGCGCAGAATCAGTCCTGTTAATCATGGAGGAACGCAGCAGATCCGGCGAAGAGCCACCTGCGCCAATTGCAGAGGCCATGATTCGAGCAGATGTAGCCGTGTGTGTAACGCGATATTCATTAACACATACCCAGGCACGCAAAAAAGCCGCTGCTTCAGGGACCCGAGTGGCAACAATGCCTGGCATTACAGAGGATATGTTTGTGAACGGAGCCATTACAGCTGAATATTCGCAAGTAAAGGCGTTGACTGAGAAGGTAACGGCTCTATTAACCGCAGGTCGCCATGTGCGAATAGAGAAGCAGGGCCATAGTCTTTCCTTTTCCATTGAAGATCGTAACGGTGTACCAAGCACAGGTATGTATTTGAACCCTGGTGAATCGGGCAACTTGCCGTCAGGGGAAGCCTATATTGCTCCCGTTGAGGGCAAGGGCGAGGGCAGTATTGTTGTAGATGGTTCCGTTGCTGGAATTGGGGCACTTCGTGAACCGATGTTATTAACCGTTAGTGAAGGACGGTTGGTGTCAGCTGAAGGACCAGATGGGGCTCAGTTACTGGAAACGCTTGGTGAGGGCGATGGTCGTTTTCTCGGCGAATTCGGGATCGGTACCAATAATAAGGCACGAATCACGGGTGTGGTGCTGGAAGATGAGAAGGTGTACGGCACAATTCATGTGGCCTTTGGCAGCAATAACACATTTGGTGGAACGATTGCCGCGGGTGTTCATATTGATGCAGTTGTACAAAAGCCGGACGTGTACATCGATGACAGGCTGATCATGCGTCAGGGTGAATTGGTCGAATAACTACAGCGAAGGAAATTGGGCATGTCCACAACGTGTCCACAGTAATGGATAACTGAAGCGAAAATTCAGATTTTACGTCAGATTTACAAACAAATACACAACATGTCCACATTAAATTAATGAATATCCACATGAAACTCTAAAGATATCCACAACATGTGTGCAATATGTGCACAACTTATCCACAAATCAGGTATAACTCGTGTTTTCATCCGATAAAACAGTTGTTTTGGAGTAATAAAACAAGTTATCCACAGGAATATCGCTTTTTTGTTCCAAGTATTTGAAAACATAGAAACAGATCCATAATATATGGGGATAAAAAAGACCAAAAATCGGCATAAAGCTGATCTTTGGTCTTTTTTTTGAATATAATTTTTCAATCCAATGTCAGGTTACTTACGCTCAATACTAAAACGACTGACTTCCACCACCCTCCATAATAAGGAAAATGAGCAGAGCGGAGACAGCAACCGTAATGCAACGTCTGTTGAAGTTGGCAAAATTGCTCTGAAGCCTAAACATTTGATCAAAAATAACCGATACACCAAAGTAACATCTAATGGGACGAAAGTACCTGTGGTGACTTGGTGAATGCGAACCACAAGCAGGTCACTTAGCCCAAATAAAGTGCTCTTCTTATGGTTTTGTTTTTATATTTTATAATGATCTGATTATACGGAATGAGAGGATATGGGGATAACTATGGACGAGGGAATGCAATATATTAATTTTTCGGTAGGAGACCAGATCTTTGCACTACGAATTGATGAAGTTCATGAGATCATCAGAATGGTGCAGGTAACAACAGTCCCATTTGGAAGCCCGGAGATCCGAGGTTTTGCTTCGTTGTATGGTAAGGTCGTTTCGGTTGTGAGTCTTCGTGTATTGTTAGGCATGCCAGACCAGGAGGATACCTCTTCTACACGTATTATTGTGGTGCCTTACAAAGGTGGATTTGTACCTTTGATCGTAGATATGGTCGATTCTGTCGTAAGTTACGATCGTTTCGAGGAACCAGCTGAGGAACACCGCCGTTTCATGCTTGGCGTTTTTGACAAAATCGGGTTCTGTGCAGATCACCGTGCAGGCATTTTGAACCTGGATGTATTACTGGGCAGCTTGATCAGATCATAGTAGTATAACGGTCCGTAATTCTTTCAATATTCAGTACAATCCTTCGGTTTACCCAAATGTTCCTCATCCGCTTTTCGGGAGAAGGGACATTTTTTTGTGCCGCTAGGGCGTTTTCAGACACGCCCTAACCATCGAAATAACCACTTTTTGTGGGCAAAGGTTTTTAAATCCGGTCATTTTCGTATATGATGGAGAGTAACAATGCGAAGGGATGACGGGAGACTTTAATGATGCAATCGCTGTATGGAGTATGGCTTGGTGACGTATTTTTTTGTTTTTCCGGTGAAACATCGGAACCGCGTGTGGATGCATGGAGCCACGTGGTAAGAAGGTTGAATTTTGGCGACGGGGGTCGTCTGTTTCAGCCTGCCGCTCTGCGTCTTGCGGAGCTGCGCTGGCCGAATCCGCTGAGGAACACGGCTGAAGCCAAGAACACGAAGCGGCGTCAGCTGCTGGGGCGCACATTGGAAGGATTGGCAGTCTCGCCTAAGGATGCCTTCAGGTTGCTGCTGCAATGGGATGACCGTTTGTTAAATGCAGCCGGAATTCAGGTTGGAGAAGAGATGCGTTACTGGATCAAAGCAGCGCAGTTCACACAGGAGCTGCTGTTGCGGGGAGCAATTGCTCCATCGGCTGAATTCGCAGCAAAGACCGGAGCACGGCGACGGACCGGGCAAGAGACATTAACAGGTGTATGGCGGCCACGCTTGCAGCAGGAGGAGGACATCGAACGCTTCCGCGATCTTGCAGAAGCGATGCCTCCAATTGGATTGGCTGCTCCTGGAGCTTATGCTTCATTGGAACCAGAAACGCGTGAAGAAGCAGGGGCTGCGGTATTATTTTCATTCATGAGTGGCATGATTCATGCTGTAGTGACAAGTGAACTGGAGGGCATGGACAGTGAACTGTCCCGTTATCGCACCCCATATCGACGCGGATCTTCGCCAGTAGCCGAACTCTGGTGGAACAGTCTGATCTCGATGTTCCGTCCTGTGACGGTGCAAGGGCCGACGGACGATATGACAGCGTTTATTCATACGCTGCAAGAAGTTGGTGGAACGTCAATGCCAATCGTGGGAGCAGAAGAGATGGCGCCTGCTGAAGGCCAATTGAAGCTGGTGCTCCGCTTGGAGCCTCCACTGGGCGAACATGAAACGATATGGGGAATAAGCTTTTGGGTGGACAGTGAGCAGGAACCAAGCCTGAGGTTGCCTGCACGGACCATCTGGGCACATCCGGAGCGAGATCTGGACCGAGGTAAGGTGTTATATACCTCGGCGGCAGAGCAATTATTGATGGCACTCGGGCAAGCAGCAGAACTGGCACCTGAATTGGAGACGGCGCTGCTTACCGCTCGCCCAGAGGAAATTAAGCTGGAGCAGCAGGGTTTCTTCGAATTTCTCACGCATGCAGTTCCACGTTTGCAGAAGGCTGGGATAACCGTTCTCATGCCTTCAAGGTGGAGTCGTGCCGGGAAACGTCGTGCGGGACTGCGTCTGCAGATGTTGAATAGGGGAACAGAACGGTTGCCTGGAGCCACATCGGCACTGGGCATGGAACAATTGGTTGCTTTCAAAGCGGAGCCTATGCTGGATGGTAAACCGGTCACGGCGGAGGAACTGGCAGCATTGGCTGAATCCACAGTTCCGTATGTCATGTTCCGTGGTGAATGGATTGAAGTGGATACAAAAGAGATTCGCCAAGTCCTGCGTTATATGAAAAAAGAAGAAGAACAATACATGCCTCTCTCCGAATGGCTGCATCTGGCAGCGGATGAAGGGGAGGATTCCGCATGGAAGGGTCTTTCCGTCTTTGGTGCCGAATCTGATGGGATGCTTGCTTTCCTGCTCGATGGACAGGTGCTTCGCAGCATTGAGCCTCGTCAGGTTCCGGCAGAATTGCATGGTGAACTAAGACCTTATCAGGAACGAGGATACCAATGGTTATCCGCCATGCGCGAGTTGGGCTTTGGCGTATGTCTCGCGGACGATATGGGACTTGGGAAGACGATTCAGGTAATTACCTGTCTGCTGGACCGCAAACACGAGGAACGCCAGGCGGCTGAAGAGGAAGCCCGCGAGAATGAGCTGCTGAATGGATCAGATGATTCTTTCCCGGCGGATCAGCACACGAATGAGCAGCCTGTTCATCTGCCTGCACTTATTGTGTGCCCTACCTCGCTGCTTGGAAACTGGCAGCGTGAGCTGAAGCGGTTTGCCCCGGATCTGTCGCTATATATTCATCATGGCGGACAACGGTTGCACGGGAATGATTTTCAGGCAGAAGCGCAGACGCATGACATTGTACTGACGACCTATCATCTGGCAGGCAGAGATGGCCCGGATCTGGCTTCATTGCACTGGTCCACCATTGTGCTGGATGAGGCACAATATATTAAGAACTACCGTACCAAGCAAGCGCAAAGCGTAATGCGCTTGTCTACACTTCATCGTATTGCGATGACGGGAACGCCTGTAGAGAACCGGCTAAGCGAACTTTGGTCGATTTTCCAGTTTCTCAATCCGGGGTATCTGGGCACAGCTTCATCGTTCCGCCAGCGGTATACGGGACTGGGGCCATCCGAAGAAAATGCAGCATCCTTGCGTGAGCTTCATCGACTGGTATCTCCATTCATGCTGCGCAGGCTGAAAAGTGATCCGGATATTCGCAAGGATCTGCCAGAGAAGCTTGAACTGAAATCCTATTGTTCTCTTACGCCGGAGCAGACGGTGTTGTACCAGCGTGTGGTGGATGATCTGATGGGTGGTCTGGACGGCAGAAATGGCATTGCCCGCAAAGGGATTGTTCTGTCCTCCCTGACCAAGCTCAAGCAGATCTGTGATCATCCAGTGCTGGCGGACAGTAATCGGAAAGATCACGGCAAGGCTGAGGCATCTGGTAAGATGGAAAGATTGCTTGAACTGCTGGACGCCATCCGTGATAACGGGGAATCGGCTCTGATCTTCACGCAGTATGTTGCTATGGGAGATCTGCTGGTATCGAGGTTGAAACAGCGATATGAGGAAGAACCGTATTTCCTGCATGGTGGTGTGTCGAAGGCGCAAAGAGATGATATGGTGGAGACTTTCCAAAAAGGAGAGGGGCCGTCCATGTTTGTTCTATCTCTTCGTGCCGGAGGTGTGGGTCTGAATCTGACACGGGCGAGTCATGTCGTTCACTATGATCGGTGGTGGAATCCCGCAGTTGAGAATCAGGCAACGGACCGTGTATTCCGAATCGGGCAGAATCGCAATGTGCAGGTGCATAAGTTGATCTGTCAGGGAACACTGGAAGAACGGATTGATGAGCTGATCGAAAGCAAGAAGGCACTCTCCGAGCAGGTCGTCGGTTCAGGTGAGAACTGGCTGACAGAGATGTCGGATGATGAGCTGCGTGGTCTAATCTCACTTCAGGGTGAGACGTGGCTGTGACCTTGAACATTCAGAGGAATATAGATGTTGAGAAAGGGGGATTATTGTGAGCGAAAAATGGAAGATCGAGCTGCATATGTCCCCCGGTGGATGGACAGCAGAAGTAAATACAGCAGCGGAAGCGGACCGGGAAGTTTCCGTTTCCGCTTCCGCTTCCGCTGCTGAGGGCAAGACCGGATCGGCCGCAGGCATGTTCACGGTCACGGGAACGCCCGCGCGACTGAGCGAAGCCCAGCACGAGGCTGTACTGGCTCAGCTGCGCAAGCGCCCGCTGACGCTGTACGCCCTGCTGCGCGGCGGCCCGGCGCCCGAGGAGCTCGCCGGGCTGTTGCCGGCTGCGCAAGCGCCCGATGGCTCGCCAGGCGCAGCAACGGCCAGCGCGGCCGTGGCGTGCACCTGCGGCCGCACTGGCTGCGCGCATGCCGCGGCCGCTGAGCGCGCCGTAGCCGCGCGCCTCGCGGCCGAGCCGCTGTTGCAGCTGGCGCACGCCGGCCTGCCGCGCGAAGCGCTGCTCGCCGGCGTGCTGGGGGCATGGGCGGAGGAACTCGCCCATGATCCCAGCGGCCCCGGCCGCGCAGCGGAAACGGCTGGCCGCCCGCAAGTGCGGGGCGGCGAAGGCGGCGCGGCCGTCGGCGAGTGGATCGCCGAGGCTGCCGCGGACGGCGCCATGCACCAGCCGGGGCCGGGCTTTGGCGCCGTTGAGGTGCGCCTCGCGCAGCCAGGCAAGCCGCCGGCGTTGCCGGAGCTGACGGCGCTGCTGCCGGGCGTGCCGGCCACCGCAGGGCTGGATTTGATCCGCGAGCGTGTAGCCGCGCGGATGTGGCAGGCTGTCCAGAAGAAGACAGACAGCCCGGCAACCAAATGATGCACCCATCAGAGCGGGGGAGATCTCAGATCACCCCTGCTTGTTTTTATTGCAGCATGTTGCATTATTCGATTTAATTCATTTTCCGGTACAAGATGATTTTTGTCTTTATCCAACAATGCTCATTAGTAAAGTGCATCTCGGTATTATCATTTTTTGCATAATGGATATATGAAGGCATATTCCCATTTCACTTTTATTGTGTACAGCACGGGGATGTTGCTCTAAAAGTCCAAAAAACAATCATACAGGCTGTACAGCCCGTATATGTTCATTCGGATCTCTTCTAAAGGAGGTCTTTACCGGTGGAGCTTCGCTCCCAATTAAGGTATACTGTCGCAGGGAACACTGCACGCAAGAGAACTATATAACATTTATTTTATTGCGATAGGAGTTTTTACATGAAATCAACTACAGGAAGACAGCGCCGCATGGTGGTTATGCTGTCCTCATTGATGATATGCGGAGCATTGCTTGCCGCGTGCCAGAACGGTTCAGGCACAGAGGAGAGCCAGAATCCGAATGGAACAGGTAACACACAACAGGAGACGGACGGCACAACGGTTCATTTTACGGAGGATAAAGGAACGGATGGCGACAATGCTGGCGGCGATGACACATCATCTTCTGGCAACAGCGGTGAAGGCACGGATAGCGAGTCTGGGAATGCTTCAGCGGGCGAAGGGCAGGGCTCTTCGGACAATGGTAACGGGGCGACAGCGGAAGATCCATTGCTGGAGAAACGCAGTATCAGCGCACTGCAAACGACAATTGATGCAAAATCCGTGGTGACCAATGCCGAGTCTATGACCGTTATTGTGAACAAGCAACGGAGTCTGCCTGACGGTTACGAGCCGGACGATCTGGTAGAGCCGAATGTACCGTTCTCCTTCGACGAACCACACGAGAAGCGGCATATGCGCAAGGAAGCAGCCGAGGCACTGGAGAAGTTGTTTGCAGGTGCAAAAGCGGATGGCATTGAGCTTCGTGCGGTGTCCGGTTATCGTTCATATCAGCGTCAGGTATCCATCTATAACAATAATGTCAAAACCAAAGGTCAAGAATACACGGATCGCGTGAGCTCTGTGCCAGGCCGAAGCGAACATCAGACGGGTCTTGCCATTGATGTATCCAGCCCGAGTGTGGGCAATGTGCTGGAAGAGGTATTTGGCACATCGAAGGAAGGTCAGTGGCTGGCTGAACACGCTGCAGAATACGGATATGTCATCCGTTATCTGAAAGGTGAAGAAGATACCACAGGTTACGTCTATGAGCCTTGGCATATTCGGTACATCGGTACCGATTTGGCACCGGATGTGGCGAAGAGTGGGTTAACTCTGGAAGAATACTTCGATGAGGCTAATATCAAGTTGTAATTTGGATGTTTCATCCTTAAAGAAAAGATACTAATTCTCATAAATCCCCGAATGAACCGTCCTTGATCTAACCAATGGGCAGTCATTCAGGGGATTTTTTTCTGTGCAAAAATGTTAATGGAGTTAAGATAGAATTAAACTTGATTCCATTGTCCGAGATGATGGGAGACTGATATAATTCATGTTTAATCCGAAGAAACAAATTCAACCAAAGCGAGGGACAAGAGAATGAGCAGACAGCAGGTATTTACCGGCTCCCCATGGGAACCGTTGGTGGGATATTGCCGTGCCATCCGTGTAGGTAACCGAATTGAAGTGGCGGGTACAACCGCGATGCAAGATGGTGTAGTTGTTGGGGCAGGTGATCCGTATGCACAGACAAGGTTCGTTTTGCAGACGATCGAGAATGCACTGAAAGAACTGGGGGCGGACATGTCGCATGTGGTGAGAACCCGGATGTTTGTGACCGATATCTCCAGATGGGAGGAAGTTGGCAAGGCGCACGGTGAATTTTTTGGACAGATCCAGCCTGTAGCCACCATGGTTGAAGTTAGCGCACTCATTGATCCCTTGTTGATGGTTGAGATTGAAGTGGAAGCGATTGTTGAAGATGAAGTCACAGCCGATTGATTCTGACGGTTATCCGGATGATTTCTAAGGAACCCAGGACGTCTTATTTGGCGATCAGGTCCTCTTTCTAAAATGTAAGGAACATCAGACACGTTATTTCCCAAATTACTCTGATAAAAATGCTATAAACAGCTATTTATTCAAATTAGCGTGCCTGAGATTCCTTAGATTTCTGCGGGTACTTCAAATCCTTGAATAAGACACCTCAGATTCGTTAGCGTTAACTCCGCTTGCTCTTACATTCAGTATGCAACTTATTTCGTATGCAGCGCACATCGCACGTGTCTGCTCCGGACAAGTTTCAGGTACGCTTCGCTTTGAGCAAGTTTGAAGACACAATCTAAAAACTAAAAACTAAAAACTAAAAACTAAAAACTAAAAACTAAAAACCAACAAACCCAAAAAAATAACCTTACCCGTGCTTGTCAGAAGACAAGCGGATAAGGTTATTTTGAATTTACTTCGCCGCCTGGCCGCACGGCTGAGCTCTTGATGCGCCAAACTCATTACACCGCGCGCCAGGAGCTACATGCGGATGGCTGGTCATTATGATGCTCCACACTCATAACCCCGTGCTAAGCGATGCACACGGTCGTCTGCAACAACATGTAACATGTGTTTCAGCCAGACGTTTTTCCAATCGTGCTATTTCGCTTCCAGCTCTGCTGCAGGTGTTTCAACAACCACTTTCCAAGCTGTTCCGATCGGAGGCAGGCTGCGTGTCAACACAGGGCTGTAGAACCCAATGACTTTAGCGCCTTTGGTCAGTTCTTCGGCTTTCACCGTTTCACCTTCGTGGTTCACGATCATCGTGTCTTTAGCAATGTTCAGCACGACATGGTCAGGAGCTGTTTCTGTTAAGCGTGTACCTGTAATCTCAATCTGTGAGATGCTGCCTTCAGCTGTTGTTACATTTTCAATCGTACCCGCTGTCCCCAGAACGTCTTTCAATTGTGATTCCGCAGCGTCATCCAGTACAGTGACTTTGTAAGTCGGCGTTTGTGGTGGCAGACTGCGGGTGGTGATCAGGGAATGTTCAGCTTCCACGTTCATGCCAATGGCCAGATCAGTCAGTGCAATCTCTTTCCCTTCAACTGAGATGAATTTCGTCTCATCGCTCAGATTGAGCACAATACCATCCGTACCTGCACCGCCAATCTGGATGGACTTATATTTATCTTGGTTCGAGATTCTGGTAATTACACCACGTTCAGTAACCGTCTTCACGTCCTCTTCACTGGTGATCGTCACCTGATTTCCTGTTGTGTTCACTTGTCCATGCAGTGCTTTTTCTGCAAAAGAAACCGGTACATACAATTTGCCGCCTGTGATTTCGGGCGCTGTACCCAGCGTGAGCAGCATTTTATTCACGGAATATTGATCCTTGCCTGTGATTACCTGTGTCCAGAGAGCACCACGAGTCAGCTCTGCAGTTTTAGTTTCTTTATTCCATTCCAGTTCAATACCCAGTGCGTCGGTAAGATCACGCAGCGGGATCATGGCTACTTTGCCATCTTTGTTCCAATAACCATCAGAAATGGTTGCACCATTCACGGATACGTTTACTACACTCACTGCGTTACTATCTGCTGAAACGGATGTTTGATGGACTGGTTGTGTGTTGTCCAGTGTTGCTGCATAAGCGGCTCCACCACCCAATGCCATGGATAGGGCCATCAGTGCACTTACTTTTTTCATGTTGTTGTTCATCAATATTCATCCCTTCTAATCTGTGTACTGACGCGGTAAAATCTTCCTTAGGGCCGCGCTTCAAGTTAATAGACGGGACAAATCGTCTAAGTGTTGCAGTTGAAATGCAATGAATGTAAGCGGTAGATTATTTTAAATTAGAAATATCGCTTGTATTGCAGGTTATCCGCAGCAGGATCAGGTTAATTTCAGGTAAGTGGCCAAACCTTTGTCCTATTTCACATTCAAGTACGAGGAGGAACGGATTAGATGAGTGATATGTTGGTAGCGCTCTATCGTTTACCGGAGCAAGAGAGTGGACTGAGAGCGTTGGAGGAATCCTCCATTGTGATTCGAAGAGCCATTGCCCCAGAGAAACAGCTTGTACTGGATTGGGTGAGGTCACATTTTAGTCAGGCTTGGGTGGATGAATGTGAGGTCGCTTTTGCGCGTCAGCCGGTGTCCTGTTATATTGCGGTTGAACATGGGAAAATGATTGGATTTGCCTGTTACGAAGCGACGTGTCGCAACTTCTTCGGACCGACAGGTGTGAGCCAGGATGCACGGGGCAAAGGTGTAGGCACAGCCCTGTTACTGGCCTGTATGCATGCGATGAAGGCGGACGGTTACGGGTATGCGATTATCGGATCAGCGGGACCTGTGGATTTCTATGCCCGGACGCTGGGTGCCGTGAAGATTGAAAATTCAACGCCGGGTATTTACGAAGGCATGCTGCGGGCAGACTAGACGATAATGATGTTGTGGAAGTTGTGGAAAAGGAAGGGAGGACGATGATGAGCACGAAACAAATGTTACACATCGGAATGATCGGTACAGGATCAATTTCGGATCTTCATATGAGGTGTTATGCCAAAAACGAGGATGCCGTCATCTATGCCATCTGTGATCTGAACGAAGAGCGGGCTAAAGCTGCTGCGCAGAAGTATGATGCTCAATCCGTATACACTGATTATCGGGAGATGCTGGAGGACCCGCATGTGGATGCTGTCAGTATCTGTACCTGGAATAATACACATGCGGAATTTGCCATTGCTGCACTGGAGGCAGGCAAGCATGTATTGCTTGAGAAACCGGTGGCAACCAATGTGGAAGATGCGCTACGGATTGAAGAAGCGGTGAAGAAGAGTGGACGTACCTTTATCGTTGGATTTGTGCGTCGGTATGATAACAATATGCAGATGATGCGCAGATTCATTGATGCCGGAGAGTTCGGTGAACTGTATTATGCCAAAGCTTCCATTCTGCGGCGTCATGGCAATCCGGGTGGTTGGTTCGCTGACAAAAGCCGTTCTGGCGGAGGTCCCCTGATTGATCTGGGCGTACATATCATCGACCAATGCTGGTATCTGATGGGCAGGCCGAAACCTGTTTCGGTCAGTGGTAATACGTATCGGAAGTTGGGCAATCGTGCCCATATCGAACATCTTTCTTTTTACAAAGCGGCCGACTACAGCGCAGCTGTAAATGACGTAGAGGATATGGCGAATGCGCTCATTCGATTTGAAAACGGGGCTTCGCTGGCGGTGGATGTGAGCTTTACCCTGCATGCACGCGGAGATGAATCTTCGGTGAAATTATACGGCGAGCGTGGTGGGTTCGAATTGGAGCCGGAGACACTGATCGTCACGGAGAAAAATAATACCATCCTGAATATTGAACCCCAGACGGACAATACGGGTCTCCATATTCATAGTGCATTCCAGAACCAGATTGACCACTTTGTGGATTGTTGTCTGAACGGTACAGAGCCGATCAGCCCAATTGCGGATGGTGTGGCTTCCACGCGCATGTTGTGCGGAATCTACGAATCCGCTGAGAAAGGGCAGGAGATTCGTCTGGATTGAGTTCATTTTACACATGGCAGTTGTCCTTCATCATATTTAAAAAGCATGCGTCTTCCGCGTGATCTGCGGTTACGCATGCTTTTTGGCATCAGGTCATTTATTCAGTGGTGAATTCTCGTACCCAGGGTCATCATAATCCGTATCCTGCAGCCTTGGAAGAACGTTCATGCTCTCAATTGCCTGCCGGGTATCCGGCGTGCCATGGTCATACAGAAAGGTATACAGCAAGGTCATACCATCTGAAAATTGCTCTGTTGCCTCATCGTGGTCTGCTGATTTGTAGGGTACCGGCGCCCGTTGCAAGGTATAGGCATCGTCATCCTCCAGCACCTTCATCAGATCTTTTAATCGGCCCAACTGTTCGTCATCCACCAACACCTCAAAGGGTGTAGATTCGTTCTTTGTTTGCTCAATAAGATTATGTGTTACCGATACATACAGATGTTGTTTGCCGTCCTGCATAAACCAACCCCCATTCTGAAATGGAAAAAAGACGCTTCTACTGTTAATAAACAGCAAAAAGCGCCCTGAAACGAGCTATAACGGTATCCCGTTTCGTTTATTTCCCAAATCTCCCCGTTACGGGCACTTGGCGGGTACCGGCCTCCATCGATCCTGAACACAGGGGACAGGCGGGAGGGCCTGATGATGCCTTTTTGGTTGCTTTAGAAGGCACAGCTGGCTTCTGTCTTAGCCACGCTTTACAGGTGGATGAACTGCACTTCCAGACCGCAACGGTCTCCGTACGCTCAGCATTACCTGAACCTGAAGTGTACGACTGTGAACTGGAGGAACTCGCAGCTGTCGGTCTCACACCAGTGGTGCTGAACGCCTTATGGTTGCGAATTTCACCACTGCCACGCCGTTCACCGAAGCGATCCTCATCACGTTCGTTGTGGACCTCGTAGTCACGACGGTCACTGTGACTGATGGCACGACGCTGTGCCACATCCCGACCTTCGGAACGGGCACCTGAGCCCGAGCGGGCATACTGTCCATTACCTTTACCATATGAAGTCTGACTGCTCGTCCGGCTCTCCTCACGAGGTTTACGTTTGTCCGGAACTTCCATGCCGAAGGCTTCAAGCAGGAAGCGGGACACATCCGCTGGCTTTCCGTGATGGCTCGCCGGTGAGGTAACGTACAAGTACTGCTTGGCCCGTGTGATGGCAACATAGGCGAGCCTGCGTTCTTCCTCCAGTGCCATGTCCAGTTCGGCGTCTGTCTGTTGCACAGCAAGCGCAGCTTTCTGATCCTCGGGGATATCCTGGCGTAGTGCGGTACTGTGGGGCACAATACCTTCACTGGCTCCGATCCAGTATACACAAGGGAACTCCAGTCCTTTGGCCCGGTGAATGGTCATCAGCTGCACTGCGTCACTGTCCTGTGCACGGCGCAGAGATTCCATCTCACGGTGTCTGCGGGAGAGCTCATCCGCGAATTGGATGAACTCTTCCACGGTTTCGAATTTTTTGACGGCAGCTTCAAATTCATCCAGGGTTTCCAGCATCGTTTCCTTATAATGGGTGAAGATGCTGGGATCACCACTTTCCATATACTTGTCGTAGAACTGCCTGCGCATCTCCTGAATGGCGATGATGGGCTTTAGTTTGTGCAGTGATTTGATCAGCTTGATGCGTTCCTTGACCTGTTCCTGCTGGAACGGTTTCAGCTTGTCCCATTTTACCAAATGAATAAGCGGATATTTCTTCGCCTGTTGTTGTTCACAGCGCTGAATCCACTCCAGACCCGCATCACGTGATACATAGAGCGGTCCCAATGCACTGGGGAGAGCATCCATGGCACGTGGATCAAGGGACAGACGCAGATGATCCATCAGGGGTCTGATGAGAGACTGGTCATAGAACACCGGAGAAGCACCATGCTGTACAAAAGGTACATCTTTCAAAACAAGCTGCTCGAATACAGCCCGGCTGCTGCTTGCTGTCCGGTGAAGAATTGCAATATCACGATAGGTATGTTGTCCTTCTTCAACCTGTTGGCACAGCTGGTTTACGACCCATGCCGCTTCTTCCTCCGCATTGGATGGTGTGGCGAAACGGGGCGCATCGCCGCGGTTTCCGGCGGCACGCAGCCGCTTGTCACGTCTGCGTTTATTGCGGGCGACCAGTTCACTTCCGAGTCCCAGAATGCGTGCATCACTACGATAATTGATATCCAGCGTCACGATGCGTGCACCGGGGTATACTTTATCGAATTCCAAAATTGATTCCTGGCGTGCGCCATTAAAGGTATAGATCGTCTGGTCATCGTCTCCCACAACCATCAGGTTGCGGTGAGCGGAAGCCAGTTTTTGCACAATTTCATACTGCAGATGGTTGGTATCCTGGAACTCATCGACCATAATGTACTGAAAACGCTTCTGAAGCGGCCCCAGAACAGCAGGGTCACGAAGCAGGGCGGCTGCCCGCAGTAAAATATCATCAAAATCCATTTTGCCCCGATCCTGTTTCCAGGCTTCGTAACCTAGCAGAACACGCTTGGCATCGCGTTCTTCCTGCGATTTTTCAGGCAGGTCGGTTGTTTCCGATCCTTGCATCTTCCATGCGGACAGCATGGCCAGCAGACTTTCAGGCTGGAAGGCTTCACTCATGCCATTTTGGCGAAGAAGCATCTTCAGAACCGTATGCTGAGCCCGCGACTCGCCAAAGATCTCTTCCTGCACACCGTAATGACGCAATAATGTCAGGGCAAAAGAGTGAAAGGTACGAGCCTGTACGGCTCTCGCGGCTGCCGGGCGTATACCTGGCAAAGCCGCGATCCGGTCTTTCATCTCAGTTGCGGCCTTGTTCGTGAACGTCACCAGTAGGATACTGCCAGCATGTACGCCGCTGACTTCTATAAGGTAGCCAGCTCTTGCAGCCAGCACAGTTGTTTTGCCACAACCGGCTCCGGCGAGCGTCAGAATCGGTCCTCTTCCGTGACGGACTGCCGAGATTTGTGGTGCGTTTAACTTGATGCCTGCCTCTTCAAGAGAACGAAAATAAAAGGCATCCTGTTGCTCATTACCCACGAGTTGCCGACTGGTCTCCAGCGGAGCAGACGGGGACTGGGGCAGGGACGCCGCCGGGGTAACCCCGAGCGGACGGGGGTAGAACGTTGAGTTCGGACTTAACATGTTTCATCCACCTCTGTATGCATTCAGGGATAGGACTATCCCGGCTAAAAGTAAACCATTTGCCCTTTTCACAATCACATTGTAAATTGGTATGATAGAGTTAGTCGCCTAATCAGGCGGTTAAGTATGGTCAAAGCTTCATTATACCCGAACATATGGTCTTGACGAAAGCCCCCGATTTCATCCAGTATCGGTATAAAACGGGCACCTGCACGAGATTACGCAACTTTTTGGCATGATATCGTATAAGTTATATGCCTGAGCATTTTGCATGAAGGATGTAATATGCTAATTTACTACTAAATAGAAATGATAATATTGGTTTTGACGGGACAGAGGAGGAATGGTCATGAAACTGCTTCAGCGCATCAAAGACGGAGCGAACAAAGCAACAGAGCGTGCCCAGCACGCCGTTGAGATTGGAAAACTGAACAACCAGATTGTGGGCTTGCAACAGGAACAGGAAGTCCATTTTACAGATATGGGTCGCATCTTCTATGAGGGTTATCGGGCACAGGATATGACGCGTGCAGAAAAAGAAATGGTGGATCTGTCGCAGCTCTGCGACGAATTGCAGGACGAGATCGATGGTCTGCGCAACAAGATTGCTCAGCTTAAGAACGAACGGTTGTGCGAATGTGGACACGTCGCTTCCCTGGATGCCAACTTCTGTCCTAAATGCGGACGCAAGTTGGGTGAACTCAAGACAGCAGCGCCTAAAGTAGGAGCAGTAGGAGTCGCAGGAGCCACCACAGCCGCGAGACAGGAGGCAGCTGTAGCTCAGACCCAAACTCCAGAGCCGGACTTCTACGATGCGCCACCTGAATTGGAACTGGAGGAAGATGAGCCGTATCACACGGTCATTCCGTCCATAGCGGATCTGGAGACAGAATCGGAATATAACAGTACGGAATTTACCCAGGAAGAAAAGGAAGCGTTCGATGCGGAGTGGGAACGTCGCAGAGATGAAGAGATGCAACGGGAACGTGAGCGTCAGCAAGAACTGGACGAACGCATCCGCTACTGGAAAGAAAACAACCCGATTGTGAACACGGTGGACGTACAGACCGAAGTATCACGCGAAATGGTGAATTGTCAGATTTGTGCAGCCGAGCTGCCCAAAGGTTCGAAGTGGTGCCCGCGTTGTGGTGCCGAACAGATCTGATCTGATGCAGTAGAAGCACTGCTGCATCATTGTGAGGCAGTGCGGGTTGCTGACAGCATGGGGGGACGGGAATATGGACCAACTGCTGCATCATTTGCGTCATCTCGGGTTTACCGAGATGGAATCTAAAATTATGGTGGAACTCGCCCGTCAGGGATCAGCCTCAGGATATGAGGTTGCGAAGCGGCTGGGCGTGTCCCGTTCCAATGTATATGCGACCCTGCAACGGCTGGAACAGCGTGGGTTCTTGCGGTGTAGTCCAGGGGAGCCGGCGAAGTATAGTGTGCTGAAGCCAGAGGAGATGACACGTATGATCTCCGATCAAATGCGTACCTCACTGGATTATGTCCAGAGCAGCATGCCCAAAAGTGAACCGGAGAAGCCTGTTTTCTACAACGTCGAAGGGGACAAGAATGTGTTTGAGAATCTGAGCCGTGAATTGGCCGAGGCTCAGCATGAGATTGTTGTAGACGTTTGGCGTGAAGAGGCAGAGTTGCTACGTAATGACTTACAGCAGGCTGAAGCTCGGGGTGTGCGGCTGTTATGGTCGTGTGATGGTGGCGAAGGTATGCTTGATCAGCCTGTTCCTATGCCGGGTTTGCCTATGTATGGCACAGGTAATGGTCGGAAATTTTCCCTGGTGGTGGACCGCCGCTGGTGCATGCTGGGCATGCGCGGGGAATCATGCGCCACACAGGCAGTGGTGACGGAGCATCCGGTAATGACCGGACTGCTACTGAATCATTTTGCTCAAGAGCTGGTGTTGTACGAACTGGAACAGGATATGGGTGAGGAACTGGAGTCCCGCTATGGGCACCGGTACGAAGAAATCTCTGCGCGTTATTGGTCTTCTCCTTCAGGAGAGGGTGACCAGAGCTAGACAGATCGGCGACTAATTCACCTCTGATGGAGTGAACATGCCAGCACAAAGGTATCTATCTTGATGAAACGAATACGTGTGTACATAAAGCAGGCGCTGCCCAAAGGCAGACGCCTGTTTGTGCTGGTTTGAGATATGACAGTGATGTTCGTCACAGCATCTGTTTCCAGTCAAGTCGATAGTAAAGGTATGAAGTTATGCTATTTTTGAGAAAATGAAGCTATGAACATTCGATTGAACAGGATACTACATGATCATTCTTTGGGCACGTGATATAGAGCTTCAAGCACATCGATATAATAAGCTGTACCATGGGGTACAAATTCCGTTGCCCGAATCTCGCGAACGACACGCTCAGGTTTATAAGCTGCCTGATCGCTTAACGGGTCCTTATGACCGATGGAATGTGGTGGTGATATCAATGGCTGAGTCTGAACTCCAGTAGCTTGGATGACGTCGATCTCGCCACGGAACATAGCGAGTAGATCATCCAGCGGCACTTCATACAGGCTATCCACCTCGCTGGGCTGCAGAACGTAGGCTTCGAGCGGCTGGTTCAGACATAATCCATAGACGGCGCTGAATTCCCGATCTATGAATGGGACACCACGCACCTCTCCTTGGAGCTGCTGTGTAGCCGTGAGTAGATAGGTTAGTGCCTCGAATGGAGTATTCACACCCAGTTCTTCCTCCAGCTCACGAATGGCGTCTTGCAGTTGTTCACCTGCGGTAAGATGGCCTGCTGCTGTAATGTCGTAACATCCGGGAAAGGTATCCTTAATATCACGCCGTCGCTGAAAAAGGACCTGTCGCTGCTCGTCTTTGTCACGCACGATCCAGCAGTGGAATGAACGGTGCCAATATCCTTTGGCATGGACCTCGCTGCGTAGTGAAGTGCCGATCCAATTTTGCTGATCGTCATAAATGTCGAAACGTTCTGGGGTCATGAAACGTATCTCCTTATATAGCAGATTTTAAAGTTCAAAATTTCACAAAGTATGTTTTAAACGAAAGGGGAACGATCGTATGGAATGCATTGTACACTTTCAGGTGATTTATCCGCAACCTCAGGAACGTAAAAGTCTTAGAGGACTTATATTTGTAGGGCAAGGTCAGGAACCGGCTAACAGTCAGTTAAGCAGCATGTTTAAGGATATGGGATTTAATGTACGTTTGGAAGATGAGGCCCAGTTGTTGTTCAAGCCAGTGGATGCTTCGGCAAACTTTGAATATATTCGTGTGACAGAGCTTGATACTGGAGAAGAAGTTTACAAAGAAGATAAGGATCTGAAGTCGATCCTGGAGCATTTGCTGCCACGCCGCTTCTAATTCATGAGCATGGCCGCAAATGACATTCATGGGGGAGCACGTGTAACACATGTATGTTAGGCACAAAAAAAGGCCCCACCTTTACGGTGGAACCTTCAACCCTTTAAGCTACGCAACCATTTTTAATGAAGCCCATATGGCTAGCTTTTCATACATACACCCTAGCAAGTAAGAGGTTGTCCCCCGCATCAGGATTTATATCCGTAATTCAACTCGGTGCGTCTTTATACGTTCATTGTGATTATGCTAGTGCGCCGGTTCCTTCTGCTTCCAGTTCTGAAGTACAGTGCGAGCAGCGGGTAGCCGCGGCTGGAATTTCCGATAGGCAATACTTGCAAGCCTTGGTCGTTTTTTGCGGCTCGGGCTTTTTGTGTTCTTTGCTTTTGAGATAGTTGATGCCCTTCACAAGCATGAAGATACAGAACGCAACGATAAGAAAATCAATCATGACGTTGATGAACTGACCATAAGCAATCACGGTAGCCCCAGCTTCGTTGGCTTGAGCGAGGGTGGTGATGTCCTGTCCGTTTGCTGTTTTCATGTCTCTATCCAGGTTGATGATTTTCTGACTGAAGTCAATTCCACCCAGCAGTTTTCCAACTGGAGGCATGATGATATCATTCACAAGGGACGTGACGATTTTACCAAAAGCAGCCCCAATAATGACACCGACCGCCAGATCGATGACGTTGCCGCGGACGGCAAATTCCTTGAATTCTTTAAGTACGCCTTTCATGTTTGCATATCTCCTTTGATCATTCAATTCAAAATATAGGTCGCGTTTCCATCCATTCTCCGTTCAGATCCGCGCTTCCGTTCTCATATTGTACATAAAAAATAGATTCCAATCACCCCCTGTTTGCAAATTAAGACAAGTTTCCGCAACTTCCATGAAAATACTTCTTTATTTCACGCCGCCGATTCGGTATACTTCTAACATTGTCAGTTATGTTTAACCTTTTACATTCAGGTTCGCGATCATACATTGTAACGAATCATGGAGCCAAAAAATTAAATATGCCGTTACTCGTATATGTGCAGGAATAGGCCTGCATGTCTCTACCCGATCACCGGAATGATCGGACTACGGGAAAGATGTTGCAATGTTTTGTATGGTTGGCATGAGATTATTCTCAGGCAGTTTGACTGAAGAGCAGGTTCAAGTAATTTCTATCTGTTTCTGATCACACTGTTTGGAGTTTCTCACGTCAGGAGTTATATCCTGTCATTCTGTCCATCCAGTACACTTGCAGCATCCATACGGCTTGTCCATATACGTACAAGTCCGTCTTTCCCGTCTCCGGTTATTCCGCGGCGTGTGAAAAGGCGGGCTTTTTGCTTTTTTACCATGCGATTGGAAGAGCGTGTGAGCTTCTGTGCGGAGGGCATTCAGGGGGAAGAATTACAATGCAATTGTTAAAAGACAAGGTAAGACAGGAAGGCATCGTCCTGTCCGAGCAAGTACTCAAAGTGGATTCATTCCTGAACCACCAGATGGACCCGGTTCTGATGAAGGAAGTGGGCAAGGAATTCATTCGCCGCTTTGAAGGTGAGAATATCACACGTGTGCTGACAATTGAGTCGTCAGGGATTGCACCAGGCATCATGACCGCTTTGGAGCTGAACGTGCCGCTGATCTTTGCACGGAAGCAGAAGTCGCTCACACTGACGGAAGACATTCTGGTAGAGAAGGTCTACTCCTTCACGAAGCAGGAGACCAATGAAATTACTGTTGCCAAGAAGTTCATGAAGCCTGGTGATCGCGTGCTGATTATTGATGATTTTCTGGCGAATGGTGAAGCAGCATTTGGTCTGGCTCGCATAGTGGAGCAGGTTGGAGCCGAAGTGGTGGGTATCGGTATTGTTATTGAAAAAGCATTCCAGCCGGGAGGTCGCTTGCTGAAAGAAGCAGGATACCGTGTGGAATCGCTGGTTCGCATCGGTGCACTGTCGGATGGACAGGTTACATTTGCGGACGAGGAGGGCACGAACTAATATGGCACGCGAACGTATCTTTCAACGGCATCGGCATCCAATCAAAACGTTCTCCCTCGGACTACAGCACGTGCTTGCTATGTATGCAGGAGCCGTCGTTGTCCCATTGATCGTTAGTAACGCATTGGGTTTTACACAGGAACAACTAACCTATCTCATTGCTATTGACCTGCTCGCATGTGGTGTGGCTACACTGCTTCAGGTATGGGGAAATAAATATTTCGGCGTAGGGCTGCCTGTCATGCTCGGTTGTGCATTCCAGGCCGTGTCTCCGATGATCCTAATCGGGATGAACAGTGGGGTATCTGCCATCTACGGAGCAATTATTGCCTCAGGGCTGTTCGTATTGATCTTCTCCGGAATCTTTGGGAAGCTTATTCGGCTCTTTCCACCCGTGGTTACGGGTTCGGTGGTTACGATCATCGGTTTGACCTTGATTCCGGTTGCTTTCCACGATCTGGGCGGCGGTCAGGGGTCAGAAGATTTTGGCAGCGGAGTGAACTTGTTACTCGGTTTCGGCGTGCTTCTGTTTATCATTCTGATGACTCGTTTCACAACTGGATTTATCCGTTCCATCTCGGTACTGATTGGTCTGCTGGTAGGTACGGTGGCAGCAGGGTTCATGGGTGAGGTTAATTTTGCTCCTATTCGTGATGCAAGTTGGTTCCACGTTGTTCAGCCGTTTTACTTCGGTACACCGACATTTGAGATTGTACCGATTCTGACGATGATTCTGGTGGCGATTGTCAGCGTGGCCGAGTCCACAGGTGTATTTATGGCTCTGGGCAAAATACTGGACAAGGACCTGTCTTCCAAGGATCTTGCCCGTGGTTATCGCGCGGAGGGTCTAGCCATTGTATTAGGTGGTATTTTCAACTCGTTCCCGTATACAACGTATTCGCAAAATGTAGGACTGGTACAGATGACACGTGTGAAGACACGTGATGTCATTGTGGTGGCTGGTGGAATCCTTGTGGTCATTGGATTTGTACCAAAAATTGCAGCCCTTGCACAGCTCGTTCCAGGGGCAGTACTTGGCGGAGCGATGGTGGCCTTGTTTGGCATGGTGGTATCATCAGGCATTCGGATTATCGGCAGTCAGGTCGATCTGAACCGACATGAGAATCTGTTTGTCATCGCTTGTTCTGTAGGTATGGGGCTTGGGGTTACCGTTGTACCTGAGTTGTTCGCAGGTGCACCGGCCTGGGCTCAGATTATGCTCGGTAATGGTATCATTGCAGGTAGCTTCACGGCGATCTTCATGAACCTGCTGTTCAATGGTCTTGGTACCAAGGAAACGGCTGCCAAGATGGCTGAACAACAAGCAGATGCCATACTTGGAGAGACGGGCAAGTCAGCTTAAATTAGCCGAAGTAGGCTAGGATTATCATCCAGCAGGATTGTTATGTTAACTGTTATAGATAGACGATTCACAAGATGAATAATGAATCAGATTAATCATGAAGATATACAGCATGAATGGTTTATGACATACATCTTTTATGCTATGAATGTTCAACCACATGAACGAATGAAAGAGACACCTTTAGATGCGAAACACCGAAAACAGGCTCAACAGAGTCGCGTTTTCGGTGTTTTTTGTTTTATTTAACTATGATGAGCGGGGATTACAGATGACGTAACTGTTTCTCTGCAAAATCGCCAACCCACGGCAGCTTCAGCCACTTCCCCTGTAGACTGGTGACGACCATAATAAGCCAGACCACCACACCAAGCAGGGATAACAGCGATGCCACGAGGGGGCCAAACAACGGAAGGAAAGCTGATAGTACATGCCCGACCATAATGATGCCAAAGACCGTTACAGATTGCAGCGCATGGAATAGCACAAACCGACTCCGCTTCTCCACAGCGAGAAAGACAATTCCCCCTACAAAGGTAAACAGATAACAGAGCATGCCAGCAATATTTTCATCCAGACCGCTAGACGATTTCATGGGGGACATCCGGTCCAGCCTCCTTTGACCTTTTTAACTAGGTTATGAGAGAGATGGACAGAACTGAACCGATGAATTTATTTGCCTGTGAACGGATGGGGATGCAACACATGGGAAAAAGCAAACAGGGGCAGAGCAAGCCATTGTACAGCTTGCTCTGCCCCTATTGTCGTTTACGATTAATACGTTACACGAACGAAATCGTTATCCGCCCTCGATCTGTCTGCGAGGGTTTGTAATCTTGCCAATTTTATCGGTGTCGTTTTCTTTGGGAACCAACCGCTCATCGGTTCGTCCTTCGTGGTGATTATCATATGCATATTCGGTCAGTTTCCATTCCGACTTGCCAAGAACGGGATCGGCCGGGAAATGTTGCCCCCGGTGCAGATGTTCCTCACGTCCGGCTTCATTGATGTAAACTCCGTCTACTTCCACCTTTTCATGCGAAAGGGGCAGCATATCTTGTTCTTTGCGGTCCATGAGACGACGCCTCCTTTGGATACCAGTAATTTAACTGTATGGGTTGTCCGTGATAATATCCCCCGAATAGTTCAGTGTTATGCTGGATATATTAATTCCGTATAGAATGGTGGCATTCATAACATATGATTCGGAATTAAACTTTTTGGGCATGAGAACCGTTATATTTATTAGAGGAAATCGTCAAGTCGTAAGATACTTCCGAATATGCTACAATAAGATTATGATTCATTCCGAATCATATCGGGTATTTATAGTGTCAGGTACTTGCTTTCTAGCGAGGTTCCCGACCTAAAGCTTGCTTTAAGCCGCGCACACAACTTCATGGATGGCATTTAAGACTTATTCGGCATTCTCTAAACGGAGCATTCACTTTCAACGTTTTGGGAGGGAATTACAATGGCAACGAAAGGTCACAATGAGGTCAAAGAAAGTTTGAGGGAAATGACTCGGATTTTCCGTCCTAAAGATCCAAAAAAATTCGTGAAGGAGTACGTGAGAAAATACCGGATTACGGGTGGATACGAGGAAGAATTGACTTCTGTGGTTGAGCATGAGCTTGTCAAGATGGATTCTTCCGTGTCCTGAAACAACACACAACTCTGATTATACTGTTCCGATAATGAATAGAACCGTCTCCCGGGCGATAAGCTCCGGCAGGCGGTTTTTTTTGCGTTCCTGCTGCATATATATGGGAGTACACCTACAGCGGGAAGGATGAATGCATGTGGACCCTATTTTGAAAACCAAAGAAGAGATTGGCTACATGCGGGAAGCTGGACGGATTTTGCGAAGTTGCCACCAGCATATTGAGCAGTGGATGATCCCCGGTATCACGACAGCAGAGATTAATGAGCGGGTGGAAGAGTTTCTGGCAGCACGAGGAGCCACACCGGAGCAAAAAGGGTACAAAGGATATCCGTACGCGACGTGTGCCTCTGTTAATGAAGTGGTCTGCCACGGATTTCCGGGGGAAGAGGAGCTGGCGAGCGGGGATGTATTGACCATCGATATGGTGGTGAACAAAGACGGCTGGCTTGCTGACTCGGCCTGGACATATGGAATTGGTGAAACAAGCAGATCCATTCGCAAGCTGATGAGACGCACGGAGAAGGCACTTGAGCGGGCGATTGCCCAGGCAGTTCCAGGGAATACACTCGGAGATATTGGAAATGCCATTGAACGAACAGCCAGATTGTATCGGTACGGAATTGTGAAGCCTCTCATTGGTCATGGGATTGGTCAATATATTCATGAACCCCCAAATGTGTTGCCTTATGGCAAACGCAGAACGGGCACGATGCTCACCGAGGGCATGGTTATTACGATTGAACCAATCTTTACAAAGGGCAGTTCCGGGGCCGTTGTGTGGGATGAAGATGGATGGACGGTAAGGACGGTAGATGGCAGCTGGGGGGTCCAGTATGAGCATACGGTTGCGATTACTGGGAATGGCCCCTTGATTCTGACCGATGGCACGTGAGATGAAGTCAGTGAAGAAGAGGACTTGAGTTGAACTTTCTCCGAAATGCTCCATGCTGTTTTGAGCTTGAAGATAGCGGTATGGAGCGATAGGCATGTCTTCTGAATGGATATGGAAGAGGTTTTCCATAAATTCTGATCTTTCTTTTGCATAATAGCACATGTTTTCAATGTGAGAAAAATCACCAATAAATCGAGTTTTATCACCGAAATTTGGCAAAAATTTTCAAATGTAGAGTGTAATACTTTTAACTGAAATCGTTTGCAAATCAAGTTGTAGAGCGGTTTTTTACATAAAGTGAACAATTTGTGAACATGTGTCCAAAGATTGACAAAATCATACCCTCAACTTATATTTAATAAGTGATTGAAGCATATAGAATGAATTGGAAGAATGCGCAGACATGCCCTGAGCAGGAAATCACGGGAGTACTGGAAGCGTTATTTTTGTAAGCGTTCTGTATGATGAAGAGGATTATGCGTATCGTGCTGAAACGTACCTTTTGTTGCCTTTCTACCGAACGACAACGGTAATCTACGAAAACGTAAAAAAGTGGGGTAGATCAATGATGAAACAGTGGCAGGTTGCAAAGCGAATTCTCCCCTTGCTGGCGGTGTTCTCTTTGCTGCTATCCGCATGCGGGCGGGAAGACTTGTCGGTAATGAAACCTCAGGGTCCTGTAGCGCAAGGCCAATATGATCTGATGAAGTTATCCATCGCGATTATGATCGTGGTGCTCATCATTGTATTTGCCATAGCGGCCTATGTTCTGATCCGGTTTCGTAGACGAGCCGGGCAGACTGAGATGCCCGAACAGGTTGAAGGTAATTTCAAGCTGGAAGTAATATGGACAGCCATTCCGTTATTGCTGGTTATTGTTCTGGCAGTACCGACGGTCCAAACGATTTTTGCCCAAGGCGAAGATCTGTCCAATGACAAAAACGCACTTAAGGTCCAAGTCACCTCACATCAGTACTGGTGGGAATTCACTTATCCTCAATATGACGTAACCACCGCTCAAGATCTCATCATCCCGACCGGAACAAAAATCGCATTCGAATTAAAAACCGCTGACGTGCTTCACTCCTTCTGGGTGCCGTCACTTGCGGGCAAAATGGACACAAACCCGGATGGAACACTTAACAAGTTCAGTTTCTCTGCACCGAATGAAGGCGTTTACCGCGGTAAATGTGCCGAATTATGTGGCAGATCGCATGCTTTCATGGAGTTTAAGGTAAAAGCAGTGAGTCAGGAATCGTTTGACAGATGGGTGAACCAGATGAAAGCACCCGCAGTCCTTCCTGAAGACACTCAATTGGCCGAAAAGTTCAAAACAAACTGCCTTTCTTGCCACGCTGTTGGTGATCAAGGTGGACCGGTTGCACCTAACCTGACGGGAATCGGCGGCAAGGAATCTGTCGCAGGCATTTTGCTGAATTCTCGCGAGGGACAGGAAGAAGGTAGTCCGGTACTGGATAACATGAAAGAATGGCTCCATGATCCACAATCCGTGAAGCCGGGCAATACCATGCCGAATCCCAAAGATCTTGGGTTGACGGATGAAGAAATCGACGGAATTGCCGAATATCTGGCCAACTACAAATTGGACTATGAATAGAACAGCAAGGACGAAGAAGGGGGTACACAACCTTGGCTCATGCGCATAGCGTCAAGAGGTACAGGGGCTTGATGGATTGGATCACCACCGTCGATCACAAAAAAATCGCCATTCTCTATTTGGTTGCGGGTGGATTTTTCTTTGGAATCGGCGGCATTGAAGCCATTTTGATTCGGATTCAACTGATTAAGCCTATGAATGAATTTGTATCGGCACAGGTCTTCAACGAATTAATTACAATGCATGGAACAACGATGATTTTCCTTGGTGTCATGCCACTTATTTTTGCCATTATGAATGCTGTCGTGCCTTTGCAGATCGGGGCGCGGGACGTTGCTTTCCCGTTTCTTAACGCGCTGGGTTTCTGGACGTTCCTGTTTGGTGGATTGTTGCTGAACCTGAGCTGGGTTATGGGCGGAGCACCGGATGCAGGCTGGACCTCATATACGCCGCTTTCGGGCAGTGAGTACAGTGGAACGCATGGTGTGGATTTCTACACCATCGGCCTTCAGATCGCGGGTCTGGGAACGCTCATCGGGGGCATTAACTTTCTCGCAACGATTATTACAATGCGTGCTCCAGGCATGTCCTACATGCGGATGCCGATGTTTACATGGACGACATTTATTACATCCGCCATTATCCTTTTTGCTTTTCCTGCCATCACGGTAGGGCTTGTACTTTTGACGTTTGACCGTATACTGGGAGCGAATTTCTTCGATGTCGCAGGTGGCGGTAACCCCGTACTCTGGCAGCACATCTTCTGGATCTTCGGGCACCCGGAAGTATACATTCTGATTTTGCCGGCATTTGGTATTATCTCGGAGGTTATTCCGACCTTCTCGCGTAAACGGTTGTTTGGATACAGCTCCATGGTATTTGCCACCATCCTGATTGCCTTCCTGGGCTTCATGGTATGGGCGCATCACATGTTTACAACAGGTCTGGGTAATGTAGCCAACGCGCTTTTCTCCATCTCCACGATGTTGATTGCCGTACCTACCGGGATCAAAATCTTTAACTGGCTCTTTACGATGTGGGGTGGACAGATCCGCTTTACAGCGGCAAATCTGTTTGCTGTTGGATTCGTTCCAACCTTCGTTATGGGTGGCGTTACAGGCGTCATGCTGGCATCTGCTCCAGCGGATTTCCAGTTCCATGATACGTACTTTGTTGTAGCCCACTTTCACTACGTTATTGTAGGGGGACTGGTGCTCGGCTTGTTCTCGGGACTGCATTACTGGTGGCCGAAGATGTTCGGACGTATTCTGAGTGAAACACTGGGCAAATGGACGTTCTGGACGTTTATGATCGGTTTCCAATTAACGTTCTTTGTACAGCATTTCCTCGGTCTGATGGGGATGCAGCGCCGGATCGTTACATACTTGCCGAATCAGGACTTTGACCTGCTTAATCTGGTCAGCTCCGTCGGTGCGTTTCTAATGGGTGTTGGGGTTATCATGTTCCTCGTGAACATCGTAATCACAATGAGAAAACCGGCTGGCGCGCCAAACGATCCGTGGGAAGATGGCCGTACACTGGAATGGTCTATTCCATCTCCGCCGCCGGAATATAACTTCAAGCAGACGCCGCTGGTACGCGGAATTGATGCATATTGGAAGGAAAAAATGGCAGGACATACCGAGATGACACCGGCAGAACCTGTAGGTTCGATTCATATGCCTTCAGCAACGCCGTTGCCGTTTGTAATGTCAGTAGGTATCTTTATCGCCGGACTTGGCTTGATGTTCAGCAAGGATGAATTTGGTAATGCATTTATGAATGTCATTTTTAACAATTATATTGTAGTTATTATTGGTCTCGTAATCACATTTGGCGCAATGGCACTTCGTTCACTTTATGATGATCATGGCTGGCATATTGAACCGGAGGATCAGGATGAGAAGGGGGCTAGAACATGACAACCTCACATGCCGAACCGGTGAACAACAAATTGCCGCATGAACCGGAGAAAGCAACGCTTGAAGGCCGTAACAAGCTTATCGCCTTCTGGTTGTTCCTTGGCGGCGAGACGGTACTGTTCGGTACACTCTTTGCTACCTTCCTGGCTCTTCGTGGCCAAACCAATGATGGACCTACGGCGAATGAACTGTTCCACCTGCCACTCGTGGCCGCTGCAACGTTCATTCTCCTGGTCAGTAGTTTGACGAGTGTATTTGCGATTCAGGCCATGCATAAGGGCAAGCGAGATGCACTGGCGTTGTGGCTTGGCATCACGGTAGTACTGGGTATGGGATTTCTCGCACTGGAAATTTACGAGTTCTACGAGTATGTGAAACATAAAGAGTTTGGCATGACCACGAGTGCATTCAGTTCAGCATTCTATACACTGGTCGGGTTCCACGGAGCCCACGTTGCTTTTGGTATTGTGTGGATCGGAATCATTATAGGTCAGCTGTTCAAAAAAGGATTGACGGTCGTAACCGCACCTAAAGTATACGTCTCCGCAATGTACTGGCACTTTATTGACGTGGTCTGGGTGTTCATCTTTACGGTCGTGTACCTGCTCGGAAAGGTGGGGTAGCACATGTCAGCACAGGATAAGACAGATCAACAGCCTGTGAAACACCGTCACCGGACGGAAGGGCCACAGAAACACGTCGTGGTGTTTATCTTCTCCATTATTCTCACGCTGATTGCGTTTGCGGCTGCTTCTGCCGGAGGGGTCAACACAACCTTTATCATTATTATTTTGCTCGTCATGGCTATTCTTCAAGTATTCGTTCAATTGGGTTATTGGATGCACTTGAAGGACAAAGGGCACTTGATGCCGATTCTGTTCATGGCCTTTGGCTTTTTCGTAGCCTTTACGTGCATCATTATGGCACTCTATTGGGTCTGGTGGTAAAAGAGATGGCGGCGGCGCATTGCCGCCGTCTTTTCCCCTTTTTGGCGAATGAATTTTCACAAAGTAATGAAGGCAACAACCAAATCAGGTCACGGGGAGGTTTCCCGTATGCTCGGGTTGCAATATTTTAGCTTCAACGACTTATGGAGTCCGCTTATATTGGCTTTATTTCTGATCATTGCTGCGGCTTATCTGGTGCTTGTGGGACCGTTAAGCGAGCAAATAAAGGATGCAGAACCTGCGACTGTTGCACAGAAAATCATGTTTATTACAGGGTTGTTTGTCCTGTATCTGGCTCAAGCTGGCCCATTTAATCTGCTTGGTCACGTAATGTTTAGCTTCCACATGGTGAGTATGGCGTTATCCTATCTGGTAGCGCCGCCGCTGATGATGAAAGGTTTGCCGATCTGGGTATGGCGCAGAATCGTACGCTGGTTGCCAACGCGCCAGCTATCGTTCCTGGCTCATCCGATCGTTGCGGCTGTGATCTTTAACGGGCTTTTCTCGCTGTATCACCTACCGATTGTACATGATTATGTCATGCTGAATTTTACCGTTCACCGGTTGTATTATATTGCACTGTTCATCACCTCGATGCTCATGTGGTGGACATTGCTGAATCCGTTGCCAGAGGGTAGACAAGCGTCGGGGTTATCCAAGATTGGTTTTATTTTTCTGAATATGGTACTGCTCACGCCTGCGTGTGGATTGATTATTTTTGCGTCCGAGCCGTTGTATCAGACGTACAGCAACCCGGCAGTATGGGCTGAAGCCATGCGGTATTGTGTGTCTGGAGATTCTACGGCGTTACTTCGCTCATTCGGTGGGCCTGCGTTCTTCAACTTCCTGTCTTCCGCGAAGGAAGATCAGCAGGTTGGTGGCATTGTAATGAAGTTTATTCAGGAAGGAATCTTTGCCTCCATGCTGGCTTATGTCTTTTTCCAATGGTATCGGAAAGAGAAGCAGGAAGATGATGATGATTCGTATCCTGCAGGGGGCGCAGGGGGGCCGCTCAATCCGGCTGCCAAATAATTAAGTCAATGTTCTGACAAGAGGGGGAACACACGATGGATATGTATTTTTGGCTACCCACGATCAGTACTTCTTTCATTGTGATTAGTGCAGTACTGGTGGGGATTGGATGGGTACTGATTATTCGAGGTAAACGTGAGGCTCATCAGTCCGCCATGGTAGCAGGTGCGATTGCAGCTCTAATTTTCTTTGTGATCTATATGTCGCGAACGGTGTTCGTGGGTAATACGGCTTGGGGCGGGGACCCGGATCTGGAGATCTTTTATCGGATATTTCTGATCTTTCATATTATCCTCGCTACCGTGGCAGCGATATTCGGCATCTCCACACTGGTCTTGGGGTTCAAAAAGAAGTTCGGAACACATCGCCGCTGGGGCAAGTTCACGTCCATGATCTGGTTCGGATCAGCGCTAACAGGTGTTGTCGTGTATGTTCTTCTATATCTCTTATATCCTGGTGGTCATACACGTCCCGTATGGGAAGTTATCCTCGGCGTATAAAAGTATAGATATAACCTCCGGCTACTTGGGCGTGTGTCACTATGACCTTCTGAAACTATGAAAATAGACGAATCTAGTAGACGATTCGTCCACGCTCCCTCTCTCATTCATTCATAGAATGAGTTTGAGAGGGGGAAAGTAAATGAAAAAAACAGTCAATGTCAGTCAAACGTATCCACGTCTCACGGTGTATTCTGAAGAGAACTACAGAGGGAGAAGCCGCATTTATCGTGGCAATACGGGGCTCCGCAACCTGGACAATATTTTGGATGGGGTGGAGAGCCTACGCTTTTTCTCAACAAGTTCGAATGCAACGCTGGTTGTGTTTACGCGTCCTAACTTTCAAGGTGGATTCCGTGTCTTCCGTGGCAACACCAACTTGAGAGATTTGGATGATCTGATCCGTGGCAATGATGTGGAATCCCTGATCTCCACCAATCAACGGTTAACGCTGGCTCAGATTCGCGCAATCCGCAGGGATCGCAGTCTGCCTAGTGGCTACAACCTCGTTTAATCGTAAGACCTCTTCTGTAAACAGGTGCTAGAGAACGGCAAAGGGCTGTATCCGTTATTGTGTGTGTACACAATAACGGGTACAGCCCTTCTTTTGTGCTTGGGGAATTTCGTATATTCCCCTAATCCCCGCCGCCACTATCCCCACCACTGTCGCCGCCGCCACTATCCCCACCACTGTCGCTGCTGCTACCACTATCGCTGTTGTGATGAGAATGTGTGTCTGATGAAGAATCCGACTCATGATGTTTGTGATCCGGTGTGTGTCTGGAATGTCGATCGTAGGAGTCATCTCCTGTAATGACCGGATATCCCGAAGCAGAGTCGGTATAACCGTTGTTACGACGGATGCGGTGTCTCCCTTTTTTGGCAGAATGACGATGAGGCTCATCCCGGAGGACCAACCATATTACGACGATAAGGAAAAGGAGGACAAAACCGATCTCTACCAGCCAATCCATAGCTGTAACCTTCCTTTCTTTGATTCATTACTATAATTTATTTTAACGTAAATTCGTACTGTGTCCCATCCCGTCTTCCTGATTCAGGAAATTTAAGGGTTGACGGGATGAGAATTCGGTCTGTATACTGTGTATATTGATATATACAGTAAACACAGTGAACACAGTAAGCAAGATGAGTGAGTGAATGACAGGTGAAAGGCAGGCAGGCATATGAACGAATGGAAGCAGGCGTGGTGGCTGACCCGCAGTCAGATGAGTAAGGATAAGCTCCAATGGCTATGGTCTGCAATATTCATGATATACACTGGCAGCATGAGCGGTGTGATGTTAGTAGGACAACAACAGACAGATTTCATTAATCCGGTGGTGGATGCCTTCTTTTTACTTATGTTGCCATTTCAAGGGTTTATGTTCTGCAGGCGCTCCTTCCGTTACATACATGAGGATTCCTATACGCAGATGCTGGCCTACTATCGCAGAATTCCTATCCCTGAACAAGCGGTGATGTGGTCCAGGTTACAGCAGTCTCTAATGGCGTTTGCTTACAACGGTATCTTTTTCTACGGATCGTTATATGTGGTTAACCTTCATTCCGAAGGATTCCGATGGGATCAATATCTGGCCTTTAGCCTTACCTGTACAGGTTATGGACTTGTGGTAACAGGATTGTATATTTACGGAGAGTTTCTGAACAGTGGCAAGAAATATTTGCTTCTCAGTACGCTTTTTGTACCAATCGCCATTGGCATGTCCTTACTGATTCGAATGTCAGGCAGTTACGGATTACGGCTTGTACTGGATGAAAGTAAATCATGGGGGCTACTTTCCCCGATCATGTGGATTGCTCTGGTGGCTGGCGTAGCGGGACTATGGCTGTTTAGTCGCTTGACGCTGAAGAAGCTGGTTCAACGGGATTTGAATTAAAATGAGAATTGAGCTTATGTACGAATACAGGATGAAACCGGCACGGTCAGGTAACAGACTGGAGTGTACCGGAGGGCGAGGTGCAAGATGTGAAAATACCCATTCAAATTAATGAAAATAGCGCTGAACCTTTATACCACCAAATTGAAAATCAGTTAAGATCGTTAATTATTACGGGTCAGTTGGGGGAGGGAACACATTTGCCGTCCATTCGTGAGTTCGCCGGAGCACTGAATTGCAGTGTTATTACGGTTAGACGGGTCTATCAGGATCTGGAGAATGAAGGCTTGCTTCGTACGAAGCAGGGGACAGGTACATTTGTGGCCCAGGTAGAAGCCGGCGACAGAGAGAATTATAGATTAAAGGCCGCACAGGAAGCGATGCAAGCAGCGGTGCAGTCCGGGAAATCGGTAGGCTGTACGGAAGAAGAGATGGAGAGCCTGTTCCGGGAAGTCCTGAAGGCTATTTACGCGAAGTAAGGGAGTGATTCATACGTGGAACCGATAGCAATCCAGTTGAACGGCGTATCCAAAATGCGAAAACGCAGAGTTATTGGCCCAATTGATCTGACCATCCCGGAAGGGTATATAGTCGCTATTCTCGGTCACAACGGTTCAGGCAAAAGCACCCTTCTTAACATGCTGCAGCAAGTGGTGCTGCCAGATGCTGGGCAGATTATATGGTTTGGTCAGGAACATGATGGGCCACTTCCCATTGAACTGAGACAACAGATTGGTTTTGTGGCAGATAACGCTGGTTCAGAAGAGAACCGGATAACAGCACAGGAAGCAGCCCATTTCCGGGCGTACTGGTATCCACGTTGGGATATGAAGTTGTTCGACCAACTGATTCATGATATGGAAGTACCTGTTGATGTGAAGCTGAACAAGATGTCCAAGGGAGAACGGCGAAAATTTGAGATTGCAGCTGCAATTGCAGCTCGCCCAAGACTATTGCTTTTGGATGAGCCTTCATCAGGACTGGACCCCTTTGCCTGGAAAGTGATGGTTGAGCAGTTCCGTACCTTCATGGCGGGGGGAGACACCACGATTCTGATTGCCACACATATTGCGGACGAAGTCAAAAGGCTTGCGGATTACATCGTATTGATGCACCGTGGTCAGTCGCTGGGGATGGCCGAGAAAGATATGGTGCTCGATCAGTGGAAAGAAGTCTGGTATGAAGGAGATTTAAGGCCAGAAAGTATTCCTGGTGTTGTGGAATCTTCTTTGGAAGAGGGGGGTCTGGTTCGCGTAATTACAACCCGGGTCAGCGAGGCGCAGGAGAGGCTGGAGCTGTCCAATAACCGGGTATTGAAAATCCGTAACTTGGAATTGGATGAAGTGCTGGCATTCTGGATTGCCGGGTATGCACCCGTACAGTGGAAATAACCGAAGGGAGACGATAAATGATGAACCGATTGGAATTGAAGCAAGTCGTCAAGCAATATGCAGACAAAACAGCCGTTAATGGAGTCACGCTCAATGTAAAAGAGGGAGAGATTTACGGACTGCTCGGAGCCAATGGTGCAGGTAAAACGACAACAATGCGCATGGTGCTTGGACTGATTCACCCTGACGGAGGGAACATCCTTTACAACGGCAAGCCCTATAATACGGAGCTGCAACAGATTATGGGTTATCTTCCGGAAGAGCGCGGATTGTACCCGAAGGTGAAAGTCAGCGAACAGATTAATTACCTGGCACGACTTCGTGGCATGAATGGTAAGGACGCAGATCAGAGCCTCAAGTACTGGCTGAATCGGTTTGAGGTACCTGAGTATTACGATAAGAAGATCGAGGAGTTATCCAAAGGTAATCAGCAGAAAATGGGCTTTATCGCAGCCGTAGTGCATAGACCGCAGATTCTCATTCTGGATGAAGCGTTCAGTGGTCTGGATCCTGTGAACGTGGAATTACTCAAGTCCACCGTCAAGGAATTACGTGACGAAGGCACAGCTATTCTGTTTTCAACACACCGCATGGAGCACGTTGAAGAGTTGTGTCGTCAGATCACCATTCTGCATCGTTCCAACACGGTGGTACAAGGAGAGATCAAGGAGATCAAGAGCCGGTATCCGCGTGAACAGGTTTTCCTGGGTACGATTGGTAGTGTGGAAGGGCTCGAACAATTGTCTGGTGTGAAGAAAGTTGAGCGGAATGAGCGCGGGTACCTGATACATATTAGTCAGGTGGAAGCTGCTCAAGAGATTCTGAGAACAGCCATGACCCAGACGACAGTGGAACACTTTGAACTGAAGGAACCAACGCTTAACCAAATCTTTATTCGTGAGGTAGGTGAGTCGAATGAATAAAATGGGAACGATTACGGGTTTTACATTTAAAAACAAAGTTAAAACGAAATCATTCATGGTAACGACCATTGTACTTGCACTTTTAATTTCAATCGGACTCAATGTTCCATATTTCATTACCTTATTCAATGGGGGTTCCATTGGCGGAGCTTCCAGCAGCAATCCTGTAAATATCGGTCTTCTGAGTACAGGGCAGCCTGAAGTTTCGGAGAAACTGGAGAGCTTCTCTGCGGCTCAAGGAGATCAGGCCTATCGATTCATTGCCAGTGGTGCCAAAGATGAGGCTGCTCTTGCGGCGGATGTGGAAGCAGGGCTTACCGATGGTTATCTGAAGTTTGAAGCTGTTTCCGGGCAAGAGTTCCCGCAGCCCATTCTATATTCAGCAGAAGACGTATCACCTCAGATCATTGCATCCATTGAAGCGGCATTACAGAGTGTGAAGCTGGATGTGGTTGTGAAGGATGTACTCACAGCGGAGCAGAAGGAACTGATTACAACACCTGTGAAGCTCACCGAGCAAAGTTTGAGTACAGATGAGAGCGGAGCAGGTACTGAGTCTGAAGGTGGAATGAGCCCGATTAACTATATTGTGGTGTACTTGCTGATCATCCTGCTGTTTACCTCAACGATGATGACAGGTAACATGATTGCCTCCGAGATTACAGCTGAGAAGAGCTCACGTATTATGGAGATTTTGATTACGAGTGTATCACCGCTCAGTCAGATGTTTGGTAAAATCATCGGTATATTCATGGTGGGGATGCTGCAAATCGGGATCTTCGGAGCGGTGGTTGCCGGAAATATCTTGCTGCCGCATAACCGTGCAGTATTAGGTGACTTCAATATGAGTCTGAGTGATGTGAATAGTGCAGTTATTGTGTACGGACTTATATTCTACATTCTGGGTTACTTCCTGTATGCCGTGTTGTTCGCTGCCATTGGTTCAATGGTAAGCCGTACTGAGGAACTCGGTCAGGCTGTTCTGCCGATTACGATGTTGTCACTTGTATCCTTCTATATTGCGATCTTCAGTATTTCTACGCCGAACATTCTGTTGTTGAAAATCGCAAGCTTCATTCCATTCACATCGCCGACCGCGATTCTGGTACGGATTGGTGCAGGGGTTGCACCAACCTGGGAGATTCTAACTTCATTAGCGATTCTGATCGTATCCATTATCATCTTCGGATGGCTTGCAGCCAAAATTTATCGCACAGGTGTGTTGATGTACGGTAAACGTCCAACCTTTAAGGAATTGTTTAAAGCCATGAAGGCTTATAAGATCTAAATTGAGTGTTTGAAGGGGAGGGATTGGATAAGTGCTGCTCCGTTTGTGGAGTGGCACCAATTCCCACTTTTATCCGTAGTATCTAAGTATGTCTATTCTATTAAAAATTGGATTGGCAACTATATTCAATAAAGGAGATTACATAATATGAAAAATTGGAAACGCATGCTCTTATCTCTTACCATCTCAGTGAGTTTGCTCGCATCTGCAGTACCAGCTATGGCTGCTCCACAAGGAACTTCCGTCAAGGTCAATGACCAGGCTGTGAAATATGCTACAGGAGCACCAATCCTGGATAAAGGTACAACATTGGTTCCACTGCGGACTACGCTGGATGCTATGGATGTGAAGTTAACAACTGCGACAGATGATACGATCACGGCTGTGGTAGATGGCAAAACGATTACACTCAAAAGCAAGCTTACACGTATCAACGGTGTAACGTATGCGCCAATCCGCATCGTTGGTGATGCTGCGGGTTATGAAGTTCGCTGGGATGCTGCAACGCGCACCGTGTTGTTGGTATCCAAGGGCGGAGAAACCGAAACTGCTCAAACCGGTGGACGCGGCTTCATGTGGGAAGTTGAAAGCAATGGCAACACGGTCTATCTGGTAGGATCTATGCATATTGCTGATGAGAGCTTCTATCCATTACGTCCGGAGTTCGAAGAAGCCTTTGCGGAAGCCGACTATCTCGGGGTAGAGATTGATATTAGCAAAGCCGCTGATGAAGAGCAGCAAAAGCTGGTTCTAAGTCTGGGTTCGTATCAGGATGGCACAACACTGAAAGATCACATTTCCAGTGAAACGTATACTAAGCTGGGCGATGTATTGAAGAAAAATGGTCTGGAGTCTAACGCTTTGGATGCATTTAAGCCTTGGGTAGTAGAGAGCACACTTGCAAGTTTGAAGTCCACAACGGCAGGATACGAAGCGTCAGCAGGAGTGGATCTGTATTTCATCCAGAAAGCGATCGAGCGCAAACTTCCAGTTATTGAGTTGGAGAGTTATCAATCTCAACTTGGTATGTTTAACGACTTTTCCAAAGAAACACAAGAGGAAACACTGAAAGCGACAATTGAAAACTTCGACGTGTTGGATAACAGTGTGAAAGAAATGGCTGAGACGTGGAAAACGGGTAATGACGAGCAACTGCTTGAACTGACAAACAGCTTCTCCACTAACGAGGAATATAACAAAGCAATGTTAGTTGATCGTAACATTGGTATGGCGGACAAAATCGATGGTTACTTGAAAAACGGCAAAGGTGAGGAATATTTCATTGTTGTTGGTGCGGCACACTACTTGGGCGATCACGGCATCGTGAAACTGCTTGAGGATAAAGGATATAAAGTAGAACGTAAATAAATATAGATTACTATAGAAGGTAACCCTTTCGTCTCGAATATAAGAGTTGAGAGGGTTACCTTCTTAATATATAGAAGAAAGACAGATTAAATAAAGAAGATCAAGCTGTAGGATAATACAATCGAACCTAGGATTTCATCGTAGATTCAAGGTCCTTAATATGGATTAGATTGTGGATTTAATATGTTTTGAAATTAACTCTTTACAAGTGCGTGTGCTGCATGGTATATTCTATTTCCGGCCAAAAAAACACGAGATACACGGTGCGGCAAGCAAATCAAATAAGCTTCGAAAGAAACTTAAAAAAAGAGCTTGCAAAGTTGGTTCGGACATGATATTATATAAGAGTTGCTGAAGAGAACGACATTCGGTAACAAAACAAGTTTGATCTTTGAAAACTGAACAACGAGTGAGTAAACATTCTGCTTGCAGAATGAACGCAAAAGTTTGAAACAAGCCTTGGCTTGAATCGACTGGAGCACAAATGAGATTTTTAATCTCGTCAGATTCAAAATGAGCTTATCGCTCTTTTCAATACTTTATTGGAGAGTTTGATCCTGGCTCAGGACGAACGCTGGCGGCATGCCTAATACATGCAAGTCGAGCGGACTTGAAGAGAAGCTTGCTTCTCTGATGGTTAGCGGCGGACGGGTGAGTAACACGTAGGCAACCTGCCCTCAAGTTTGGGACAACTACCGGAAACGGTAGCTAATACCGAATAGTTGTTTTCTTCGCCTGAAGGAAACTGGAAAGACGGAGCAATCTGTCACTTGGGGATGGGCCTGCGGCGCATTAGCTAGTTGGTGGGGTAACGGCTCACCAAGGCGACGATGCGTAGCCGACCTGAGAGGGTGATCGGCCACACTGGGACTGAGACACGGCCCAGACTCCTACGGGAGGCAGCAGTAGGGAATCTTCCGCAATGGGCGAAAGCCTGACGGAGCAATGCCGCGTGAGTGATGAAGGTTTTCGGATCGTAAAGCTCTGTTGCCAGGGAAGAACGCTTGGGAGAGTAACTGCTCTCAAGGTGACGGTACCTGAGAAGAAAGCCCCGGCTAACTACGTGCCAGCAGCCGCGGTAATACGTAGGGGGCAAGCGTTGTCCGGAATTATTGGGCGTAAAGCGCGCGCAGGCGGTCATTTAAGTCTGGTGTTTAATCCCGGGGCTCAACCCCGGATCGCACTGGAAACTGGGTGACTTGAGTGCAGAAGAGGAGAGTGGAATTCCACGTGTAGCGGTGAAATGCGTAGATATGTGGAGGAACACCAGTGGCGAAGGCGACTCTCTGGGCTGTAACTGACGCTGAGGCGCGAAAGCGTGGGGAGCAAACAGGATTAGATACCCTGGTAGTCCACGCCGTAAACGATGAGTGCTAGGTGTTAGGGGTTTCGATACCCTTGGTGCCGAAGTTAACACATTAAGCACTCCGCCTGGGGAGTACGGTCGCAAGACTGAAACTCAAAGGAATTGACGGGGACCCGCACAAGCAGTGGAGTATGTGGTTTAATTCGAAGCAACGCGAAGAACCTTACCAGGTCTTGACATCCCTCTGACCGGTACAGAGATGTACCTTTCCTTCGGGACAGAGGAGACAGGTGGTGCATGGTTGTCGTCAGCTCGTGTCGTGAGATGTTGGGTTAAGTCCCGCAACGAGCGCAACCCTTATATTTAGTTGCCAGCACTTCGGGTGGGCACTCTAGATAGACTGCCGGTGACAAACCGGAGGAAGGTGGGGATGACGTCAAATCATCATGCCCCTTATGACCTGGGCTACACACGTACTACAATGGCCGGTACAACGGGCTGCGAAATCGCGAGATGGAGCCAATCCCAACAAAGCCGGTCTCAGTTCGGATTGCAGGCTGCAACTCGCCTGCATGAAGTCGGAATTGCTAGTAATCGCGGATCAGCATGCCGCGGTGAATACGTTCCCGGGTCTTGTACACACCGCCCGTCACACCACGAGAGTTTATAACACCCGAAGTCGGTGGGGTAACCGCAAGGAGCCAGCCGCCGAAGGTGGGATAGATGATTGGGGTGAAGTCGTAACAAGGTAGCCGTATCGGAAGGTGCGGCTGGATCACCTCCTTTCTATGGAGAATCGTTTCCTGCAACGGAAACATTCAAATATAAAATCTAGCCAGGTCGGCTAGTTACTCACTCGTTGCTCAGTTTTGAGAGCTCAAACTCTCAAACAGCTTGCTTTTGCATGGAGCTTGTTCTTTGAAAACTAGATATCGAAACGAAACAAACGCGAATTAGAACATTCCTTTAAGCTGATCTTGTGTAAACAAGTGAAGTGTTTTTATAAGGTAGATTGCACGTACGATGGTATCGAGTGGGAGCGACTTTTGGCTTTGCGCAAGCAAAACAAGGGAAGCGAGCAGTCGAAACCGGAGCACGAGGTTAAGCTACTAAGAGCACACGGAGGATGCCTAGGCGCTAGGAGCCGATGAAGGACGTGGCGAACAACGAAACTGCCTCGGGGAGCTGTAAGCAAGCTTTGATCCGGGGGTGTCCGAATGGGGAAACCCAGCTGGGGTAATTTCCAGTTACTCATAACTGAATACATAGGTTATGTAGAGGCATACCAGGGGAACTGAAACATCTAAGTACCCTGAGGAAGAGAAAACAATAGTGATTCCGTCAGTAGCGGCGAGCGAACGCGGAGAAGCCCAAACCAGAGAGCTTGCTCTTTGGGGTTGTGGGACGTCTCACATGGAGTTACAAAGGAACCGGTTAAGCGAAGAGGTCTGGAAAGGCCCGCCAAAGAAGGTAAAAGCCCTGTAGTTGAAAGTCTGTTCCCTCCGAGACGGATCCCGAGTAGTGCGGGGCACGTGAAACCCCGTATGAATCCGGCAGGACCATCTGCCAAGGCTAAATACTTCCTAGCGACCGATAGTGAAGCAGTACCGTGAGGGAAAGGTGAAAAGCACCCCGGAAGGGGAGTGAAATAGAACCTGAAACCGTGTGCTTACAAAAAGTCAGAGCCCGTTTTAGGGGTGATGGCGTGCCTTTTGTAGAATGAACCGGCGAGTTACGTTCCCGTGCAAGGTTAAGGTGAAGAGCCGGAGCCGCAGCGAAAGCGAGTCTGAATAGGGCGACTTAGTACGTGGACGTAGACCCGAAACCGGGTGATCTACCCCTGTCCAGGGTGAAGGTGCGGTAACACGCACTGGAGGCCCGAACCCACGCATGTTGAAAAATGCGGGGATGAGGTGGGGGTAGCGGAGAAATTCCAATCGAACTCGGAGATAGCTGGTTCTCCCCGAAATAGCTTTAGGGCTAGCCTCGGAAAACAGAGTCGTGGAGGTAGAGCACTGATTGGGTGCGGGGCCCGCAAGGGTTACCAAGCTCAGTCAAACTCCGAATGCCATAGACTTACTTCCGGGAGTCAGACAGTGAGTGCTAAGATCCATTGTCAAAAGGGAAACAGCCCAGACCATCAGCTAAGGTCCCCAAGTGTGTGTTAAGTGGGAAAGGATGTGGAGTTGCACAGACAACCAGGATGTTGGCTTAGAAGCAGCCACCATTGAAAGAGTGCGTAATAGCTCACTGGTCGAGTGACTCTGCGCCGAAAATGTAACGGGGCTAAACACACCACCGAAGCTATGGCTTGATGCTTTGCATCAGGGGTAGGGGAGCGTTGTATAAGGGTTGAAGGTGTACCGTAAGGAGCGCTGGACATTATACAAGTGAGAATGCCGGTATGAGTAACGAAAAGATCAGTGAGAATCTGATCCGCCGAAAGCCTAAGGGTTCCTGAGGAAGGCTCGTCCGCTCAGGGTAAGTCGGGACCTAAGGCGAGGCCGAAAGGCGTAGTCGAAGGACAACAGGTCGAAATTCCTGTACCACCGTAAGCCGTTATGAGCAATGGGGGGACGCAGTAGGGTAGTGACGCGGACTGATGGATGTCCGTCTAAGCAGTAAGGCTGATGTGTAGGCAAATCCGCACATTGTAAGGCTGAGCTGTGATGGGGAGCGAAAATTGTAGTAGCGAAGGTCATGATCTCACACTGCCAAGAAAAGCCTCTAGCCAGGTGATGGTGCCCGTACCGCAAACCGACACAGGTAGGCGAGAAGAGTATTCTAAGGCGCGCGGAAGAACTCTCGTTAAGGAACTCGGCAAAATGACCCCGTAACTTCGGGAGAAGGGGTGCCCCGGTAGTGTGAATAGCACGAGGGGGCCGCAGTGAAAAGGCCCAAGCGACTGTTTAGCAAAAACACAGGTCTGTGCGAAGCCGTAAGGCGAAGTATACGGGCTGACGCCTGCCCGGTGCTGGAAGGTTAAGGGGAGTGGTTAGGGAGCAATCCCGAAGCTGTGAACCGAAGCCCCAGTAAACGGCGGCCGTAACTATAACGGTCCTAAGGTAGCGAAATTCCTTGTCAGGTAAATTCTGACCCGCACGAATGGCGTAACGACTTGGGCGCTGTCTCAACGAGAGATCCGGTGAAATTTTAATACCTGTGAAGATGCAGGTTACCCGCGACAAGACGGAAAGACCCCATGGAGCTTTACTGCAGCTTGATATTGAATTTGGGTACGATCTGTACAGGATAGGTGGGAGCCTTTGAAACGTGAGCGCCAGCTTGCGTGGAGGCAACGTTGGGATACCACCCTGATCGTATCTAGGTTCTAACCTGGTACCGTAATCCGGTGCGGGGACAGTGTCAGGTGGGCAGTTTGACTGGGGCGGTCGCCTCCTAAAGAGTAACGGAGGCGCCCAAAGGTTCCCTCAGAATGGTTGGAAATCATTCGAAGAGTGCAAAGGCATAAGGGAGCTTGACTGCGAGACCTACAAGTCGAGCAGGGACGAAAGTCGGGCTTAGTGATCCGGTGGTACCGCATGGAAGGGCCATCGCTCAACGGATAAAAGCTACCCTGGGGATAACAGGCTTATCTCCCCCAAGAGTCCACATCGACGGGGAGGTTTGGCACCTCGATGTCGGCTCATCGCATCCTGGGGCTGAAGTAGGTCCCAAGGGTTGGGCTGTTCGCCCATTAAAGCGGTACGCGAGCTGGGTTCAGAACGTCGTGAGACAGTTCGGTCCCTATCTGTCGTGGGCGTAGGAAATTTGAGAGGAGCTGTCCTTAGTACGAGAGGACCGGGATGGACGTACCGCTGGTGTACCAGTTGTTCCGCCAGGAGCACCGCTGGGTAGCTATGTACGGACGGGATAAACGCTGAAAGCATCTAAGCGTGAAGCCCCCCTCAAGATGAGATTTCCCAGTATGTAAGACCCCTTGAAGACGACGAGGTAGATAGGCTGGGGGTGGAAGTGCAGCAATGCATGGAGCTGACCAGTACTAATCGGTCGAGGGCTTATCCAATAGCAAGTTCTAAATCGCATGTTTCGTTTCGAATCTAGTTTTCAGAGAACAACACTCTGAAATGTAAGCTACGCGTTTGGTGGCGATGGCGGAGGGGTTCCACACGTACCCATCCCGAACACGACCGTTAAGCCCTCTAGCGCCGATGGTACTTGGACCGCAGGGTCCTGGGAGAGTAGGACGCCGCCAAGCAACAAGGAAGACACACTTGATGATATCGAGTATGTCTTTTTTTGTTACTATTTTTCTGCTGAGAAACAAACTAACTATATAGATAAGACAGCATCAATATAATCATTTATATGTGAAGACTCTCAGTATTAATAATTGGACTACGGATTAATGCTGATATACATACTTCCAATAAAAATGATCAACTTCTGTTTCTTAGCTCCTTCAGCAACCTTTCAGTTGAATTTAACGTACGTTTCAATGGAATAGGGTATAGTGAAGCCAAGTAAAGAGGAGGAGAACCATAATGAATATATCTTCTACAGCCAGCTCCACTACATCATACATATCGACATCTTCGAGCTCCGACAATTCAAGTAGCTTGGAGAAACAAAAGACGAAGCTCGAAGCACAACTGGAGAAAGTGCAGTCTAGCAAGGACGATGAGAAGACGAAGGAGACAAAGACCAAACAGCTTGAGCAGCAGATCAAGCAGATTGAGGCACAGATTGCACAGCAAAGCTCTCAAGGATCCGGTACAACTGGTACGAAGGAGGCACCACCTGCCCAACCTCCATCCAATGGAAAGGGCGTAGCTACCCCTAAGGAAATTGCTAATGCAACAACAGATAGTAATGGCCGATTTGATATACGTATCTAGTTGCTTACATCTAATGTAGGATAAAACAAAGCCCTGACCGATCTATATTAATCGTGCAGGGCTTTGTTTATTTGTCTGTTAAATTATTGATGAGGTCTACCTACATGCTACCTTCGTATCATGTATCTTCTATCTGATGCCGCTATATTATCTGTTACCGTTATTCAGACTGCAACGCGTGTATTCGATCCGTAAGGGATCGTTTTCTATAGTACAGGGCTATGGTTGCAAGAACCAGCATTTCGGACAGCGGTACGGCAAGCCACACACCCGTGACACCAAAGAATGAAGGCAGGACTGCAATCAACGCTATCATGATAATCATTTCACGCGCAGCTGTAATCCAGATGGCCATTTTGGCATTACCTACAGATTGGAAATAAGTGCTCATGACAAAGTTAACACCCATAAAGACATAGGCAAATGTAAATATACGTAATCCGTAAATGGCATTATCCGTTACGCCACTACTGAAGTTTCCAAAGATTTGCACGAAATAAGGTGCACCGATTTGAACAACAATCAGTAATAATAGACCGCATGCCAGAGCTGTTTTAGTCGCTAAACGTATCGTTTGTTGTACCCGTTTAATCTGATTGGCACCGTGATAATAACTTATCAGAGGTTGGGCAGCGGATGCCAGACCAAGGAACGCTAACAGTACCACACCATGAATATAGTTCAACACGGTAAAGGATGCTACGCCATCCGTGCCCGCAATGCGGTCCATGGAGATATTATGGGAGACAGAGAAGACCGACATGCCAAGTTCAGCCAGAAAGCTGGGGAAACCAATGAGTAGAAGGGAAGCCAGCAGTTTGTTGTTCCATTTGAACCGGGTAAACGTGAGATTATTTGTTTTTTTGAAAAAGTGAGTGAATAGGACAAGCAGCGCAAGAGACGCCGATACGATTGTACCGATGGCTACACCACGTACACCCCATTCGAGTACATACAATGTTACATAGTTAATAATGATATTGGCCACAGCAAAGGTAATCTGAGCGTACATGGATGTGTTGGGATTCCCATCGTTTCGTACAAAGACAGAGAGTGCATTCTCAATGGTGAAGACAAATCCGAACAATAACATGATATTCATGTAGTCCGAAGCAAACGGGAAGGTCTCGGCGTTAGCACCGAGGGAGTATACCAGCTTGTCTTTGAACGTAAATGCAGTATATCCAATGGCTATCGTAACTAACATAATGAGCATAATAGATTTGGTGAAAATTTGTTTGGCTGATGTGATATCTTTTCTACCCATCGCGTTGGAGTACAAGGTTGCCCCGCCCATACCAATCCACAGTGACATGGCAACAAAAAGCGTGTAGACAGGAGAGGCAATGCCGATCCCGGCCATCGCGGTAGAGCCCAGTTTGTGTCCAACCATAATGCCGTCGATAATAAAATTAAAAGCAACTACCAGCATCCCCAATACGGAAGGCACAAGGTAACTTATAAAAGCTTTACCTACAGATTGCCCTTCCAGTGGATGCGTCCATTTCGTATTCATAATGACCTCCGTTAGTAAACTGAATGTTCATTCTGTATTAAATAATACTGAACGTTCGTTCTGTATGATAACACGGCTTGAATTCTCTTGGCAACTTTTGCGTTTAAATATCGTTTATGTGGTAGAGTAGGTGGATATTTATAAGGCGGGAGGAATCTCTTGATGAAACAAAATAAATACGATGAAGCTGAGTTTTTCGACAACTATAGTAAGATGGCTCGTTCCGTTCAAGGGCTGGATGCAGCCGGGGAGTGGCATGAACTGCAGACTCTTTTGCCTGATTTGAAGGACAAGCGTGTGCTGGATTTGGGATGTGGTTTTGGGTGGCACTGCCGGTATGCGCGAGAGCAGCAAGCGAGTTCAGTGATCGGTGTAGATTTGTCTGAAAATATGCTTCAGCGTGCTCGTGAAATGACGGACGACCCGCAGATCCAGTACAAGCAGCTGGCGATTGAAGATATTGATTTTGCACCGGGACAATTTGATGTTGTGATCAGTTCACTTGCTTTGCATTATATTGAAAGGTTAGACACGGTGTATGCTAAGATCAATGATTGTCTCGTAGAAGGGGGCACATTTGTACTATCTTCCGAACATCCCATCTTCACTGCTCGTGCTGCGCAGGATTGGCATTACGGACCCACAGGTGAGATTCTGCATTGGCCCGTGGATGATTACCACGATGAAGGGAAACGTGTGGCGAACTTTTTGAATCAGGATGTGGTCAAATATCATCGCACACTGGCAACGCATCTTAATGAACTTATTAAGGCGGGGTTTGCTATTCAGAAGGTGGCTGAATCCAAACCATCACCGGAGATGATTGAACAGGTTCCTGGCATGCGAGACGAGAATCGGAGACCGATGTTTCTGATGATTGCTGCGGTGAAAGTATAACGATGAAAATGATACGTTAGACTAGAGGGCAGAAAGAAACTGAGGGAGTGGAGCGTTCGCTTAAAAGCTTCTGATAGAGATCACTAACTAAGTGAACTTGAAGGAATCAGCGTGTTCAGCGATGTTGAACATGCTGTTTTTTTATTTTGCTACAATAATAAGAAATAATGTCCAAAACAGGGAACTAAATCACATTAGACTCAGTCATATTAAGTGAGGTGAACAACAGTTGGATGATCAATTACTGGCACAGGCTCAGACCATAGACAATTACAAACTTAGCAGCATGATGGATGACTACGGAAACGATGTGTGGAATTACGCTTATTTTCTGACCAAAAGTGCCGAACAGGCAGATGAATTGTCACAGGAGGTATTTATTCGGGCATACTCGGGGATCGCCCAATATCGCGGTGAGTGCTCACTGAAAACATGGCTGTTGACGATTACTAGGAACACCACTTTTACATATCGAAAATCCAGATTTTTTCGTAGCAGTCTGTGGGGAGAGACGTTACCCATTGAGACAGAGCATGGGGATTCGAACCAAAGAGTCATGATTGCAGAGCAGCCTGCACATCCTTCGGCGGAGATGGAAGTGATGCGTAAGGAGCATATCCATGAAATCTGGGATATTGTTCTGGCGTTGCCGAAGAAGTTCCGGGAGATTCTTTTGTTGAATCTGAAATATGAGCTTACGACGAGTGAGATTGCTGAGATGTTGAAAATCAGCTTAGGCACAGTAAAATCCAGACTATCCCGAGGTAAGGATAAGGTACGGAAACAATGGGAGGAACGATGCAAATGACACAGAAGGATGAGCAATGGGAAAAGGAAATCCGGAAGGGACCGTTTGCGTCGTCTCCTTTTACAGAGGATCACAAGCGGAAGGTGCTTCAACAGGTGGAGTGGATTAAGAAGTCGGAAGAGGGAAGCAAGGGAGATAGATCAGAGGACAGTTCCAGGTCATTTAGGCCGTTTAGACCGCAAGTAGGCAACGTGTCACACAAGCGCCGCCGTAAAAGAGGGCCTCTTGTTGCCGGCATGGGTTCGTTGGTTATTGCTGCTGGATTGTTCCTATGGATCTGGGATGATGGACAGCTGGTAAAACCCGTGATCGAGCAGGTCTATCCGACAGCAGCGTTACAGTTATCCGATGGTTTGAACACAAATCTGCTAACCGACAAAATGAAAAGAAATGTTGCTACTACGATGCGAGATGATCTGGGTAAACAGCTGAAGATTAAGAAAGTGGAAGACCTGCCTGTGTCCGGCAGAATATATGTAGAGGCTGGAAATGAAATTGAGAAGGAGTATGCGCAGATATGGCTCGATGCGACAACAGGAAATCTGCGTGAAGTACAGATGAGATGTGAGATGCAGCCAAGCGAGCTGGAACAACGTTATCTGCGTCAAGTTCCATCGCTTTTGCAAAGTATAGGCAGTAATCCAACGCTTAAACCCGCATCAGTCCAACGTTTTGTGAGTATGAAGCAAGGGGAGTCGGAGCCAATATCGCATACGACATTAGCGTTAGAGAATGAGACTGGTTATGGGGAGATTGTATGGCAGCAGGACAAGGCTGTCTCGATCACAGGCGACCTTAGACCTGATCAGGTATCTCAGGCAGCGCTGGCGGATGCGGAGGATGCCGTTAATGCAGTATTCGGTGAAACATCTCTAAAACTTAGGGGGGTAAGTCGTTCCAAAGATGATGAAATTGGGAGAGATATAATTAATCTTAGTTTCAATGATCATTACTTGGTTCAAATGACTGTAGGAGAAGAAACTAAGGTTTACTCTATTATTGGGGAGAATTCTTATCGAGATGATTTTGCCAATTGGGATGAAGTAGAGGCGTACCATCAGAAGATTTATGATGTGAAGGAATCTTTCCTTAGGGACGAAGTAGGGCCGATGATTAAAGAAGTATTCAACGTCAACCTCGATGGATACAGTCTTCATAGGGAAGCTGATAATCCGGGGATTGCCGTATTTGAACTAGAGTCGCCGAAAGATGTGATACGGGTTCGCTACAATGAAGATGTAAAAATTACGATGATCACCAGAGGCGAGTTATAGGGCTGATCTTATATGTTACAATTTACTTCATAGATGGAATGGGTATAAGGAGATAACGATGAAATATTTGGTGAGTTCATGTCTGGCGGGGGTAGCTTGCCGTTACAATGGAACAGCGAGCCTGGATGAGAAAATTCAGGAGCTGGTGGAGCAGGAGCAGGCCAAGATGGTGTGTCCGGAGCTGCTTGGTGGATTCTCCACTCCACGGGAACCGGCTGAAATTATCGGTGGCACGGGCAAGGACGTACTGGCAGGCACTGCAAAAGTGATCGAGAAAAGTGGCAAGGATGTCACAGACCTATATATCAAGGGAGCCTATCAGACGCTCGAATGGGCCAAAAAATTGAATGTATCGTGTGTGGTACTGAAGGAGTTTAGTCCGTCCTGTGGTACACAGATGATCTATGATGGGAATTTTGCCAACCACAAGGTAACTGGAGAAGGTGTCACCTCAGCATTGTTGAGGCAAGAAGGATATACCGTCATTTCTGAAAATGAATGGATGGAGCAATTGTAAACTTCATGTGTGAGATTATGCCGTCTAGGAGAAGATTTATGTCCTGCAGCGGCTATTTTCCTTGTTAGGATACAATACTTACTTTTAGAAACTGAGAAACAATAATGTGCGTACTTTTCATTTTCGGATATAGATTCTAAACTAATACTTAAGTAAATCAAAAACTAGAGACTGATGATTCAACATAAAAAATCTATAAAAAGGACGTGGAGTTTCATGGAAGTTACAGCAAAGTCAAAGACAAAGGAAGACATCTTAAAAGCTTATCATTTCCGGCATGCAACAAAGATATTTGATGATACCCGCAAAATCTCGGATGAGGATTTCCAATTTATATTGGAAACAGGCAGATTATCTCCAAGTTCCATTGGTCTTGAACCGTGGAAGTTTCTGATTGTACAAAATCCAAACCTGCGTAAGCGTCTGTCCGAAGTCTCTTCCGGCGCTCAAAAGCAATTGGCTACAGCAAGCCATTTTGTTGTTATTTTGGCCCGATCAGATGCCAGTTATAATTCTCCTTATGCGGAGTACATGTTGAAGGAAACAAAGGGAATGCCAAATAACGTATTTGAGCTAACAAGTGAGGCTTATGGAAAGTTCCAAAATAACCAGAAAATTCTGGATAATCCACGATCATTATTTGACTGGGCATCCAAACAGACGTATATTGCACTCGGCAACATGATGACGGCGGCAGCTCAGATCGAGATTGATTCTTGTCCAATCGAAGGTTTCAGCCGTGAGGACGTCCACCGTATTATGGAAGAAGAGGGCTTGCTGGAAAATGGCGCATGGGGCGTCTCTATGATGGCAGCCTTCGGTTATCGGGTAGAGGAGCCCCAACGTGAGAAGTCCCGACAATCCGTTGAGAAAATCACGCAATGGATTAACTGAATTCAGCATGGATTCAACTTGAATTCAAAAACAATTAGCTAAGATCTAACATTATAGATCAGGATCAAAGTAGTATCGGAACAGCCCGATATTTTCCATATGTTAGAAGGATGGAAAGGGCTGTTTTTCTTTTTTATAAAAAAGAACTTGAAATTACATAGATGTCTATGTATAATGAGGTCATGCCAAAATATAACGCAATTGCACTGATTGCAAGAATCAGGGACCATGTCAACAAACGGATTGTACACGAATTGGAACAGCATGAGGTAACAGGGATTGTTCCTTCTCATGGGGATGTATTAATGTTCTTGTACCGGGAAGAGACGCTGTCGATCAAGATGTTGGCTGAACGTGTTCAACGCACGCAACCAACGGTAACGGTACTGGTCAACAAGCTTGAGAAGCTTGGCTATGTTGAACGTAGCAAGAGTGCCGAAGATAGCCGAGTGACGATGATTCGCCTAACCGAACAGGGGAAGCGACTCGAACCGATCTTCCATCAGGTATCAGAGCAGATTAATGACATCATCTATAGTGGCCTGTCCGATGAACAGTCGGAGCAATTGGAGAGCTTGCTGTCCATTATTGTCCGAAAGTTATAATGAATGAACTCTTCTGTCTGCAACCCTTCCAGATTTGACTGGGGTGGAGGCAGAGGAGCCAAAATATTTTTTTGCCCATATACATAGATATCTATGTATGCGGGAACGTATCAATGTAACCCATTTTCGCAACCTAACTCAAACCAAACCTGGAGGGATTCACACTATGAAACATCTTATCGTATATGCTCACCCACACACAGACAGCTTGAATAACGCAATCCTCAATACTGCTGTAGAAGCTCTCGAAGCTCAAGGCCATGAAGTAGTCGTTCGTGACTTGTACAAGCTTGGATTCCAACCCGTACTGACTGAAGCTGACACAGCTTCTATGCGTGCAGGACAGACACCACAGGATATCGCTACAGAGCAACAGTTTGTTACAGATGCAGAAGCCATTACATTCATCTATCCGATCTGGTGGACAGGTCTTCCTGCCATTATCAAAGGATATGTTGACCGTGTATTCGCCTATGGTTTTGCGTATGCAGCAGGTGAAGCGGGAATCGAGAAATTGCTGACAGGCAAAAAAGGCCTCATCATCAACACACATGGTACACCAAGTGAAATTTATGATCAAATTGGCATGACTGCTGGACTGAAATTAACTTCAGACGTAGGTATCTTCGATTTTGTAGGCATTGAAGCCGTAGATCATCTGCTCTTTGGAAGTATTGGATACCTGGATGCACCCGCATATCAAGCCATGTTGGATCAGGTTAAACAAACGGTTACAACCAAATTCTAATATAGATGTTGTTTCCCTATAGGATTCCATATGATACCAGACCGACTCGATCATGAGTCGGTTTGTTTGTTCATGTGTTTGCAAAATGGATGAAAGGGGGTATAATCGTACCCATGGAACCTATACTTATATTTAAAGCATTATCGAACGAGACACGTAGACAAATCCTGTTGTGGCTCAAAAACCCGGAGCAACACTTTCCACCGCTGGAACTATCTCAGCATCCGGATGGTGGCAAGAACGGAATCTGTGTTGGCACGATTCAAGTGAAGGCTGGACTGGCTCAGTCGGTTATCTCCAGTTATCTGCTGACCATGCTCAAGGCAGGGTTGCTGCTCTCCGAGCGAAGAGGACAATGGACGTATTATCGGCGCAACGAGGAGACAATCCGTCAGTTTGCTGAATACGTGCAGAACGAGTTATAAGCCGGATGCCGGAACGGAAGCTAGGATGCACATGTAGGCAGGGATTCCGTCCGGATGTAAACGGCTAGTTTATCATCAAATCACCATATCCAGTTGTGATTTAATTAATCTATATATCTGGATATACAAAAATATAATCATCGAGGAGATTAAACGATAATGACTACAGAAAATACAGCTTCATCCCATAAAGAACATATTAATGACGTTAAGCTTTCCATCCTGGATTTGGCTCCTGTTGTAGTGGGCGCAACACCTGCTGATGCTTTGCGCAACAGCCTGGATCTGGCACAGCATGCTGAGCGTTGGGGATATCACCGTTACTGGGTAGCTGAACATCACAACATGCCGGGTATTGCTTCTTCCGCAACTTCGGTCGTTATTGGATATCTGGCTGGTGGAACCAAAACGATTCGTCTGGGTTCAGGAGGCATCATGTTGCCTAACCATGCACCGCTTGTCATCGCTGAGCAGTTCGGCACACTGGAATCCTTGTATCCTGGCAGAATTGACCTGGGACTGGGTCGCGCACCAGGGAGTGACCGCCGTACATCGCTTGCACTACGCAAAGATCTGAACAGTGGGGAAGATTTCCCTGAGCTTTTGGCAGAACTTAGAGCATACTTTGATGCTTCGGCGACATCTTATCATGCACCTGTTCGCGCAGTTCCTGGAGAAGGATTGAATATTCCAATTTATCTCTTGGGGTCCAGTGATTTCAGTGCACGTCTGGCAGGTCAGCTGGGATTGCCGTTTGCTTTTGCCAGCCACTTCTCGCCCGATTACACCCGTATTGCACTGGAGACGTATCGAAACAATTTCCAACCATCTGATAGCTTGAAGGAGCCACATGTGATTGTTGGTGTTAACGCTGTTGTTGCGGATACAGACGAGGAAGCAGCATGGCTGGGTACAACGATGCAACAGCAGTTCCTGAACATTATTCGCGGCACAACGGGATTGGTACAGCCTCCGGCAGAGATGGAAGGCAAATGGACGGATCGTGAGAAAGCTGGTGTTGAGCAGACGCTGAAGGCAGCTGTTAATGGTTCGCCAGAAACCGTACGTGGACAGTTGGAATCCTTCATTCGGCAGACGCAGGCAGATGAGCTGATCATTACGTCGATGATCTATGATCATAAGGCACGTCTGCATTCCTATGAGTTAATCGCACAATTGGCGGGAAAAGCCTGATCTTAAATTTTTCAGCATAAAAGCTGCTTAAAGGTAAGTTATAGATACAAATTTACGGTTCGTCTCACAGTGAGGCGGGCCGTTTTTGAATAGGGAGAATTTGCAAATGTTTCGTGTGGGGCAGAAGACTCATTTTGGGGTAAAATGACTTTACCGGTTTAATTTGAAACGGTTAATCAGCACCATACGTATAAATCCAGAGTGTTATACATATGTTGGCTTGTACAAGATACTTTATTTTATTCGTGTGTAAGGGGCGTTTATCTAGATTTACAGTTTGAATTTTTAATTAAGGATACATGAGAGAGGACGACACGCCTATGGAGCAACCTGAGCAACCCCGCGTTTGGCCGGAGCGGTTCAAGCGATTTTTTCTTAACAACAAGTTTGTGCTATTTCTGCTAATTCTGCTGTTGGTGGGACTGAATGTCATGGTTCTGACCAAAGTATCCTTTGTTCTTCATCCGCTCGCAGTACTCATCAAAACCATTGTGTTACCTATTATTCTGTCAGGCATACTCTATTATCTGCTGAATCCGATTGTGGATGTGATGGAAAGGTGGAAAATCAAGCGCGGCTGGTCCATTCTGATCCTGTATCTTGCGATTGGAGGCATTCTGACAGTCGTAGTATTGGCGGTCATTCCGGTTGTGCGTAACCAGATTGTGGGGCTGATTGAAAATTTCCCAACGTACAGTGAGACGGTAAAACAGCAGTTTGAGGAGCTTACGGGCAGTAAATTGTTCGGTCAGTTCCAGGAAACGGTGAATCTGAATTCGCAGGACTGGTGGGGAACAATCTCCCAAAAGGCTACTGAAATTCTGAACTCGACCTGGACCAAATTGGGCGGATTCCTCGGAGCTTTCACGGAGACCGTGCTGTCCATCGTAACGGTTCCGTTCATTCTGTTCTATCTGCTAAAAGACGGCAAGAAGCTGCCAGCGAAAATTCTGTCTTTCCTGCCGATCAAGAGCCGTACGGGCGCAATGCATGTGCTGGAAGATATCAATCACCAGATCAGTTCATTCATTCGTGGACAGATTATCGTCAGCTTCTGCATCGGTATTCTGCTCTACATCGGTTATATGGTCATTGGTCTGGATTATGCACTGATTCTTGCAATTATCGCATCGTTCACAAGTGTTGTTCCGTATCTGGGACCTGCAATTGCGATTACACCAGCATTGATCGTGGCACTCGTCACTTCCCCGGTGATGCTGCTGAAAATGGTTGCCGTATGGACGATCGTACAGTTAATTGAAGGTAAATTCATCTCACCACAGATCATGGGTAAAACGCTGAAAATCCATCCGATCACGATTATCTTTGTCATTCTGACTTCGGGTAATCTGTTTGGAGTCGTGGGCATTCTGCTCGCTGTTCCAGGATACGCGGTGCTGAAAGTATGTGTATCGCATATCTTCAACTGGTTCAAGGACAGATCGGGCCTTTACGATCCAAACAAGAACAATCTTTTATAACCAAAGTGGCAAGTTCCAATGGATAGTTAATCAGAAGATTTAGTCACTTTTTATTTTGTACAAAACGGTACCCTTACCAAGAAGAACCCCCGTCCATCGGCAAATAGCCGAGAGGCGGGGGTTCTTCTTCATGAACAAGCTTGGCTGCTGCCTAGCTGTGTTTAATATGTTGGAGCGTTTGCAGGAAAATCTGCTCAATATGAGTATCATCCAGAGAGTAGTACACCGTCTTGCCTTCCTTGCGCCGCTTGACGATCCGCATGTTGCGGAGAGAACGCAGCTGATGTGAAATGGCCGACTGTCCCATGTCGAGCAGAACCGTCAGGTCATGAACACATAATTCCTTCTGTAACAGCGCATCAATAATACGTAGACGTGTAGGGTCGCTGAATGCCTTGAACCAATCTGCCATCTCGGAAGAGGTCTCCCGATCTATGAGTGAAGTGCGAATCGTCTGCACGTCCGCTTCAGTACCTGAGCAGGCTGCATCACATTCGCTTGGTGCTTTAACCGGTTGTTCCATTTCCTATCACCACCTATGTTAACAACTATAGCTCTATTATATCCAAAACCCGCCTAAAGCGAAATGATTACTATTAGCATAATCTGTATGAAAAATCAACAACGATTGTTGACACTCATGTTTAGGCGTGCATATAATAGGGGTAACCAAACATATGAATGAGTGCTCATATATTGAATACAATTGAAATATAACATCGTTTTTGTACTGCAAAGGGGAGAATTCACATGGGAACCGGACAGGAACAGGTGAAAAGGGAACTGCTGCTTGATGGACTGGATTGTGCGAACTGCGCATTAAAGATTGAGAATGGCGTCAAAAAAATTAAGGGCATTAACGAATGCTCTGTCAATTTTGTTACCAAAACATTATCGCTACACACCACTTCCGACATGGACGAACAGGTAGTGGAAGAAGCAAAACGCAAAGTGCTTCGGCTGGAGCCGCATATTCGCATTTCGGAAAAAGGAAAACACGTGAACGGACATGTGCACACCCATACAGGGAGTGCAGGTAGTGCAAATAACCACAGTCATGACCATACTGGACATGATCATGGACATTCACATTCACATGGCAAACACTCGCATGCTCATGATCAACATCAACATGGTCACGCACATGATCATACACATGAGCACGGGAGTCATGCTGGACATGATCACAGCCATACCCATGATGATGCCCATGCAGGCCACTCGCATGAACATGGTGCAGGACAGACGAAAGTGTTGCTTGCTCGTCTTGCTGCAGGTTCTGTGCTGCTCGCAGCTGCGATCTGGTCGCCGCTGGAGGGCTGGGCACAGTTTACGCTATATGCGCTCGCTTATCTGATTGCCGGGGGAGACATCGTGCTCCAGGCGTCCAAAAACATCATCCGCGGTCAGGTGTTCGATGAATACTTCCTGATGTCCGTCGCTACCTTGGGTGCCTTTGCTATTGGAGAGTATCCCGAAGGGGTAGCGGTCATGCTCTTTTATCAGCTCGGAGAGCTGTTTCAGGGCATGGCGGTTAATCGGTCACGCAAGTCGATTCAGTCACTGATGGACATTCGCCCAGACTACGCGAATATCCTGACGGGTTCGGGTGACGAGACCCGTCGTGTATCTCCAGAAGACGTATGGATTGGTGATCGTATTGTCGTGAAAGCAGGAGAGCGAGTACCGCTGGATGGTATCGTTAGAGCTGGGCGTTCCATGGTGGACACTTCTGCTCTGACAGGTGAATCGGTACCTCGTGAGCTGGAGCCCGGAAGTGATGTACTGAGTGGATTTGTGAACAAAAATGGTATGTTGACCATTGAAGTAACCAAAACGTTTGGTGAATCAACGGTATCCAAAATTTTGGATCTGGTGCAGAACGCGAGCAGTCGGAAAGCGAAAACAGAGCATTTTATTAGTAAATTTGCCCGTTATTACACACCGGTTGTTGTTATCCTTGCAGCCCTGATTGCATTTGTTCCGCCGTTGATACTTAGTGGTGCAACATTTGCCGATTGGATCTATCGTGCATTGGTCTTCCTGGTTATCTCATGTCCTTGTGCGCTGGTGGTCTCTATTCCACTTGGATTCTTTGGTGGTATCGGAGCGGCTTCACGTAACGGGATTCTCGTCAAAGGCAGTAACTACCTTGAAGCGTTGAACGATGTGAAAGTTGTTGTTTTTGATAAAACGGGTACACTAACCAAAGGTGTATTCAAAGTAACAGCCATTCGTCCCGTAGGCGGACGCACGGAAGAGGAATTGATGAAGCTGGCAGCCATTGCCGAAGCGAATTCCAATCATCCGATTGCCGAATCCATTCGCGCAGCTTGGGCCAAAGCGATTCCCACGCAAGGTGTGGAAGGTTATGATGAAGTTGCCGGACACGGGATCAAGGTGAGCGTGGATGGTCGGGAAGTGCTGGCAGGCAACGCCAAATTAATGAAGCAGGCAGGTATATCCTATACCACACCGGAGACGGCCGGAACGATAGTCCACGTGGCTGAAGCTGGCACGTATGTTGGTCATCTGATCATCGCCGATGAAGTGAAGGACGATGCAGCTGCTGCGATTCAGGCGCTGAAGAAGCTCGGCATCCGCAAAACGGTCATGCTGACAGGAGATGCGAAAGCCGTGGGTGAAGCGGTAGGACGTGAGCTGGGTGTGGATGAGGTCTATGCTGAATTGCTGCCACAGGATAAAGTCGAACGACTGGAGCAACTGGAAGCTGCCAAATCTCCGAAGGAAAAAATGGTGTTTGTCGGTGACGGTATCAACGATACCCCTGTGTTGGCACGCGCCGATGTGGGCGTGGCGATGGGTGGACTCGGTTCAGATGCCGCGATTGAAGCGGCAGATGTGGTCATCATGACCGATGAACCGTCGAAACTGGCGAGCGCAATCCGCATTGCAAAGCGTACACGAATGATTGTATGGCAAAATATCGCGTTTGCTCTGGGGGTTAAGGCGATTTTCCTGCTACTCGGTGTGTTCGGCATAGCCACCATGTGGGAAGCGGTATTCTCGGATGTCGGTGTCACGGTGCTGGCTGTCCTGAACGCCATGCGTGTACTTCGTGTGAAGAATATCTAAGTTTACGAAACGATCCAGGCGGCTCTTCGTATATACGTAGAGCCGTTTTTATATTTTTTATGTAGATAAGTCTAACTAGACATTTACACGAGAACGGAGAGGACAGAAATAACTTGAAGAAGCGAAGCGTTCACCTTTATCCCCGGGTTTTCCCCTTTCAATAGGGAATCAAAAAAATCTGGGGGTAACAGTGATCAGTAGGTTATTCTGTCACCGGAGTGTCAGTGTAAGCAGGTCTATGGAAGACAACAGTGAAGGGGAGAACGTTTTGACAGGAGCAGTAGTAGGGATAATTATCGGAGTGTGTTATTTCATTCTGGGGTTAATGGTGTTCAAAAAACCACCGAAAATGATTAACGGAATATATGGATATCGGACCCCGCGTGCAATGAGTAATCCCGAGTTGTGGGACGAAGCGCAAAGTTATAGTGCCAATCTGATGATGCAATTTGGTGTAATTATCACGATATTTGGCATTATCGGTTTCTGGCTTACAGATGTACGAGCTTTGGTGCTGAGTCTGGTTGCTACAGGATTTTATACGATCAGACTATTTACCAGAGTTGAAGGCCGGTTGAAGCAAATGCAACGTGCTCAACAGCAACAGCAACAGAATGAGCAGAACGTTTAAGGTAAAGTGAATGAATAGTTTACAGAGGAAGACTCGCGTGTGAAGCGGGTCTTTTTTTGTTGAAGATAGAGAATGGAAGGCGATGTTGAACTCGCTAAGGCTTTATGTTTGAAATCTAACGTTGACGTTAACGTTAAAATTATATATAATTATATACATAACATTACAGACATATGGAAGAGGTGAGGGAAATGAGTTTATATAAAATCGACGACGTAGCCAAGGAATGTGGTTTGACCAAGCGGACCATTCGGTATTATGAAGAGATTGGTGTCATGCCTTCACCTCAGCGGACAGATGGCGGTACGCGGTTGTACACTCGGGAGGATATCGATTATCTGAAAAAGGTGGTTCGCGCCAAAGAGGTACTTGGATTCTCCCTTCAGGAGTTACATACCTATGTGGCAACAGCAGATGCCTTGAACGAACAACGTTTTGACTACCAACAGACGATTGAAGTGAGAGAACGGATCGAGAAGCTCACCACGATGGAAACAACGCTGGATGGTCAGCTGCAACTGATTGAGCAGAAACTTCAGAGTATACATGCCGTACAGACTGAACTGGAAGAGCTGCGTGAACGCGTTCGGAGCGGTATTCAGAAGTTACAGGCACATGATCCGCAGGGTGATGAAGACGGCTAACCCAATTAGCATCTAATATTTAATAAACAAAACTGTATACACATAATCGCTACATGGAGTGAGCACCATAGTACCTGTGGCGATCCTGTACAAACACCGGATGTTTCGGTGTCATTTGTGCCGTTTTGTTACCTCTAATTCTGAAAATGTATAGAATGTTTTCATTATTTTCATAGTCATTTTCAAATAAAAGTTTCATCACATAAATTATTCACAGGAGGAATTACGTATGAAAAGAGAGCCATCATTACCGGACGAATTGCCGTCATCACGTGGGGGCTTGTTATCCCAACCGCGAGCGGTATGGGCGGTTGCCTTTGCATGTATCATATCCTTTATGGGTCTGGGGCTGGTTGACCCGATCCTGCCCGCGATTGCAGATCAGCTGCATGCTTCGAAAAGCCAGGTGTCGCTGCTATTTACCAGTTATAACGCTGTAACCGGGGTAGCGATGCTGATTACAGGTGTCGTATCCAGCCGGATTGGTGTGAAGTGGACGTTGCTCAGCGGTATATTGCTGATTATTATCTTCTCGTTCCTCGGCGGTACCTCAGACACCGTAGGTGCACTGGTTGGTTACCGTGGCGGTTGGGGACTGGGTAATGCCTTGTTCATCGCAACGGCGTTATCTGCCATTGTTGGACTGTCCACGTCGGGGACAGCCAAGGCAATTATTTTGTACGAAGCAGCGCTTGGTCTCGGGATTGCGGTTGGTCCGCTGCTTGGTGGTGAGCTGGGTTCCATCTCTTGGCGTGGCCCGTTCTATGGGGTGGCTGTTCTGATGGCGATTGCCTTTATAAGCATTACATTTATGCTGCCCAAAATGGCTAAACCGAAAACACGAAGTTCTTTGTCCGATCCATTCAAAGCATTAAGTTATCCTTCATTGAAAACATTGGCGATTACCGCCTTCCTTTATAACTTTGGTTTCTTTACCTTGATGGCTTATTCACCTTATGTAATGAATCTGGATGAGCACGGCCTGGGTTACGTATTCTTTGGCTGGGGACTGATGCTGGCGATTACGTCTGTATTCGTCGCACCAAGATTACAACGCCGATTCGGATCGGTTCCGTCCATGAGTGTCATGCTTACATTGTTTGCGATTGATCTGGTTGTTATGGCAGTAGGTACGGTGATGGGTTCACCAACTACCGTTATTGTTGCAGTCATTGTAGCCGGGATTTTCCTTGGAATTAACAACACGTTGATTACAACGGCTGTTATGGAAGCTGCACCTGTGGAGCGTTCTGTTGCTTCTGCTGCATACAGCTTCGTTCGTTTCCTGGGTGGTGCACTTGCTCCATGGCTTGCAGGTAAATTGTCCGAGTGGTTCCTGCCGGAAACGCCGTTTTATTTTGGCGCATTAATGGTTCTGATTGGTGTCGTGGTACTGCTGGTACGCCGTCATCATCTGCGGGATATCGATTCCGCTATTACATCTCATTAATTCACAGGAGGGATTGCAATGCTGAAACATATATTGGTTGCTGTTGATGGTTCGGAACATGCGCATAAGGCTTTGGAACAAGCTCTGATCCTGGCTGAAGATATGAAACAACCTGCAAGTCTGTTGATCGTGCATGTTAATCCTACCATCTCCATTAATGAACCTGCATTGGGTGTTGATCTGGAAGCTCGGATTGCCGAAGAAGGGCAACATATCATAGAACCGGTGACCAGACAGATGTCTGGACGAGACATCGCATATGAAACACTGCTTATTGCGGGTGATCCCGTTAATGAGATCTGCCGTGTGGCGCGTGAACGAGATTGTGGAATGATCATGATGGGCACGGGTGGGAAAGGCATGCTCGCAGAGATGATCGTGGGCAGTGTCAGCCATGGTGTGTTAAAACATGCAGATTGCCCCGTCCTGACGGTTAAATAGGTTGTGAAATCCTTTATAATGCAATAGCTCAAGATCGCCACAATGGCTCATCAGGTACGTTACAAGCTATGATTACCAAATACCGTAGTGGGTTGATGGCATGGAAATAGTGTATAAATAGATTATATAAATTGAACTGAACTTTTACATGAGACAGCGATTGTATTGTTGTTGTTCTGTCATCGAAGTGGCAGTGTAACATTCTTTAGTTCAATAGGTTCTAAAAGGATGGAGGATGCAGCATATGAAAAAACAACATCTGTTTATCGGTGGCAAACTGACCGAATCCGTAGATTATAAAGAACTTCAAGCACCATACTCCGGGGAAACGCTGGCAGAAGTCTCTTCGGCTTCAGCCGAGGAAGCGGAGGCTGCTGTTGTAGCTGCGGTTCAAGCCGGGAAGGCAATGCGCCAGATGCCTGCACATCAGCGTGCAGATATTCTGTACAAGTTGTCCTCCATGCTTGAAGAACGCAAAGAAGAAGCAGCGCGAATCATAGCGCTTGAAGCGGCGAAGCCAATTACGGCAGCACTGGCCGAGGTTGACCGGACGGTGGAAACGTATCGTTTTGCCGCTGAGGAAGCCAAGCGGCTGACCGGAGAGACGGTTCCGATGGATGCAGCCAAAGGTGGAGAAGGGCGTATCGGCTATACGATGCGGCAACCTCTAGGCGTTATTGGAGCCATCACGCCGTTTAATTTTCCAATGAACCTGGTAGCTCACAAGGTAGGTCCAGCGCTCGCAGCAGGCAATACGATCGTACTCAAACCTGCGGAGCAGACGCCGCTGTCTTCCTATTACATCGCTAATTTGCTGCAGGAAGCCGGACTGCCGGATGGTGCACTGAATGTGGTGAGCGGTGATGGCAAAACCATTGGTGATGTGCTTGTGGAGCACCCCCATGTTGCTCACATTACGTTTACAGGCAGTCCAGCGGTAGGCACGAGCATTCGTAGCAAAGCAGGACTCAAACGAGTGACACTGGAGCTTGGGTCGAATGCGGCGGTGATTGTGGATAAGGACGCAGACCTGGACAAAGTGGTTCCTCGATGTGTGACTGGTGCTTTCACGTATCAGGGACAGGTATGTATCTCACTACAGCGAATCTACGTACATCGTGACATCTCGGAAGAATTCATCCGGCGTTTTGCTGAAGCGGCCAAACAAGTGGTGGTCGGAGACCCGCTGAGCCCGGATACGGTGGTCTCTGCGTTGATTACCTCCAAGGATGTACAGCGTACACTTGACTGGATTGAAGAAGCTAAACAGGCCGGGGCTGAAGTGGCAGCAGGCGGTCAAGCTGAAGGAGGCGTTCTGCGTCCAACGGTACTGATTAACGTTCCGCGTGATGCCAAGGTATCCTGTCAGGAAGTGTTTGCACCCATCGTTGTGATCAATACGGTGGATTCCGTTGAAGAGGGTATTGAACATGTTAACGATTCTATATACGGGCTTCAGGCAGGCGTATTTACAAACGATATTCATACCGCCCTCCATGCTGTCGATCAGATCGAAGCAGGTGGAGTTATGATTAATGATATTCCGACGTTCCGAGTGGATCACATGCCCTATGGTGGGGTGAAACAAAGTGGGATTGGGCGTGAAGGTGTAAAATATGCTGTAGAGGAAATGACGGAATTGAAGTTTGTTATGTTTAACAAAGGGTGATTCTCTTCCATTCTTTTACTCAATATACCGTATGCCAATGAAAACATAACCACACACTCCTGTGCCAGAATAATGGCACAGGTTTTTTTATATGAAGATCATGGAAAAAGTTTCAAAAATACATATGGATTCTTCGCTGACTGCGGGTTCACATCTGATGAGACGGGTATAACATAGTTAACATACCGCAACATAACTGACCAAACGCCCTCATATTACCGAAGCATGATGTACCCATCCAGAGAACGAGCGGAATGAAGCGGTACAGCACTGCCGAAAGTCTTATATTCTCTCATTATTCAAATAAAATGCAGTATGAATTAAGCCTGAACTCTGGAGTTGCAGGACAGGCAGGAGGTGTATTCAAATGGCGTATTCCATGGTTGACGTATCGGGAATGTCAGGCGTAAGTCTGAACGAACTGAGCCAGTATGCAGAGACAGGTCTTCTGAATCCGGCCTTTGGGGATGTAGATGAGGACATCTATTATGAAAAGCAGGAATTGCTGAGACTCCAGCAAATTCTTTTCTGTAAGGAAGTAGGTATGAAGGAGAATGAGATTGCCCCGATGCTCCGGGATAATCCTCAGGATGTCATACGCATCATGAAGCAGCATCGCATTGATATTCTGGAGAAGGCACTCCGTCTGCATGGATTGATTCAGACACTGGACAAAACGATCTCTCATTTGCAAGGTGAACAGGAACTTGATGAACATGAACTGTATAACGGTTTTGTAAATAAGGGGCGTCACCAGTTGCTGAATGAATCGGGTTTTGACCCTGTAATCAATAAAGATATGAACCATGTGCAGACAGAGGGTGTTCAGAGGTCCGACATCCAATCTTCCAATTCATCCACATTGCCTGAAAATCAGGAGTTGAAGTCAAAAGAAGACTATCTGGATTCCCAGGCGAAAATTGATCAGGTCCATCTCGACTTACAACAGGCCATTGAGGATGGATTGGAACCCGGTAGTGCGAAAGTACAACGGATTATTGGCAGGCATCTTGAATGGATCAAAGGTTATTATACACCCACCGCTGAGATCTATCGGGATTTGGCCAATCTGTATGTAGAGCATAAAAATTTCCGTCAGATGTATGATGGTTACCACCCGAGGCTGGCTGAATTCCTGCGGGATGGGATGATGATTAAAGCGGAACATGATTTATCCTAGATGCATAAAGTAACATGGGCGAGCAAGAACATGGGTGTGAATCATAATGGATAACAAAGAGCGCAGACCTTTGAGAGGACTGCGCTCTTTGTTATTACGGGTTCTTCATCATCGTGTGTGATGAGACTTCGATCACCTTATTCATCATTTCCTAAAGGGGTATGGTTGCCTCCAACTGCTCTGTGAGCAGGCTTACGGCTTTCTCCAGGAAGACGCGGTCTTCGTCGTCAAAACGGTTTTTGATCGGGCTGTCGATATCCAGCACCCCGTACAGTTCGCCGTTTTTGATAATAGGTACGACAATCTCACTGTTTGATGCTGCATCACAGGCAATGTGGCCTGGGAAGGCATGAACATCATCAACGACCAGGGTACGTTTTTCCGCAGCAGATGTGCCGCATACACCACGTCCCAATGGAATTCGGATACAGGCAGGCAGTCCTTGGAATGGCCCGAGGACCAGTTCTTTTCCATCATACAGATAGAAGCCGACCCAATTGGTGTCGGTCATAAATACATTGAGCAGCGCAGCAGCGTTCGCCAGATTGGCAATCGCACTAGGTTCATCGCGGATCAGAGCACTTAACTGTCCCAGGACGGCGGTGTGCTGCTCACTTCGTGTTCCTTCATAGGAAACAGCTTGAAACATGGTAAATCACCCTCCCGAGCAAAATGGTACTTATTTTCAAGATAGTGCAGAGGATGCGGTTAGTCAAGCGGAGGATTTCGGAAAGGGAAGGGAATACCAGAAGAATCCTCCTGTTTCTCAGCTTCTTACGTGGGGTAATTACTTAGCAACCACGGAGGGCTACAACCCGGGAAGGAGCTTGGCTTATGCATGCAGAGGTACAGAATCTTTTTGTACGGATTCATCTACTATATTTCGCGCAAAATCAGGATTTGAACGTTAGCGAGGCACTGCCCCTATTGGAAGAACGGGGATATCGCGTTGGAGAGCGGGAGATCAAGCAGGAGCTTGAACACCTGACACAGGAGAATTTCCTGACCGCCCACGGGGACCAATGGAGCCTAACCGGGACTGGCATCGAAGAATTCAAGGAAATCACGGCTGTGTTTGGCCGGGTTAGCGATGAATTACTGGGGAAGGGCAAGAAAACGTCCAAAGCTTAAAATTCATTTGGACAAGCCATGATTCCGTAATTCACTCAAACTTGAATTGATCCATACGTACAACAAGACCGGGAGCGACATTGGCCCGGTTTTTTGACGTGTGTTCATGACTGAACAGTTGCCATTCAGCGCAGGTTATGATTAGATGACTAGTGAATATTATGGTCTGCGGAGATAGATCGGATCGGAGTGTCTTTATATGTATAAATGCAAAGGAAGAATTCCCGAAATGGAGACTGCGCGGCTTCGTCTGCGTAAAATGCGTCGCCGGGATGCGGCCCAGATGTTCGCATGCTGGTCAGATCGCGAGGTGACCCGTTACATGAATCTTGCACCCATGATTGGGACAAGCGAAGCGGCGGACATGATTGCACTGCTCAACCAAATGGCAGGGGAAGAGGATGCGATCCGCTGGGGGATCGAACTCAAAGAAACAGGCAAGCTCATTGGCAGCTGTGGCTTCAATACATGGCAGCTTGAAGGCGCATTCCGGGGTGAGATCGGATATGAGCTGGGACGTGATTACTGGCGACACGGTTATATGACGGAGGCTTTCTCGGCATTGCTGCCTTTTGGGTATGAGACCATGGGTCTTAATCGAATTGAAGCGCTGGTTGACCCACGCAATCTGGCTTCCGGCGAGTTCCTGACTAACCGCGGCTTCACACGAGAAGGGTTGCTGCGACAGGTGCAGCATACGTCCACCGGATACAAGGATATGGTGATGTATTCGATGCTGTATGATGAGTTCCTTCGCAAGCGAGGTAAATAAAAGAGACAATATATAATTGTTTTTAAATTTACACGTAAACGAAGAAACAGAACAAAGCTGGAGAAGCGAAGCGATCGCCTTTAAAGCTTTCTGAAAGAAAGCTACATCGGAAGCATACGCTATCACCGGATTTCTCCTTTAGAGAGGAGAAGTAAAAATCTGGGGATAACAGCGATCGGAAGCTTGTTCTGGTTCGTAGTAGAAGTGTAAATTAACGTACCAATTATATAGAGAAACAAAGAGAGAAGGGTTTGTGTGAATGCAACTGGAGGTTTGAAGCGCAGTTTCATCTTAACCGGGCTGTTGCTCGCGACATTTCTGTCAGCGATTGAAGGCACCGTAATTGGTCCAGCAGGGCCGACCATTGTCAGTGAGCTGGGGAGTGTACAGCTGCTGAGCTGGATTTTCACCGCATACCTGTTGACGATGGCTGTGAGTACGCCCATTTTCGGCAAAATCAGTGACTTGTATGGACGAAAGCCTGTATTTCTGATTGGCTGTGCCTTATTTTTACTGGGTTCACTCTTGTGCTGTCTGTCGCAGAACATGGAGCAATTAATTATTTTTCGTGCCATTCAAGGGATCGGTGCTGGTGCGGTAGTTCCTGTTACATTTACGATTATCGGGGACATCTACGCCATTGAAGAACGTGGCAAAATTCAGGGCTGGATCAGCTCCGTGTGGGGCATTTCCTCTCTGGCAGGACCACTGCTTGGAGGTTATTTTGTAGATAATCTGGGCTGGCAGTGGATCTTTGGTTTTAATGTGCCGTTTGGTCTGCTTGCGATGTGGTTTGTATTTCGTTATCTGAAGGAAGATATCTCTCCACGTACGGCCAAAATTGATTATGTCGGTGCACTGACCTTCACGGTGGGTATTACCGCGTTGTTGTTCGTCCTGTCGGCGGGTGGGCAGTATTATGCCTGGAGTTCTCCGTTAATTGTTGTGCTGAGTGTGGTCGCCGCTCTGTTTATTATTTTATTTTTTGTGGTGGAAAAAAGAGCCCAGGCCCCTATGGTTCCATTACATTTGTTCCGAATTCGTGATATCCGTGTGGCGAATATCGCTGGACTCCTGACCAGTACTTTGATGATCGGCCTGACCAGTTATTTGCCGCTTTGGGTGCAGGGTGTTCGGGGAGGTAATGCTACGGAATCCGGGTTGCTGCTCGCGCCGATGTCGGTGGGTTGGCTCATTGGTAGTGTGTTGGCAGGCCGCCTGTTGATGAAAATTGGATCACGGTTGACCGCATTGATTGGATTAACCGGAATTGCGATTGGATCGGGTGGACTCTTTCTGGTGGGCGGGACATCCCCGCAGGCTGTACTATTTATATTGACCTTTATTTATGGTCTCGGCTTCGGGTTTGCGTTCACGATCTTCACCATTATTGCGCAGTCTTCTGTAGGGTATAAGGAACGTGGTTCCTCTACGGCACTGCACACTTTCATGCGTACGTTGGGACAGACGATTGGTGCAGCGGCTTTTGGTACCTGGTTGAACTATCGGATCTCCACGTTATCGAGTGAGCAGAATCTGGCGGAGGCGGGAATATCGGAGAGTGATCTGAACGAATTGCTCGCACCACATACGGATGCTGCCCTATCAGATGATAAATGGGCGCTGCTACGTAACGTGCTGGAAGGAAGCTTGCATTCCCTGTTTGTCATTATGTTTGTCATTGCACTGGTCTCGTGGGTAACGACGCTTGCTCTACGCAAACGTTTAATTGTACCCGAAGATGCAGATGCTCCACCGCAGCCACAAGGTTCAAAGTAAAAAGTGGATATATACGAAAAACATATGAAAAACCGGATTCGCCGATGTCAGGCAAATCCGGTTATTTTTGTTGGCAAATGTGCAATGAACTAGAGTTTATCTTCAAACTCAGGCAAGTGATACGTTGGGGGATGTCCGGGTCTAAAGCATTTTGAAGTACAGGCTGGCTGATCCTGGTGAATCCTCCAGACGAATTTCTAAGGAACGGAGGACGCCTCATTTGGCCATCTGCTCCGTAAGGAACATGAGACACATTATTCCCCAAAATCACCTGAAAAACACGTTGTAAACGGCTGTTATTCAAAGATAGCGTGTGTCAGATTCCTTAAAATGCTGCGAGCGCTTCAAACCCCTGAATAAGACGTCACAGGTTCGTTAGCGTTAGCGCTCCATATCTGCTCCAGAACATTCAGTTACGCTCCGGCTTTCGGCAGGTTTAAAGATACGCTCTAGCTGCTTGCGGATAAACGGTCTGCGGAATGTGCAAGCCTTCCCAAGAGTTCGGACAGCAATTCCTTGTCTTCCTCACTTAGTCCACTTACCGCCCGATCAATCTTCAACGCATAGCCTGGATAGATGTCATCCATGGTGCGCTGTCCTTCTTCGGTCAGTTCCACAAAGATGATACGTCTGTCCTGCGGACAATGTTTGCGGTGTAACAATCCTTTTTGCTCGAGCTTATCGATCACATAGGTCACATTACCACTTTGCAGCAGAAGTTGTGCGCCAACCTGTTGAATCGGCTGAGCTCCTTTCATATATAACACTTCGAGCACCCCGTATGCGGTGGGGTTGAAGCCATGCACTTTGCTTCCGGATACAGCGTGTTCATTCACGCTCTTGAATGTCTGGGCCAAGGTGCGGTACAGATGAAGTGAACGTTCGGTTCCGATTTCTTGTAATTCCAGCATGCTGATCCCGCCTTTTCAGATTAGTTTTATAAGTTGAAATGATAAAGTTACAACCTACCACTACGAGGACAGAACAACCTTCCAATCACTGTTATCCCCAGATTTTTTGAAATATTCTTCAAAGGTAAAATCCGGTGATAAAGTATGCTTCCGATGGAGCTTTCTTTCAGAAAGCTTTTAGGTGAACGCTTCGCTTTTTCAGGTTTTTTCTGTCCTCTCCGTTATGTTGTTCATGTAAAAGAGTATTTCAACTTATATGAGTTGGTTAGTTATGTTTGACGATTCAGGTTGTCGCCATGGTTTAATTGTAAACTTCTATTTCTACGAAAAACATGCGATATGTCACAAGATTTGCATTTTTAGCATTTAAAATTTGATCATTCATCATGCTAAAAAAATCATCCTTCAGATGTCGCTTCTTCTCCGCCTCTGGCAGGAGGTTGAGTCAAGCCCTAATCTCTTATAATGAGTTCATATTATGAATTCGGAAGGTAATGGAGGAGAAGAAGGATGACAAGTGATTTAACGTTTGCAGGACAACGACCGCTGAAAAATAACCGATCTTTTGTAACATTGATGGTGGCACAGGCCATTTCCAATCTGGGTGATTGGCTGCATCTGCTAGCAATCCTGACCCTCGTGGGTATCCGCTGGAATGCAACGCCATGGGAGATTACATTTGTCACACTTTCCGCAGCACTGCCTATTCTGTTGACAGGGCCATTCGCAGGCACGCTTGCAGATCGCCTGAACCGAAAATGGCTGATGATTGTAGCTGATGGTGCACGGATCATCATTGTGGGTGCGTTAATTTTTGCTGACCAGATCTGGCACGTTTACATACTGCTTGTCCTCAAATCCCTGTTCGATGTAATCTTCTCTCCGGCCAAAAACGGAAAGCTGAAGGAAATTGTACCCCGCGAACAACTTGCGCAAGCTGTATCCATCAGCTCGGTGATCGAACAGATGTCCAAAATCATTGGTCCGGCGCTTGGCGGACTTTTGGTAGCCGCCTTTGGAATTACCTGGTGTTTTGTTCTCGATTCAGCGTCTTTTCTGATCTCCGGCATCATTTTATTGTGGATTCCTGGAACTCGGGTGATCCAATCTGCAATTCATAACGTAACAGAAGTAGAGGAAGAGACAGCTGGGGATGTTCGCAACCGCCCAAAAGACTCTTTTTGGAAAGAAACACAGGAGGGCATCCGCATGCTCGCATCTCTCCCTTATGTAGGAACGTCTCTGATTTTGCTTGCTTCAGCCATACTTTTTCTGCAATTTGCCGATTCACAGACTGTGGTGTTATTCAGACAGCTTCCCGGAATTTCAAGTGATCTGCTGGGATGGTGCGTGGCAGCAAGTGGCGTAGGTACATTAATTGCAGCGATGAGTGTGCGGAAGTGGAAGCATGCAGGGCATGTTTTGAAGATGGGTCTGGGTACCATACTCATGGGTCTGGTTATCGGCGGAGCCGGAGTTATTGTTGGGATTTGGCCGCACGCCGGGTTAGGTGCCAATCTGTTGTTAGTATCCCTCTTTGCCTTGGCAGGTGTCGGAATTGGGTTTGCGATTGTGCCCTTTCAAATCCTGTTGCAGGAACAGACACCTGAGGCGATGACAGGCAGGGTATTTGGAACGGTAGGCAGCGTGATGACAGCCAGTAATATTATGGGCCCGGTGGTAGGCGGATTCATGGTCACCTCATTTGGTGTAGTGCCGGCTTTTGTCTGTTCAGGCATTTTGCTGACCCTGCTTGGGTTGATTTATTTGATGAAACGTAGCGGGGAAAAAGCCGATCTGAATGGCTCCATTGCAGCCAAGACCATGGTTGCAGGCGACTGAAAACAGGCCGAATCTGCTCAGGTTAGAACAGTTGAAATGAAGGTTTGAATTTACGTCAAATTTTAAGTTTATGATTAAAAAGCGTTTGAGTAAACGCCTTCACGTTTAATGAGGAACAGGCAGAAATCCCTGTATTCTAATTATTCCTAGGGGAAAACTCATATGCCTTGTCCCACCAACGCATTAGCGGAAAGGGGGTGAAGCAACTTGAATGTAAAGTTACCAAAATCGATTGTGCGTCTTGGAAGCATACCACTGGCTATACTTGCCGGGACTTTGCTTCTGGGAGTTGGATCGTCACATGTATACGCCGATGATGCTCAGGCATCTTCTGAAAAACCGTCCAGCGGATTGTCACTAAATTTGTTTTCACGTGATTCGGATGGCGGGTTGAATCTGACTCCGTCGGTATCGGTATCCACACCACTACTGGATGTTGAAGTTCCGTCGATCAAAGCGAACGAATCCACAGGTAAGCTGAGTGTATCTGAGCTGAAAGTAGATACACCGCTTGGATCGGCCGGAACATCAGAGATTGGGATTGATGCGAAGAAGGGAACCGTCGAACTGCCGTCTGTACAGGCGGATACACCGGTGATCAAAGCCGATGTATCAAGCAGTCAGGTGAACCTCAACGAAGGGACAGCTTCCTTGCCTGGCGTTACCGCAGAGGTACCCGAGGTCATCAAGGCAGAGACGTCTGCTGTGAAAACAGACCTTCGGCAGGGCAAGGTTGAATTGCCTTCCGTGAAGGTGGATGTACCTGAAGTTACTTCGGTCAACATCTCCTCATCCCGTGTGGATCTGAGTAAGGGAAATGTCCAGCTGCCATCTGTGAACGCAGAAGTTCCAGTTGTAGACGTATCCGCTGAACTCAGTCCTGATCAGGAAAAGGTGGAGATTCCAAGTGTGAAGCCAGAACGGCCTGTAGTCACTCCGGAACAACCGGCGGTCGTCAAAACACCGAATGTTAAAACTTCCAATACGAGTGCACTCGCAGATCCTGTTTCACCACAGAAAAATGAGGAAGGACAGGACGCGGTACAGGCTACGGGCAAAGTGGTGGAGGTTACCCTGGAACCAGAAGTACGTCCAGAACAACCTGTTATCCCGCAGGTATTGCCTGTGGAAGGGACCGATCTGACGCAGGATTCCGATGTTAATGCAGGTTTGCCCGATAACGAGTTATTCCTCGTAGATCAGTCATCTGCTAAACCAGCTGTCACTGAACAAGTGCAGAGTAACCAGGAAGCCAATCTGAAACAAGATGATGCTGATGCAGCATCTCCATTGCAGCCTCGCACAGAACGACCAACCAGTTGGTCTGTTGCAGCAACTTCTCCCGGAGCAGCTAATGCTTCCGCCGGGACAAGCTCCGGTTCGTCCGGTGTAACTGGAGGTGGAGCAACCGCTCCAGCCGCTGCACTTCCGGGAGCAACAACGGGTCTGGTTACGCCAGATTACGATTTTGCTTTCCGAATGGAACGGCTCGATGGATTCAGTCAATGGTCACAGGCACCGCCTGGGCGGCCGCCGCAATATACCTCTTTCTCTCAATAACAATGGCGTTAATTCAACCAAAATTGAGAAGGAGTGTATATAATCATGAAAAAAGTGAATCGTTGGGTAAAATTGTCGGTATTGTCGGGTACGTTGGTGGCTGGATTGCTGGGAGCTTCGCAGGCAACTTACGCAGATAGCTATAGCAATAACAGCAGTGGAAATCTGGATCTAAATGCAGGTTTGCGCCTGGAACTGGGATCTCTTCTGTCTGGACACCGTGACACGGGTTACGGAAACCTTGGTAGCTACGGAGGTTCATCCAGTGCAAGCGGAGCATTGAATCTGGATCTTGGCCTTAATGCCGGCTTATCCTCAGAGAGCACAAACCGATACAATGATCGTTCTTCCGACCACACAGCTGAACGTAGCAGTTCTGGCAAGCTGGGCCTTGGCCTGAATGCCAATGTGTCGGGAGAAGGTACAACGATGAGCGACTATTCACGAGGCGGCGATGATCGGAACGTAAACAGTAGCACTACGAGCGAAAGTCGTGGAGCGCTAGATCTGGGTCTGAACGTGAATGCCGAAAGTGAGAGTGCGACATGGACTCAATCTGAACGCAACAATAGCGTGAATGACCGTGAGCGTAACGTAAACAGTAGCACTGCAAGCGAAAGCCGTGGCGCACTGGATCTGGGTCTGAACGTGAATGCCGAAAGTGAGAGTGCGACATGGACTCAATCTGAACGCAACAATAGCGTGAATGACCGTGAGCGTACCGACAGCAGCAGCTATGCGAGCGAAAGCCGCGGCGCACTGGATCTGGGTCTGAACGCGAAAGCAGAAGGAGAGAGTGCAACGTGGACTCAATCTGAACGCAGCAACAGCGTGAATGACCGTGAGCGTAACGTAAACAGCAACTACGCGAGCGAAAGCCGTGAAGCCTTGGATCTGGGTCTGAACGCGAAAGCGGAAGGTGAGAGTGCTACAGTAGCTCAATCTGAACGTAACAATAGCGTGAATGACAGCGAGCGTACCGTGAATAGCAGCTATGCGAGCGAAAGCCGCGGAGCACTGGATCTGGGTCTGAACGCGAAAGCAGAAGGAGAGAGTGCAACAATGGCTCAATCCGAACGCAACAACAGCGTGAAAGACAATGAGCGTACCGTGAACAGCAGCTATGCAAGCGAAAGCCGCGGAGCCTTGGATCTGGGTCTGAACGCGAAAGCAGAAGGAGAGAGTGCAACAATGGCTCAATCCGAACGCAACAACAGCGTGAAAGACAGCGAGCGTAACGTGAACAGCAGCTATGCGAGCGAAAGCCGTGGAGCGCTGGATCTGGGTCTGAACGCTAAGGCAGAAGGAGAGAGTGCAACGACGGCTCAATCTGAACGCAGCAACAGCGTGAAAGACACCGAGCGTAACGTAAACAGCAACTACGCGAGCGAAAGCCGCGGCGCACTGGATCTGGGTCTGAACGTGGATGCGGATGCAGAGAGTGAAACTACATCTGTGGTGGAGACAAATCGGTAATATGAGATTTTCACTGTAATATGAAGAAGCAGGGGCTCCGGAACCCCTGCTTCTTTTTTGCATTTATAAGACATATGAGTTAGCGTTCTTCTGAATGTTCTTCTAATAAGTGTACTATCTTTTCAAATGTATACTCGCCTTCGGCAATGTTGACCATAAATTCTACGGCATATTTACGTTCCATCTGCAAATGGTAGCCATTCACTCGCAGAAAGGACTTGGTTACAAGATAAGCTGTACGTTTATTTCCGTTATAGAAACAGTGGTTTTTAACCAATGACACTAATAAGGCAGTAGCTTTATCAAATATGGAAGGGTAGGCATCCTCTCCAAACAAACTTTGGAGAGGTCTATTTATCGCAGAATCCAACAAAGCAGAATCCTTAACCCCAGCTTGTGCTGTATCATTCATCTTCTTCATCATAAAATGGTGAGCGGCTACTACTTCTTCAATGGAAAGGAATATGGTCATCTTAACGATCCCTTAAATCATTTAGGATATCCTCATCTTCTTCGAAAACGTCGAAGAAAGCTTCCAGTACTTCGGGTCTTACATGTTCGGGTATTTTCATTTGTTTAACCTTTTTTAGTACAATTTCTCCCTGACTGTTTTCAATAAATTCAATCTCATCGCCCTGAGAAACATGGAGCTTATCAATCAAAACCTTAGGCAAGCTAATGCCCAAGCTGTTTCCCATCTTGCCTATTTTGCGAGAAAGAATTTTTCTTTTGGAATGCTCCTCTTTCATCTGAGCCCCACCATTCATGATATATTCCTCCTATAGTATGATCTAACTTATGAAAGTAATACATTTGTATGTAATAATGTTAGTATGTAATAACATTATAACATGGTTTGTACTTCAAAATGCTCAAAATGATCAAACATACAACCCGCAACTCGATTACAATAAAACATAAAGAATGAAATAAACGCCTGATCAGAACAGGGAGTGAATGATATGGGAACGGAATATAACAGTACGGAAGTACAGGAGTCCATATTGGACGTACATATTACCGAGGCAGGATACGAGCCGGGAAAATCGACCATACGCAATATTCGAATGGATGTGGCGCGAGGAGAACTGGTGGGTATTATCGGACCAAATGGTGCGGGCAAAAGTACCACAATCAAAACACTTCTTGGTCTGCTGGAACATGCGAACTATGAAGTGACGATTGGAGGAGATGGTCGTTATGCCTATATCCCGGAGCAACCGGTTTTTTATGAATATATGACGCTATGGGAACATCTTGATCTGGCTGCAGCGGCGTATGAAATGGAGGAAGAAGGTTTTGTTGCCAGAGCGGAGGAGCTGTTGGTTCGTTTCGGTATGGACCATGTTCGGAATGATCTTCCAGCCAGTTTTTCGAAGGGCATGCGGCAGAAAATGATGCTGATGATCGGATTTCTGTCTTCACCGGATATCTATATTGTGGACGAGCCGTTCATTGGACTGGACCCTCGTGCAACCAAGGATTTTCTAAAATTACTAGATGATGAACGTCGCCGTGGTGCGGGTGTGCTCATGTCTACGCATGTGCTGGATACCGCTGAACGAATCTGCGACCGGTTTATTCTGATTGCTTCGGGCAGATCTGCTGCCGAGGGAACATTGGATGAGATCCGTGAAGCGGCAGGATTGCCGGAAGCCTCTTTGTTTGACTGTTTTGATGTACTGACGTCTTAGATAGAGAGAGGGTGAGAGAGAATGGAAACTTCCCAGCGTTATACCCCACTTCGTTTATACAGGCGAAGACGCAAAGAGCACTTCAGGGAACAAATGAAAAATCTCAGACTCGTCGTGGATTGGACGGTTTGGGTATATCTGCTTGTTCCGGGCGTACTCTATCTGATTGGGTGGTACACGAGTCTGTGGACCAAACCGCTGCCTGCATGGGCGACAGGATTACCACTACCCGTACTGACTGGGCTGATTGACGTCGTTATGCTTACCGGTGGTGTGTTGATATTTGTGGAGGAAGCGGATGTATTGTTTTTGAAATCAAGGCCGTTGTGGATACGCACGTTAATGAGGCAAGGGCTCTACCGGTCCTGTCTGCGACATCTTGGCAAAATGTTGTTGATTACAGCGCTGACTGCTCCCCTGTGGTCCCGTGTCTATGAGATGTCGAATCTCCAGATTGCACTTATGGCTGTCTGGTTTGGTGCAATAGCGTCATTTCAAGCCATAACACTACATATGACGAAGGTTCGACATACAGGATGGCGACGCTGGATTCAGATGATCCCTCTCGTCATTGGCATAGGTTATATGACCATTCATGCGACATCATGGATGTATGGACAGACGTGGAAAATCATATTTGGAATCGTAATTATCATGCTTCTTCTGATTACAGTTGGACAGATGAGGCTGTTGATGAAGGGAACGTTTGAAGGGGATGTGCGGGAGGATCTGCGGAGCAGGCTACAGCTTACAGCTCTAATGTTAAGTCGGGCGGTGAGCAAGCCGAAAGCCCCACGAACACGGTCCATCATCTTCCGCAAACCGCGTAAACTGTTACGCAATCGTTCCATCGCGAATCGGACAGCGGAGATTGCATTCAAGGCATTTTTCCGGAACTCGGCCACGATGAAATTGTATCTGCAGCTTGGCGGACTATCCATCGCAGCAGTTGCATTACCACCTTTTCCGGTCAATATCATTGTGTGTGCGTTATTAATCATCATGTTGACGGTGATGTTTTATCGTTCTTGGGACGTTTTTGCCACGTCCGACTATGTTCAGCTTATAACATATGACTCGGAGGCGCTGCATCTTGCAGGTTCAGTGATGGTTCGGATGTTGTTTGTCCCGATTGGTATTCTTATGGGATTCACGCTGGGATTGGCTTGGCTCGGCTGGATCGTCGGTATTCTGACAGCTGCAGGTGCGGTGGCTTTTGGACTCTGTGTCTTATCTATTGCCGGATGGGTTCGGTTGACCCGGGCCTAAGGAATTCCTTTCTAATTCGGAGCATATCGTGCGCTATATCTGCCCATGCTATAGAAGAAGAATCTCATCTATGGATGATGAGAGATTAGCTGTAGCAAGGAGGAAGAGACGATGATGGATAATAGCGAACTACAGGTGCATTTTTCAGACGATTCAGCGTTGAATGCCGCCAGGGCAACCTTGGAGGAATTGGGATATAAACCGTATCAGTCCGGCCCGCTGGAATTGTACATCCCTACAGATCGCCAAGATCCTCAGTCTGCCGTAGAGATTGTACAATCTCATGGAGGAAGTGCCGTATTTGCCTCACAAACGGAAGAGTTGGATCAGTTTCAGAATATATCGATTCCGGCTCATCTCGTGAATGAAGACTGGAATGAGGGTTATGCGAACGGAAACCAGGGAAGCCAGACGGAGCAAGGCAGACATAACTATAGCGATGACCCGACATACGATGATTCGGCTGATGGATTCTCAGGCAGTGTCAAAGCATAGAAGGGAAAAGATCACAAGTTAAGAGTGGTTCGTTCCGTCTTTCTAAAATGGCATAATGCCCAAAAACCCCGATACTCCACAGATAGTGGATCTCGGGGTTTTTGACATCTGAAGCAATTCATCATGCGCTTAAAGTGTGTAATACCTAGTATTGAGAGTTCAAAAAGTTCGGTTTTCAGTACCGAGAAGATGGAATGAAGCTAGAAATGGAGTAGCGGAGTGTAGGGAAAACTACGTGAGCAACTACAATGTTTCTGAAGGAAACATACTTCGTAGGCATCAACCTATTTCGGCTGAATTTCATATTCGATGCTGATGATGCCATTAGGCATGATTCGTAATCAAAAGCGGACTTTTTGAATAACCTCTATTTATAGTTTAGCGTGTTTATATTCAGCTGCATGCATGCCAGCCGTATATCCCGTTGAGAATGCAGCGGTGATATTATACCCTCCGGTGTAGCCGTGAATATCCAGAACTTCACCGCAAAAGAATAGTCCAGGCAGCAGCTTGGATTCCATCGTTTTTGGGTATATCTCCTTTAAGTGGATTCCTCCCCCAGTGACAAAGGCTTCTTTGAGCGATCTTGTTCCGTCTGCACGGAAGGTAAAAGCTTTCATTAGCCCGCACAAGTTGCTTAACATACCTTTAGGAAAATGGTGGAACGTGAGGTCATCGCTGATCTCTGCCCGTTTCATCATTAATGGAATCATGCGCTCTGGAACCCATGTTTTCAGTATGTTTTTGACAGCCTTGCGGGACTCTTGTTCCAATACCTGCTGAACCTGTGCTTCCAATGCACCTGGGGACAGCTCCGGGAACAGATCAATGCTCATGATGACCTGTGGGTTTCCAGACTTCATCTGAACCTTGCGGATAAATTGGCTACAACGCAGTGCAACCGGTCCAGACACTCCAAAATGCGTGAAGATCATATCCCCCCGATGGGAGATGACGGTTTTTCCTTTGGCGTCCAATACAGATAAGCCGATATCCCTCAAAGACAAACCTTGCAGTTCTTTGGATTGAATCCAACTCTCCCCAGACACAATAGGCACTTCGGTTGGATATAACTCCGTAATCGTGTGCCCCGCAGCCTCAGCCCAGGGGTAACCATCTCCGGTTGATCCGGTTTGGGGTACGGATTTGCCACCAGTAGCGATAATGACAGAGCGTCCAAGGATCGTTTTACCTGAGAGCAATTTAACACCCTGTACGTGCTGACCGTTCTGAATGAGTTCCTTAACCGGTTCTTTGGTACGAATCTCAACGCCGAGGGAGACAATTTTGCCTACCAGCGCATCCACAACGGTTTTTGCTTTATCGGTTACAGGGAACATTCTGCCGTTGTCTTCTTCTTTCAGGGCAATTCCGAGATTCTCGAAGAAACGCATGATTCCCTGGTTGTCCAGATTTTGAAACGAACTATATAAAAAGCGTCCATTACCCGGAATATGTCGGATGAGTTCATCCGTTTCCTTGGCATTGGTTACATTGCAGCGACCTCCGCCAGAGATGCCGAGTTTACGACCCAGTTGATCTCCTTTATCCAGCAGAAGCACGGAGGCTCCATGCTCGGCAGCAGCAACGCAAGCCATCAGGCCCGCAGATCCACCACCAATTACAATGACATCATACATATGTTATTACCCTCTTTTTTCATTGATTTTGTCTGTTTTACGTAAAAATGTGTCTACTCCTGGCTTTTTCTGAAATATAATGGAGTTATGAGCAGTTCTATTGTGCAGTCTTAAGGGATATATTGTAATATACTGTCGCCTATGTTTTAATCAGAAATACATGAGGGAATGTGCAGGCAGAGGAGGAGATGGCATTGTGGTTGCGTTAAAGGACATGCTTTTACAAGTACTGCTGGCAGGGTCGGCGGTATATCTGATTCCCTTATTCCGTCTGGTACTTTCCAAGCGGGCTATTGCCAGAATGGAACATGCCGGAATCGTTCATACCAGTTTTGCTGTGACAAGTGTCGCTAGCATGTTATTGTGTCTGCTGTTTGCGCTCGATGCAAGCCCGGTGGCTGTGCCCATCTCATTAAGCATCGTACCTGTGATACTTGTTATTTTGTATTGTAAGTCCGCTATAGGCGCAACGCTGTCCATTCTACATATTCTCTTCTATTTTCTTTTTGCGCATTCCTATGATCTGTACGGATTTCTCCTTCATACGGGCATTCTTCTCTATCCTATTGTATGGTTGTCTGCCAAACGATTCAAGCATAATACACCTTCACGCAAAATGGCGATCCTCATCATCCTGATTACAATGGAACTGATTGTAACGAGTCTGTTATGGATCGCATCCCTCCAGAATGAATCCACATACTCTGCGACCTACATGATACTTACAGCACTTGGATATACCGCTGGAGCCATTGTTGCGGGCAGTCTGAGTCTGCTATGGCTGGAACGGATGAAGCACTATCGCGGGCTGGAGCAGCATCTCTCGGAAGTCCACCACCGATACATAGCCGAAACGGAGAAACTTCATCAGATTCTGAATGCAGTGCCTCTCTCCATTGCTACCGTAGATAAACAAGGCACAGTCATGTTTGTCAATGAGATGATGGAGCAAACCGCAAGGGAGCAGCTACCTTGTACCTCCACGCCTGATCTCATTGGACAGCCTGCCAGTCAATTTGTTGAACAAGGTCAGGCGGATAAGATGGATAAAAGCATTCGCAGAGCCATCGTTCATGGTGAGATTAGTGGGTTGACCGTTCGTTACGGTGCATACGTATTTCAGTCCCGAACCGTACCGATCTATGCCTTTTCAACAGAGTCTGCGAGAGAAGTTACAGGAGCCATGCTGATCATTCAGGATATCACGGAGCTTGAGATGTTGCGAAGTGAACTGGATAATGTGGATCGTCTCAGTCTGGTGGGGCAGATGGCTGCAAGCATTACGCATGAGGTGCGTAATCCAATGGCGGTTGTGCGTGGCTTTCTTCAACTTATGCAGGAAAAGAGTCCTGACTCCCTCGATCACTATTACCGGATCGTTCTGGAAGAGCTGGACCGGGCCAACAGTATCATTAATGATTTCTTGTCTTTGGCTCAGAATCGTATCGCCGAGAAAGAAGAATCCCAGTTGCACGATATCATACATGAACTGAGTCCGTTGTTATGGGCGGATGCGAACCTGCGTGGTCAGAGTATTGAACTCATGTTGGCCCATAATGTGCCGAAGCTGCATCTCAATTCTAAGGAAATCAAACAGGTGGTGTTGAACCTGGCCCGTAATGGGATGGAAGCCATGAATGAGAAGGGCGTGCTTACGCTGGAGACACGGATAGTGGATGATAAAGTGGAACTGTGTGTACGTGACACAGGACCTGGTCTACCCAGAGTGAAGAAGGAAAAGCTGTTTGAACCTTTCTATACGACAAAAGCCAAAGGAACCGGACTTGGATTGTCCATGTGCTTAAGTATTGTGGAACGACATAATGGAACCATTACTGTGGAATCGGAGGAAGGCCAGGGCACGACCTTCAAGGTGGCATTTGAACGTTAGTCATTCAGCATATTTTGCCAGACATTGAGACATAATATTATGGAAGAGGCCTTTCCGCAGGCGGTTTCTGAATCTTGCTTTCATTGCTTATGGATGTATAATAGGAATAGCACATCATTACATCCATAATGTTCGATATGAATGTAACGTTGTTTTGGAGAGTTATTCGCCTTTAATTCTATCGAGATCATAGAACAACCATTTATAAGGAGTGAAACCGAATGTCGATGTCATTTGATCAATACATGAAAGATATGGTTCAACCCATGCGGGATGAGTTAACTCGTCTAGGAATCCAGGAGTTGCGTACTCCTGAAGAAGTGGAAGCAAGTCTTCCGGATGCAAAAGGAACAGCGCTGGTTGTCATTAACTCTGTCTGCGGATGTGCCGCAGGTCAATGTCGCCCAGGTGTGTCCCAAGCACTTCAGCACGATATTACACCGGATCACCTGTACACTGTATTTGCTGGTCAGGACAAAGAAGCAACTGCAAAAGCACGTGAATTCTTTGCACCGTATCCTCCATCTTCACCGTCCATCGCTCTGATGAAAGACGGAGAACTCGTTCACTTTATCGAGCGTCATCAAGTGGAAGACCGTTCTGCAGAGGATATTGCGGCTGATCTCAAAAGTGCATTTGACCGTTACTGCCGTTAATTCGCTCCATAGAACGCCCCGCCCTTCGGATCACCGATGCCGGGGCGTTTCATTTTGGATAGATAAGGTTATTGAACCATTCGGACCTTTCAAGCTGGACATCAAATTTCATTCATTTAGAAACGGGGTGTGTGAACGATGAGTTTGCAACAACAGATCATCGCTGAATTGAAGGTTAAACCAAGCATTAATGAGGAAGAGGAAGTACGCAAGCGTGTTGATTTTCTGAAGACGTATGTGAAAAATGCGGGTGCCAAGGGTTTGCTGATTGCGATCAGTGGCGGTATTGACAGTGCAGTGGCTACGGCGCTTTGCAAAAAAGCGACGGACGAGCTCACGCAAGAGAACAACCAAGAGTACAAAACGCTTGGTGTGTTCCAACCTTATGGTGAACAATCCGATATCGATCACAGCTACGCGGTAGCCAAAGCATACGATCTGAAGCATGTCGTGGAAACCAATATCGAAGATGCAGTTAACGAGATTGCGCTGGAAGTGGAGCAAGGTTTCAAATCTTTGGGCAGCCCACGCCATATGACTCACCAAGGCAAAGGTAATGTTAAGGCGAGAACTCGTATGGTTATGCAATATGCGCTTTCGTTTGAAGAAAACCTGCTCGTTGTAGGTACGGATCATGCGTCCGAAGCCATTACAGGCTTCTATACCAAATGGGGCGACGGTGCTGTGGATATTACACCACTGAGCACCCTGAACAAACGTCAGGTACGCCAGTTGGCAGCATATCTGAACGTGCCACAGGCTATTTTGGACAAAGCACCATCGGCAGGACTGTGGGAAGGTCAGACGGACGAAGATGAGCTGGGAATTTCGTATGAAGCGAACAGCGACTATCTCGAAGGCAAACAGATCGATCAGGCTGCACAAGAGCGCCTCGAAGCGTTCTATACGCGCACACATCACAAACGCAATGCCATTCCTGGGATCTAATACGGATGGATGAGCATGATCGTTATATAGGGAATGCAAAAAGAGTCACTGCTCACGCAGTGACTCTTTTTGTTATGTGGAACGAGAAATCGCAAAAATCCAGGTGACTACTATATTAAAGATGAGTTACCTATTCCAGTCTTTGATCTGTTGCAGGGTTTGGGTGATGGCTTGCTCCAGTTGCGGAGTGGTTTCTTTAAATGGATGTACCGTATTAAAGGTGTGGTTCCCTTCGGGTATCTGGTGCCATGGGATATCAGGGCGTGCTTGCACAAGTGCGGCAGAACCGTCACGCAGACGTTGGGGATCTTCTGTTCCCTGAATGAGTGCGACTCGCACAGGTGAAGAAGCCAAGCGATCAATGATAGCGTAACGTTCGCTATGCTTATCCAGGTCTTCCAGAATAGCCACGTCCAGTGGCATCTGCTGGCCTGTTCGTCCGTTAACGACATGGCTGCGGCCATGCGTACGCATTTCTTCTTTTTGCTCTGTTGTGAAGAGATCCAGATTGGTTACGCCATTCCAGGAGATGACACCTGCCACCTGCTCGGGATGATCCAGTGCATAGACGAGACTTACGCCCGCACCGCGGCTGTGGCCAACCAGGTATACAGGAAGTCGAGTGAGTTCAGGTTGTGTAGCCACATGTTCCAGTACCAGGGCCAGATCGGCAAGCTCCCGGCTGTAGGTATTCACTGCGAACTTTTCAAGTTCAGAGAATTGCTCCAGATATTCGCCGATACCGTTGTGAGAGAAATTAAAGGTCAGCACATGATGTGTCTGGCTTAGCTGTGAAGCTGCGTAGGGGAACATGCCCCAGTCTTTGAAGCCTTTGTATCCGTGAGCCAGGATGATGACGCCTTGAGCGGATTGTTGTGCAGGGAAAAAGTCTCCGCGAATGATCGCATCTACGTCAGTGGGCAATTCAAAAGTTATGGGCATTATTCAGACCTCCTAAGAATTTCAGACGATTCCTGATTCATATTTTAGCATATATGGGAATGCGGATAGGTACTCGCTTCTGATCGCCCCTCCTGCTACAATAGAATACGTGTTCGGAGAGTTACGGATCATGTGATTGAATGGAGATCTTTTACAATGCATGTTCAAAAAGAGCGGTTTTCAGTACCAAGAAGATGGAACTTTTGAACAACCTCTTACAGTATAAAAGATTAAGCGGGTGAAGCGTTGATGATATATGGCATTGGTAATGATGTGCTGGAGATTGGACGTATGCGGAAGCTGCTGTCCGGTCGCCATGCGGAAGCATTTCTGAAACGAATTTTAACGCCAGCAGAGCGGGAGATCGCGGTTCGTCGAGGGAAGCGGATGACGGAGTTTGTATCCGGTCGATTTGCAGCGAAAGAAGCGGTGTCTAAGGCATTTGGCTGCGGTATTGGTGGTGTCATGGGCTTCACTGACATTGAGGTGCTGCCGGATGGGACAGGACGTCCAGTGGCCTCGCTGTCCAGTCAAGCCTGGGAACGCCTGCAGCTGCCATACGATAAGCAATATGACATTCATTTGAGTATTACGCATCAGACGGAATTGGCAGCGGCCTTTGCGATCGTAGAACAGATGGAAAAGTAGCTAGCTTGGCAATAGGAGAGGACGGAAATATGGGTTTACAGGAACAGAAACAACATTTCAGCGTGAATTTGCTAGACTGGTATATGGTCAACCGACGGGATTTGCCGTGGCGTCGCCACAACAATCCGTATTTCACATGGGTATCGGAGATTATGCTTCAGCAGACTCGGGTCGATACGGTAATTCCGTATTTCAATCGTTTTATCGGGAATTTCCCGACCGTGCAGGCGTTGGCGGAAGCACCCGAAGAGGATGTGTTGAAAAATTGGGAGGGACTCGGGTATTACTCCCGTGCACGTAATCTTCAGGCTGCCGCGAGACAAGTCATGGAGCTGCACGGAGGAGAGATGCCTCAGGAGAAACAGGCTGTCTTTGCATTAAAAGGGGTGGGCCCGTATACTGCCGGGGCCATTCTCAGCATTGCCTTCAACCAGCCGCAGCCTGCGGTAGATGGCAATGTCATGCGGGTACTGTCCCGATACTTCCTCATCGATGAGGACATTATGAAGGGCAGCACCCGGGTGTTAATGGAAGAGCTCGCAGGAGAGCTCATTCCGGAAGGGCGGGCGCGTGATTTCAATCAGGCGCTGATGGAGCTTGGTGCGCTGGTGTGTACACCCAAAGCGCCGCACTGCCTGACTTGCCCGGTCATGGAGCAATGTTCCGGCCGTATCGCCGGAAGAGAGCTTACGCTGCCGGTTAAGACCAAGGCGAAGCCGCCGCGCCCTGAGCAGCGGCTGGTCGCGATTGTGGAGGGCCGCGGTGCTCATCGCGGCCAAGTGCTTGTGCGCCAGCGCCCAGACACGGGCCTATTGGCCCGCATGTGGGAGCTGCCACATGTGCTCGCGGCGCCCGCCGCAGCGAGCAAGAAGGCAGCGCCGCTGGCGGATGAGCCGGCCATGGCATTGCTGGCCGGCAGTCTATGGGCGGAAGGCTTCGCTGCCCGCCCGGAAGGGCTGGCTACCCATGCGGAGCATGTGTTCAGCCACATTGTCTGGAGCCTGCAGGTGTACAAGTGTACCGAGCAGGACCAGAGCAGTGAGCTTCCGCTGATCGCAGCGGAAGCCAGAGCCGCCTACGATGCACAGGCGGCAACAAGGGAGGGCACAGCCTCATCATCAGCTGTGTCACCTGAGTCAGACACAACGCATTCATCGGAGCCGGGCACGCCTAATGCGCAGAACATCTCAACATCGCTTAACGATGGAGAGATGTTGATGTCATCTGACGTTAGTGATCCTGCGCTGAGCACGCTGACACTGACAGGTAAAGGTGATGGCTTGACCTACCGCTGGATCGGTCCGGAAGATATGGACAAGATGGCATTCCCCAACATATTTCTGAAGCTGATCAGCAGTTATTTTGCCGGTGCGTATGATCAAGTGAATGATTAAATGGGGGAGCTAACGAACCTGAGTGACGTTATCATAGCCAAATCAACCCAAAAGTGCGCATTAAAGCTCGTATTTGGGGAAATAGCTACTCTGAGATTCGTTAGGTTCGCGATACGATGAAATATGGAGCAATAGCGTGTCCTGGGTTCGTTAGAAACAAAACACCCATTAACTATAACTATAGCGATAGCAAAAAGAGAGCCTGATCACGGTCACAACGACCGAATCAGGCTCTCTTTTATGTTAACTGTTGCATACTAACAGTCTTATTTTGCAGAAGCGTAACGTTTGTTCACTTCATCCCAGTTGATTACATTCCAGAAAGCGGCGATGTAGTCAGGACGTTTGTTTTGGTAGTTCAGGTAGTAAGCGTGCTCCCATACATCCAGACCCAGAACCGGAGTCAGACCTTCGAAGAGAGGGCTGTCTTGGTTAGGTGTGCTAGTGATGGACAACTTGCCATCTTTGCCAACTACGAGCCAAGCCCAGCCGGAACCGAAACGAGTTGTAGCTGCTTTAGCGAAATCTTCTTTGAATTTATCAAAACCACCCAGTTCGCTATCGATAGCTGCTGCGATATCACCTGTAGGAGCGCCGCCGCCGTTAGGTCCAATGATTTCCCAGAACAAGCTGTGGTTAGCATGTCCACCACCATTGTTGCGAACCGCTGTGCGGATGCCTTCAGGTACGCTGTCAAGGTTAGCAATCAGATCTTCCAAGCTTTTTTCTTGCAGTTCAGGAGCGCTTTCCAGAGCTGCGTTCAAGTTAGTTACATAAGTATTGTGATGGCGATCGTGGTGGATTTCCATCGTTTTTGCATCGATATGTGGTTCCAGTGCGTCGTTAGCGTAAGGAAGTGCTGGTAATTGAAAAGTCATAATGAAATACCTCCTGAGATTTTAGTTTTTTTGAGAACAGGTACATATGTAATAATACCCTTGCCACTAATATTAAACCGCATTCGAGCTAATTAAGCAACATTTTTGTTTATTAAGTCCCCCGAAGCGTTGATCTAATGATGGGCCAGAGATAACAAACATATTTTACCCATTATGCAACTATTTATGTGTTTTCAGGCGTTTAAATGGATGAAAAGTTTAATATTCGTATGTAAACGGTTACAATTAAGCGCTTTCAAAAGAAAATGCGTGTTTTATGGAGAAAAGTATGGTTTAATTGACGAAGAAGCGGTATTTTCTCGTTTTTTGTCATTATATGAACATTGGGTTTTTGGTAAAAAGGGATTCCCTTTTTGTAAAAAACCTCATCTAAGCTAACGAAAAGGGAGATTTAAGACATGCACGTTCGTTCCTTTCAGTTGAGTGATGCAAGCCAGATGACGGAGCTTCTCCAGGTTGCACTATCGGAAGAGTGTTATGAGAACACGATGGGCCCGTTTGCCCGTCAATTGTCATGGGATTCTGACCTGATCATGGTTGCGGAAGAAGAGGGAGACCTCGTAGGCGCTTTGATCGGTACGATTGATCACAACCAGGGTTGTATCTACCGTATTGCGGTACATCCAGACTATCGTCGCCGTGGAGTCGGCAAAACACTTGTCGAGGCTATGGAACAGCGGTTCCAGCAGCGTAAAGTCAGCCAGGTATGGGTGGCGGGTGATGAGCACAACAAAGTAGCCATGCCTCTATATGAAGCAATGGGTTACGGTGCCAATCAGATTATGAGCGCTTTCCAGACTCTTAGTATTTTGTCCAAAGCTTAGTTTGCATGTTTAAAAAGAAATAAAAAAAGATTTTCATTTCATATTAGGCATATCTCTTTAACGTGTAAGAACGTGAGGGATGTGCCTTTCTATTTATATGAGTGTTCTTCACGTCATATTCCTCTGGTTCCCTCATTTTATGAACATGCTTCGGAGTCTCCGAATTCTATTTAAATTAACGCGACTATCCCGGCTGTATTCACGATAACGAAGGTATTGGTGCTCATAACCAATTGTTTCACTCTCCCAAATGAAGTAGACTGAAAGGGAGTATGGTCACCATGTTACAAGTTTAATTCAACTATTTAATAAATGAGGTGTCCCTTTGAATTCCAATAATCATTCAATGGAACATGTGACTTCCGAGCAACGTAATGAACCGTCAAAGCCTGAACAACCGGGGAAATCCTGGGTTGTCGAGCTGTGGGACTGGGTCAAAACGATTGTTGTTGCTTTTGTAATCATGATGCTGCTGAACCTGTTTGTGTTTAATCTGTCAATGGTCAAGGGACAGTCCATGCAGCCGACACTGGTTGAGCGAGATCGCCTTTTCGTCAACAAAATCGTATACCATCTGGGTACTCCTTCCCGATCAGATGTGATTGTACTTCGTGATCCAAGCGAAGGCGTGGAGAAGAAGGATTTTCTGGTGAAACGGATCGTTGGACTTCCGGGAGATACAATTGAGGTCAGGGATCACCATCTATATGTGAACGGCGAGCAACAAGCGGAAACGTACACTGATATTGAGGTGCAGGACCCTGATTTTGGCCCAATCACATTGGAGCCGGATCATTTCTTCGTGATGGGGGATAATCGTCATGAAGGCAAAAGTAAGGATAGCCGAGTGTTTGGCAGTATTACATCCGACCAGATTGTAGGCAAGGCTGAATTTATTTTCTGGCCGTTTTCTGAATTGAAGAAATTGTAAAATGCTGACAGGACAACAACTTCAGACTGCATTTTGCGTTAAACCATATAGACTCGTTCCGTTTGAATTCAAGTATGCAAGGCATATATAGAAATTAACGCCTGTCCTCTTACCGTGAGGCGGGCGTTCACTATTTACGGAATAAGTGTCGGAAGAAGAGAGGGAAGAGAAATGACGAGCGTACAGACCGGGGCAGCACAGGATGCCTCCGTATGGGAGAAGTTAAAACAGGAGATCAAGGCAGCTGGCCCCGGACTGGGCATTGATGATATCGGATTTGCTTCGGCTGATCCCTTTGTTTCCCTGAAGTCGCTGCTGGAGCAGTCGCGGGATAAGGGGTATGCTTCAGGATTTGAAGAGCCGGATATTGAAAAAAGGGTGCACCCCGCCTTAAAAGATGGCGAGCCCGCTTCACTGATCGCAATAGCCGTGGCATACCCATCCAAAATGGTGAATCCGCCGAAATCGGAGCCTGGTGCGTATCGAGGCATTTTTGCCCGTTCGGCTTGGGGCCAGGATTATCATCAGGTCCTGCGTGCAGCGATGGACAAGCTGGTAAACTTTATACGTGAACGTGTACCTGAGGCCATGATCGAAAGTATGGTAGACACCGGAGCATTGGTGGATCGTGCGGTGTCCCAGCGTGCGGGGATTGGTTTTAGCGCCAAAAACTGTGCGATTATATCACCCAAATTCGGTTCATGGATTTTTCTCGGAGAACTGGTAACGAATATTCCTTTTCAACCAGACACACCTGTGACCGAAGACTGCGGTGAATGTACAAAATGTATTGATGCCTGTCCTACTGGAGCATTGGTGGGCCCGGGGCAGTTGAATTCACAGCGTTGTATTTCTTTTGTAACCCAGACAAAAGGGTTCGTGGATGAAGAATTTATGCTGAAAATAGGCAACCGTCTGTACGGTTGTGACACATGTCAGATTGTCTGTCCAAAGAATCGGGGCAAGAATTGGGATCACCATCCCGAGTTTCACCCCGATCCGGAGATTGTGAAGCCACTCCTGCTGCCGCTGCTGGACATCGGTAACCGGGAATTCAAGGAACGTTTCGGTCAGAGTTCCGCCGCTTGGCGGGGCAAGAAGCCGATTCAACGCAACGCCGTTATTGCCCTGGGCAATTTCAAAGACAAAAGTGCTGTACCCAAACTTACAGAAGTACTAAAACGTGATCCGCGCCCCGAGTTGCGGGGAACCGCAGCTTGGGCGTTAAGCAGAATTGGAGGAGAAGACGCCATGAGAGCAATTGGGGAAGCTGCCGCTAACGAACAAGATGGGAACGTACTAAGCATGCTGCAGAAGGCCGAGGAGCGACTGAGTTCGTCCGAGACCTTACCCAAACAGCCACAGGCTGGGCAAGTGAGTGAGAAGCAGCAAGAGGAACAGAACAACGAGAACAATGCCTTGCGTGCGTTACAACAAGATTTGAAAATGGAAGCTGGGATTGAACCGGGTAGTGAGCAGTCTGCACAGCCTGCCAAACCGGAAGCCGCAGCGTGGAAACCTTCAGCCGTTACAGGTCTTCATGGCAAGCCCGTCTACTACGATGAGATACTGACACCGATTGGTACTCTTACGTTATGCGCGACGGATGAAGGACTGTGTCACATTGATTTTGGCGCTTTTCACGTGCGCGAGGCTCATCTGCAACAATGGGCCCGCACCTGGATTGGCGAGTATCGATATGAGAAGAATGAAGAGAAGCTCAGCGAAGCTGCTAAGCAGTTAAAGGAGTATTTTGCAGGGGAGAGAAAAACGTTCGACTTGCAGCTTGATCGGCTTGGAACACCATTCCAGCTACAAGTATGGCAAGTTCTGTCCGATATATCTTATGGAGAGGCCTCATCACACCAACAGGTTGCGGAAATCATCGGCAGACCCAAGGCTGTTCGTGCAGTTCTGGACGCCATTAGCAAAAATCCGATTCCGATTATTATTCCCTGTCACCGTATCAGCGGTAGAGACGGTACCCTGGTGGGTTATGTAGGCGGTCTGCAAACCAAGGAGCAATTGCTCGCATTGGAGCAGCGATCGTAACGTAAGAGCGGGGGACGTTCATGAAATATGTAAACGTGGAGAGCGTGGAAGCGGGGGAGCTTCTGGGCAAGACGGTATATTCCAGTAACGGTACGGTACTGCTGTCTGCCGGAGTCCAGCTCACCGTATACATGGTCAATACGTTGAAGCGTATTGGCGTGACCATGTTATACATCCAGGATGAAGCGTATAAAGATGTGGAACCAGAGGACATTCTGGATGAAACCACGAAACGGGCAATAATTAACGAAATGAGTGTCACACTCGAATCCATTCGCTCGGGGAAAGACTGGAGTCCGAGAAAGGTTGCCCTCAGTATAGAGAAGTTGCTGAATGATGTACTGAACGGGCGTGAACTGTTAGTGCAGCTCACCGATATTCGTACCAAAGACAATGCACAATATGTTCATGCGATGAATGTATGTTTGTTGTCTTCGGTCATCGGACTGAATATGGGACTCAATTATAATCAACTGAAGGACCTTGCTGTGGGGGCATTATTGCATGATATAGGCAAAGTGGGGGAACCTCCGGGCAGTGGCTCTGCTGCGAATTCTTCGCTGCACCATACATGGCGTGGATTCGAAGTGATTAAGAACAAACGGGAGTTCAGTCTGTTGGTCGCCCATACAGCCCTGCAACATCATGAGCATGTAGATGGTACAGGCATGCCGAGAGGGATCAAGGGGAGTGACATTCATCTGTTTGCGAGAATCGTTAGTGTGGCTAATATCTATGATAATCTCATTAATGGTTTATCCAAGGACAGTTTGATGCCACATGAGGCCTGTGAAGAGATGATGGCGTTGTCTGGTACAAAGCTGGATCGGGACATTCTGATTGAGTTCAACAAGAGTGTATCCGTGTATCCCAATGGTACAGCGGTACGACTGTCCACCAAAGAGACTGGAGTCATTGTGCGTCAACATCGGGGATTGCCCGGCAGACCTGTAATCAGGGTGGCGCGCGGAAGTACGCGTTATTCTCTGGATGTGGTTGAAATCGATCTGGCTCAGCATACAACCGTTTTCATTGAAGCTGTCATGACGTAGCTTGTGTGCGGTTCAACTGGAAAATCCGTTTGCTCAAGGCGTGCGGAAATGCTATGATACTTTCAGGAAATCCGGTCTGTGTCAGGTTTGCAACATGTGTGTTGAACATCATGAAGTGACACGGATTATCAGGCTTTTTAGAATGCATACAGAGGTGTCTAAGAGATGGATATTGTTATACCGATTATCACATTGATTGTTGGTCTGGTCGGGGGATTTTTCATCGGGGTGTTCTACTTGCGTAAACAACTTGAGAAAATGCAAAGCAATCCGGACATGCTTCAGAAAATGGCGAAGCAAATGGGCTACAACCTGAATGGCAAGCAAATGCAGCGTGCCCAGCAGATGATGAAGAATCAGCAGCCAGGAGCGAAAATGCCTCAGCCGCAACAGCATCCTGCGCGTAAAAGTTCGGGCCGCCGAAAATAATAGCAGGGAATAACTGCTTAAAGTGCGTGTTCAAAAAGTTGGGTTTTCAGTACCGAGAAGATGGGATGAAGCTAGAAATGGAGTAGCGGAGCGTAGTAAACTACGTGAGCAACGGACATTTCGGCTGAATTTCATATTCGACGTTGATGATGCCGTTAGGCATCCATCGTAATCAAAAGCGTACTTTTTGAACAACCTCTTAAAGTATGTGGTTCGAAAGGAGGCGTTCGGCAGTGGCTGGCGTTAAAGATTATTTGAATTCAAAAGTATCCGACAATCGGGAGAAGATCGAGTATCATGTAGAGCAGATCCTGAAATTGATCGGAGAAGATAGTACACGTGAAGGGCTGCTTGAAACGCCTGCACGTGTGACCCGAATGTATGAAGAAATTTTTGGTGGATATGAAGTAGACCCGCGCGATGTGCTCGGTGTCACGTTTGACGAGAATCACGAAGAACTGGTTATCGTCAAGGATATTGTCTACTACAGTCAATGTGAGCACCATATGGCGCCGTTTTTTGGCAAGGTGCACATTGGGTATGTACCAAGCGGCAAGATCGTTGGTCTGAGCAAAATGGCTCGTCTGGTCGAAGCCGTAACACGTCGCCTGCAAGTTCAGGAACGTATTACTTCACAGATCGCTGACATTCTGACAGAGGCCGTTGAGCCTCATGGAGTTATGGTCGTTGTGGAAGGCGAGCACTTGTGCATGTGTTCCCGCGGCGTGAAGAAACCGGGAAGCAAGACGGTGACGTCTGCTGTACGTGGTTCTTTCCGTGAGAATCCGGCACAACGTGCGGAGTTCTTGTCTTTGGTGAAAGATTAAAATCAGGTATGTCCACTTGCTGGACAAGCCGGATGAGTAAGTTTCTTTGGTTTTGGAAGTAGCAGTTTCTAAGCCATAGGATGCGATATAAATAAGCCGTGTTCCTTGGGAACCGGCTTATTTATATATGCGTTGTCATTCCTATATACTGGATACATATGAATTCGTTAAGCCGGAGGTAATGGAACGATGAGTGTACCTTCCCATTCAGATCAACCGGTTCAGCCGGAAAAGGGACTACAGGCAGATAAACAGGCTACATTGCGTCTACAAATCTGGGAGACACCACTCATGCGACAAGGTAGTAGTGTACTCGAAGCTTTTGCTTGGGAAGAAGTCATGTGCAGGCGGGTTGGGGCAGGGCATCTGCCTGTTGCACATATATGGAGACACCCAGATGCCTTTGTAGCGGGTTTGCGTGACCGCAGGTTGCCACAGGCTGTAGAAGCGATGGAACGGATAAGAAGCCAAGGGACAGCGGTCTGTGTTCGGCCTTCCGGTGGAGCGGCAGTGCCCTTGAATCCAGGGGTAGTTAATGTGTCACTGATTCTGCCTAATCCCGGACATGCCATCAATATTCATGATGATTTCCGGAAGATGGCTTCGATTATTGCCGAGTCGCTAACGCCGTGGTCGAATCAGGCGCAAACTGGTGAGGTTCAGGGTGCTTTTTGCCCGGGAGACTATGATGTCAGTGTAGGTGGATTGAAATTCTGTGGTATTGCCCAGCGCAGACAGGCAAAGGCGTATATTATTACTGCTTTTATCATCGTGGAAGGTCAGGGAGATCAACTGGCAGCGGACGTGCGTCAATTTTATCAGCATGCAGCAGGCGGGGCGAGTGAAGGATATCCTGATGTTCAGCCTGGCACGATGGCAAGTCTGAAAGAATTGGCAGGTGTACCTTCAGCTGCGGCATATACTGCGGCTTTGGTTCGAACTCTGCGTGATCGCTATCCGCAGGCGGAAGCCAGCAGGGTGCTTAGTGTTGGCTCTGAAGAAGTACGTCTCACAGCTGAGCAGATGAAACTGCGCTATGATTGAGTTCTTGATAATCGGACTTGGAATTGGGTAATAGAGATGATATGATGTGATTTCGGAAGGAGAGTGTTAGGATGGAAACGTTGAGATATACGTACTTATATGAGGTTGTATCTACAGGCGAAAAGTCTGAGTTCAGCCAAATGGCAACAAGCAAGGAAGAGGCTGCTGCACTGATCGTTGCTCGTATTGCAGATCTGGAGTTTACAGATGAGGCAGATATCAAGCTGGGCGACCTGATTGCTATTAGCAAACAGGTTGGCGACAACTATGTAGCGTGCGAGGGCTGTGCTTCTTAAGTGAGCATTTTGAAATAGGAAGTCTCTCAAAATATAAGCAAGTCTCTTTTTAAAAGAGGCTTGCTTTTTTGTCTACACCATAAGAGATATCTTTCAGTCATTCGGCTGGAGATATCTCTTTTTTTCTCTCATCCATCTAAGCTCAAGCTTAATAAGGCGGCCACAACAACTTGCGTGCTGTTTCGTACCGTTCAGCTACAGCCGGCCAGTAGACGACATTCCACCAATCCTCGATATACTTTTTACGTTCATTCTGATGTTTCAGATAGTAGGCATGTTCCCACACATCCAGGGGCAGGAGCGGTACGATATCGGACTGGGACAGGTTCTGGTGTTTTTCCGCCTGCAAAATCTCCAAACGGTGTGCTCTCGGGCTCCAGACAAGCATCGCCCAACCACTGCCTTCCACTTTGTTCGCGGCTTCCGTGAATTGATTCTTGAATGCTTCATAACTTCCGAAATCCCGTTTGATCTGTTCTGCGAGCATACCGGAAGGTTTACCGCCTCCAGCAGGATTCATAATGGTCCAGAAGATCGTATGCAGGTAGTGGCCTGCCCCGTTGAAGGCGAGTTCACGTTCCCAATGTTTGATGAGTTCAAAATTATTCTTTTTTCGCGATTCTGCCAGCTTTTTCTCTGCTACATTTAGTCCGTCCACATAAGATTGATGGTGTTTGTCATGATGGATACGCATCGTCAGCTCATCAATATGTGGCTCCAGCGCATTGTATGCATAGGGGAGAGGCGGCAGTGTGTGTCCTCCGATGGGAACCGGCTTTTCTTTTACGGGAGGTGCTGTAGAGCTGGGTGTGGCTTGTGTTGTTCCGGTAGAAGGCGGTTGAATGGTTGCGGATTGGATCTGAGCTGAAGCGGCAGGTGCATTTACATTTCCCTCTGGAGAAGTTGGAGCTTCTGAAGCTTGGCGATGGATGCTTCCTGACTCTGACGTATGCAACGCATTTTCCAGAAAAAGTGACGGCTCCGAATCCGTTTCGCGCAAGATGCTAGGTTGGCCAAGCGTATCCAATACGCCCAGAAAATACTCCGATTCGCGGATAAAATGTAGAATAAGTACTTTGGCAAGCGGAACAGCTTGCACAGCAGCACTTTGTTCCAGAAGAACATACAGCTGTTTGATGAACTCTCTCGATTGCTGCCGAGCTGCCAACACAAGTTGATCGATACAACGAACGATGTAGGGAGCAGGCGGATGGGTTGCGGGCAATAGTTGTTTTAAAAGCTGATTGGCTACTCGCTCGCTGTTTGCAAAGGTAGCCTCCCATTCCTCCAGTAGCTTGACGTATGGGGGCTCCAGATCAGGAACCAGGGCACGAATGACGAGTGTATGTTCTTTCTCCTGCTCTTTCCAGAAACGGATTTCCTCCAATGTCCGCAGAGGCAGTAGGTGACCATATCCATACCAGTTCATCTATGTTGAACCTCCTTCAGATGAAATTCATTACATGCAGACCATCTGTTCATGCGTCCCAAGAGTATATTCCGCGAGCTTGTTGTCCTATGAGTGCAAAAAAAAAGAGCCCCTGAGGGCTCTGGAAAAAATTCGATGATTGAAATTTGGTTATTCTCCACTATTCGTGTTCTGCACATCGTCACTGCTTGTCTTCGTTACATGACTCAGGAAAGTTGAGACACGGCGCAGATATTCCTTTGGATGCTCCCGGAAGATCAACTCATGATGCGCATCCTGGACAATCCATACATCCGAGTACGGATTGGTCTGATTGGCGGCGAGTTGCTCCGCAATTGGATAAGGCGCCTTCTCGTCCTCTGTACCATGGATAAAGAAAATCGGGAACGGATAATCTTCCTTTTTCACTTCCTGATAGGGGATCTGTTGCAATCCGGTACCATTCAAAATAGGGAACAACAGATTCATGATCTCGAGTGTAGGCTGACGCGGGAGATCGATCTGGTTATGAATGTTGTGGTACAGCGTATCCGGCTCAAGCAGGAACGTACTGTCCAGAATCATTGCATCCACTTCCTGTGTAATCAGCCCAGTCTGAAGCGCTGTACCGGCACCCATCGAGAAGCCCCAGACAACCAGTTCCTGCGCACCACGTTGCTTGGCGAACTGGATCGCACCGAGCAATTGCTGTGACTCAGCTTTGCCACCTGTGGCTACAGCTTTGTTCACCTGTGAGGCGAAGCCATAATCGAACATGACCACGTTGAACCCAAGTTGATGGGCATAGTGTGCCAGGTCATACATAGGTACCCATGTTTCTTCACGATTGGCACCATAGCCGTGACTGAAAATAATCGTTTTGCTTGCAGCATTATCAGCAGGTATATACCATCCCTGCATCGTGCGGCTGCCATCTGCTGCCGGGAACGTGATGTCTTCATACTTCATGTTCTTGGCTTGCATCGGATTGGAGAAGACAGGCGCTACCGTTGGATTGGATAATACCCATGCGATATAACCATGCAGTGCGATAAAACAAAACAGTAGAAAAAATACAACGGAGAGCAGCAACGCTACGATAATATGTTTGAACCGAATCAGCCTCGGTGATAGGGAAGAGGGCAGATCGGACACTTTTGTTTGCAGCGGGGCTTCGCTCTGGGATGTTGGATACATGAATGCCCCTCCTTTGAAGTTCAGTTGAAGATAACAACGACATGAAAAGAGAATTGCGTCGATTTCAGAGCCTGCTTCAGAGCGATGTCTTAATGTAATATATCTTTATCGTATGTTCCAGTATAGTCAAAGTCAATTGATTGAGGGCATTTGTTACGCAATTGTTATATAGTTCTTAAGATATATGGGTAACATTACCTTAGTGTGTAAATTACAGGGGATTAAGTCTTATAAAAAGGAAAAATTTACAGGTTGGCCTATTTCGATTTTGGCTCTTTTTGGTTTACAGATGAGACCGTTTCTCATATAATTTATGTAACCAAGTTTCATGTGATGAAACATGAGGAGGGCATTATGCCATGGAAGATCGCAAGTTAACCGTCCGGGCTGTGGAACGGGCGCTGGATATATTATTATGTTTTACCACACGCAGTGATCTGGGACTCACCGAAATTGCCAGCCAGATCGGCTTGCACAAAAGTACAGTGCACCGTTTGATGGCTACGCTGGAGGATCGAGGGTTCGTGATCCGTGATGCAGCAACAGAGAAGTACCGACTTGGCATCCGAATCTGGGAGCTGTCAGCTCATATGTCCCGCAGTGACGATCCTGCTATTCTGCTGTTGCCTGCGATGGAGCGACTGAGAGATCGATTGGGGGAGACCGTGAGTCTGTACCTGCGTGATGGGAGTGAACGGATACGGATTCAGGCTGTGCAAAGTGATCAGGCGATTCGCCGAGTCGCCCCCGTTGGTGTTAGACTCCCGCTGTCTGTGGGCGCTTCCAGCAAAGTTTTGATGGCGTTTGCCACGGACGAGGATCGTGAAGAACTGATGAACGGCCCGGAATGGCCGGTGTTTATTGATCCGGCGGTGTATTTGGCGCAAATGGGAGATATCCGGGATAACGGATATGCGACGAGTTATGAGGAACGTGAGCCGGGAGCTGCCGCGGTATCTGTACCGATTATGGATCGCAGAGGCAATATTGCAGCTGCGCTCTCGGTCTCAGGGCCTGTCAGTCGACTCTCGCAGGAGACATTGCATGAATACGCACCTGTATTGAAGGATGCTGCTACGCAGATGGGGCTCATGTTATCCTGATGTTTATGTAAGTTTTTTTCTCCAATGGAGTTTGATCATTTGGAATATAAAGGTTGTTTTTATGTTCCGGTTGCGCTACTCTGTAATGGACGGCCCTACGGGGCCAGCTTCATTGAATATGAACGGCGGCTTATGTAAGCCGCAACTTACTAACGTTACTGGGGGAGTCCGAATTGTCCGGACTGAGACGGAATCGCATGAGATTCCGGACCCTTTGCACCTGATCTGGATCATACCAGCGTAGGGAAGTAATCGGCGATATGACCTCAACCACCTCATGATGTGACCCTTGTAGTCTCCGTTAAGGAGCTGATTGAAGGTGCATTATTGGTGATGGACATAAAAGTCGGTTCCTTCGGGGACCGGCTTTTTATATACAGTGAACGGGCGATATAGCGCGTACTCCATTGACTTCTTTTTTCAATAACCTGCGAAAGTGGGCTTGTATGATGAGAGAGAAGTCACCATAGATTCATGATCTGTGGCAGCCCCCGTCTGTTGTTAACTGTACATGAAAAGTGTCTCCCCTGGTCTGGCGTAGGATCGCTCTTTCTTCTCTGCATTGCGCATGATTTGGGACAGGTACGTAAGTAAGCTAATGACGATACCAACCAAACAAGCGATGAACACTGAGGAGGAGACAAGCGAACATGAGTACAGGAAATCAAACGGGACAACAAGCGATGGAGCAGGAACATAACGGTCAGCAGGTGGAAAAAGAAACAGGAGTGGCCGGACGGATTCAGCCCTTTCCGGGCAGCCGCAAAGTCTACATTCAGGGCTCACGGCCGGACATTGCTGTACCTGAGCGTGAGATAGCCCTTCATGACACGAATACTCCCCAAGGGGTGGAGCATAACGAACCGCTACGTGTCTACGATACGAGCGGGCCGATGACCGATCCCGGATTTCATGCCGATATCCGTGCAGGTCTGCCAGCCTTGCGTACCCGTTGGATCACAGAGCGTGGTGATGTCGAAGCTTATCAGGGCCGTACGGTTAAACCGGAGGATAACGGACTAAAGCCCGGAGGGAAGAGAGCCGGCGCCGAAGAGTACCCTGGATTGCGTAGCAAACCGCTGCGAGCACAGACAGGACGCTGTGTGACTCAGATGCATTATGCGAGGCAGGGAGTCATTACGGCAGAGATGGAGTTTGCCGCCATTCGTGAGGGCGTAGAACCGGAATTTGTAAGGCAGGAGCTGGCGAGTGGACGTGCGATTCTGCCATCCAACATCAATCACCCGGAGAGTGAACCGATGTTGATCGGTCGTCATTTTCACGTGAAGATCAATGCCAACATAGGTAACTCTGCCGTATCTTCCTCCATCGAGGAAGAGGTGGAGAAGATGACCTGGGCGGTACGTTGGGGATCGGATACGGTGATGGATCTGTCCACAGGCAAAAACATTCATACCACCCGGGAGTGGATTATCCGCAATTCACCTGTGCCGATTGGTACGGTGCCGCTGTATCAGGCGCTGGAGAAGGTGAATGGCGAAGCGGAAGCGCTGACCTGGGAGTTGTACCGTGATACGCTCATTGAGCAGGCAGAGCAGGGAGTGGACTACTTTACGATCCACGCAGGTGTACTGCTGCGTTATATCCCCATGACCGCCAAGCGGATGACAGGCATTGTGTCTCGCGGTGGGTCCATTATGGCAGCATGGTGCCTTGCGCATCATCAGGAGAATTTTTTGTACACCCATTTTGAAGAAATCTGCGAGATTATGAAAAGGTATGATGTGGCGTTTTCGTTGGGAGATGGACTTCGTCCAGGCAGTATCTACGATGCCAATGACGAAGCTCAGATGGCGGAACTGGCTACGCTCGGGGAACTGACGCAGATCGCATGGAAGCATGATGTGCAGGTGATGATCGAAGGGCCGGGTCACGTGCCGATGCATAAGATCAAAGAGAATGTGGACTTGCAGATGGAGATATGTAAAGAGGCACCGTTCTATACGCTGGGGCCGCTGACGACCGACATTGCTCCGGGATACGACCACATCACATCCGCCATTGGTGCGGCCATGATTGGCTGGTTCGGCACGTCCATGCTCTGTTATGTTACACCAAAAGAACATTTGGGCCTGCCCAACAAGGATGATGTGCGGGAAGGGGTCATCGCCTACAAGATTGCAGCCCACGCCGCCGATCTGGCAAAAGGCCATCCACGTGCTCAACGCCGGGATGATGCATTGTCCAAGGCACGCTTCGAGTTCCGCTGGCGTGACCAGTTTAACCTGTCACTGGACCCTGAACGTGCGCTGTCCTACCATGATGAGACGCTGCCAGCAGAAGGAGCCAAAGAAGCTCATTTCTGCTCCATGTGCGGACCGAAGTTCTGTAGCATGCGCATCACGCAGGACATTCGTGCCTTTGCCGCGGATAAAGGATTGTCCGAGAATGAGGCTGTAGCAGCGGGCATGCAGGAAAAGGCCGAGGAATATCGGACACGGTCCTAAGCGCCGGTACAGCGCAAGCTGGGCAGTCTGAAATAGAGATAAAGCCGTTTCTCTCTGTCATTGCAGAGAAGAACGGCTTTTTTTAGTGTTATGTCATGTATGTATTCTTAACCGTACTCAGCCTTTATCAGAATTAGCTTTGTGACTATGTGTGGTCCATATTTTATACAGAATTCCTGCGATAACGAATAAAAGAGCGTCACTGAGTTTTGGTGCTCCTCCGTATAGAAATGCGGAGCAGGAAAAACCTACTATAAACAGTAAAACAATATAGAGTAAACGCATATTAGTTCACCTCGTTAATTTTTGGTGCTACTAAGTAAGTGAGTTCATAGTTGCATAGTTTCAGATAGTACTTGTTACTTCACTCCAAACCCGCTACTACTATCGAGCCACGCCCAAATTATTCTCCAAATACGCCGCAAGCAATGCCAGCGGGCTATGGATCGGAATACTTCGATCTACTGTAACCTGTGCAGCAGCGGGAGCCATAGATAGTTGGGCTGCCACTACCGTTTTACCCGGATACTGCTCAGAAATCTGCTGTAATCCTTCACGTACCGCTTCGAGATACCCTTGCTGATCTCCACGCATAATCAACTCAAATGTCCCCGGGATGCACACCGCTTCCGTCTGAGATGTCTTGGCAACGTGTAGTTGCCCATTCTCATCCTCTTGCTGTAATGCCTGATTCACCCGTGCCATCGTTCCTTCAATGGTTGCCGGGTTGGTGAATGCTATTATGTAATCTCCCGGTATTCGCCGCATCTCCTGCAATAACGGATCATCTATGCCGATCACCGGCACAGGGACCTGTGTGGCTTCCTGCTCCAGTACTGTCGCAAACAGGGTACACGTGACCAGAATGGCATCGGCATGACACTCAGCGATCCATTGGAGCGTCTGGGCTACCTTCTCGCGAATGACGACATCGGAAAAGTCAGCGTCATGTTTAAGACGATCCAGACCTGGATCGACGTAATGGACCAATTCAACTTCATAAGGAGCAAGCGTCTCTTCAATTAAGGCGATGTTGGAATAATGAGCGTGAAAACAACCAATGGTGATCATGTGCTAAGTCCCCTTTTACAGTTCGTATATGTCATGGATCTCTTAGATATTTAAATCATTATAGGAAACATGCCTGAGAACTGTACAGTCATTTAAGGCTCAACGCCAATAACCGCCCTTCCACCAAGCTGCGGAAAGACGGTTCATAACCGGACAGGCAATCGTCCGGCTTTCATTTTATCTAAGGGAAGGAGAAGCAGTTTTCTTCGCCATTTTTTGCTGTAAAATTTCATGAAAGGATAGACCTTGAGTGTTCTCATTCTCCTTTTTAGGAGCAGTGGTCGCCGTGTTGCGCGGATATTGGTGATGGTACGGGATCATTTGCTGAATAGGCATGCGGATCATCTTGGTTCCTCCTTTGATGCATTTTTTGAATTATGTATTTCGACTGGTTACCATGCCAGGTGCGCATATAGGTAAATGTGACTTGTTAGACGAAATAGAAGATTTTAAGACGTAATTCCAATTGGATTGTAGTGATTTTACCCGGTTTTAAGGAGATGTAAACGTTTTTAGGGAAATTCAGGAGTAAAGGACCTGATTTGAAAGGTTTAATATGGGAGGATCGAATCGGTTGTTATGTGAATAGTCCCAATTTTAAGGAAGTCAATGGTACCCGCTTATGAGGCATATTGTCTGGTTAAATGATGCAAAGCATGCTAACTAACTTGGTACCATGGTCGGGTTGTTTAGGTGGTAATGTAGTTCCGGATATAACAAAAAAACTGCCGAGTGTACTCGGCAGCTTGCGTGATATGAAGAAGGATGCGAGGAAACTTTGATCCGGTCTGAGGTGGTATCGTGTTGGTTTTATCTACTTTGGTGAACAGCGATGTATATATCCACTTGTACACTTTCGGGATTCAGGCTGCGTTCATCATACAACTCAAAATCCCCGGTGAACGTACGATCACTTTGCTTCTCCCATGCCCACACGGCTCCCCAAGCTTCGTGAGCAACCTCTGCCATCGGTCCTTTTCTGGAAGTGAATACGGCGTAAGTTGCAGGAGGGAGTAAAATGTCGTCCAATCCTTCAGGCAATGATTCGTTCGGACTGACCTCATGCCCTACCAGTATGGTGTATTCATCGGTTATGCCATCGGTGTAATCCGTGTAACAGCCATAGCGGACGGCTTCAGGTGCAGGAAGGTGCTCTGAGGAAAAATAATTGTTCCAGAGTCCCTGAATACAGCCTTTGCCACTGATCTCAATGGCATTGGTTGTGCGGGCGGATACGCCGGCAAGACGTTTGCCGGGGAGCGTGACATAACGAACGGGCTGGGCAGAGAACGAATGATCTGTTGTTACCTGACCAAGATTAGCGGAAGCAGTAGGGTTTTCAGCGAGAGATTCTGTATGTTGATCCGTTGTATTTGTGCGCCAACGTTTCAAAAAAGGAAGCTGGTTACGCAGCATCGAACGAGCGGATTCCTCATCCATGCCTTCGTCCTTCAGAATGGCAGTGCACATCTCCGTCATGCCTTCAAGTGACATACCGGGCTGCTCAAACTTGCCCTCTTTGTAACAATAGATACAGTACTCACGGGTTGTGCTTCCATCTGCTTCCGTTCCGAATTGGGCAGGGGTTGTGAGCGGCATGCCGCAGCTTTGACATACAGTGACGTTCATGATCAGTTCCTCCTTGTATATGTACAGATTGAATATATCTGAAGTATACGGGGAGGAACTGGACAGCAGTCTGTCAGGTTTGAGTTGGGGGTGTATAATTTTGTACAATTTGCCCAGCGATACGACAGATCTCATCTCGAACATGCTGAGGCTCAAGTACCTCAACGTCCGCGCCGAAGCCAAGAATGAATCCGTATAACCAGGCATCTTCGGGAAAAGCAACCTGGCTTATGTAATACCCATTCCCATCAGGAATGACGTTCTCGATCCCGAACCATTCTTCCGCAATATGACGGACGCGAGGATGGAATTTCAAGGTTAACCTAGCTTGATTGTCCGGGCGGGTCCATTCCTGCTGCCAGGGTCTGTCCTGGAGGTTAATGACTTTACGCTCGAAGTGCTCATTAGCAAGTGTGACATCTTGCATGCGCACAAGCTTGAACATGCGAAATTGATTCCGCTCGTGGCAAAAAGCATACAGGTACCAGGAATGTTTCTTAAGTACGATGGTATGAGGATCGGCAGTGCGGTGAGTCTGGATACCTTCCGCACTGCAGTAGGTAAAGGTTACGGGGCGTAATTGATCCATACCCTGTTCGATAAGTTCAAGCTTGATTTTCAGCGCTTCGGGATGCGTCCAGGTTGAATAATCCACGATGAATCGATTGGTATTGGCCTGAAAATCGTCATTTTTGGATTCAGGTACGATACTGCTGAGTTTTTCGACCAGAAGCTCACGCGCCGCATTGGCATGGGAAGTGGATACACTGCGCAGTGCAGTGACGATGGAAGCGAGGTCCTTGTCTGTTAATACGTTTCGATCCAGACGGTAACCCTCTGCCAGACCAATCCCGCCGCTTGCCCCCTGATACGTCACCACAGGAATGCCTGCTTGACCCAATGTATCGATATCCCGATAGATGGTCCGGATCGATACTTCGAACATATCTGCCAAGTCTTTGGCTTGTACCCGTCCACGATTGATTAACAGCACCACGATGGCTAATAAACGCTCCAGTTTCATATGTATGGATTCCTTTCATTGGTTTATCTGGTGGATTCAAATATGTTATAATGCCCAGCATCACACATAGGAGTGGAATAAGCAATGAAGCGAATTACGATTCTGATCGCAGACGATGAAGTTGAGATCGCTGATCTGGTTGCTTTACATTTACAAAAAGAAGGATATCACACCATCAAGGCCTTTGACGGGAAGGCGGCGGTTCAAGCTGTTCAGACCCAAGCGATAGATTTGGCGATTCTGGACATAATGATGCCTGGCATGGATGGATATGAGGTGACTCGTAAAATTCGGGAGCAGCATCATTTACCGATCATTTTCCTGAGTGCCAAAACGTCAGATATGGACAAAATTACGGGACTCGTGATGGGCGCGGACGATTATATGACCAAACCGTTCAATCCGATGGAGCTTGTTGCCCGGGTTAACTCCCAGTTGCGTCGTTCGCTGCAATTCAGCCAGTCTGCGCCTGTTCAGAGGTCCATTCTGGAGAAGGGCGGGCTCATCATCACGCCAGATCAACATCGCGTTACACTCTACGGCAAACCAGTGGAACTAACACCGAAGGAATTCGATATTCTGTATCTGCTCGCGAGCCACCCCAAGCAGGTGTTCAGTGCAGAAAATATTTTTGAACAGGTCTGGGGAGAAGCCTATTACGAGAGTGGGAATACCGTGATGGTCCACATTCGGACCCTGCGCAAAAAGCTGGGGGAAGATGTGAACAAGAACAAGTTTATCAAAACGATCTGGGGTGTGGGGTACACGTTTAATGACTAAACGAAGAAGTTTTCGTACAACCATGATTATGTTGTTAGGGTTAAGCATGCTTGCCTCTGGCGCAATTACCTATGGGATTTACAAGCTTTTACAAGCTTATTATTCGGGTGTCCGTGCAGAAGATCAGCTCGCTGAATATCGTCATTTTATGAAAAGTATCGGAGATATCTATTTCTTCATGATCTTATTTATCCCACTGGCCATTCTATTTTTCTTCTGGTTTACCAAGCCCTACGCGACGTATTTCAAGGACATTTCTACAGGGATCAGACATTTGGCCAACGGAGACTTTCAGCATCGTGTGCAGATCTCCTCGAAGGACGAGTTAGGTACGATTGCGGAGGATGTGAACCTGGCAAGTGAGAAGTTAAAGGAAGCGGTAGAACGAGGGGATTTTGCTGAAAATAGTAAGGACCAGCTTGTCGTCAATCTGGCGCATGATCTGCGAACACCGCTGACGTCTGTGCTTGGATATTTGGATCTGCTCATGAAGGATGATCAGTTGACGGAGGAGCAGGTGCGGCACTTTACGTCGATTGCATTCACCAAATCACAGCGTCTGGAGAAGCTGATTGATGATTTGTTCGAAATTACTCGTATGAACTATGGCATGTTGCCTATAAACAAGACACAGCTGGATCTTAGCGAACTGCTAAAACAGATGAACGAAGAGCTCTATCCTGTATTTGAAAAGAACCAACTAGTCGTCCGACTAAAAATAGACACTGATCTTACGGTCTCCGGTGATGGCGAGCTGCTGGCTCGTGTGTTCGAGAATCTGCTGATTAACGCTGCACGGCATGGCAAGGATGGCATGTACGTAGATATTAATGGATATCGGGATGCAGAACAGGTCATCATTCAGGTGATTAACTATGGTGGACATATCCGTCCGGAGGAGTTGCCACATATCTTCGATATGTATTACACCGGAGATCGTGCCAGGACACCTCAGGAGGGTGGGACAGGCCTCGGACTGTTTATCGCTCGCAATATTGTGGAGCAGCATGATGGTACGATCTCGGCCCAGAGCGACGTGGTACGGACGTTATTCGAAGTTCGTTTGCCCGTATTCCAATAAGGTTGACGTCAAATTTAAGAAAAACTTTAAAATTGCCCTGCTTTTTCTTTAACTTGTGTTGTCTATCCTTGATGTATGAGGTAAAAGGAGGAACAAGCATGAAAAAGTGGGGCTTTTTGATATGTATCATTTTGATCGGATATATCGTTACGCAATCACCGGGATGGATTCAGCAGAAGGATGAATTGCCCATCGAGATCCAGAATACGCGTGAAAATCCCGCAGGTTATACCGTATCCGTCACCGGAAACATTCAGGATCAGGTACATAAGGGCAACTTGTTACTAGTTGATAAGCAATACCCCGTTCACCCGGAAGGAGTTAAATCCGATATTGTATATGTGGCACATGAGGATGATCTGCTTCGTGGATATGGAATACTGGATCAGAAAATCATGTTATCACGACAGGTAGCGCAGGAATTTCAGAGGATGGTGGAAGCAGCAGGCGAAGAGGGAGTCAGATATTTTCTCGTCAGCAGCGGGTACAGGGATTTTACGAAGCAGGACGAGTTATATCGGGAAAAGGGTTCAGACTATGCACTTCCTGCGGGTCACAGTGAGCACAATCTCGGGTTATCCCTGGATATTGGCTCCAGCCTGGGTGCCATGAATGAAGCACCAGAGGGTGCATGGCTGGAGAAGAATGCATGGAAATACGGATTTATTTTACGTTACCCAAAGGATAAAGTGCGCATCACCGGTATTCAGTATGAACCATGGCACTTTCGATATGTAGGGCTGCCGCACAGTGCTGTCATGTATAAGAATAATCTGGTACTTGAAGAGTATCTCGATATGCTTAAGGAGAAAGAGAACATTACTGTGGAAGTAGAGGGTGAGGAGTATCATATCCGCTATTATCGAGCCACCCGAGACACAACTGTTTACATACCTGAGGAAGGCCAAACTGAAATATCGGGGGATAACAAGGATGGCGTTATTGTCACCGTAAAGAAATAACAGGGCAACACAAGGGAGGCAAAACAACATGAAGCACAACAACCAGAAGAAAAGCAAACATTACATCCTTTGGATTGCCGTTTTCATTATCTATTTATATCTGCTGACTAAGCTGATTCTGTTTAAAGGAAGCCCGGTCGATTTTGGCATCGTGAAGGATCGACTGATGGCGTTCTTGCAACAACCGGATCTGATCCATACCCGAACCGTGAACCTGACACCATTCCAGGAAATCTCACGAGACTGGAACAGCTTCTCGTTACATCGTCCGGGCACCGCAATCCATCTGGCAGGCAATATACTGGCCTTTATCCCGCTAGGCATCTTCATTCCTGTGTTGACGGGCAACAAGTTATTCTCTGGAGTAAAGGTACTCTTACTGTCTCTGCTGCTCAGTCTGGGCTATGAAGTGACACAGTTAGTGACTGGCATGGGAATATTTGATGTGGATGATCTGATGCTTAATACACTCGGCGGCTTGATTGGATATATCATTTTCACCATGGTCATCGGCCTGAAAAAGGTGTTGGTGGGAGGAGAATCCCGCGTGACGACGAAAAAGTTAAATTCTAAGGAAAGTCACGTGTAAGGAGGAGAAGGACTTGATTATAGTGGCTGTACTGTTCATTAGCGCAGGGCTAATGTTTCTCGTGTATCCACACAAGGTAACGGATGCTTCGGAAAAACAGATTACGGAGCGAGTGATCATGTCGAGATGGGTCGGAGGCTCGTTAATTGCTCTGTCGTGTTTGTTTCTGATCATGGGCACGATTCAACTGTTAGATCAAGCCTCACATCACATTGGGCATTAAAAGGCAGTTGGCCTTGAAAATTGATTTTTAAAAGTATACCGATTATAAAAAGCAAAGCCCAAAAAGCTCCCCACCACGTGCAGATCGCACGTGATGGGGAGCTTTTTGGTATAACTTCATCACATTAAATATTGATGTAATTAAGCTTTTTTCATCATTTGACGCAATACAGTTTGCAGGATACCGCCGTTATGGTAGTAATCCACGTCAACCATGCTGTCCAGACGAGCGATAACAGGGAAGTCGAACTGTGTACCGTCTTCACGAGTTACGGTAACTTTCAACTCTTGTCCTGGCTTCACGTCATTGCTGAGGCCAGTAATGTCATACGTTTCACGTCCGTTCAGACCAAGGCTGGACCAGCCGTGACCTTCCTGGAATTGCAATGGCATTACGCCCATGCCCACCAGGTTACTGCGGTGGATACGCTCGAAGCTTTCTGCGATAACGGCTTTGACGCCGAGCAAGAATGTTCCTTTTGCCGCCCAGTCACGGGAGCTTCCTGTACCATACTCTTTACCAGCGATAACGATCAGGTTCTGTCCTTCATCCTGATACTTCATGGAAGCATCGTAGATGGACATTTCTTCGTCCGTTGGCAGGTACTTCGTGATACCGCCCTCAGTACCCGGAGCTACCTGGTTACGAATACGAATGTTGGCAAACGTACCACGCATCATGACTTCATGGTTACCACGACGTGAACCGTAGGAGTTGAAGTCTTTGCGCTCTACGCCATGCTCTTTCAAGTAAAGTCCAGCCGGGCTGGATGGTGCAATATTACCTGCTGGCGAGATGTGATCCGTTGTTACGGAATCCGCAAGCAATGCCATAACGCGTGCAGAACGGATATCTGCGATATCGTTCAACTTGTCGCCAAGCTCCTGGAAGAACGGAGGATTCTGAATGTACGTGGAGTTCGGGTCCCACTCGTACAATTCGCCTTCCGGTACAGAGATCGCATTCCAACGCTCGTTGGCTGTAAATACGTTCTCATACTTGTTGCGGAACATCTGAGCGTTCAGGGAACTAGCGATGGTATCCTTGATTTCCTCGGAGCTAGGCCAGAGGTCTTTCAGGAATACAGGCTCATTGTTCGTATCATAACCGATTGGATCGGTTTCAAAGTCAATATTCACAGTACCTGCAAGTGCATATGCCACAACGAGTGGTGGCGATGCCAGGTAGTTGGCTTTAACCTGTGCGTGTACACGGCCTTCGAAGTTACGGTTACCGGACAATACAGCCGCTACGGTCATATCGTTCTCAGCAATAGCTTCGCTCACTTCGTCCGGCAGTGGGCCGGAGTTACCGATGCATGTTGCACAACCGTAGCCGGCAACGTTGAATCCGAGTTGGTCGAGATACGTGATCAGACCTGCTTTTTCTAGGTACTCGGTAACAACAAGGGAACCTGGTGTCAGACTGCTTTTCACATATCCTGGTTTGGTCAGACCGCGTTCAACTGCTTTTTTCGCCAGTAGTCCCGCTCCAACCATAACACTTGGATTCGAAGTATTCGTACAACTTGTGATCGCCGCGATCACAACAGCGCCTGCTTTCAGTTCACTGGTGGAACCGTTCGGGTGTTTCACAGGTACGGATTGTTCGATTTTCTCATCGCTCAGACCGTAGCCGCCTTTATCTACAGGTGTGCGAATGATGCTGTTGAAGCTTTCTTTCATTTGTGTCAGCTCGATGCGATCCTGTGGACGTTTTGGTCCGGCAAGACTTGGTACAACAGAGCCGAGATCCAGTTCAATCACATCTGTGAATTCAGGGTCAACGGTGCTGGAAGTACGGAACATGCCTTGAGCTTTGTAATAAGCTTCAACCAACTCTACTTGCTCGTCAGGACGGCCAGTGTTACGCAGATAGTTCAACGTTTCACTATCAACAGGGAAGAAACCGATGGTAGCGCCATATTCTGGTGCCATGTTGGCTACTGTTGCACGGTCAGCCAGACCGATGTTGGCAAGACCTGGTCCGTAGAACTCTACAAATTTACCAACAACGCCTTTTTTACGAAGCAATTGGGTAACGGTCAGTGCCAGATCCGTTGCTGTTGCGCCTTCACTCAGGCTGCCTGTCAGTTTGAAACCGATAACGTCCGGTGTAACAAAATAAAGCGGTTGGCCCAGCATACCTGCTTCGGCCTCGATTCCACCAACACCCCAACCAACAACGCCAAGTCCGTTGATCATGGTGGTGTGGGAGTCTGTACCTACGAGGGAATCCGGGAATACAACGGTCTCGCCGTCAACAGTTTTTGTTGCTGCCACGGAAGCCAGATACTCCAGGTTAACCTGGTGAACGATCCCTGTGGATGGTGGAACTGCACGGAAGTTGTTGAATGCCGTTTGCGCCCAACGCAAGAAGCGGTAACGCTCTTCATTACGCTCGAACTCAACTTTGATATTGTAATCAAGTGCATCGTTGGTACCAAAAGCATCAACCATAACGGAGTGGTCGATAACGAGATCGACCGGTACGAGCGGGTTGATCTGTTTTGGATCACCACCTGCTTTTTTCACAGTATCACGCATTGCAGCGAGGTCAACGACAACCGGTACACCGGTGAAATCCTGCAGAACGATACGTGCAGGGATGAATGGAATTTCCTTGTTATTGTCACGGCCATCTGCCCAGCCGGTCAGTTGTTTTACGTGTTCTTCGGTGATGGCACGTCCGTCGAATTGACGAATTGCTGCTTCAAGCAACACTTTAATGGAGAAAGGAAGCCTGGAAAGATCGCCGTGGCCGTTTTCCTGAAGAGCATCGAGACTGTAGTAGCGGTAAGACTTGCCTCCAACCTCAAGACTGCGAGCGGCGGAGAAATGATTCTTTGCTGACATACATGTACCTCCTTGGGATGTGTCGGTGAGATGAAGAAAACGTTCATTTAGGTGAAGAACAGGCCTTCATCGTTCCGTGTTCTTGTTCGTTAGTTTCATCAGATGAAACGTAATTTCATAATCATAACTTTAGTTTTAAGTATACCGTTTTCACCTCCGTACGTAAAGGTCTTTTTGCCTGATCAAGCAAGCTTTTGGACCGATGAAGGCGTTTTCGTGAGGCGAGCAGGAATAAGATATCTCGTGTACCTGTATTTGCCGAATTTCGGATCTCCCTCCTGAGCCGTGTACATACAACCGAAGACCCTCTCATATGAATAGTAGGAGTTTATATACGCAATGAAATATTCCAGACAGAACTCATGCCAAAGGGGGACATAGGCTTGGAACGGGAATGGAAGAGTGCCTTATATACTTACGTGAACCAGTACAATCGCTGTGAGATCGACTACCGTCCACAGACCAGCGAACGGATCGTTACCGATCCTGACTTCGTGGTGGAACGGGGAGAGCGTATGGCAAGGCTGGACGGATGGTATCGTAAGCGGCGCGCCGTGCCTCTACGCAGCGAGACCAGCGCCAAGCTTGTGCGCACGCTTATGGATGGCCAGGAAGAAGCGGTGGTGGATGTACAATTGTACAGCAGACTGTTCTACGAGAAGAGCGGGATCACCCACCGGGAGGACCGGATTGAGCGGGAGCGGTTAACCTTTCTGCGGCAGAGTGGTGGATGGATCATTGGACGGGTCGAGCGAGAAGTGCCGGAGCGTCGCCCTGCTGGGGAAGGACGTCCGTTTCAACAAGCTGATTTTGTACAGGCGATGAATCGGCCGCTGCTGAATCGGGAAGTGTTGGGTCAAGGAAGAAGCTCACGGCAACAGTCATATCGCAGAGATCTGGCGGTTGCTTATGCAGATCGGTGGTGGAATGCGGGGAATCCGGCATTTGAGGAATTTGATGTGGATTGTACCAATTACGTGTCCCAATGTCTCTTTGCAGGGGGCGCACCCATCCACTATACTGGTAGAAGAGAAGCCGGCTGGTGGTATAAAGGGTATGTGAACGGCTCCGAAATGTGGAGTTACAGTTGGGCAGTTTCCAACAGTCTGGAGCGTTATTTGTCAGGCAGCAGCTGGGGTCTGACCGCGACAGAAGTGGAGCGTCCTGAGCAGCTGATGCTCGGCGATGTTATTCTCTACGATTGGGATGGAGATGGACGATTTCAGCACAGCACGGTTGTGACCGCGTTTGATGCGGGCGGTATGCCGCTTGTTAACGCACATACGGTTAGTAGCCGTCACCGATTTTGGGATTACCGGGATTCTTACGCTTGGACGGAGCGAACGGTATACCGGCTTTTTCATATTGCAGATGAGTTTTGATGACGAAAGATTTTCGGGATGCGGTGACGCAGACATCCAGTTCCGTGTAAAATAAGATCAGATAACGCAAGCAGAATAACAAGGGTGTTGAGCATGCAAACATGACAGCATCAGGCACAGATAATCGGAGGGTACACATGAGTATGGATAAATTAAAAGTAGGCGTCGTGTACGGCGGAAAATCAGGCGAGCATGAGGTGTCGCTGCAAACGGCGTTTGCTGTAACAAACGCATTTGATTATGAGAAGTATGAACTGGTTCCTTTTTATATCTCCAAGCAGGGGACGTGGAAAAAAGGACCTGTCATGCATGCGCCGTTCGCGCAGATTGAAGATCTGAAGCTGGAGCAATCGGCCGGTGGAACGCAGGATGCGCTGAACGCCCTGTTTGGCCGTTTGTATGGCGGAGCAGAAGCGCTGGACGTGATGTTCCCTCTGCTGCACGGTACGTTTGGAGAGGATGGCACCATTCAGGGCATGTTCGAGATGGCGGATATGCCATATGTAGGTGCAGGTGTACTGGCTTCGGCTGGCGGCATGGACAAAGTGGTCATGAAAAAGCTGTTTGCACAGGCCGGCATTGACCAATGTGCCTTTACGTATTTTAACGCGACACAATGGAAGCAGACAGAGCACGAAATGATCGTACAGGTCGAAGATCAGCTGGGGTATCCTTGTTTTATCAAACCGGCGAATCTGGGCTCCAGTGTAGGCATCTCCAAAGCACGTAACCGCGATGAGCTGAAGACAGCTGTCGAGTTCGCACTTCGGTATGATACGAAGGTTGTCATAGAGGAGTTCGTTGAAGCCCGCGAAGTTGAGGTCAGCGTCCTCGGCAATGACGAGCCCATGGCTTCCGTTCCAGGCGAGATCGTATCATCCGGTGAGTATTATGACTATGCAGCCAAGTATATTGATGGTCAATCACAGATGCTGATTCCAGCTCCACTGGACCCAGAGGCCGCAGATCGCATTCGCGAGGCAGCTTTGCAGGCGTTCCGTGCGATTGAAGGTAACGGTATTTCACGTGCGGACTTCTTCATTCGGAAAAATGATGGCGCATTGCTTATTAATGAAGTTAACACCATGCCTGGTTTCACACCATATAGCATGTATCCACTTCTTTGGCGTGAGACAGGTGTATCGTATGCCGAACTGCTGGATCGCATGATTGAGCTGGCACTGGAGCGTTACAACCGCAAGCAGGCACTGAATTACGAGAACGGCGTACAGGCGTAGCCTGCGACCACAAGATCAGGAGGGATATGCATGGGATTTCAGACTGAATTCAATTCCGTATGCAAGTTTAAGAATGAGCAGGAGCTGTTCGAATTGCTTGAATACGGACGCGGCAAAATGGTCAAACAGGGCTTCCGGGTATTTCCTACCGGCCAGAAAGTGATTGCATACACACCGGATAACGTGGCTGTAGCCATCGTCAAGATCGTGGTTTCCATTGCAGAGATCAACTTCCAGGGGCAAGAGGTAACTGAGGTGGAGATGCAACTCATCCGCAAGTTGACTGAGGAAGAATCACGCATTCAGACTGCCCTTGCGGATGAGATGTTCTTTGGGGAGCAAGCACAGGAGTAGTTGTTGACTGTAAGTGCGGGTCGGAAGGACTGATTTGCCAGAATACGATTATGGTCACTCTTTTAGGGTAAAACTTGGTTATATACAGTGACGGTACATCCTGACGGCTGAAGATGCCGTGCGGGTTCTCCGCCCTAATAGAGAGGAAGAGATTCATGCTCGTACGCTTTGGTTACGTGGCTATGTCCGTGCTTATAGAGAACGCCTCGCCTTCCCGGACCATGACCATGTCGAGTTTTAACAAAATCGATGACAGGGAAGCAGCGATCCGCAAGCTTGAACGGATTGCAGCCGAGAACCTGCACAATACATTACGTTTGCTCAGGCACAACAAGGGTAGCCATATTCATGTATATCGCTTCTCTTCCAAATTGATTCCACTGGCAACACACGAGGACCTGAATGACTGGGACCCGTTCCCGGCACTGAAGCAGGACTTTGCGGCCATTGGTGATTTTGTGAAGGAAAATCATATGCGTGTGTCCTTTCATCCGGATCATTTTACCGTACTTAGTACCCCCCGCGAGCAAGTTCTGCACAACTCGATTCGCGACCTTCGTCATCATGTTCGGATGCTGGATGCCATGGGACTGAATGCCACTGCCAAGAACAATATACATATTGGTGGTGCATACGGGGACAAGCCTTCGGCGGCGCTTCGTTTTGAAGAAAACTTTTTGAAGCTGGATCGGGACATTCAGGAGCGGCTCACACTCGAAAATGATGACAAAACGTTCAATGCGCCTGAGACACTAGCCGTGTGCCAGCGCTTGGGATTGCCCATGGTGCTGGATATTCATCACCAGTGGGTGAACAACGAAGGAGAACAGCCATGGGATCTGTGGCCTGATATCCTGAAAACCTGGGATTCACCGCTCGCGCAGGCAGATTCACCGGCTGATCAGCCATTGCCACCCAAAATCCATGTCTCCAGTCCAAAGAGTGAGAAGGATCTGCGAGGTCATGCCGATGGTGTGGAGGTAGAGCCTGTGCTCGACTTCTTGCGTCATATCGCGGCAGATACCCCGAGGCTTGACGTGATGATTGAGGCTAAACGCAAGGATGAGGCTCTTGTGCAACTGATGCAGAAGCTGGCATTCTATCACGAAGAGGGTGTGGAGTGGGTGGACGAGTCTACCGTCATCATTCATCCGTAGTGCCAAAAGGGGCCTGGGCAACGAGAAACTTTACGACCTGTGGGGCGTATACTTTTAACAAGTATTTCAACTTTTCGTAGATTGATATAGAAAGTAGAGTGAACGCTTTGAATGAGAAGGAAAAGACACCTTATGTCGTGACAAGCAAAAGCTATACTGCCGTTGCCATTAATGCAGCTTCCAAAGCTGGCGAATGGATCAAAAGCCGTCTTGGGACGGTAGCTGAACTTGGCACCAAATATTCACCCCAAGATCTGGTGACCGAAGTGGATAAAGGAGCGGAGCAGATGATCCGCCGCCTGATTCTTACGCATTTTCCCCACCATGCCATTCTGGGTGAAGAAGGCGTCGAACCCGGACCGGAAGCTTCGGCAAAAGCACTGAAAGAAGCAGAGGAAGAAGAGTTCCTGTGGATTGTTGATCCTGTGGATGGAACGACGAACTTTGTACACGGATTCCCGTTTTATTCGGTGTCCATCGCATTGGCTCACAATGGTGAAGTCATTGTCGGCGTGATCTACGACCCTTCCCGTGATGAAATGTTTGTTGCGGAAAAAGGGAAAGGAGCATATGTTCACGGAAACCGGATGCTTGTATCTGGTGAACAAAAACTGGCTCAGAGCCTGATTGCGGTTGGATTCCCTGCAGACACAACCTTTGCGTTGCCACTGAATATGGCTGCTGTGCAGGCACTTGCTCCGCAAGTTCGTAACTTGCGTGCAGGCGGATCTGCCGCCCTTCATCTGGCATATGTTGCCGCAGGACGTCTCAGCGCCTACACTGAAGTTGGATTGAAACCGTGGGATATTGCCGCAGGTGCGCTGCTGGTTGAAGAATCCGGCGGCAAGGTGACCGATACCATTGGAACGCCTTACCAACTGTCTGTGAACCATGTCGTTGCCAGCAATGGCAAAATCCATGATGCATTAACAGATGTGTTGAAGGAAGCGAAGGCTACCGGCTTGGAGTGAGTCTATTCAACTCATCGATGCTTTAATTACTTTTATTGTACATTAACGGAGGGGACAGAAGGCATCTGAAGAAGCGGAGCGCTCGCCTTTATCACCGGATTTCTACCTTGGAAAAGGGAATCAAAGAAATATGGGGATAACAGCGATCGGAAGATGGTTCTGTACACGAAGTGAAAGTACAATAGTAATAATTAACGCATGTATGACTTTAATTAAAGGAGCGAAAACAATGGATGAATCCAAAGAACTGGAACGACGGCTCAGTGATATGCTGACGGAAGGGGACATGGAAGAGTCCGGCGACACCGATCAGCGTGAACGCCAGCTGATTCCTCCCAAGTATGAAGTGCGAATCCAGACGGAACGTGATCCAATTGTCGAGGAAACGTTAAAGTACCGGAAGATGGCACGCGAAGTGGATGATCGTTATGATCGGTATCTGGAGCGAGCTACCGGGAACAAAACGGCGAGCGACAAGGGTCATTCGAATTCTGAGGACTCGAATAAGCCGCAATCTTAACTACTGAACGTTATAGCTGTGCTTCACGAATAACAGGCTCCCCATCAGGGAGTCTGTTATTTCATGTGTGCTCTCAGCAGAGAGGACAACGCCTACTTTAAAATGATAGAATAGAGTAACACGACTTATATCATTGGAATGACCGATGTACACTATATTAGTGTAATTATAGATTCGCGAGAAGGAGTGTTATCCTGAATGAAGCGTAAACGTATATGGGAAAATACAGCTGCCGGTTTAACGGTAAGCATGTTGGCAGGAATGCTGCTCTTTACATCATCTGCATTGCCTGCACACGCGGCTGACACCAAAACCGGTGTATTGCCAGCAGGTACTAACGAGGCTTCGCTGACTGCGAAGAAAGATGCAGTAGCCGTAACCAAGGAGTTCCGCATCGTCACATTGGGAGATTCCATAACGGTAGGTTATGAGCCCAACACAAAAGAATTGCCTTATGGTTATGTAGAACGTCTCCATGAGCAGGGTTTGCTGCATGGACGTACACAGGTGGACAACTACGGGATTGCCGGATTGAAAACCAGTGGACTGAAAAACTTCACTACTGCAATTAAGGATGGCAAAACACTGACTTCTGAAGCCATTCAACCAAGTCTTCCTGATCCAAGAGCGGGACAGATCGGAGCCAATACTGCTGCAATCCGTGAGAGTGTAGCACAGGCCAATCTGGTTGCAATTACCATTGGGGGAAATGATGTATCTGAGCTTCTCGGTACAGCAGACAAACTGAGTGATCAGGAACTGCAAGCGAAGGTAAAAGAATTACTCGCAACATATACAGCCAATGTTAGTGCAGCGATTAATGATATCCATGAAATTAACCCGACAGCTAAAATTGTCATCGCCGACCAGTATCAACCGATGCCAGAAGTAGCAGGCAAGGCACTCTATTCCAAACTGATGGAGGCATCCCAAGGCTTCACACAGACTATTGATGGCATTGCAGCACAATTCACTGCTCAGGGTACCGATGTCAAAGTCGCACACGTGGCCAAGGAGTTTGTTGGCGGTGAAGGCACCATGACTCATATGATCAAAGATCGTGATTTCCACCCGAATCAGTTTGGATATGCGGCCATTGCCGAAGTATTTGCCAAAACGATCTGGGGAGATTACACCAAGTTGACTGCACCTGCCACAGGTGAACCAATGAATATTATCGTGAGTGGCAAAACATTAAATACTCCGTACAAACCGATTATCCGTAACAGCAAAAACTTTGTGGCGATTCAAGACATCGTGAACGCTGTGGGTGCTACTACGGTGTGGGATAACAAGACTTCAACCGCAACCATTACATATGGAGACCGAAAGGTTGCTGTGAAGATTGGTGCCAATGCTGTGAAGGTAAATGGAGCATCGGTTACTGTGGATACACCTGCATTCCTGAATAAGGTAGGCAAGGAGTCCAAAACATATGTACCACTTGCCATGGTAGCTGAAGGTCTTGGCTTTGATGTGCAATATGTAGCGAAGCTGAAAACTGTTTTTGTTAATCCGTAATATACGAATATGAATGGAATGAAGGACAATCTGCTTTTTTATAAAGCAGGTTGTCTTTTTTGCATCTTTCTGAAAATTATCGAGTAAAATGGCCCGTGAAGATGAGAGGGCAAAAAGGATATCGGATGTTTCACTGGCTGACTCAACGGGTTGTCCTTTTTGTTCAGAAGTTGTTCAGAGCGATCCTATAATGTAGCTAGTATAAGAGGAGGAAAAGCCTTATTATTGTGTAAAATCATAGTTTAGACATATTTGATGGGGTTACATGAAAAATTTACGAGAGAAGAGGAGAAACATGCGCGTTATTAAGAAATTGATGCTAAGCATGATGGCATTCATTCTACTGTGTTTTACTTGGCCAGTTCTGCCCATACATGCGGCGGGACAAATGGTGTTTGAAGGTGTACCTTCAGTTGAAATGCGTCCAGAAACAGAAGGCAACCAACTGGTAAAACCTGATGTAGCGAAGGTCGTTTGTTCAGATCCTACTACCGAAGCAAGTTCACCAAGTTGTCCAGTAATTAAATGGGGCGACCTCACTTATTGGATATACAGCGATAAAGATAATAACTTTGTATTTTATGTTGCAGTGTATAACCAAAAAGGGGCCTTGATTAATCATAAAATCTTCTCAGGCGCTCGCTATATTAAAGAAATCACAGTGGATGGCAGTAGTGAGCGAGTTACCTTAAAAGGGCAAGGTAACCAAATCGTACAAGTGACTTTTGACCAGCTAAAAGAAATTACCTATACCCCCGGAGTGGATCTCAGCGTTACTGATAGTAAGGTTGGGATGAATGAAACGGTTAACTTGATTGTAAACATGAGGAGTCCCATAGAGGATTTGGACGGGGATATCGTGTTTAAATCAAGCGGCTCAACGTTGACACAGGTAGAACTTGCTGACGGCAAAGCGGAGTATTCATTAGACTCTTCTACTCTGGGACTCGGTGTGCATACATTTACAGCAGATTATATCCCAAAATTGGGCAGTGAGTTCAAAATGAATACATCCAAGCCGGTTACTATTGAGGTGGCATACAGGGTCAATTTTATGGATGGACAGGGTAACGTTTTTTCGAAAAATATCGTGAGGGATGGTGGACTCGCTCAAGAACCGAACCCAAGCCCAACGAGAGCAGGTCATACCTTTGCAGGATGGTACACAGATCAGACAGATCCAACCACCAAATGGAACTTTGGGAGTAATACGGTGGCGCGAAATATGGCGTTGTTTGCACACTGGACGGTGAACAATTACACCGTAACGTATGATGCGAATTACGGCGGAGCGGGAACCGCGACCACAGAGACAGTGGCTTACGGAGCGAAAGCGAGTGAGCCAAACCCAGCCCCAACGCGAGAAAGCTATACCTTTGCAGGGTGGTACACAGATCCGACAGATCCGGCAACCCCGTGGAACTTTTCGAGTAATACGGTGGCGGGCAATGTGATGCTGTACGCACATTGGACGGCTAATAATTACATTTTGACATATAACGCGAACTACAGTGGAGCGGGAACCGCGACCACAGAGTCAGTGGCGTACGGAGCGAAAGCGAGTGAGCCAAACCCAGCCCCAACGCGAGAAGGCTATACCTTTGCAGGGTGGTACACGGATGCGACAGATCCAGCAACCCAGTGGAACTTTTTGAGTAATACGGTAACGGGAAATATGACGCTGTACGCACATTGGACGGTGAACAATTACACCGTGACGTATGATGCGAATTACAGCGGAGCGGGAACCGCGACCACAGAGACAGTGGCGTACGGAGCGAAAGCGAGTGAGCCAAACCCAGCCCCAACGCGAGAAGGCTATACCTTTGCAGGGTGGTACACAGATCCGACAGATCCGGCAACCCAGTGGAACTTTTCGAGTAATACGGTGGCGGGCAATGTGACGCTGTACGCACATTGGACGGCTAATAATTACATTGTGACATATAACGCGAACTACAGCGGAGCGGGAACCGCGACCACAGAGACGGTGGCTTACGGAGCGAAAGCGAGTGAGCCGAACCCGGCCCCAACGCGAGCGGGCTATACCTTTGCAGGCTGGTACACGGATGCAACAGATCCAACCTTCAAATGGAACTTTGCAAGTGATGTGGTGGAGGGGGATGTAACGCTGTACGCACACTGGACAGTCAAAATTACGCCACAGCCACCGACTCCATCGACACCTTCTGTTCCATCAGCACCTTCTGTACCGGTGGTTGTCCCTTCCAATGGGGAACAGAGTCAATCCACCGTGCTAATTAACGGTCAGGCAGTATCCACACGCAGAGTAGATGAAACGTTAGCTAATGGTCAGCCTGTCGTTCGGTTGATCTTAACGGCTCAAGGATTAACGAATGTGATGAATACTAACGCTTCGGAAGCAAAGATAGTCATCGACGGGTTAGGGACAGCGGTCAAGCTGGAGATTCCCATGCAGCCGTTACAGGTAAAGGTTAAAGCTGATGCCAATGCTAAACTCCAGATAACAGTGAATGGTAATAGTGTATCTATTCCATTAAATAGTCTGGCTGATCGGCAGTCAGACTCTGCGTTGACGATTTCCATCGTGGAAGGCTCCAAAGAGGCGCAGGCACGTGTAGAACGTGTGGCTCAAACGATGGATGCACGAGTCGTATTGAAACAACCAGTCACGTTGTCTGTTGATATCAATGGGCAAGATACAGAGGATGGTTCGAACGATTACTTGCATAAGTCTATCGTGATCCCTGCTGGGTTTAATCCAGACCAGATCACAGTCGTTAGAATTGATGCGAATGGGCAACTTCATTTCGTACCTGCTGTTTTTACCGCCACACAAGCTGAGATATTGTCTACTCAGGGCGGTGAGTATACGATTATTAGTATGAATAAGGTATTCAACGATGTGCAGCAGCACTGGGCTGGCGAAGACATTCAGCAGATGGCCAACAAGCTGATTGTTGATGGGCGGCCTGATGGAAGCTTTGCACCTGAACAACCGATTACTCGTGCTGAATTCACAGCCATGCTTGTACGTGCCATGGGATTATCCGGAGGTAGCGTAAAAACCGAATTGCCTTCCGCTTTTAATGATGTGGATTCGGAACAATGGTATGCCAATGCACTCATAACGGCAGGAAGTAAGGGGTTGGTTAATGGTTTCGCAGATGGGTCATTCCACCCGGATGGTCAGATTACTCGGGAACAGATGGCTACGATGCTGGATAGGGCATTGAATTTGATGAAGATTCCTAATGACCAACTGACAGGTACCACTCCTTCATTTACAGATGCATCAAATATCTCGAACTGGTCTTCTGACGCCGTAGCTCGACTGGTAGAGACAGGGATCGTTAAGGGAATGAACGGGGGAACCTTCGCGCCTCAGGAGAATGCAACGCGAGCACAGAGTACGGTGATGTTAATGAGACTTATGCGCTTTGCTCAACTAATCAATTAATGATTATATAGGTTAATGATTACTTGTGAAAAAATAAAACCCAGGTTTAATTGAGAAAGCAAAAAGCAGTCTGCTCTTTGAATGAGTAGGCTGCTTTTTGCTTTCTCAAGATACATTTACACATGTATACCTTCTTTAGTGACCTAAAATGTTGCATAAATATATCTTGTCAGATGACCATGGATGTGTAAATATGAAAATAACTTACAATAAAACTACTAACCCATAGCACGATAGCACCCTTCGCAAGCCAAAGGAGCGCTTAGGATGAGCCAAATTAAGAACGCTTTCACAACACTGCCGATTCACCACAAAACGATTCTTCTCATCGGACTTTTGATGTTAATCAGCTTTACGTTTTATGCATCCGTACTCCGATATGTGTTCAGTATCTATGACCGTCAGATCTATGAGAAATCCTCGCAGGTCCTCAATATGTCTTCGGTAGGTATTGAAAATCAACTTCGTGAAATTTCCAATCTCTCCTTCAAGGTGATGTCGGACGAGCCGCTTCAGCAATATCTGCTCCAACTGAAAAAGGTAGAAACGGGTTATGAGAAAAATGGATTACGCAAAAAAATTACCAACAGGTTAGTCGCTTATGCCGGTTCCGAAAAATACGTCTATTCCATGCTATTTATCGATAATGATAATAACGTTATGGCCGCAGGCAATCGGGAGGGAATTTCGGAGTCGAAGCAAAAGGAACTGGTTGCACTGGGACAGCAATATTCGGGCTCCAATGCCTGGCATACCAGTGGGGATAAACAGTCCCGACTCTTGTCGGTCCGACAGGTGAAATCCTTTATTGGCGGAGCATTTACATTGGAGGACCTCGGCACACTGATCATCCGGGTACGGCTGGACCGAATTGTACAGGATCAGATGCAAGAACCGGCTGAGGACTCCCAATTACTCATTACCGATGGAAAAGAAGTGATCTATCCAACAGAATCGTCGGTCAGTGAAGCCGAGATTGAGTCTGAACTGAAGCGCACCCAGCCCTATGGAATTGCCATGTTGGAGCAGGGGAGGCACTTTGTAGCTCGTGCTCATTCTTCCTATACGGATTGGACCTATTTGTACACAACCCCGTTTGACCAGATGTTTAAAAAGATCCAGTTTGTCAAACAGTTGGTCACGGTGATCTTCATTATGATTTTTCTTGCTGCGCTTATTATTGGAGCGAGATTCTCTCGCAGTATTACCCATCCGATTGCGCAGTTGATCAAAAAGATGCGTAATATCGAGAAAGGTGATCTGGATAAACTGGAGGAGGCTGCCCTCGGCAATATTCCGATATCTCCACAGAACGAGGTTGGGCTGCTACATCGCACATTCAAGATGATGCTTCAAAGAATACGTGAATTGATTGATGAGAATTATGCCAAGCAACTGGTGATTCGTGAGACCGAGTTGAAAGCGCTTCAGGCGCAGATTAATCCACATTTTCTATACAACACGCTGGAATCCATTAACTGGCTGGCTAAAGTACAGAAGCAACGACAGATCTCGGAAATGGTTGAGGCTCTCGGATTTCTGCTGCGTAGCTCTGTGAATATGTCCGAGAAGTGGATCACGCTGGAAAGAGAGCTGGACATTGTCCGCAGTTACGTGACGATTCAGCGCACGCGTTTTGAGGAAAGATTGGATTTCGACATGGAAATTGCCCCAGAGGTAGGAACGGCTCGAATCCCCAAGTTAACATTACAGCCTTTGGTGGAGAACGCCATACATTATGCACTCGAACCAAGCATTGACCCTTGCCGGATTCGTATTCGGGCGAGAGCAGATGGAGATAAGGTGATTATTGAAGTCGAGGACGACGGTCCGGGGATGACACCGGAATTCCTGGAAGAACTACACGAAGGACGTATTCAGACAAGAGGACAGGGCATTGGGTTATCTAACATCCAGGAACGAATCAGACTGACCTTCGGCGATGAAGGTGGAATGGTGATGAGCAGCAAGCCCGGATCAGGAACTGTAGTATCGATCAGCATACCTTGGATCAGAGAGGACGATGACGATGTACAAAGTGATGCTCGTAGATGATGAACGTGTCATTCTGGAGGGGATTTCCCAAGTGGTCGATTGGGCCGCGGCAGGTACGGAATTAGTGGGTACGGCGAGGAACGGGATCGAAGCATTGGACAAAATTGGGCAGTCGAGACCCGATATTATCATTACGGATATTTCCATGCCAGGTCTGGATGGTCTCGGACTCATAGAGAAGGCATCTGAAGCATACCCGGGAGTACGTTTCATTATGTTATCCGGCTACAAGGAGTTCGAATATGCTCGCAGAGCGATGCAATATGGCGTGAAGCATTATTTGCTCAAACCCTGCAACGAGAATCAGATCCATGATGCGTTAACTGAACTGTTGCAGGAACATCAGGATGCTCAGGTGAGGGAGCATGTTGCGGGTGAGATGAAACAGCGATTGCAGCGTGTCCTTCCACATGTGAAGGAGCAATTTCTGCTGGAGTTCATGACCAACCGCACCTATGGGCCGGTTGATCTGGAGTATTATCAGGAGCTGTTTGATCTGGAGCTTGAAGAGAACGCAGTTCGGTTACTGCTGTTCCGAATTGTAGATGAACATGATTACAGTCACTTATTTGCGATCAAAAACATAGCCAGTGATCTGCTCCAACATGTCCTGTTAAGCACAACCATTGAAGGCAAACTCCTCATCCTGCTTGCGGATTCAGCCGATTCGGCCGGACTGAAAGAAAGTATTGAAGAGGTTCGTGCTGCATTCACCAGACTATATAAATTGGAAGTGACCGCTGCGCTGAGTGAAGCAGATCGAATGATTCAGTCCCGGCGGTTGTTTCGTGAGGCGTTGCAGTATCTGAACCATCGTTTTTTCATCGGTGAAGGCAAGCTGATTACGAAGAATGATCTGGTACTGGCCGGAGAATGCGACGGCGTACATGTAGAACAGGATGCGGAGCAACTGTGTCAGTTGATCAAATCGGGCAATACCGAGGATACAGCGGTAGAGGTGGATCGTCTGTTTGATCTATTATCGCGTCAGCAGCTGGAAATTGAAGTGACTCGCTCTTACGTAGTGCAGCTGTACTCGGCGATGGTTCATGTCTGTCCACCTGAGGAGGCAACGGAATTCACCCAGCGTATGGCAGAACTGCCGCATATCGATACGTTATCTGGTTTGAAGTCTTTTGTTGCAAGCAGTGCAGCCCGATTAACTTCCGGTTATTACAAAAACCATATCAGTCGACAGTCTTCTGCCGTGGAGAAGATGATGGATATCGTGGATCGTCATTATGGAGAGGCAGATCTCTCGCTCAATGGAGTCGCCCATCAGATGTTGTATATGAATCCGGATTATCTGGGCAAGATTTTCAAAAAAGTCACAGGCGAGAATTTCTCCAACTACGTAAATCGTCTGCGCATTGAACGCGCATGTGACCATATTCGCAGAGGCGGGGATGTGAAAGTGTTCGAGCTTGCTGAATTGTTCGGATTCGGCGGGAATTCACAATATTTCAGTCAGGTGTTCAAAAAGTGGACCGGTATGACACCTACGGAATTCCGCAGGATCGGCATATAACAATGGACTACCAATCGTGTAATTCATGTCTGGGGAGGACGAACAGCGCCGAGAGGAGGCTGTTGTCCTCCTCTGTTTTTTGAACCAACAAGACGGTTTTGTGTATTCAACTCTGGTCGTACATTTGCGAAAATGACATTAACAAGTTTGTGAAAGCGTTATCAGAAATAAAAGGATAACTCGTTCACACAACCATATCAACATAAAAGGGGAGATTGGCATGGTGAAAAAGGCAATATTCCTGATGATGGCTGCATTGCTCGTTTTTACAGCGGCGTGTAGTTCAGGTGGAGGTAGCGAACAGGGATCATCGGATGGATCGGTTACCCTGCGGATCGCTTGGTGGGGTTCGGATGCACGGCATGAATATACACAGAAGGTCATCGACCTGTACAAATCGAAAAACCCGAATGTCAAAATCGACGTGGAATATGCTTCATTTGATGACTACTGGAAAAAGCTCGCACCACAAGCAGCTGCAAATCAGTTGCCTGACATCGTTCAGATGGATATTTCCTACATCAGCCAATATGCACAGAATGGTCAGCTTGAGGATCTAGCGCCTTATCTGGGCAATCAGATCAAAGTGGACGATGTGTCCGAGAACGTTATTAGCACAGGTGTAATTAACGGTAAACAATACGGTGTACCTGCCGGTGTTAACGTTCTGGGCTTCCAATATGACCCTGCTTTGCTTAAAAAAGCGGGAGCGGAAGCTATGCCTGAAAATATGACATGGGAATCATACGAAGCACTGGGTAAACAAGCCGCAGAGAAAGGCCTGTATTTGGATGGAGGGGTAGCTCCGGATATCTTCTTCCATTACTTCCTGCGTACCAAAGGACATTCGCTTTACAATGCAGAAGGAACTGGCCTTGGTTATGATGATGACCAATTGTTTGTGGAGTTCTTCGGACTTATGCGCCGCATGATCGAGCAAGGTGCAGCACCTACGCCGGATGTAGCCAACCAAACCAAAGGCATTATTGAGGAATCAGATCTCGTGAAGGAAAAAGGAATCGGCGTATGGCAATGGTCCAACCAGTTCGTAGCCTTGCAACAGGTAGCGAACCGTCCACTCGAAATCGCTCCAATGCCAGGACCGGATATGGAAAAAGGACTATATATGCAACCAAGTATGTATTGGGGTGTAACGTCCAACTCCAAAGTGAAGGAAGAAGCGGCTAAATTCATTGATTTCTGGGTGAATGACGTGGAAGCCAACAAACTGATCAAAGGTGAGCGCGGTGTGCCAATCTCAGGAGCAATCAAAGAAGCTATCGCACCTGAGCTGAGTGACGCAACGAAACAAGTCTTTGAATTCGTAGCAGCCATGGAGCCAAAAGCTTCACCAATGAGTTCTCCGCCACCGGTTGGTTCACCTGAAGTAATCTCTGCTCTGGCAGATGTGGTTGAAGAGTTGAACTTTGGCAAAATTACACCTGAACAGGCAGCAGAAACATTCCGCAAGAACGCCGAATCTGTACTTGCGAACAATAAATAACAGTTGAATGATGGCTTGCTCGTCCCACTTCAGGGATGGTCGGGAATGCGGCTACTCGCAAATGCGAGGGCCTTTCCCCGTCCAGATGACCGAAGCCAGGATGAGGGAGCAAGCTGATCCATGAAGGAGGTTCGTTCCATTGAGGCAGTATTCGTCGTTACGTAGAAACTTAACTGGATATGCGTTCATAAGCCCGTTTATTATTGGATTCCTGGGCTTCACACTCATCCCCATGTTTGTGTCCTTATATATGTCGTTCACGAGTTATAACTTGTTCACTTCTCCGCGGTGGATTGGGCTTGATAACTACACCAAAATGTTTTTTGATGACCCGAAATATTGGAACTCGGTCAAAGTGACGTTTCTGTATGTATTCATTGGGGTACCGTTAAGGTTGATCTTTGCCCTCTTCGTAGCGATGGTCCTAAACACTGGCTCTCGTATGATTGGAACGTACCGGACGCTGTATTACCTGCCATCCATTATCGGTGGTAGTGTGGCCGTATCCATTATGTGGCGTAACCTCTTCAGTAATGAGGGTGTTATCAACAGTGCTCTAACGGCAATCGGGATCGGGCCAATAAGCTGGTTTGGTGACCCGAATGCGTCTCTAGTTATGCTCATCTCACTGTCTGTGTGGCAGTTTGGTTCGTCCATGCTGATCTTCCTGGCCGGTCTCAAAAATATCCCTACTGAGATGTACGAGGCAGCAGGTGTGGATGGCGCAAATCCTATACGGAAATTTTTCAGCATCACCTTGCCACTGCTTAGCCCGATCGTCCTGTTCAATATGATTATGCAGACGATTGGAGCATTCATGACGTTTGTACCTGCCTATATTATCTCCAAAGGTGAAGGCGGTCCAATGGACGGTACGATGTTGTACTCCCTGTATCTGTTCCGGCAGGCGTTTATGTTTAACAACATGGGTTATGCTTCGGCCATGGCCTGGGTCATGCTCATCATGATCGGTATACTCACGGTGGCTGTGTTCCTGACATCCAAGTACTGGGTGTTCTACGAATCTGAAGGAGGGAAGTAACGATGGTTTGGAGAAATGTAAAATGGCCCGTTTATCACCTGTTCGTTGCAGCTCTTGCCCTCCTGATGTTATATCCCGTACTTTGGATGCTCTTCAGTTCATTCAAGGAAAGCCGTACGATATTCGTCACTGCGGATACCCTGTTTCCTGCGGAGTGGATCTGGAGTAACTATGTGGATGGCTGGAAAGGCACAGCTGGAAGACCGTTTATGGATTACATCACCAACTCACTTGTAATCGTGGTTATTTCCACGATCGGTGCCGTAATATCTTCATCGCTGATCGCTTTTGGTTTTGCCAGACTGAATTTCAAGGGACGCACGTTCTGGTTCTCCTTGATGATGTTAACACTGATGTTGCCACATGACGTGGTATTGGTTCCTCAGTACATCATTTTCACGAAGCTCGGCTGGCTGAATACTATCTTGCCAATCGTTGTACCTACATTCTTCGGAATGCCATTCTTCATCTTCCTGATGGTACAGTTCATTCGAACGATTCCGAAGGAGCTGGATGAGGCTGCAACCATCGATGGATGTAACAAGTTTAGATTGTATATTCAGATTATTATGCCACTGATCAAGTCTTCTCTGGCGACTGCAGCCATCTTCTCCTTCTACTGGAGATGGGAGGATCTGCTCGGTCCGGTATTGTACCTGAACTCGCCTGATAAATACACCGTGTCGATGGCGCTGAAAATGTTCCTCGATAGTGAATCTGCTTCCAACTGGGGCGCAATGTTCGCCATGTCCATCGTCAGTCTGGTTCCGGTTGTAGCTGTGTTCTTCATCTTCCAGAAACAAATTGTTCAAGGGATGAGCACCAGCGGATTGAAAGGATAAGCCAGATTACTGTATCTTCGTATCTTCGCCCGAATGAACGTTTACGAAATTTAACCAAGGAGGTTATCGCTTTTGAATAAAGCTCAGGGTAGTCAGGCCGTTGCCATGGAGGCAGCGGCAGAGGGCCAGGCAGTGTCCGTGACCAGCTGGAAGTTTAACTTTGGACCGGACTCGGGAAGAGCAGATGAGACAGGGGATTATCTGAAAGTAACTGCAACAACCGCATATGAGGAACGCGGAGGATACGGATTCGAGGCAGGATCTCTGGTGTATGAGAAACAACGCATTCGTGATGACGATGTGTCGGATCCCACGAAACAACATTATAACAATCCGGGGCAGACAACCATGTCTGCCCGATTGCGTTCAGGCTTCTGTATTCCACTCAAAGCATCGTTCATCGTGGATGTTCCCGACGGAACATACCAAGTATTACTCGTTGCAGGTGATGAATTGGCTGAGACAGTGACCCGCGTGAAAGCTGGTGAAGGCAGGCTTGTACTGCCAACCATTCGCACACTTCCCGGACAATGTGCAGAGGTGCGATTCTCGGTCGTTGTTCGCGGCGGCAGATTTCGTCTGTCATTCTCTGGTCCTGCACCGAGAATCAATGCGTTAGAGATTACTCTTGCGAATCAGACCATGACTGTATTTCTTGCCGGGGATTCTACCGTAACGGATCAGCAGGAAAGTGGATATCCGTATTGCGGTTGGGGCCAGTTATTGCCAGCGCAGTTCAAACATGATGTGGCAGTAGATAATCACGCCCAGTCAGGGCGCAGTTCCCGCAGTTTTATTAATGAAGGCAGACTCAGCGCCATTCTGGAGCGAATCAAGCCTGAAGATTTTCTGTTTATTCAATTTGGACATAACGATGAGAAGCCGGACCCTGAACGTGGGACCGACCCATTCACAACATATAAGGAATATTTGAAAAAGTATATCGACGCTGCACGCGAAGCCAAGGCTCGTCCGGTACTCATCACCCCGGTGCATCGTCGCTATTTTGCGGACGATGGCACATTGACCGATACGCATGGCGATTATATCATCGCCGTGCGTGAGTTGGCGGAAGAGGAAGATGTTCCGCTGATCGATCTGGCTGAGCGCAGCCGTCTTCTGTTTGAGCAGGCAGGCGTAGAAGGCACCAAGGACGACTTTATGTGGGTGCTGCCAGGCGAGTATGTGAACTTCCCCTCAGGCGTGGAGGATAACACACATTTTCAGGAACGCGGCGCCCGCCGCCTTGCCCAGCAGGTGGCAGAAGCCATCCGTGAGTTGCAATTGCAGCCGCTGCAGATGTATCTGCGATAGGTTCATGCCCTAAATAATTAAGCGAGTTAAACGAAGTAACGAGAAAAACAAAGTTGCCCAGCGAATAGCGAAGGCAATAAACTTTTAAAAACAAGCGAGCGTAGCAACGGAGGAGGGCGGAATCGGGTATAGGGAGCGAAGCGTCCGCCTTTGGAGCGGGATTTCCCCTGCTGAGGGGGAATTGAATAGAAATCCCGAGCCAACAGCGGCCCGCAGCCCGATCTGCCCACCGAAGCGACTGCCCTGCGAGCTATTCAGGGTTTAAAAGCTGTAGCGAGTTAAACAAAGTAACGAGCCAGCAAAAGTTGCCCAGCGAAAGAACGAAGGCAATAAACTTTTAAAAAACAGGCGAGCGTAGCAGCGGAGGAGGGCGGAATCGGGTATAGGGAGCGAAGCGTCCGCCTTTGGAGCGGGATTTCCCCTGCTGAGGGGGAATGAATAGAAATCCCGAGCCAACAGCGGCCTGTAGCCCGATCCGCCCGCCGAAGCGACTGCCCTGCGAGCTATTCAGGGTTTAAAAGCTGTAGCGAGTTAAACAAAGTAACGAGCCAGCAAAAGTTGCCCAGCGAATAGCGAAGGCAATAATCTTTTAAAAAACAGGCGAGCGTAGCAGCGGAGGAGGGCGGAATCGGGTAGAGGGAGCGAAGCGTCCGCCTTTGGAGCGGGATTTCCCCTGCTGAGGGGGAATGAATAGAAATCCCGAGCCAACAGCGGCCTGTAGCCCGATCGGCCCTTCGAAGCGACTGCCGCGCGAGCCCACGGATTTTTAACCTAAATTGCAATCGCAAAAAAGGAGGATGTATTTCAATGACACCTGACCAGACAGAATTAGGCACATCTGCCCGTAAGAATGTTTCAGCAGCTACAGGTCACACCTACTGGGTCATTCCGGATGGTTACATTCCCCCGGAGAGCCGGGGCACATTGGAGAGTCATGAGAGCATCTGTGTACTGAACACCAGTGCCACGAATGCGGAGCTGCACATCACGATTTACTTTGAAGACAGAGAACCACTCGAAGGTATGGTCGCTGAAGTACCAGCGAGAAGGACAAAGCATATTCGCACTGCATCGCTACGATCCGGGGAGCAGTCTATTCCACCGGGCGTGCCTTATGCGATTACGGTTTCGAGCAATATCCCCGTCATCATCCAGTACAGCCGTTTGGATACGACTCAGCCTGAATTGGCTTTGATGAGTGTCATGGCGTATCCATCAGGATAACTTCCCCAATAGACAGCATAGTTGGAGATGGTAAAAAGCCCCGTAACCTTGCATCCAATGCAGGCACGGGGCTTCTTTTTCTTCATTTAATCGCTGTATTTATACGTGCTCGCATTAAGGATATCCACATGGACCTCTACTTTGCCGAGCTTGAAACGCTCCAGGGGGTCAGCACGTTGGGAGACCTCTTGTTGCCATAAGGGCAGATTGTGGCGATAGAGGTGTTCCACGAGACCGTATGAATCGATCTTGCGTGACTTGGTTTTTTCGAACGTATCTCGGATTTGGGATTCGATTTGTTTCTCCGCTTCCTGTTCCATGGCATGTGGAGACCGAGGAGCCCCGTGATCTTCGGTGATGGAGCTTTTGACCGAGGTAACTAGATCAAATGTGACGCCATCTCCTTGTTTTCTCGCCGTTATTCTCGTCTTGGGATGACGAAGCATCAAGGTTAAATCAGGAGTTTTCCCACCATTCCCATATACGTATAGTGGGTACTGATGTACGCGCTCATAATTTACGTATCGTGTACCATCTGCGTCTGCTCCTGCAACTCTACCCTGACTTGTGCCTTTGGAAATGACATAAAATCCATCCATTCTAACAAGGGGTGGCGTTTTATCGCCGTTGAACCAGGTCTCGTTCCTCGTTGATACCGAGGGTAAAAGAACGACGGAAGCCGGCTCCCGTAGTCCATCGAGAAGCTGATGGAGCCGGATAGGTTCGAAACCGGAATGCTGTTTGTATAGCCTCATGGGCTCGAATAACTCAATCGTCTGGGCAGATTGGTTCAGCAGCGCAGATGGGGAGAGCACATCCGGAATGTTCTGCTCTGTCGCGTAAATCCAGGGTGTATATCTCAGTTGACCTGAATGCAGCAACGTATTAAATATATCCTCCAGCTTCCCTTCCAGAGCATTTTTCGATAAAACAATGGCTTTAACATGAGTCCAGAGCGTTTGCTGCTGTGATGTTTCATACAAGTCGTTAATAGCCATGCTCAGTGTTGAACCTTCACCCCGTCCAATCCAGATATCCCTTGTTTCCCGGGAAGTTGGCGTTTCCTGTTTTGCAATACTGGAGAAGTCAATCAACTGGGCATACGCAATATATTGGTTGTCCACATAGTCTATTCCAATGGCCGTGATGAAGTTAATACTTTGCACCTCTTTGGAATCCCAGCATCCCGTTAGCAGGATCAAGCACCCCGCAAGTAGGCCACTCATGGACATCCATCTGGTCATGACCGTTTTCTCCAGCGAGTGGAATCTTGGGTGTGAAGTGCTTCTGGACGCTTGTTTTTTTTCATGGAAGGGGGCATGGATACGGCCTGAGTGAAGTCTCCTGGAATGTAGGGAGATACGGGTGACAGATAGGATACGCCATAACACTCCAACGATACGAGGTGTACCAACAGAGCGAACAGTCCGATCATAAATCCAAATAATCCAAGGATCGAAGAAATAATAAGCATTCCGATACGAATTTGTGCAGTAGCCCCGCTGAGCACGGTATTCACGAGAATATAGCTGGAGATGACTGAGATCGCTACCGTAACTATGATGGTGGGCGATGTAATCCCGGCACGAATGGCTGCATCCCCGATGATAAGTCCGCCGACCACGCTGACCGTCTGCCCTAACGCACGTGGTAACCGCCGACCGGCTTCGTTAAATAGCTCGAACATAAAAATCATTAAAAAGGCTTCCAGCGTCACCGGCATGGGCAGGCCCATTCTAGTACCAGCAATTGTAGCCAAGAGAGGTAGCGGAATCTGTTCCACATTGAAACTGGTCAGGCCGATGTAGAAGGCTGGGAAGAAACAGGCAATCAGCAGACCGGAAATACGCAAAATCCGTTCGAAGGTAACTATGAAAAAAGGTGTGCTTTTGTCTTCCGGGGACTTCAACTGATTGAAAAGTGTAGTTGGTGCGATGACCGCCACAGGAGAACCTTCAATGAGAACGGCAAAACGTCCATTTAACAGGGAATCGACGACAAAATCAGGACGTTCAGTATTATCTGTGAGTGGAAAAATACTCCGAATCCCTCCCATGACAGCTCGCTCCATGATTGAGGTACCCAGAATGCCGTCAATCTCAATCTGATCCAGATTGTGTTGTGCTTCTTTCAGAATGTCTGGATTAATAATATCTTTTACATATAGAAGTCCAATGGCAGTTTGGGTACGACCACCTTTGACATATTTCTCATAACACATCGAAGATGTTTTCATTCGTTTGCGAATAAGGGCCACGTTGGTAGTGAGTTCTTCGGTGAATCCATCGCGCGGGCCTTTAACTGATGTTTCAATGGCTGATTCTTCTGGACTGCGTCCCGGGATATCAGCGATATCCAGACTGCAGGCCTGCACACCATTACCAAAAATGATCAGTAGTTGTCCACTAAAAATCAAAAGATTAAGTTTCTTGGAATCAGTGAGATCCTCAATCGGATTTAAGGTTAATCCCAGTTCGTGGGGATGTGATTCCTCAATGATCAGGGAGTGTTGTTCCAGACGGGGAATAATAAATTGATTGATTTGTTTGCCGTCGACCAGTCCTTCGCAATAGAGCAAAATGACTGGCTGATCGGATTCATCTTTGACAGGAAAGGTCTGAATAACAACATCTGCACATGGATTGAACTGCTCTTTCAAAGAGGCAAGCAGTGTTTCATGGGACGTGGTGTCAATCGCTTGATGCTCCATGATGTTTCCTCCTCTGATGGCGTGAATGGATAAAGGCAACCGTCGTCGCGATAATCGCAAGTCCGCTCAGATACACGAGATTGAACGGAAATATGTATTCGACCAGAAGCTTTTCGAAGGTCATATCATCCAGAGGATACAACATGGTTAGAATAAAGAAGACACCTAACGAGATACAACTGATAAGCCTTCTGGTAGAGCTCTTAATATTCCATATTTCTACTACAATATACATGGCGAGACTAATCCGGGTGAACGAGCCTGCGAGCCACTGGTAGATGGAAAAGAAGTCGGTCTGGGCGATGTACTTGCCCAAGGAGGCAATTCGCCATTCTTCAAAGGCGGGATATCGCATTTTGGCAGCCTCAAAAGGATCGAATTCCACAATCGCCCCGATGAGTGGGCCGACTGTTAGTCCCACAAGAATGATTGCGAGCATCAGATACTGCCATACAAGTATACGTTTAGTGAGATGAGGCTGGATATACCAGATGAACTGCAGTTCAAACATGCCTGCAAGACTGTAAATCATGCCATTCAGCACCGGATGCCAGCCATGTTCTAACACAGGCAGGAGACGACTGTAATCCTTGTATTGAGTGTTCACAATTGCAACATAGAAGCCCAGCAGTACCACCAGTGGAAGGATCAATCCTGCCGTAAATGCCAGTGAGCGGATGCCTTTATATGCCCCATAGGCACAGAGAGACATGAGGGCAATACTGGTTACCAGAATTGGCGTTTCTGTCAGGTAATTTGTTTTGGCCCAAGTCGTGGTATCGTGCAGGGTGAAATAGATTACGCTCAGAAAAAAGAGACTGTTCCCAACTCGAAATAACATGCCAATGGGCTTGCCGAGACGGGATGTTAACCATTCATGCAGGGTTTGATGCTGGAGGAAACGAGAGACATAAGCGAGCATTAGCGCAAATATCAGAAATGGTCCGGCTGATAGCAGGACGGAAATCCAAGAATCCCTTTTGGCCGCAGCCAAAAGGGCAGGAATAATCAGAACATGGCTGATCAAGCCAACGGACAACATGATCAACATCATAGCTTGTAAAAAAGAAGGTTGTGTTCGTTTCATGCTGAGGGGTCTCCTTTTCCCGATAGACTGTCCTCAGCAGTGTTAACGGGATTGGAGCGCTTCATACTGTCAGTCAAAATAACGAATACCCATGGCTTCTCTTACCTCTAACATCGTTTCCCGGGCCGCTCTCCAGTCAAAATGCGGGGTTCGGGGAGGATGGCAGCGTATAACTCGTTGAACCGGCGAACCAACTTCATCGCTGTCTCAATATGGGGAATCTGACTTGATCCCGGTGACCAGCCTATGTTTGCGACCGCTCATATTGGTGCCAAGCACACCAGCAATAATCAACAATGCACCAATATAGTGGTAGCTACCCACTGGTTCATGCAGTATCCATGCACCTCCTACGATGGAGATGAGCGTGGACAGATTGCTGAATACACTCATTTGCGAAGCCTCCAGATGGGTCAGGGCATAGCTCGCAAGCAGGGTAGAGATCATGGTGGAGAGGATCGCCAGATAAGCGAGCGCACCCAGATAGGATGTATCTCCAAGCGGTTTGATGTAGTCCATCATGGAACCGCTGGACGCATGTCGGATCAGGGAAGCGGCGTTGAATACAATACAGCCAACCATCAGTGTGACCCATGTTAATTCCATTGGTTTGTACTTCTGGGTTAATGGTCTTGCAAGCACACCATACCCTGCAAAACAGACCGTGGATAACAGCAATAATGCAATGCCCTTCAGGTTACCTATAGACATGCCGCTTCCTTGCATTATGAAAATAAAGACCACTCCAGCAACAGACAGAAGCAGGAACAGCTTCTGCATCGTGGATGTGCGTTCCTTCAGGAAGACTGAAGCGAGAACAAGTGTGAATACAGGGGCCATAGCCTGAATAATACCGGCTTCCGATGAGTTGGAAGATACAAGCCCAAAGGCTTGAAAGGCAAAAAATAAGACGGGAGATAACAGCCCCAGTGGAATGATTCGCCACAGATCACGAAGGCTCAGTCGGATTTTGATCCAGCCAAAAATGACAGGAATGCTAACAACGATCAGCGACAGGGCGAATCGGTGGGCAAGCACATCAATTGGATGTGCAACAGTGACGGTCATTTTAACAAATAAAAAAGATAGACCGATAATAGCTGCGTACAATACAGCTGCGATATAAGCGTATCCCCGAGTGTGTGTTGTGTTCATAAATGCTCCTCCAATACAGTAGTCATAGTGCTTTATCTTTCATTATCCTGAATTATGTCAGGTTTGAGGCATGTGCTGGACTTATTCAATATACTGCCGGGTGCATCGTGCTACAATAGATAAAAGGTTTAACTGTATCGGTACAATTGTGGGAGAGGGATGGGTGCAGTGAAAAAATACGAAGTGATTGCCGAAGCATTAAAGCAATGGATTCAGGAACAGATGCAGCAGCAGGATCGTCGCCAGTGGGCAGATAAGGGCATCCGTCTTCCAGCCGTTCGAGTTGTAGCAGAACAATATCAATGCAGTATAAGTACAGCGATTCGTGCATATGAGTGGCTGGAGCAACGGCATTTGGTGTACGCCATACCTCAATCTGGCTATTATGCCGTTCAGAACGGGACAGGTGCTCAGGACATGGACTGGCAGGGAGCGTTGGACTTTGCTTCAGCTGCTCCCGATCCAAGGGTGTTCCCTTATGCAGACTTTCGTCATTGTGTGGATCAGGCGATGGAGAAGAAACAGGCAGAGTTATTTATGTATGGCACGGATCAGGGATTACCTTCGCTTATCATGCTGTTGCAGAAGCAGTTTGCGGATTATCAGGTGTTTGCGAGAACGGAGCAGTTCTTTATCACATCAGGTGTGCAACAGGCACTGGCTGTACTTGCATTGATGCCTTTTCCTAATGGAAAGAGAAAAGTACTGCTTGAACTACCGACCTATCACAATATGCCCTCGCTACTGAGTGGATTAAATGTGCCGATTGCCGGTGTGAGACGTGCCCTGGATGGGCTGGATTGGGCATCGCTTGAACGTCAGTTCGCTAAGGAAGATATCAAGTTTTTCTATGTCATGCCGCGCTTTCACAATCCGATTGGCACATCGTTGACTGTTGCTGAGAAAAAGAAACTAATCCGGCTTGCACAGCGGTACGATGTCTATCTGGTGGAGGACGATTATCTGGCTGATCTGGAGGACAATACGAAACAGGACCCGTTATGGTCCTATGATACCGAAGGCCGGGTCATCTATCTGAAGAGTTACTCCAAAATTTTGTTTCCAGGTCTGCGCATTGGTGTAGCTGTTCTGCCCTCACCACTAATTCAATCTTTTGGGGCTTACAAAAAAATGCTCGATATCGACACTTCCGTTTTGTCTCAAGCTGCGCTGGAGATCTATGTCCACAGCGGAATGTTTGCTCATCACAGGAAAGTGATTCGTAACCGCTATGCTGCCCGGATGCACACGGTGCATGAGCAACTGGACACATATCCAGACTTTGCTCCGTTTATGGACGCTCCTCGAACAGGTGGGGAGCATACCGTATTGCCTTTGGCGGGTGATATGCCGCTTCGTGTTCTGCTGTCCCGGCTTCAACAGCACGGAGTCATCGTTGATACGACAGAACGGTATTATCCGGAGGGAACATATCAGGCGCATCAGGATCAGATGCTGCGCTTGAACATTTCCAATGTGCCGAAGCAGCGAATCGAGGAAGGGATACAGAAGATCCGGGAGGAAATTTTGAAACTTCAGATTAGTCAGAGATAAAGACAAACCTATAACAGCTAGGCCATTACAATAAAATGCATATAGATGTTGCACATAGCATCTATCTAGCCGTATGTGACCACTCACCACTGTCCGTATATAACAAAAGGCGTCCACACAAGTTGATCACTTGTTGGACGCCTTTTCCATGAGTTGTTAATCCATCGACCATACAGCTTGTACGCTATATTGTGAATGGAAATAATCCGATTTATTCCTGAGCCATCGCCTTGAAGGAAGCTTCTGCGGCTTCCAATGTAGCCTGAACATCCTCGTCTGTATGGGCCGTGGTCAGGAACCAAGCCTCATATTTGGATGGAGCCAGGTTAATACCACGGTTCAGCATGTGACGGAAGAAGGAAGCAAACAGCTCTCCATCCGTGTCTTGAGCATGATCATAATTCGTAACCGGATGGTCACAGAAATGGGTGGAGAACGCACCGCGGATCCGGTTGATCGTCAGTGCAATTCCATGACGGTCAGCAGAAGCTTGCAGACCTGCCGTCAGGTCGATAGCAAGACGTTCCATCTCTTCGTATACACCCTCGCCTTGCAGGACCTCCAGACATGCGATACCAGCTGAGATGGATGCAGGGTTACCAGCCATCGTTCCCGCCTGATAAGCCGGTCCGAGTGGGGCAACCTGCTCCATAACGTGTTTGCGTCCACCGTAAGCACCGATTGGCAGGCCGCCACCAATAATTTTACCAAGAGCCGTCAGATCAGGTTCAATCTCCGCATGGTTTTCGAGTCCGGCATACGTCTGAGTAGAACCGTAATGGAAACGGAAAGCCGTAATGACTTCGTCATAGATAACCAATGAGCCGTTAGCCCGTGTCATGGCACAAAGACCTTCCAGGAAGCCAGGCTCCGGCATAACCATACCGAAGTTCCCAACGATCGGCTCAACCATGACTGCGGCAACATCATCACCCCAGCGCTCCAAAGCATCCTTCAGGGCTTCCAGATCATTGTAGGGCACAGTAATGACTTCTTGTGCAATACTGGCTGGAACTCCCGCACTGTCAGGAATTCCGAGCGTAGAAGGGCCAGAACCGGCAGCCACAAGCACCAGATCCGAGTGACCGTGGTAACATCCGGCGAATTTTACAATCTTATTGCGTTTGGTGTAGGCACGAGCGACCCGAATCGTGGTCATGACCGCCTCTGTACCGGAGTTTACAAAGCGCACTTTATCCATGGAAGGAATGGCTTCCTTCAGCATTTTGGCAAGCTTGATCTCAAGCTCTGTTGGGGTACCGTAAAGTACACCATTTGCTGCCGCTTCTGTAATGGCCTGCGTAATATGAGGGTGGGCATGTCCTGTAACAATCGGACCGTAAGCGGCCAGATAATCAATATAACGGTTGTCATCGACATCCCAGAAGTGGGCGCCCTGGGCTTTTTTCATAAATACAGGTGCACCGCCACCAACGGCTTTAAACGACCGTGAAGGGCTGTTAACACCTCCTACAATATGTTCAAGTGCTTCTGCGTATAGAAGTTCGGATCGGGAACGTGATGTATTCATAAGATAACTTCCTTTCGTAATTCAAAATATGATAAAGGTACAAACCACAGAAAGATATGATGATTTTCTCATAATAGTATAGCCGGGCACAACGAGAGGGCAGCGAATGGCTGCCCTCTGCATGTTTAGATTACTGAGCCGGTTGCTCTGACTTCTGATCGTCAGCGCTGGCTGTTTTATCTTCGGTGCTGTTCGTACTATCATCCGTTGTAGCAGGCGGGTGAATAATATCCTGAATATGCTGCTTCAATTTCTCTTCATTGGTAACCGTCAATACTTGTGCACCGCCTGCTGTACGTTCTTCTTTCAGCAGGTTCATTGGTGGAATCTGCTCACTGCCGTTCATGCTGCTCTGGTATCCGAGACCACCCAGCTTCCACATATCGGAGAGTGTCAGATTTGTATCTACATAAGGATTAACCTGTTCCAGAATGGCAGGCAGTTTGGCAATGGTTGTTGTTGACTGCATTTTCGCCGTTACAGCTTTTAGCAATTCACGCTGACGCTCGGAACGGGCGAAATCCGACATCGCATCATGACGGAAACGAACGTACATGAGCGCTGTCTCGCCATCCAGATGCTGATATCCTTTTTTGAGATCAATATCGTATTCGTTATTGTCTGCTTTACTTGTATAGTGCATGTCTTTCTCCACATCAAAATCAACACCGCCAACGGCATCCACCAATTTGATGAATCCCTGGAAATCCGTATACACATAATACTGTACAGGAATGCCGAGCAGGTCGCCGGCAGCTTGCATCGCTGCATTAGGACCATGGGTGATAGCGGTGTTGATCCGTTCCTTGCCATATCCGTCAATATTGACGTAAGTGTCGCGCAGAATGGAGAACAGATTGATTTTTTTGGTAAGTGGGTCGAGCGATACAACCATCATGCTGTCGGAGCGAGGAACTTCACCTTTTTTCAATCCACGTGCATCGACACCCATAACGAGAATATTTACCGTTTCTGTGCCTTCCCATTTGGGTGGGTCAGGAGTATTTACTTTCTCCACATTTTCGATGCCTGCAAATGGTGAATCGTCGCCGTCCTTTGCCAAACCGTCCAACTGATTGAGAATAGAACCGAAATAATATGCCGCTGCTCCTCCAATAATTAACACGAAGGCGGCAAGAGAAATCCATATGGTTCTCTTCGTCTTTCTGGTCATGCTAGCTCTCCTTTGTATTTGAGATGAAATAAAAAAACGAGTTCGAGTATTCAAGTAAGATGTAGTCGAAGCTTTCCGTACACGTCTTTTCCCAACATACAGGGCAGGACGCAGCTCCAGACTATTTTAAAGCTTGCTGAATTTTGACTGATACCATTATAATTTCTTTTTGGGCTACAAGCAATTTCAACAAAATCCAAGTGAGGTATAATCATGCTGGCGATTGATGTCAAAGATTTGCGCAAGTCGTTTAGCGTCCAGAAAAGCCGAGGTGGGCTGAAGGGCGCGTTCCAGGACCTGTTTGCACGTCAATACCAGGAGGTATTGGCTGTAAATGATATTTCATTTCAGATTCCGCAGGGCGAAATATGCGGATATATTGGGGAGAACGGTGCCGGTAAATCAACAACGATCAAGATGTTGACCGGCATTTTGGTGCCTACTTCAGGGCAAATATCGGTTGGTGGATATGTTCCGTATCAGGAACGTGAGAAGTTTGTACAGAATATTGGTGTTGTTTTTGGTCAGCGCAGTCAATTGTGGTGGGATATTGGTGTTATTGAATCCTTCCATTTATTGCGCAAAGTATATCGTGTAGGAGAAGTCGATTTCCGTAAAAGGCTGGATGAACTGGTTGAGCGATTGCAGCTTCAGGACCTGTTAAGCCGTCCGGTGCGGAAGCTCAGTCTTGGTCAGCGTATGCGCTGCGAGTTAGTGGCAGCCTTGTTGCACAACCCGAGTATTGTTTTCCTGGACGAGCCAACTATTGGTTTGGATATTGTGGTGAAGTCGGAAATTCGGGATTTCTTGAAAGACATGAACAGGGAGCATGGAACGACCATTCTGCTCACAACCCACGATTTGCAGGACATTGAGGCACTGTGTTCCCGGGTCATCATGCTTGATGCAGGCAACATCATCTATGATGGAGGTCTGGATCATCTCAAGTCCCAGTGGGGTAAGGAGCGAGAGATCCGCTTCAAGTTTGGTTCAGCTCACAACATCAGTCAGATGCAGGAATGGACTGCTGCGTTGCCTGTACGTTGGACGGTAGAGAATGAATTGTCCGCATCTGTATGGATTCCGCTGGAACTGAACGTTTCGGATGTACTCGGACGTGTCGTTGGACAAGCCGATATTACCGATATTCAGATTATTGAGATCAACACGGATGAGATTGTGCGCAGTATTTACCAATCCGGTTCCGCCGAGCGTCCCGAGATTGTGGGAGCAGGGAAAGAAGCGGTGGGTGTATCCTGAGATGAATAGTGCATTTATTGATTTTATGCGCATCCGTTTTTTAACGATGCTGGCATACCGGGTGAATTATTACTCCGGCATTTTGATATATACGCTGAATATCGGCGTGTATTACTTTACCTGGCAAGCCATTTACGGTAGCAGTGGTGAACTCGGCGGCTTCACGGCAGCGCAGATGACCACTTACATCGCTGTATCCTGGATGGCACGTGCCTTTTACTTTAACAACCTGGACCGGGAGATTGCCGCAGACATACGGGATGGCTCCATTGCGATTCAATTCATCAGGCCGATCAATTACGTTATGGTCAAAATGATGCAAGGGCTTGGCGAAGGCATTTTCCGCTTCCTGCTGCTCATGATTCCGGGAATGCTCATCGCCATTCTGCTGTTCCCGGTTGAATTGCCTACGGCGCCATCGGCGTGGATTGGCTTTCTCGTCATGCTGTTCTTCAGTTTCCTCATTAATTCCCAGATTAATGTGATAACCGGACTTGCAGCATTCTTTGTGGAAAACAATGAAGGCATGATGCGTATGAAACGCGTCGTGGTTGATTTGTTCTCTGGTCTAATCATCCCGATCAGCCTGTATCCAGGCTGGATGTCTGCGGTGATGAAGGTATTGCCTTTTCAGGCCATTACGTATCTGCCCGGTTCCGTGTTCACTGGAAGAGTGGAAGGTACCGCCATCTGGAGTGTACTCGGTATTCAGGTGTTCTGGTTTGCCGTACTGCTGCTTCCGATGGTATTGATCTGGCGTAAGGCGCGCAAGCGTCTGTTCGTGCAAGGGGGATAACAGATATGTACTATATGGGTCTGATCTGGGAATATTTGAAGAATTACATGAAAACACGACTCACGTACCGTGCCGATTTCTGGGTGGAGATCCTATCGGATCTGCTGTTCCAGGCAACCAACCTGATCTTTATCTTTGTGGTCTTCCGCCACACGGATAACCTGGGCGGTTGGAGTGAGAGTGAAGTGCTCTTTGTTTATGGATATTTTATGGTGCCCTATGGCATCTTCAGTTGTTTTATCAATCTGTGGGGATTCAGCGAGCGGTACATCGTCAAAGGTGAGATGGATCGGATCCTGACACGCCCTGCACATAACCTGTTCCAGATATTGCTTGAAAATGTGGACCCGCCTGCACTCGTGGGCTCGTTTATCGGCTTGATCATCATGATCTTCAGCGGAGCAGAGATGGGTCTGATGCTGGAGTGGTGGCATATCCCTGCCTTAATTATATTGGCACTCAGCTCAGTCATGATCTATGCAGGCATCTATACCACATTGACTTCACTATCCTTTTATTCGGACGCGCCAACAGGTATCCTGCCGTTGATGTATAACATTCAAGGATATGGACGCTACCCGGTAACGATCTATAACCGTGCCATTCAGGTGCTGTTAACCTGGATCATTCCGTTTGCCTTCGTGGGGATCTATCCCGCAGCATTGTTCCTGGAAAGGTCCGAGATGCATCGTATGGCGCTCCTCACACCTGTGATGGGACTGGTGTTTGGTTCCATGGGCTTGCTTCTTTGGAATTATGGTGTGAAGCGGTATCGCGGAGCAGGTTCATAATAACGCCCTATAGCAATTCATGGGGGAGATTAGGGAGGAACTGACATGACGTTAAATGTAGGCGAATTGGCACCGGATTTTGAACTTCCGTCCAGTACGGGAGAATCGGTAAAGCTTTCGGATTACCGCGGACAGCGGGTACTGCTTTATTTTTACCCCAAGGATATGACTTCGTCCTGTACGCAACAGGCTTGTGATTTCCGGGATCGACATGCTGAATTTGAAGGGCTGAACACAGTCATTCTCGGAATCAGCACCGATCCGATGAAACAACATGACAAGTTTATTGCCAAGTATGGTCTGCCGTTCACATTGTTATCGGATGAAGAGCATGTCGTAGCCGAGCAATACGGGGTATGGCAGCTGAAGAAAATGTATGGCAAGGAGTACATGGGTATGGTTCGCTCCACTTTTCTAATTGATGAAGAGGGGAAATTGATCAAGGACTGGTCCAAAGTTCGGGTCAAAGGACATATCGAGGCTGCGCTTGAGGCTTTGAAGACATTGTAATAAATCATTTAGACATGTGTGAATAAATACATCTTAACCGTTTCATCATTAAAGGCTGTGCTTCGCGGAATTTCCGTGAACACAGCCTTTTTAGGTTGGCAAGCGCTTATGATTGGTTGAATTATTCTTGCTCTTGCCAGAACGAAGCCGATGCACGAGCAGTAGGAATAGCGGAATAATAAAGCTTACCGTGATATCCCAATCCACCCAAGCGGGCATAATCGTATTGGTGTAGAAAATGACATTGGGAGAAATCAGTACAGCTAAAGCGAATAATAACATGGCTGATGGCAGGATGAGAGGTTTATATGTCTTTAATCGAAATAGCTGAGCTGTTCCAACGACAAAGGAGAACATGTACAGCAGGCTTTTAAAATAGGTAGCAATTAACCAAGCGGTCGCCATGAACGCCTCAATTCGCTCGAAAAAGTTGCCGATATTAATTTTCTGGGACAGGGTATAGGAGATGTAGATGTCATGCTGGGTCAGAAAGGGGCCAAATATCATCAGTGAAATGAGCAACAGTGTGGTTAGCAACAGCCCTCCACATAAAGTAGCGAGTAACATGTCCCGTTTGATGTGAGGCCCGGACATCACATAAGGAAGAACCATGGTGATCACGATTAGTTCACCAAAGGAAGTGAAAGCCCCTCTAATGACAGACTGCATCAGATGAAGCCAAGGGATGTTCAAGTAAGGCTGTAGATTTGAACTGTCTACTTTGGGCATCAGCCCCAGAAATAATAGAATCATAAATGCAACAACGATTGGAGTCAGCATTTCACTGCTTGCTCCTATTGTATGCAAGCCATGCATAAGCCCCCAGACCAGAGCGCACATAAGGATAATTAGGATGACCCGGATGGGGGTCTGAAGGTAGATCTGTGTGGTCATAAAGTCACCGACTTCACGGATACATATGACAGCGCCTATGGCGAAATAAAATAGATATGCAGCTGCCAAAACAGATCCTGCCCACCGGCCAAGTATTTTTTGGCAGATTTCAATAAGGGAAAGATCAGGATGCGTCTGATGAAGTTTGTATAGCACCCACATGATAAGTATGCCGATCGGTTGACCGATAAGAGAACAGATCCATGCATCCTGTTTACCGGAAGCAGTAACCACGGAGGGATAGAGTAGAATCATGTCCCCAATCATGACGAGAAAGGTAAGGACTGTAAATTGCCTAATGGTGATTTTCTCCTTAATTAACATAGACACCGTTCTCCTTCTCTATATTAGGCATGGATGATATTCATGAATGAACCATTTTTCCATCCACTCCAGGCTCCTTCCCCCAAAAAAAGCACTCATTCCTGAGAGGCATTGTTTGGAGTAACCGATGATTTTCTGTAAGACTTGAGCAATTGTATCAGCAGAAGACAGCCTGGCAGAATGATCCCTAGTGTGGTATCCCAGTCTACCCAATATGGAACAATCGTGATCACGATAAAAGTAATGCTGGGTGAGATCAAATTGGCTAATCCGAACACAAGTATGGACGCAGGGAGTACCAGTATCTGATACTGCTTAAGCTTGAACAGTTCCGCACAACCAACAATAAAGGCGTATAAGTATATCATCGCTTTGAAGTACGTCGAGATCAGCCAGGAAGAAGCCATAATGGCTTCAATACGTTCAAAAAAGCTCCCAATACTGATTTTCTGGGACAAAACAAAAGAAGCATATATGTTATGTTTCGTAAGAAAGGCACCCAGAACCAGCAGCGATATGGTAACGAGCGTTGCCAATACCAAGCTGCCTAAACCAGCTGCAATAATTACGTCCCGCGTTCGATGAGCCTGCTTGGCAACATAGGGCAGTATCATCATGATGGGAACGGCTTCACCGATCGGATATATAATGCTTACCAGAATGCCTTGCGAGATAGAGACAACACTCGTATCACTTACTGGCTTCAAATTTCTAGTATCAATCTGAGGAAGCAGGCAGACTGCAAGGACGACAATAAACACAATAACGACGGGCATCAGTAGTTCACTACTTCGCCCCATCGCCTCTAATCCGTGAGACACTCCCCAGGCGATCACGATGACGAACATCAGAATGATGATGCGAATGGGAGTGTACGGGAAGATTTGAGTGGTCATGAAATCGCCGACTTCTCTCGTATGCGTGGAAGCACCAATAATGAAAAAGAACAGATAGAGGCAGGAAAAAAAAGTACCTGGCCAGAACCCTAGAATGCTTCGTGCCATCTGCACCAGATTTTTTTCTGGGTGCGTGCTACATAGCTTCAGGAACATGGCCATCAGTGCCATCCCCAGAGGAACGCCTATAAAAGCACAAATCCAGGAGTCTTGTTTGGCATAGGACGTGATGACCGAGGGGTAGATCAGCATCATATCCCCGACCACCATCATAAAGATGAGAGTGGTCAATTGTCTTGTTCCAAGGCGCCCCTGTTCCAGCATAATGGTCCTCTCCTTTTTCTAGGTTCCCGTCAGATGTGCCAAGAATTGATTAACAGGTTCATAGATCCACATGATGATATAGAGCGGACTGGGGAAGTCCCACAGGTTGGCTGCAATCACACTGAACCCTGTGGCTATGACGAGCATTCCGCTGCACACAGCTGTTTCCCTCCATTCCTTGCGGCGGATGAGACCAGGAAGATCAACCAAGCCTACGAGGCCCCCTATGACAATGACAGTAATTGTAATCAACATCCGGTCTCACTCCTTCAAATCCTCCTTGAATGAATCATCCAGTGTACCCACACGTTTGATCTGTACATTGGCTTCATACTTAACATCCAGATTCTCAAAATATTGATCCCAATCCTTTTCAATCTTTTTGAAAAATTTAGGATCGGCATGATACACTTCCTGACCGAATCCAAAAATGTCAATATGGAACTTTCGCCGCACTGAATTCACCGATTTTTCCATCAGTTCTATCAGTCGCTCCTCACTGTCCTTTTCCAACTCTTTGAGCGTTTTCATCGAACCAATTCTGATTCCGCACTCTACTGCACCAATGGAAGACACATTTTTGAGTTTGATGTGAATCACAGGCTGGTCGTTAATGACCTTTGCTTTTCGTTGGGTCTTGGTGCGGAGAGCTTTGAAAGTCACTTTTCCTCCCTTTCGGCAAGGCAGGTGACTGATAGTAGACACCACATTGTCACGGATGTAGTTGTATCCTTTCGATTCATCTTCCGTTAACCAGCCGATCAGTTTGTCCTTTTTGAAGATGCTTAATCCCGTAGAATTCAGATTGGCCGGAGATTTGATTGTCGCTATATTATCTTTGCTTCCGCTTATCGCTGAACTGCCAACAACCTCTACTCCGGTGATGACAGGCTGTATTCCGGGAGTTAGCATGTATTCCATTAACTGATCACCAGTTACCGTAGTAGTGGGAGACCAGGTTTTGGCAGATACGTCCAGAGAATTAAACATCTTCTCCGCAGGGATATTCTCAAGTGGGGTAAGCACGTTCAGTACTTTGGAAGCCGTTGTATTTCGTGCAACCATGACGTAATAATCGGGACGGACAGTAGGTTCTCGCATTAACGCTTCCATAACATCGTAGATGCCCTCTTTGCGTGCATATTCTTCTCCGAACACCAGTACACGGATATGTGCCATGAATATGCGGCGTGGGCTTGTCTCGGTCAGCTTTTGAATTGCTTCAAACAGCGTGGACGCGGATGCTTCGTACAGCGTGACAGGAGTACCATTCCCTCCCCCTGATTTGGAGGATACTTCATTCGGCACGACGACCTGAGCACTCACTTTAATCAAATCGCCATCCTTGTCTACACCAAGACCCAGCATAATGCCAAGTTCATTCAATTCCTGGCGATCCCAGCATCCGGTAAGGAGAGGGAGCAGGAATACAATGCATACAATTAATCGGAAGCACTTGTTCATACGTTGTTCTCCTTACCGAATTAACGCTTCATTTTTTTGCTGGCTTGTCGGATTTTGTTCGGGGTACCCGTAGAGAATGGACGTGTTTTCATATGGGACCAGGGTACACGAAACAGCGTATCTTTCAGATCTTTCTGAATTAGAGGTGCAAAGGGGGACATATACGGTACGCCAAAAGAACGCAAGCTGCACAGGTGTGTAACCGTAATGAGCAGAACAATTAGAATACCGTAGAAACCAAAAGCTGCCGCGAGTATCATCAATACAAATCGCAAAATTCGGACAGAGATAGAAAGTCCATTCTCTGGAATGACATAACTGGATATGGCCGTTATGGAAACGATAATAACCATTGCGGCGGAGACAACTCCTGCATCTACGGCTGCTTGGCCAATCACCAGTGTTCCGACAATGGAAACGGCCTGACCGACCGTTTTCGGAATACGTATACCTGCTTCTCGCAAAATTTCATAGGTCAGTTCCATCAGTATGGCTTCAATGAATGCGGGAAAAGGAACGCCTTCACGTTGAGCTGCCAGACTAATGAGCATATTGGTGGGCAACATTTCCTGGTGAAAGGTGGTAATGGCAATATAGAAGGATGGAGCTAGTAAAGCGATAAAAAAGGACAGATAACGAATCAAGCGAATCAATGTGCTGATATCGGCCCGTTGATAGTAATCCTCCGGCGATTGGAAGAAATGCACGAACAAAGCTGGAACCAGCAGCACAAAAGGCGTACCGTCCACGATGATGGCTACTCTGCCCTCAAGCAAAGCAGCACAAACCGTATCTGGACGTTCACTATTGTAAACCGTGGGGAATAACGTTCTGGTTTCGTCTTGTACAAGTTCCTCGATATATCCACTCTCAAGGATACTGTCGATATCGATCTCATCGAGTCTTCGACGCAGTTCTTTTACAGTCTCCTGATCCACGATATGTTCCAGATAGAGCACAGCAACTCGGGTTTTGGTAACCCGACCTATTTCTCTTTCTTCGATCCAAAGATGAGGATTACGGATTCGTTTGCGGATCAATGATGTGTTGGTACGCAGGTTTTCGTTGAAGCCTTCCATAGGTCCCCGAACGACGGTTTGGGAGACAGGTTCTCCAACGGATCGATCTTCCCAGCCTGCTGCACCAATCTTCATTCCTCGTTCAGATCCTTCAAGCAGTAAGATAGCTGATCCCGAAAGAAGTGCATTCATTACTTCATCCATATCATCGACCAGCAATACATCACTGGCGATCAGGATATCATTCTGGAGGTAGCTGAGATGTTCATCGTCTGCAGAGAATTCAGGGAGATCACGCTTTTGCAATAATGATTCCATGATGGAGTGATTCAGAATCTGCACATCCACTAATCCATCAATGTACAACATGACTGCAGGCCATTTATGTAAACACTGGAGAGGGCGCATCATCAAGTCGTTGCTGTTCCCCATCACTTGCTTGCAGTATTCCATATTTTCGCTTAGATCCGGAGAGATTTGCCTCTGATCTTGGCGTTCCAGCGACGATTCACTCATGCCTTCACCTCCCTATACACCCTATATTTTCAAGTTAGTATGACCTGGATGAATTCGGATTATCACAAAAAAAGGAGCCGCGATTATTCGCGACTCCTTGCCTGCTTATTATAGATGGACTTTTGTCCGCATTTACTTTTGTCTTTGTCGAACAGGGGCTGGCTTGGATACGGTGGATCTTGCTGCCCATGCTTTGCGGTAACGATAGAGCACGGCTACGATGAGCAATAGGCCGATTCCTCCCACGATATATGCTGCATATTGATGAGCCAGATGGAATACGGCGTTCCACTGAGGACCAAATATTTTGCCAATGCCCAGAAACAGTACAACCCAGAACAGTGCGCCTGAATAAGCGTAGAGAACGAATTTACGAAAGGGAACAGCGGCTATGCCCGCAAAATATCCGGTGAAATGCCTTACACCCGGAATGAAATAACCGATGAAGATTAAGGCATTACCATACTTGGCGAACCACTTTTGCGTTTTATCGAGCTTGTCCTGCTTCAGCAGAAACCATTTTCCGTATCGTGTTATAAAGGGCAGTCCTGCTTTGGCTCCAATAAAATAAGTGATTGTCATGCCAATCGTTGTTCCCAGAAAAGCCAGTATGGTGAGGATTCCGAAGTCGAGATGCCCCTTGTAGGAGAGAAACCCTGCGTAAGCCATCGTTGTTTCACCAGGAAAGGGAAGTGCGATGAATTCAAGCAACAAGCCAAAAAACAATACGCTGTATCCGTAGGACCCAAACAGATGTTGGATCTTCTCAAGCAATTCCAATAGATTTCACTCTCCTGAATACGGGGTGGGAGCATGAATACTCTCCAATGTGTTTTAATGTGTTCTGCCTGTCCATTATGCTACCTAATCTGAAGCGAAGAATCAATCAGGCTAGATAGCAAATTGTGAAAAAATATTAAACAAAATCACGTCTTTTTTCAATGTAGCCTCCATATAATTCTAACAAATCTGCTGAAGTCTATCAGCAAATTACTAGAGACGGTGGAGGTCGATTCGTAAATGGTACAGAGACCGGAATTCAGAATCAAGGAATTAGGGGGAAACTCTGCAACAACCATACATACGTTTTTATCTGGACAATGGTCTGTCATTCTCGTGCGAATTGCGATATTGCTATGTGCATTCGCTGTATATGCGGGCACGGCTTATGCATCTTCTGCTTCCGGCTCAGATGATCCGATCCCGGAAGATAAGAATACTCAAGACAAGGTAGTCTATCTGAGTTTTGACGATGGACCGGGTAACCATACCCGTGAAGTATTGGATATTTTGCGCAAGGAGCAGGTTCAGGCTACATTTTTTGTGCTGGGAGAGCAGGCAGAGCGTTATCCCGAGTTAATCCGGGCGCTTGTGGAGGATGGACATGCTTTGGGCAATCATACGTTCAATCATCAATACGAACAGCTGTACAGTGATTTTAAAGTGTTCTGGAAACAGATCAAACAGACAGAGGAAGTGCTGGAGCGTATAACCGGTTTCCGTCCCAATCTGGTGCGAGCGCCAGGAGGTACCTACGGACATTTTGACCAGAGTTATTTTGATTTGCTGCATTTGGGTGGATACACCGTCATGGACTGGAACGTCGATAGTGGCGATTCCAAGCGTAAAGGTGTTCCGGCCAAAGAGATCCTCAGCAATTCGACCAAAGTACCTGCGGGAGCACGTTCGGTCATTGTCCTGATGCATGACGGTGGTGCACATGCTGAAACGGTAAAAGCACTTCCGGGTATTATCAAATATTATCGTGATCATGGATATCGTTTTGACACCATAAAAAGTACGGATCAACCAGTTCAATTCCGTGTACATCCAGATGGTAAGTTTAAGGCGCGCAAGGCGCCGGGAAAGGCCTGGATCGCAGAGCGTGTAGAAGCAAATGCGACGTTGTGGCTCACAACCAAGAAGCTGAAGGTAGAGGTGGGCTTAGCCGCGGCTACCTTGCAACCGGGCGAGTTCCGTATGGAAGGTCAGCGAATCATGGTGCCTTTGCGTACATTCATGAAAAAATTCGGGGGCAGCACTCGCTGGGACTCTGAAACAAGGACAGCCATAGCAGTATGGAAGGAAAGAACGATTCATGCAGACAGTGTGAGCGGAACACTGACAACAACAGGGGCAATTGAAACGGGGGCAGTACAGAGTAAGGGTGGAACCATCTGGGTTCCGTTACGTGAGTTACTGGAGCAGATGGGGTTGAGGGTGAATTCCTTAACCAGTAACGAAGCAGAGTGGACGGTAAAGGCGGGCACTTCCAGATCCATTTCGGCAATGAACAGTATATTTAAGTATAAAATGATCTGAAGAAAGTCATTCTTGCAGGACTATTCTCTCTACTTCCGGGCAACACTGAATCATAGATTACTATGGTTCAGGAATGCTGATGAACGGAAGGAGATCAGGAGAAATGTCTTATATACGAATGGAACATGAACATGCTGTTGAATTGTTAAACAGGGTCATGAAGCGTGTTGAGAGTGTGATTATTGGCAAAAAAACAGAGATTCGATATGTCCTCACTGCAATGCTCAGTGGAGGTCATGTACTTCTGGAAGATGTGCCGGGTACCGGGAAAACGATGCTGGTTCGTGCCGTGGCTTCTGCACTGGACTGCTCCATGGGCCGGATTCAATTCACGTCCGATGTCATGCCGGCAGATGTTACGGGCACTTCAATCTATCATCCACATACAGCTGAATTCAAGTTTCGGCCCGGACCCGTCATGTCCAACGTTGTCCTGGCTGATGAAATAAATCGCGCTTCACCACGCACTCAGTCTGCCCTGCTGGAGGCAATGGAGGAACGACGTATTACGGTTGATGGCACAACCTATGCCTTGCCACGCCCGTTCTTTCTGCTGGCGACACAGAATCCGTTACAGTTTGAGGGTACGTACCGTCTGCCTGAAGCGCAGTTGGATCGATTTATCATGAGGATTGGACTGGGGTATCCCGATCCGGAACAGGAATTGGAATTGTTAACCCGCATACAAGGTAGAGAGGAGCTTGATGAACTTCGCCCTGTCCTGCTTGCTGAAGAAGTCGTAGCCATGCAGCGTGAAGTCAAACAAGTACATGTTGATCCGGTCGTCAAACAGTATCTGGTGGCTGTTGCTGTAGCCTCTCGCAGCCTTCCGGCGGTCAGATTGGGCATCAGTCCCCGTGGAACACTGGCCTGGATGGCTGCGGCACAGTCATTTGCCTATCTTCAAGGACGCAGTTATGTCATTCCGGATGATGTGAAAGAGGTAGCTGTGCCTGTCCTTTCCCACCGTATTCAATTGAAGGCCCAGAACAGAGCGGAGGTTTGGGGGCAAATTCAAGTCATTGAAGAAGCCTTATCATTGGTCCCGGTACCTGTACAGATGGCATCACAGGGAAGGGGACGGAGGCAATGACTGCGCTGGGACAACGGATTGTGAGTGCTGTCTTGGTGGTGGCTTTTGCTTCCTTGTATCAGTGGCATGGGGGCAAAGCGGCGTTGTTTCTATCCGTTATAACTTTCTTGATGTTCACAGGAGGTCTGCTTCTCCATTGGTTCAGACCACGGCGTATTCACATCCGTCGGAAAATACACGCGAACCGGATTGAGGCAGGCGAGCAGGTACGGGTTCTTGTCGAACTGGAATTCAATTGCCGTATTCCATTGTTATGGATCGTTCTGTGTGAGAACACACCTGCAGGTGTTCATCGCAAATTGATTTTCCCGGGAACACGGCGACAATTTTCCTATCAATATGAATGTTCCGGGTTACGCAGAGGAGTCTACAGATGGGATACGGGCAGATTGTACTGGGGGGATATGTTTGGCTGGAATACCCTCTCCGCAGAGACCGCAGGAGGTACACCCCTGATTGTTGTTCCTCAAGCAACGGCTTGGGGGAAGGGTGATTCGATAGAATTTGCAGCGATGATCGAAGGGACTCTGTCGGAGCGAAGAAATAGCCAGGGAAACCGTAGCCCTGAGTTTCGTGAATATCAGCAGGGTGACCCACTGGGACGTGTTCATTGGAAAAGTACAGCCAAAACGGGACAGCTTCAGACCTTTCTGCCCGATACCACGGATCTAGCTTCGCTCGGCATCCTTGTGTATGAAGGCGCGTCGGGTTATGGCGTAATTCAGCGGGAGAACATGGATGTACCTGCTTTTGAACGAGTGGTTCGTGCAGCTGCCCGCTGGATTCATACCGCTGAGCGGGATGACATTCCTTATCATCTGTGGATGGAAGGCGGCGATAAGAGCTATGATGCACAAGATCAATGGCAACATGGGCCGTTCCATGCAGATGATGAGAATCATGGACTAGACAAGTTAGCGGGGGCACGAATATCCAAAACACAATCAGGCTCTGTTTCGCTTCGAACGGAGATGCTGGATGGACTGGCGAGCGGGTCGCGAATTGTAGTTCTCACAGGCAAGATGGACCCGGTTCTGGCCGAATGGATCATAACTGCAATCGGGTCGGGTTATCGTGTCGAGGTGCAACTGACTGAAGCGAACCAGAACCAATTAGGATCAACGGATAGATGGATGAATGGATTGAGATATGACAGCTTAAGTTTGGAGCGGCTTCGTCACAGCGGGGTGCCGATCCATGCGGTTACAGACGTTGCGTTATCTTCATTGGGAAAGGTGGAGGTAACGGATGTGGGAGCGTAATGGTAACCAGCAACCCAATTCCACTGTGGCCGACTTAGAGTCAACGGACCGTACGAGAATAGAATCGGCTCATTCCATATATAAAGCTGTGAACCAGAATTCTGTGACGGATATAAAGGATGAGGGTTATGTGAGCGTACCTATCCTGTACAAAATTGTTATTTCGGCCATTTTACTTATACTGTCTCTGGAGTGGATATATCCTGTTACATCATCAGATCAGCAGGGCAGTGAACGGTTCTTGTCCGTAATGGCGGGATTAACGGGAGCATTGTTGCTCGCGGGGTTAATTCGTACAGGATGGATCACCGGAGTACTAATCCGATTATTCATTGCACTCGCTGCGCTATGTCTGATGTACGGAGGAAGTGAACCTGTCCGTTGGGCGGTCGCTTATCCGGGAATATTTTCAGCGGATATGGACACTTTTATAAATAACTGGCGATTTCACTCGATTAGTACAGAAACGAGAGGTTTGTTCATGATGTGCGGCTGGAGCATGCTCATGGCTTCTGTGCAATCCCTCGTATTGTTACGTCGAAGCGTTATGCTGTTTGGCAGTGCAACACTGCTCTATTTGCTTTTGCTTGAATCCTTTGCGGGGCTGGATGTGTATGCTTCTGTAATACGGTCTGTCCTATGGACTTTTCTTATTCAGGCTCTGCTCCAGCTATTACGTCTCAATGCAGGAGTCACGACTCCGAGTTATCGCGGCAGCCCCTATGGCCGTTGGAGTGCAGTAACTATCGTTGCTTCCGCAGGTATGGTGCTTCTCTCCGCGTTACCTGGCCAGTTTGCTTCCATTCCTCAACCGGAACGCATATCTCTGGAACAGATGGGTGAACGCATAGCTCGATGGGCAGGTTATACACAGCACAGTAGTATCCCTGCTGCAACGGCAGTCACGGGATATAGCACAGCGGACGCGCCTATGGGAGCACCGTTGGTGCAGGGGAATTCCATCTTTTTTATAGCGAAGAGTCCAAAAGTGACGTATTGGCGAGGGGAGACCCGTTCATATTATAACGGTAGTACTTGGAGTGACCCGGGTCAAAGCTTCGAAACGGCAAGTCCATCCGGAATGCTGCGTGCTGATGGTTGGGAAAATCCAACCTATTGGAGTCGCATTCGCCAAACCATTACGATGCAGCGAGAGTGGAAAGGACCAAATCCACTCTTTACCGGGGGCATACCGGTCAACGTATCGTTCCAGGATAAGAACAAGGATAATCAGGAAAACATGTTTTCTTTGCTGTCTAATCGCGATTCGGCAACATTGTGGCTCGCGAGCTCAGGGGACGATAAGATAGTTAAAAATTATTCGGCAGACGTCATGGTTCCTGTCGCAACAGCTGAACAGTTACGTCTGCTTGAGGAAACGAATAAAGGGAAAGATCCGGCAGCCATTCGGAGGACCTATCTGCAATTGCCTGCATCACTCCCTGGTCGAGTGCAGACGCTTGCCAAGGAAATCATTCAAGGCAGTGAGACCCGTTATGACGCTGTGCAAGCCGTAAAGACTTATCTGGCTGCTCATGCCGAGTATACGTTGGATACACGTATGCCACCGCGAGGAACAGATTTTGTGGACGATTTTCTATTCGTCACCCGGCAGGGGTATTGCAATCATTTCTCCACAGCTATGATTGTGTTACTTCGTTCGGAAGGCATCCCCGCACGCTGGGTTAAAGGTTTTGGGTCTGGAATGGCTGACCCGGATGTGCCCAGTCAGTATGTGATTTCACAGGGAGATGCACATTCCTGGGTAGAGGTGTATTTTCCGGGTGCAGGCTGGATGCCGTTTGAGGCCACGCCAGGCTTCACCATGGCGCAAGGCGCGGGCGAAGATGCCGCAGCACTCGCCGGGCCGCAGCCTGTTGCGGAGAATCCGCCGAATATGAGCGGCGGATTGGCTAACGCGGGCGCATGGCTGCTCGCCCGCGCACGGGCCATTGCCGCGGAGCCATGGCTCGCGGCAGCCCTTGTGACAGCGGCCCTGTTGGGCGCCGCTGCTCTGGTCCGCATGCGGCGGCTACGCCCCGCGCTGCGGATCAGGCTGCTGCTGGCGTGGCCGCGCAGCAGCTTTCCAGACCGCGAGCGGCTGCTGGGTGCCGCCGCTCCGGTCTGGGCCGCGCTCGCGCGCCGGTACGGCCCGCGGCCGCCGGGTATGACGCTGCGTGAATATGCAGCGTCACCGGCTTTGGCCGCAGGCGCGGACGGCGCGGACATCGCGCGGTTTGCGGCCGACTGGGAACGGCTGCTGTACGGGCCAGACCGTCCGCTGCGCGCGGACAGTCTGGACTTCCTGCGCCGGGCACTTCGTTTGGCCCGGCGGTTGCAGACGTTGTAACACAAGCATGTTACAACAAGGACGCCACACAACCTGCCGTGATTTAACTCTCGCGATACTCTCCCCGAGACAGCTTGGCAGGTTGTTGACGGATGATGATCACCACGGGCACATCTATTCTATGTTTACTGTGCAGCATTTGGTTTATCGCTGCATGCCATACATAAGACGCCTTTCGCGCTGTGCTGCGAACGAGGCGTCTTTCCACGATCATACACTTGAACCAGCATCTTGCTGCCAAGCTTTTCTATTCGAAATTTCATATTTAGAGGCAATTGGTAATCCTGTTTTGATATGTCGAAAAAAGGAGTTTCGCCTTTCCTTGACGGTATGTTTTGTCGTTGCGTATAATTAGTTTCATTGAATTGAGGGAGGCACGGTTATGAATAAGCAGAATGAGATTGTGGTTGTCCTTGACTTTGGGGGCCAATACAACCAGTTAATCGCCAGAAGAATCCGGGATCTTGGCGTATACAGCGAGCTTTTGCCGTATAACACACCGGCGGAGAAGATCGCAGAAATGGCACCAAAAGGAATCGTATTTTCAGGTGGGCCGTCCAGCGTATACGCTGAGAATGCTCCACACGTGGACCCAGGTGTTTATGACCTGGGCTTGCCAATCTTCGGTATCTGCTACGGAATGCAGCTTATGGCCCAACAGCTCGAAGGTAAAGTAGAACGTTCCGAGAAGCGAGAGTACGGTAAAGCAGACCTTGAGTTTGCTGCTGGATCTACACTGGCAAAAGGTATTGAAGGCGAACATACGGTATGGATGAGTCACGGTGACCACGTGGTTACACTTCCTCCAGGATTCAAACTGGATGCAGGCACGGAAAGTGCGCCAATCGCTGCCATGAGCAACGATGAGCGTAAATTGTATGCTGTCCAGTTCCATCCGGAGGTACGTCACTCTGTTCGTGGTAACGACATGATTCGTAACTTCCTGTTCGAAATCTGTGGTTGCGAAGGCAACTGGACGATGGAGACATTCATCGATGACACCATCAAAGACATTCGTGAAAAAGTTGGCGACAGTAAAGTACTATGTGCGCTTAGCGGCGGTGTAGATTCTTCCGTTGTAGCTGCATTGCTTCACAAAGCCATTGGTGATCAACTGACTTGTATGTTTATCGACCACGGTCTACTGCGCAAAGGCGAAGCTGAAAGTGTAATGGAGACATTTGTCGGCAAATTCGACATGAAAGTGGTCAAAATTGATGCACAGGAGCGCTTTATGTCCAAACTGGCTGGCGTGGATGATCCAGAACAAAAACGTAAAATCATCGGTAACGAGTTTATTTACGTATTTGACGAAGAGTCCAAGCAGTTCGATGATTTTGCATTCCTGGCGCAAGGTACACTGTACACGGACATCGTGGAAAGTGGTACAGCGACTGCACAGACCATCAAATCTCACCACAACGTGGGCGGTCTGCCTGAAGACATGAACTTCAAACTGATCGAACCGCTGAGCACGCTGTTCAAGGATGAAGTACGTAAAGTGGGTACCGAGTGTGGCCTGCCGGACGAAATTGTTCATCGTCAGCCGTTCCCTGGTCCGGGTCTTGCGATCCGTGTTCTTGGTGAGGTTACTGAAGAGAAACTTAAAATTGTTCGTGATTCAGACTACATCCTGCGTGAAGAGATTGCCAAAGCCGGTCTCGACCGTGAAATCTGGCAGTACTTCACAGCCCTGCCTAACATGAAGAGTGTCGGCGTTATGGGTGATGCGCGTACGTATTCCTACACTGTAGGTATCCGTGCTGTAACATCCATCGACGGTATGACTGCGGACTGGGCACGTATCCCTTGGGATGTGCTGGAGAAAATCTCCGTACGGATTGTTAACGAAGTTGATAACGTAAACCGTATCGTCTATGACGTAACATCCAAACCACCTGCAACAATCGAGTGGGAGTAGGGTATAGACTCTTAACGATAGATTATAAAAAATGCTCTTTTATCTGCGGTATTTCGCAAATAAAAGGGCGTTTTTTTATAAAGTGAATTGTGATAAAATTTTCATTTGGGTACTTTTTTACAAATAGTACACTCTCAAAATTAATCCCATTTTAAAGTTGACTTCATGATCCTTTCAGGTCCGGCCTGTACAATAAGTACATACTAAAGGCAATATGTCTACTGAAGGGAGAATTGAATGTATGCGTAAAACCGACTATATGAGCAAATGGAAGATGGGCATTGGAAGTGCGTTTCTGATGGTGATGCTGGCAGGATGCGGTTCAGGTATGCAAGATCTGGCTTCCGGTTCGGGGGACTTTCCATTTGTGAACTTAGAGGCAACGGATGCTTCTTCCGATCAGACCAGAAACCAGGAGTTATCCTCTGACACAACAACAAACACAAATCAGGAACAACAAGATATACAGGATACTCCGCAGACAGAGATATAATTAACATAGGACTGATCCGGTAAAAAGTAGCTCCGGAACATGTCGCAAATTGCTCCATATACCTAATGAGTATAAGTCTTCGGAATACGAGACATCGTTATTCCTAGATCATCATTCACCTGATTGCTAAAACGCATGAGAAACATAAGCTAGCCTGATTAGAGCGCTTCTGCTCTTTGATCAGGCTAGCTTTTTAGGTTATCCTGCGGAACTTTCGCCATGAAAGAATGGACATATTCCATTGAGATCTCAACGAAAAAAGCGTATTCAATTGGGTTGTAAACCGCTGAACTGGTTCAATCTGTTAAATAATACGAACGATATTATAAAAGGGTGATATTAATATTCGTTTTTCTCATTGACAAAAACATACTGCCCTCCTAAAATAGTGATGGGAAACAAACAAATAGCGCATACTTATTCGTATAATCCTGGGGATTGGCCCGGGAGTCTCTACGAGATCACCCTAATGATCTGGCTACGAAGAGGAGAAGGCTAAGCACATGAATTCTACATGATTGCGGGGACATCACGCACATTAGAATTTTTTTTGTTCTTAGTAAAGGCATCATGCCACTCCTTGTCAGCTGAACCCTGGGTGAAGAATCTTCATCAGGGTCATTTGTCGTTTTTCAATATGGCTTCAACATCTCTAAGGGGGAGTTAGTAATTATGGATCGTTTCTTTAAATTAAAAGAAAACGGAACAAACGTTAGAACGGAGATTGTTGCGGGTCTTACTACCTTTATGACAATGGCTTACATTCTTTTTGTAAATACGTTGTTCTTGGGACAAGCCGGAGCGGGTATGTCGGATAATGCAGTATTCTTTGCAACAGCCGTCGGCGCCGGATTAATGACTATTATTATGGGATTGTTCGTGAATATTCCGATCGCGCTTGCACCAGGTATGGGATTGAATGCGTACTTCATGACTGTCGTTCTAAGTTCGAATGGGGCGATTACATGGCAGGCTGCTCTCGGAGCAGTGTTCCTTTCCGGTATCGTGTTCATTATTTTGACCGTCACAAAGATTCGGCAAATGCTGCTTGTTGCAGTTCCGCAGTCGATCAAAATGGCCATTACGGTGGGTATCGGTCTCTTTATTACCATTATCGGTTTCAAACTTGCTAATCTCGTGGCTGTAACAGTTAATGTTGCACCAGACGCAGATCTGAGTCAGCCGATTCCAGGTAGCAGTTTTAACCTGTCATTGGGCAACTTTGTAACACATCACGATGCATTGCTGGCTCTGATTGGTTTGCTCCTTATTGCTATACTGATGGTTATGCGCGTCAAAGGCGCTCTGCTGATCGGGATCATAGCAACAACGCTGATTGGTATTCCAATGGGAGTTACGAATCTGAGTGGTCTTTCAGGCGCAAGCTGGTTGCCTAATTTCAGTGATCTGGCAGTTGGACAACTGGATTTGAAAGGTGCCATCAGTCTGGGATTGTTCGAGATCATCTTCATCTTTACCTTCGTTGAATTGTTCGACACGTTTGGTACGATGGTAGGTACTGCAACACGTATGGGGATTATGAAGGATAAGAAAAAAGGCGAGAAAACGATTGGTAAAGCGATGCTCGTCGATGCAGTTGGTGTCAGCGCAGGTGCTGCACTGGGTACTAGTACCATTACGGCATACGTTGAAAGTGCTTCAGGCGTTGAGGCGGGTGGACGTACAGGACTGACTTCGGTAACGACAGGTTTGTTGTTCATTTTGGCCCTGTTTATCGCACCGCTTGCGCTTGTTGTTCCATCCGCTGCGACGGCTCCGGCATTGATCATCGTGGGTGTGCTTATGATGAGTCAAGTGCGCAGCATTGAGTGGGATGATTTCCTGCAAGCTTTCCCTGCGTTCCTTACCATTGTATTGATGCCTTTCACAGGTGGAATCGCAAACGGGATCTCCGCAGGTATCGTATCCTATGTGATTCTGGCGGTGTTCAGTAACTTGGTTACAGAGCGTAAAGTGAAAATTCACTGGCTCATGTGGATCTTGGCGATCATTGTAGTCTGCCGATACGTATTTATTGGCGGGGAATAAGCGTACAATAGTTGTGATGAACAATACTGCGTTAAGTATGTAACCTTATATATGAAAGAGCGGAAGCCACGGGATTCAAACCCGGAGCTTTCGCTTTTTTTTTGTATTCTTTTCTTGAGCAAAATGAATTTCAAAAATGTTTTCCTTCTATATAGAAGGAATGAGTATAATGTTCTATGATCTGTTGGTTGTTTATCCAATGAAGTCATCGGTTAATAAGTTTCTATAACGTGATGAGTCTGTACTGTATACAAGATGAGTTTCTCTATAATTGGATTAAGGATCATATAAAAAAACTTATTGCGTTTGTGAGTTCATTACTCCGATCATTAAAGTTAGTGCGCAGATGTATCATTTAGCCGGCTATAAGGAGATACTTGTTAAAGGGTCTACAGGGTACTTATTTTATAAGAATTTAATGTTTACCGAAAAAAGACTTGCGTTCTATAACTGTACATGGTATATTCTATTTCCGGCCAAAAAAAACACAAGATACACGGTGCGGCAAGCAAATGAAATAAGCTTCGAAAGAAACTTGAAAAAAGAGCTTGCAAAGTTGGTTCGGACATGATATTATATAAGAGTTGCTGAAGAGAACGACATTCGGTAACAAAACAAGTTTGATCTTTGAAAACTGAACAACGAGTGAGTAAACATTCTGCTTGCAGAATGAACGCGAAAGTTTGAAACAAGCCTTGGCTTGGATCGACTGGAGCACAAATGAGATTTTTAATCTCGTCAGATTCAAAATGAGCTTATCGCTCTTTTCAATACTTTATTGGAGAGTTTGATCCTGGCTCAGGACGAACGCTGGCGGCATGCCTAATACATGCAAGTCGAGCGGACTTGATGGGAAGCTTGCTTCTCTGATAGTTAGCGGCGGACGGGTGAGTAACACGTAGGCAACCTGCCCTCAAGTTTGGGACAACTACCGGAAACGGTAGCTAATACCGAATAATTGTTTTCTTCGCCTGAAGGAAACTGGAAAGACGGAGCAATCTGTCACTTGGGGATGGGCCTGCGGCGCATTAGCTAGTTGGTGGGGTAACGGCTCACCAAGGCGACGATGCGTAGCCGACCTGAGAGGGTGATCGGCCACACTGGGACTGAGACACGGCCCAGACTCCTACGGGAGGCAGCAGTAGGGAATCTTCCGCAATGGGCGAAAGCCTGACGGAGCAATGCCGCGTGAGTGATGAAGGTTTTCGGATCGTAAAGCTCTGTTGCCAGGGAAGAACGCTTGGGAGAGTAACTGCTCTCAAGGTGACGGTACCTGAGAAGAAAGCCCCGGCTAACTACGTGCCAGCAGCCGCGGTAATACGTAGGGGGCAAGCGTTGTCCGGAATTATTGGGCGTAAAGCGCGCGCAGGCGGTCATTTAAGTCTGGTGTTTAATCCCGGGGCTCAACCCCGGATCGCACTGGAAACTGGGTGACTTGAGTGCAGAAGAGGAGAGTGGAATTCCACGTGTAGCGGTGAAATGCGTAGATATGTGGAGGAACACCAGTGGCGAAGGCGACTCTCTGGGCTGTAACTGACGCTGAGGCGCGAAAGCGTGGGGAGCAAACAGGATTAGATACCCTGGTAGTCCACGCCGTAAACGATGAGTGCTAGGTGTTAGGGGTTTCGATACCCTTGGTGCCGAAGTTAACACATTAAGCACTCCGCCTGGGGAGTACGGTCGCAAGACTGAAACTCAAAGGAATTGACGGGGACCCGCACAAGCAGTGGAGTATGTGGTTTAATTCGAAGCAACGCGAAGAACCTTACCAGGTCTTGACATCCCTCTGACCGGTACAGAGATGTACCTTTCCTTCGGGACAGAGGAGACAGGTGGTGCATGGTTGTCGTCAGCTCGTGTCGTGAGATGTTGGGTTAAGTCCCGCAACGAGCGCAACCCTTATATTTAGTTGCCAGCATTTCGGATGGGCACTCTAGATAGACTGCCGGTGACAAACCGGAGGAAGGTGGGGATGACGTCAAATCATCATGCCCCTTATGACCTGGGCTACACACGTACTACAATGGCCGGTACAACGGGCTGCGAAATCGCGAGATGGAGCCAATCCCAACAAAGCCGGTCTCAGTTCGGATTGCAGGCTGCAACTCGCCTGCATGAAGTCGGAATTGCTAGTAATCGCGGATCAGCATGCCGCGGTGAATACGTTCCCGGGTCTTGTACACACCGCCCGTCACACCACGAGAGTTTATAACACCCGAAGTCGGTGGGGTAACCGCAAGGAGCCAGCCGCCGAAGGTGGGATAGATGATTGGGGTGAAGTCGTAACAAGGTAGCCGTATCGGAAGGTGCGGCTGGATCACCTCCTTTCTATGGAGAATCGTTTCCTGCAACGGAAACATTCAAATATGTAGCTAAGCTACAAAATACTCACTCGTTGCTCAGTTTTGAGAGCTCAAACTCTCAAACAGCTTGCTTTTGCATGGAGCTTGTTCTTTGAAAACTAGATATCGAAACGAAACAAACGCGAATTAGAACATTCCTTTAAGCTGATCTTGTGTAAACAAGTGAAGTGTTTTTATAAGGTAGATTGCATGAGCGAGTGATCGAAATGGAACGACTTTTGGATTTGCGCAAGCAAACCAAGCGGAGTGACAGCTCGAACACGAGCGATATGGTTAAGCTACTAAGAGCACACGGAGGATGCCTAGGCGCTAGGAGCCGATGAAGGACGTGGCGAACAACGAAACTGCCTCGGGGAGCTGTAAGCAAGCTTTGATCCGGGGGTGTCCGAATGGGGAAACCCAGCTGGGGTAATTTCCAGTTACTCATAACTGAATACATAGGTTATGTAGAGGCATACCAGGGGAACTGAAACATCTAAGTACCCTGAGGAAGAGAAAACAATAGTGATTCCGTCAGTAGCGGCGAGCGAACGCGGAGAAGCCCAAACCAGAGAGCTTGCTCTTTGGGGTTGTGGGACGTCTCACATGGAGTTACAAAGGAACCGGTTAAGCGAAGAGGTCTGGAAAGGCCCGCCAAAGAAGGTAAAAGCCCTGTAGTTGAAAGTCTGTTCCCTCCGAGACGGATCCCGAGTAGTGCGGGGCACGTGAAACCCCGTATGAATCCGGCAGGACCATCTGCCAAGGCTAAATACTTCCTAGCGACCGATAGTGAAGCAGTACCGTGAGGGAAAGGTGAAAAGCACCCCGGAAGGGGAGTGAAATAGAACCTGAAACCGTGTGCTTACAAAAAGTCAGAGCCCGTTTTAGGGGTGATGGCGTGCCTTTTGTAGAATGAACCGGCGAGTTACGTTCCCGTGCAAGGTTAAGGTGAAGAGCCGGAGCCGCAGCGAAAGCGAGTCTGAATAGGGCGACTTAGTACGTGGACGTAGACCCGAAACCGGGTGATCTACCCCTGTCCAGGGTGAAGGTGCGGTAACACGCACTGGAGGCCCGAACCCACGCATGTTGAAAAATGCGGGGATGAGGTGGGGGTAGCGGAGAAATTCCAATCGAACTCGGAGATAGCTGGTTCTCCCCGAAATAGCTTTAGGGCTAGCCTCGGAAAACAGAGTCGTGGAGGTAGAGCACTGATTGGGTGCGGGGCCCGCAAGGGTTACCAAGCTCAGTCAAACTCCGAATGCCATAGACTTACTTCCGGGAGTCAGACAGTGAGTGCTAAGATCCATTGTCAAAAGGGAAACAGCCCAGACCATCAGCTAAGGTCCCCAAGTGTGTGTTAAGTGGGAAAGGATGTGGAGTTGCACAGACAACCAGGATGTTGGCTTAGAAGCAGCCACCATTGAAAGAGTGCGTAATAGCTCACTGGTCGAGTGACTCTGCGCCGAAAATGTAACGGGGCTAAACACACCACCGAAGCTATGGCTTGATGCTTTGCATCAGGGGTAGGGGAGCGTTGTATAAGGGTTGAAGGTGTACCGTAAGGAGCGCTGGACATTATACAAGTGAGAATGCCGGTATGAGTAACGAAAAGATCAGTGAGAATCTGATCCGCCGAAAGCCTAAGGGTTCCTGAGGAAGGCTCGTCCGCTCAGGGTAAGTCGGGACCTAAGGCGAGGCCGAAAGGCGTAGTCGAAGGACAACAGGTCGAAATTCCTGTACCACCGTAAGCCGTTATGAGCAATGGGGGGACGCAGTAGGGTAGTGACGCGGACTGATGGATGTCCGTCTAAGCAGTAAGGCTGATGTGTAGGCAAATCCGCACATTGTAAGGCTGAGCTGTGATGGGGAGCGAAAATTGTAGTAGCGAAGGTCATGATCTCACACTGCCAAGAAAAGCCTCTAGCCAGGTGATGGTGCCCGTACCGCAAACCGACACAGGTAGGCGAGAAGAGTATTCTAAGGCGCGCGGAAGAACTCTCGTTAAGGAACTCGGCAAAATGACCCCGTAACTTCGGGAGAAGGGGTGCCCCGGTAGTGTGAATAGCACGAGGGGGCCGCAGTGAAAAGGCCCAAGCGACTGTTTAGCAAAAACACAGGTCTGTGCGAAGCCGTAAGGCGAAGTATACGGGCTGACGCCTGCCCGGTGCTGGAAGGTTAAGGGGAGTGGTTAGGGAGTAATCCCGAAGCTGTGAACCGAAGCCCCAGTAAACGGCGGCCGTAACTATAACGGTCCTAAGGTAGCGAAATTCCTTGTCAGGTAAATTCTGACCCGCACGAATGGCGTAACGACTTGGGCGCTGTCTCAACGAGAGATCCGGTGAAATTTTAATACCTGTGAAGATGCAGGTTACCCGCGACAAGACGGAAAGACCCCATGGAGCTTTACTGCAGCTTGATATTGAATTTGGGTACGATCTGTACAGGATAGGTGGGAGCCTAAGAGACATGAGCGCCAGCTTGTGTGGAGGCAACGTTGGGATACCACCCTGATCGTATCTAGGTTCTAACCTGGTACCGTAATCCGGTGCGGGGACAGTGTCAGGTGGGCAGTTTGACTGGGGCGGTCGCCTCCTAAAGAGTAACGGAGGCGCCCAAAGGTTCCCTCAGAATGGTTGGAAATCATTCGAAGAGTGCAAAGGCATAAGGGAGCTTGACTGCGAGACCTACAAGTCGAGCAGGGACGAAAGTCGGGCTTAGTGATCCGGTGGTACCGCATGGAAGGGCCATCGCTCAACGGATAAAAGCTACCCTGGGGATAACAGGCTTATCTCCCCCAAGAGTCCACATCGACGGGGAGGTTTGGCACCTCGATGTCGGCTCATCGCATCCTGGGGCTGAAGTAGGTCCCAAGGGTTGGGCTGTTCGCCCATTAAAGCGGTACGCGAGCTGGGTTCAGAACGTCGTGAGACAGTTCGGTCCCTATCTGTCGTGGGCGTAGGAAATTTGAGAGGAGCTGTCCTTAGTACGAGAGGACCGGGATGGACGTACCGCTGGTGTACCAGTTGTTCCGCCAGGAGCACCGCTGGGTAGCTATGTACGGACGGGATAAACGCTGAAAGCATCTAAGCGTGAAGCCCCCCTCAAGATGAGATTTCCCAGTATGTAAGACCCCTTGAAGACGACGAGGTAGATAGGCTGGGGGTGGAAGTGCAGCAATGCATGGAGCTGACCAGTACTAATCGGTCGAGGGCTTATCCAATAGCAAGTTCTAAATCGCATGTTTCGTTTCGAATCTAGTTTTCAGAGAACAACACTCTGAAATGTAAGCTACGCGTTTGGTGGCGATGGCGGAGGGGTTCCACACGTACCCATCCCGAACACGACCGTTAAGCCCTCTAGCGCCGATGGTACTTGGACCGCAGGGTCCTGGGAGAGTAGGACGCCGCCAAGCAACAAGGAAGACACACTTGATGATATCGAGTGTGTCTTTTTTTATCTAATTTGATTTATGAAAGAGGAACAGCTCACATTTGTTGGGCTTTTTCTTATTATTGCCCTCTCACTTAACTTACACAGTTGTAAGGCAATTGTAAGTTAGATCAATACAATCAATCTAGTGGCTCCTGTATACTAACCCTATCCATCGATGGGGTTGATTTTCAGGGGGAGTTGGCGTGAGGTTTATTGAAATTTTATTATTCTTCTCAAGTGTTTGTTTATTGGCATTGTTGTTCATTCCCAATCAACGTATACGAAGAACAGCTTTGCTCCTGACAAGCGGAGTCGGATTCATTTTTTTAGTGATACATTTGCTTGTTGAAGGATACAGGATTCAGCTTGTATTTTTATACGGATTTGCGACCCTGATGTTTATGTTTTCTCTTATAAAAGTTGTTCGAACGCAGAAAGGCGTGCGGCCAGTCTCCCGAATTCCTAGAGTACTTGCTCCCCTTTTTATTGCAATTGGGCTGATTGCCACAGTCTGTTTCCACTATGTGTTTCCGGTTTTTGACCTTCCAGCACCAACTGGCAAGTTAAAAGTAGGCACGCAAGTCTTTCATTTCGTCGATCCACACCGGGAGGAGACATTCGGGAAATCAGAGACAGGCAAGAGAGAATTGATGGTTCAGGTGTGGTATCCGGCTGAAGCTGGTACTGGAAAGTATACTCCGTTTATCCCTACTCCCCGAATCTTATCTTATATGGCGGAGAGTTATGGCCTTCCCGGGTTTACGTTTCAACACCTGAAGTATGTATCCAGTCATGCTTACTTGGCGACTGAAGTCTCATCGGCTCAGGCCTCGTACCCATTGATTCTTGCAAATCCCGGCTTTGGTTCCTCCAGGTTTCTTCACACGTCACAAGCCGAAAATCTTGCGAGTCATGGATATATCGTGGCAGTGATCGACCACACCTATAATACATTTGCAACCGAGTTTCCGGATGGTCAAATCACGACCAATACAACCAGCGATTTGTTTTCACCCGAACATGATTATAGAACAGAAAGAGAACAACGTGACGAGTTGGGAAAAGTGTTAACCGATGATGTGGTGTTTGCGCTGGACCAATTCGAACTGATCCAATCGGGGAAAATTCCAAGTCAGCTAAAAGGGAGGGTGGATCTGGGGCATATCGGAGTGTTCGGTCATTCCATTGGAGGAGCGACGGCCTATGATGCTTCTTACGATCCACGAATAACAGCTGGGATAGACCTTGATGGAGGACTTTATGGTCTGCATGACAAAGAGGGCTTGCGGAAGCCGATTTTGTTCATGAACTCGGAAAGTGTATACGAAAAATTAAAAATGTTGATCGATCACCGAGTCTACACGGATGCTGAACTTGAACGTATGGGTAATACAAGAGAGTGGGTGGATCAAGAAAGGAAAGACAAAAAGTTGGAGCTTGATCGGATGCGTAAAACAGTTGCCGCAGGGGGACAAGTTCTATATATCGATAATGCGGAGCATTTAAATTTTACAGACGTGCATTTCATTTCTCCAATTTTCAAAATTCTGGGTATTACAGGGAAGATTGCGCCCGAAAGAGCGAATTTCATTATTAATTCCTATATGCTGGATTTCTTTGATATGTATCTGAAAGAAAAGAGCGGAAACTTAATGAACGGACCCGATAGTCGGTTCCCGGAAGTGAAGTTCATAACCCCACTATTATAATTATGGAACAGGTTGTCAATATTGCGACAACCTGTTTTTTTTATATGATTTTGTATCCGTTTCTTCAAACGTAGCTAGCAGAAATGTCAATCCGCCGTCCCCGTTATTGAGGTTCACCTTAACTTGAAATTCTTAATTCGACTGATGTAACCCTTATATAAGGACTAAGTGTCTATAGAAAGCTCGTAAATAGGGTAATGGTTCAGAAACATCTCTTCACGCAGATAAAAGTAATGCTGATTCCAAGTATAAATCGAGTAAAGATTATAAAAAAATTAGTACCAAGTACTAAGACTTAGTGCTATAATGGTAAAAAACAAGTGAGGTGACTACCGGTATGAAGCATCAATCAAAGGCAACCATCACGGCAATGGGGACGTATGTACCGGATCGAATATTAACGAATGCTGATCTGGAGAAATTAGTCGAGACAAGTGACGAATGGATTGTGCAACGTACAGGCATGAGAGAACGGCGAATTGCAGCTGAAGATCAATTTGTATCTGACCTGGCTACGAAGGCTGTAGAAGATATGATACGTCGTTATGATGTAAGTGTAGAAGATGTGGATATGATCCTTGTGGCTACAAGTACACCTGAATATGCTTTCCCAAGTACGGCATCCAGAGTACAGGCTAATCTTAAGATCCCACACACGGGCGTACTGGATTTAAATGCTGCATGCGCAGGTTTTACCTACGGACTACAGCTAGCCGACAGTCTGGTGACCAGTGGAATGTACCGCAAAGTACTGGTTATTGGAGCAGAGACATTATCCAAAATTACAGATTACACAGACCGCACGACTTGTGTCCTGTTTGGTGATGGAGCGGGGGCCTTCTTGGTGGAGAAATCATCGGGTGCTGAAGGTGACTTTATGGCAGCCATATCAGGTACACATGGAGAAGGCGGTGTACATCTCTATAAGAGTGGCTTGTCTTCTGAGATGAATGGTGTGCCTTTACAGGGTGAGGGATGCCTTGTTCAGAATGGGCGAGAGATTTATAAGTGGGCTGTACGGACGATCCCAGAGCAATTGGATAAGCTGATAACGAAAGCTGAATTAAGCCCTGACCAGATTGACTGGTTTGTCCCGCATAGTGCCAATATGAGAATGATTGAGGCTGTTTGCGAACGTGGTCCGGTTCCTTTGGAACGAACCTTAACCAGTGTGGAGTATCGTGGGAACACATCTGCTGCTTCCATTCCGCTTGCTTTACAGCTTGCAGTGGATGAAGGGAAATTGAAAGAAGGACAGAGCGTAGCTCTCTTTGGCTTTGGTGGTGGTCTGACGTACGCAGGTCTGGTGCTGAAATGGGGCGTGCCTGACAAGGTTCAGGAATGAGTAACAAACGACGGTATGCAACACAAAAATAAATAGAGAAAAAAAAGAGACCACCCAAACTTCATGCAGTCATGAAGAGGGTGGTCTCTTTAGTAGGTTAACTCGTTTCAAAAAAAGTGATATGATTGCATCTATTTTTTGTGTTAACTGGAATTACTTAATCCCATAAATATTTTACGGCGTAAGCTTAGGCGCTTGGCGGTGATGTGTACCTTGTTCGTAGCTGTAAGCCAGCTTGATCAAGGTTCCTTCATCAAAGGCACGACCCAGGAATTCCATGCCTACAGGCAAACCATCGGTTGTGAAACCAGCAGGGACCGTGATCGCCGGGAAGCCGGAGAATGGACTCAATCGGTTGTTACCACCGGAGTTTTGTCCTTCGCCAATAACACCAGCGGCTTGTGTGGACGTAGGATAGATGATGGCATCCAGATTATTATCTGCCATTACTTTCAGCAAGGACTCACGTGTAACTTGGGTACGTTTCAGGACGATGTCCTTATATTCCGTAGTCTCGAGGGTTTGGCGTGCATCTCGAGTCTTCATGGATTGTTCTTGTGACTTATCAAACTCTCCGGAAGCAATGATCTCGGACAGACTGTGATATGGAGCATCTGCACCCAATGACTCCAGATAGTCATTCAGCTGGAACTTGAATTCATATCCACTAAGGCTTGGGTATTTGTTGATCTCAGCCAAGTTCGGGATAGAAATTGGAACTGCGGTAGCGCCAAGTGACTTCAGTTCTTCTACAGCTTTGTTGATGACGTCAGCAACGGCTTTTTCTTCAGCTTTGGTACTTGGAATGAGTTCTGTGGCCACACCGATGCGTGCACCTTTCAGTCCGTTTACATCCAAGAAGTCTGTATAGCTGGAAGGGATTTTTCCAACCGCGTAAGCTGTAGCGACATCTTTCTTGTCATAGCCGGCTGTAGCATCGAGCATGATTGCGGCATCACTTACGGTACGAGCCATAGGTCCACCGACATCCTGTGTCAAAGCCAATGGGATAATGCCTTCACGGCTGGACAGTCCGATGGTTGGGCGGATACCCACAAGGCTGTTGAAGCTGGAAGGGATTCGGATCGAACCGCCAGTGTCTGTACCCATGCCGGCTGCGGCAAAGTTAGATGCAATGGCAGCACCTGTTCCGCCGCTTGAGCCACCTGGATAGTGGTCCAGAGCGTATGGGTTCAATGTTTGTCCGCCCAATGAGCTGGATGTTGTGATGCCAAATGCGAATTCATGCAGGTTTGTTTTGCCCAAAATAATAGCGCCAGCTGCTTTGAGTTTCTTCACTTGTTCAGCATCGTGAGCAGGGACTGAATCTTTCAGACAGATACAGCCTGCGGTTGTCGGCATATCGTTGGTATCGAAATTGTCTTTCATCAGAATCGGAACGCCATGCAGAGGTCCACGAGCACCTTGAGCTGCACGTTCTTCATCCAATTGCTCCGCAATTTGGAGTGCATCCGGGTTCAGGGTTAATACCGCGTTGATGCTTACACCTTGATCATCGTATTTTTCAATGCGGTCCAGATATTTCTGAACCAGTTCTTTTGATGTCAGTTTTCCTTGCGTCATTGCGGCCTGGAGATCCATAATGGTTGCTTCCTCCAGGACAAACGGTTTTATGTAGTTATAAATGCGGTCTTTCAGTATGGAGAGGTCATTCTCGGTAAGTACAGCGTTTGGAAGGAAGAGTGATTCCGTATAGCCTTTCATCAATCCGGCAGTGTTCAATGCACCAACAGCACCTGCGAAAGTGGCTTCATCAGGAACATCCTTGAATGATTCGGTAGTCGAATCCAGCTTGAGCCATTGTTGCAGGGCGACCGCAGCATCTTTACGTTGTACGGTTGTGCCGGAGAGCTTGTCCATGGTAAAAGGAACACCTGCAAGTGTAGCCGCTTCTTCCATGGCCTGAACAAATGCTGCCGGAGTAACAGGCGCTTTGCCTTTAGATACCGCAGCAACTGTTGTTTTACTCGTGGGCGTTGCCGTTGCGGCTGATGCCGAAGGCACCGTTCCTCCCCATGTTGTGGCAACAACAGCTCCTGCCAGTAACAAAGCCCCACTTTTTTTCAATACAGATCCATGATAAGTCATGCATCCACGCTCCCTTCCTGTGTCTCATTGATGTGTGTAGCAGCGATTCTGTTTCTATGCTTTTGACACATTGTATAGTTATGTTAGGTAATCTTACAAGGTTTATATTTATCCAAAAAAACGTATACATCAATACTTTACAGTGTTAATACTTATTCATGCTTCTGTTTACATGTGCTAAGAAAAACTATTACACATTTTTGTGTTAACAAATATAACACGAATTCGATATATTGATTAAACATGAGGTTACAGGATGCGAGTGGAGTAAGAAGTAGAGATGACAGAGCATACCTTTAGTGTGAAATGATATAATGAAAAGATAGGAATGAAAGAGACATAACGTTCTACCAGAGAGGAAGAGATATGAAGTGAAGACATTGGTACTCGCAGAAAAACCGTCTGTAGCACGCGAAATAGCCAGAGTTATGGGGGCGCGTGATAAACATAAAAGTTATATGGAAGGCCCGAAATATATCGTTACCTGGGCGCTTGGACATCTGGTTGGATTAGCTGAACCGGAGGATTACGACAAGAAGTATGCAACATGGAATCTGGAGGACCTGCCAATTCTGCCAGAGCGTACGAAACTGAAGGTACTTAAAGAGACCAACCATCAATATAAAGCCGTGCAGCAGTTGATGAAGCGTCAGGATGTTGGCGAGCTGGTCATTGCGACGGATGCAGCACGTGAGGGAGAATTGCTAGCCCGTTGGATCATGCAGATGGCGGGGTGGAAAAAACCTTTTAAACGCCTGTGGATTTCATCCCAGACAGATAAGGCGATCAAAGACGGATTTGCTTCGCTGAAGCCAGGCAGTCAGTTCGACCGTCTCTATGAATCTGCACGTTGCCGGGCGGAGGCCGACTGGATGATTGGACTTAACGTGACCCGTGCGTTAACCGTTCGTTTCAATGCGCAGTTGTCTGCTGGACGGGTACAAACCCCGACATTAGGCATGATTATGGACAGGGAAAATGAAATTAACGGTTTCCGCTCACAGGAGTATGAGACGTTAACGGCAGATTTGGGTGGTTTTCAGGCTGTGTGGCGAGCGGCTGGAGGAGATTCGCGAATCTTCAACCCTCAAGAAACTCAGGAATTAAAGAAACGGGTAGATGGACGCAAGGGCACGATTGCCCAAGTGAAGAAAAGCGAGAAGGTGGAGCCACATCCACTGGCATATGACCTGACGGAACTGCAACGGGATGCCAACCGGAAATATGGTTTCTCTGCAAAGCAAACATCAAATGTCCTGCAACGTCTGTATGAACAGCACAAGCTCGTAACGTACCCACGTACGGACAGCCGATACCTGACTTCGGATATGACAGCTACATTGAAAGAACGTCTGGACAGTGTAGCCATTGGACCTTATGCGTCTTTGGCACGTCCTTTGCTGCGCAAAAATCTGAATATCACCAAACGTATTGTGGATGATAGCAAGGTGACTGATCACCATGCAATTATCCCTACGGAGCAAACGGTGCTTCTGAATCAATTGAACCCGGAGGAACGCAAATTGTACGATCTGATCGTACGTCGTTTTATCAGCCTATTTTATCCGGCAGCGAAGTACGATTCGGTTGCGATCACGGTTCAAGTGGGGGACGATTCCTTCCATGTCAAAGGTACAACAGTAAAAGAAAGTGGATGGCGTGAAGTATACGGCGGCGATTACAGCGATGATGACGATGACCGTGTGGATGATGCAGCAGACCATGAGCGTGCGCTTTTGCCAGATGTGCAGCAAGGACAGTCCGTGACGGTTCAGCGTTGCCATATTAAAAGTGGACGGACGATGCCTCCCAAACGGTATACCGAAGCCGCTTTGCTTTCCCAGATGGAAAAGCATGGTCTTGGCACTCCGGCTACACGGGCGGATATTATCGAGAAGCTGGTCAGTTCCGACACAATAGATCGTCAAGGCAACAGCATGCATCCAACCGGCAAAGGGAAACAGTTGATTGAACTGGCTGCCCCGCAGCTTCGTACACCGGATCTGACTGCTCGCTGGGAGGCTGAGTTGGAGCGAATTGCCCGTGGGCAAGGGAAACCGGGACCGTTCCTGGATGGTATTCGTTCAATGGCCAAAGAGCTGGTGTCTACGGTAAAAGGCAGCAAAGCAGAGTACAAGCCACATAATGTGTCCAATAGCCATTGCCCGGACTGTAACGCACGATTACTGGAGAAGAAGGGCAAGCGCGGTAAATTCCTTGTATGTCCTACCGAGGACTGTGGATATCGTCGTTCGGCAGAGAAGAGACTGTCCAACCGACGTTGTGCCCAGTGCCACAAAAAGATGGAAATCAAAGAAGGTAAGGCGGGGTTATATGTACAATGTCTTCCTTGTGGTATTACAGAAACATTGGATAAGGACAAACAGCATGTGAACAAACGCGATCAGCAAAAGCTGGTGAAACAGTATGCTAAGCAGGAGTCCATCGGTTCCAATCTGGGTGAACTGCTGAAGGCGGCTATGGAGAAAAAGGGAGAGTAACATGCTTGAGGGTAGTTGAGGTAATACTTCGTGCGGTACGAGCTATGCGAATGATGTACTCATTTACTCCAAAGGGACTGATTATAACTTTTCTCTACTCATCTATGTGAAGTCGTATAAGATCCTCCGTTTTCAGGCAACGTAAGCCAAGGAGGTGATACCTATATGCCGCATAACAAACCAGAGAAAATCCATAACCAGCAAAACAAAGACAGTATTCGGGAAGAGAGTATCGCTGTGCGCCCGGACAAAGCAGCCAAAAGAGCACCAAGCCTGAACGGAATTCCAAAACAGGAGTCCTAAGTCAGAGTGAGGTAGCGTTTATGCACCAATTTCCGGTTCCCTACCCGGTGCGTTGAACATGTCTCGAATGAGGACTATAATGGAGACAGGGAGATGTCCCGGGACAGGGGGATCGCTAGAATTATATGCAAACCGGACTTATATTGTGGTTTTTATTTATTAATGTAGTTGGTTATCTGGTGATGTCGGATGATAAGAGGCGTGCACAACAGCGTCGTGACCGTACACCCGAACGGACGTTATTCTTGCTTGCGTTTATTGGCGGTGCTTTGGGAGTCTGGATCGCGATGTATCGGAAAAGGCATAAGACCAAACATCCCAGCTTCACCATTGGTATTCCGTTGTTGTTGTTCCTGAATGCGGTAATCTATGGTTACTTTATTCAATGAATACATGGAACACATGCGTAACCGTTCATAGTAGGGTTTCATATGTAAATTCATTCGTATAAATGGTTCATTGTGGCTGCGGAACGTTTAAGGAGTTATATGGTTCTGTTAGTTAATTACATGTCAGACCGAAGCTTGCTTCGCGTGCTCTACATATAAAGGAAGGGACGGGATTCACATGTTATTTTCCAAAATATTAGTGGCTTATGATGGTTCCAAAGCTTCAAATAAAGCACTTGATCGTGCGATTGAGCTAGCGAAAGTGTCCCCAAATGCAGTACTGGATGTCATTCATGCTTTTGATTTCCCGCGTGTATTCATCGGTGAGGGGTTGGCTCCACTGCCACCTTCACTTAATAATGACTACTACAATCTGGCGGTGCAGACAACAGATGAAGCGAAAGAGCGAATTCAGGCTGCTGGTGTAACGGCCAATGTGGATCTGATTCAAGGAGCGGCTGCGGAAGTGTTGCTTGATTTTGCCAAAGAAAATGATTCTGATATCATTATTATTGGTAGCCGCGGACTCGGTGGAATTCGGGAATTTGTCCTGGGTAGTGTCAGTCACAATGTGGTGCAGCATGCTCAGGTTCCAGTACTGATCGTAAAATAATGGATGAAGTGTGTACGCACTGAAAAGCAGGAAGCCGGTTGTCTTCGAGAGATTGAAGAGGAGCCGGCTTTCTTTTATGGGATGAAATGGATGGCTAACCGAATTTAATGAAGCAATTCCCGAACATTATATTTGTCAATATGTTAAATGTTCGTCTTTAAGTTGACATTAGCTGTAGGGGATTGTTAGAATGTTAGATGTGTCGATCAGGTAAGAATAAGGTCGAGTAGGAACGAAATGTGTAATAAGAGATTACCAAAATGAACGAAGATAGTTTGATAGATATTTGCTCGTATAACGCCGGGAATAGGGCCCGGAAGTATCTACCCGGGAACCGTAAATTTCCGGACTACGAGGAGATACGGCTGAGAGTCGCATGCAACCAGATGCGGACAGCAAGCCCCCTTTTGGCATGCCCAAATGAGGGATACGTATTTCTTGGAGTCCGGTGTCCGGAGAAAATGTGATGTTTTCGCGGGTAGCGGATTTTTTCATTTCACACGTAAAATGAATTCATTAATACCAGATGTAATCAAAAAAGCTCAGACGGGAGTTGGATGTATTCATGTCACTGCAAGTCGCTGTAATTATGGGCAGCAAGTCGGATTGGGAAACGATGAAACATGCGTGCGAGGTGCTGGACGAGCTGGAGATTGGGTATGAGAAAAAGGTGGTCTCCGCCCATCGTACACCGGATTTGATGTTTGAATACGCAGAGCAAGCAATTGATCGAGGATTCAAGGTGATCATTGCAGGGGCAGGCGGGGCAGCACATCTACCCGGTATGGTTGCCGCCAAAACGATGCTTCCAGTCATTGGCGTACCGGTTCAATCCAAAGCATTGAACGGTCTCGATTCCTTGTTGTCCATTGTTCAGATGCCTGGTGGTATTCCCGTCGCAACTGTGGCGATTGGCAAGGCAGGGGCAACCAATGCAGGATTGCTGGCAGCTCAAATGATCGGTGCTTTTGACCCGGATGTCCAACGTCGCTCTGAAGCTCGCCGAGAGCGCATCAAACAAGAAGTACTCGAAAGCAGTGAAGAACTATGAGTAGTACAGGGAACCAATCCGGTATAGCAGGTGAGTTGAAAAATGTCCTGCTGCCCGGGAAAACAACCATCGGCATTCTTGGAGGCGGACAGCTCGGACGTATGATGACGCTCGCAGGAACGGCAATGGGGTATCGATTCGTTACTCTTGATCCCGCTGCGGATGCACCTTGTGGTCAAGTTGCTCGTCAGATTGAAGCTGGTTATGACGATGCCAAAGCTGCACTTGAACTGGCTCGGCAATGCGATGTCATTACGTATGAGTTCGAAAATGTGGATGCAGAAGTCGCTGGGCTGCTCGAGCGTGAGTCTTACGTTCCGCAAGGAAGTGCGTTACTGTACACCACACAACATCGGTTGCGTGAAAAACGAGCAATTGAAGCTGCTGGAGTAAGAGTTGCGCCTTATCGTGAGATCACGAGTGCGGATACGATGCTTGCTGCTGTAAGCGAACTTGGAGTGCCATGTGTACTGAAGACGGTGACTGGAGGCTACGATGGCAAAGGCCAGCGTGTAATTTGGGAAGCGAGTGAGGCGGTTGCCGCATATGAAGAGCTTGCAGCTACAGGTGCGGAACTGGTGCTGGAACAATTCATCAAGTTTGCATGCGAGATATCGGTCGTTGTAGCGCGTAGTACAAATGGGGAGATCAAAACGTTCCCGCCAGCGGAGAACATTCATGTGAATAACATTTTGCATGCTTCAATTGTACCGGCTAGAGTTGCCGCAGACATCCAGATTGAAGCGCAAAAGTTGGCAGCAGCGGTGGCAGAATCAATGAAGGCTGTTGGATTACTTGCTGTGGAACTGTTTGTAGCGGCGGATGGAAGACTGTACGTCAACGAACTGGCGCCAAGACCACATAATTCCGGTCACTATACGATGGAAGCTTGTGCGACTTCCCAGTTCGAACAACATATCCGTGCGATCTGCGGATTACCACTTGGGGACACTTCGTTATTAAGTCCGGTTGTTATGGTCAATGTGCTTGGGGAACATCTGGAAGGCATTATCGCCAGAACAGGGCAACCTGATGCAGAAGCGATAGAGCTCGGTGTGATTCCCAAGCTTCACATATATGGTAAAACCGAAGCGAAAACAGGACGTAAGATGGGGCATGTGAATCTGCTCTGTCAGGATGTTGAAGAAGGATTGCAATGGATTGAACAAACTAATCTCTGGAGGAATACAAATTCATGATTGAACGTTATAGCAGACCCGAAATGAGAGCCATCTGGACCGAAGAGAACAAATTCCAATCGTGGCTGGAAGTTGAAATTTGTGCATGTGAGGCGTGGGCCGAACTGGGTGTTATCCCTAAGGAAGAAGCAGCATTGCTTCGTCAGAACGCATCTTTTGACATCGATCGCATCTATGAGATTGAAAAGGAAACACGTCATGACGTTATCGCATTTACACGTACAGTATCTGAAAGTCTGGGTGCGGAGCGGAAATGGGTGCACTACGGACTGACTTCCACAGATGTCGTGGATACGGCTCTGGGTTATGTACTGCGTCAAGCGAATGAGATTCTGGAAAAGGATATCGTAAATTTCATTGAAATTCTTCGTGAAAAAGCACTGGCTTATCAGCACACACCAATGATGGGACGTACGCACGGGGTGCATGCGGAGCCAACGACATTTGGACTGAAAATGGCATTGTGGCATGAAGAGATGAAACGGAACCTTGAGCGTTTCCGTCATGCAGCAGACAATGTACAATACGGAAAAATCTCAGGCGCAGTAGGAACGTACGCGAACATCGATCCGTTTGTCGAAGAGTTTGTATGCGAGAAGTTGGGCACGAAACCTGCGCCGATCTCGACTCAAACATTGCAACGTGACCGTCACGCGGAATATATGGCTACACTGGCGTTAATCGCAACATCCCTGGACAAGTTCGCTACAGAGGTACGTGCACTGCAGAAGAGTGAGTTCCGTGAAGTGGAAGAAGCTTTTGCTAAAGGTCAAAAAGGATCTTCAGCAATGCCGCACAAGCGTAATCCAATTGGTAGTGAAAACATCTCCGGTCTGTCCCGCGTCATTCGCGGACATATGGTATCGGCATACGAGAACGTAACGCTCTGGCATGAACGCGACATCTCGCACTCTTCCGTGGAACGTATCATTCTGCCAGATGCAACGATGCTGCTGAACTACATGCTGAACCGTTTTGGCAACATCGTGAAGAACCTGACGGTATTCCCTGAGAACATGAAACGCAACATGGAGCGCACCTACGGGGTACCATTCTCCGGTCGCATCATGACAAAGCTGATCGACAAAGGTTTCAGCCGCGAGCAAGCATACGATACCGTTCAACCACGTGCGATGCAAGCATGGGAAGAACAACGTCAGTTCCAGGATATCGTGAAATCCACACCGGAAATCACGGAAGTACTGAACGAAGAGGAAATCGCAGATGCGTTCAACCCGTCATGGCATCTGAAGCACGTAGACACCATCTTCAAAAAGCTCGGTCTGAACGACTAATATATAACTTCCATAAGGCTATAGCACAGAATGATGGTTCAGCGCTTGAACGCAGAGGACAGAAATAAGCTGAAGAAGCAAAGCGTTCGCCTTTATCCCCGGATTTTCACTTTGAAAAAGTGGTATCAAAAAATCTGGGGATAACAGCGATCGGAAGATTGTTCTGTCATCGGAGTGGAGTCCGCACCATCAGGATTCTGATCTTAGCCTTACATCTCCTGAAAGAAGGTGAGCCCATGGCACTGTCCACTGCGGCAGATCTCGTTAAAGCACCTCTGTTATATAAAGGAAAAGTACGTGAATTGTACGATCTGGGTGAACATTTTCTAATCGTGGTTACCGACCGAATCTCGGCATTTGATTATGTGCTGGACCCGGCAGTTCCCGAGAAAGGAAACGTACTGAACAAACTCAGCAGCTTCTGGTTTGAACTGACAGGTAGCATGATGGACAATCACGTGGTTCATACCGATGTGAATCAACTGGGTGACCTGATCACAGACCCTGAATTGCTCAAAGACCGCATCATGGTAACCCGCAAAGCAGAACGCATTGATATTGAATGTGTCGTGCGTGGATACATCACTGGTGGTGGATGGAGACAGTACGAAACGAGCGGTGAAGTGAATGGCATTAAACTGCCTGAAGGACTGCGCAAGAACGCCAAGCTCGAAGTTCCCATCTTCACCCCGGCTGCCAAAAATGATGTAGGGCACGACGAGGACATCTCAATGGATCGCATGAAAGAACTGGTGGGAGACGGACTTGCAATGGAGCTTCAGGAAAAAAGCTTACGCCTGTACGAATTCGCCCGTGATTACTGTGATCAGCGTGGCATCATTCTCGCAGACTGCAAATTCGAGTTCGGCATCGTGGATGGCAAGGTCATCCTGATTGACGAAATCTTCACCCCAGATGCTTCACGTTTCTGGGCCAAAGAGAATTATGAACTAGACATCGAGATCGACAGCATGGATAAAGAGCCAGTGCGCACCTATCTCGCTGGAACCGATTGGGACAAGAACAGCAAACCTGATCCACTCCCACAAGCGGTAGTTGAAGCAACAACCGCAAGATACGTCGATATTTATAACCGTTTAACGAAATAATAAAGTTTAACGTTTGAGCGGGCTACAGGAAAGTTTGGCTTTCGATCGCTGTTGCCCCGGAATGTTTTGATTGGAATCCCTTTTTTCAAAAGGAAACATTCCGGTTGCAAAGGCGAACGCTTACGCTTCTCCAGCTCAAATCTTTCCCTCCGCCAGTGACAAACTGGGGGATGAGGCAATTAAGACCAAAGACTTCTATTAAACAGGAAGTCTACAAATATAAAAATAATAAGGTTACTAAAGTAACTTAAAGACCATTCATTGTTTTCACGTAATGGTCAGTCTCGACCATTACACACCGTGCAACGTAAAGGTTTAGGCCTTTAAAAAACGTCGCATGGACTAGCGGAGGGGCGGAATTGTTCTTAAAGGAGCGATAGCGTTCGCCTTTGTCCTCGGGTTTTGACCGCATAGCGGTTCAAAACAATCAAAAAACCTGGGGACAACAAGCGACCGGAAGAACAATCCGCCCCGGAGCAAGCACCAAAAGTAACTTTTTTAACAGCGTAAAGCATTTATCCCGTTCATTACTGAGGAGGAACATAAGGATCATGATCAAAGCAACCGTATATGTCACTATTAAGCAAAGCGTACTCGACCCGCAAGGCGTAGCTGTTCAAGGAGCCCTGCATTCAATGGGATTCAATGAAGTGGAAAGTGTACGGATCGGTAAAGTCATGGAATTGAACCTGGATACAACAGATCGTGCGGAAGCGGAGAAACGATTGAAAGTCATGTGTGAAAAGCTGCTGGCCAACACCGTTGTTGAAGATTACCGCTACGAATTGGAGGGTTAATCTCATGAAATTTGCAGTTCTTGTGTTCCCTGGCTCCAACTGCGACATCGACTGTTACAAGGCAGTGGAAGATGCGATTGGACAAGAGGTTGATTATGTATGGCACACGGCTACAGATCTTTCGGCTTATGATTGTATTTTAGTTCCAGGTGGTTTCTCTTATGGTGACTACTTGCGCTGTGGAGCGATTTCCCGCTTTGCACCGGTAATGAACGAGGTAGCGAAAGCTGCTGAACAAGGTAAATATATTTTGGGTATTTGCAACGGATTCCAGATCCTGACCGAAGCAGGATTGCTTCCAGGCGCGTTGATCCGTAACACTTCCCTGAAATTCCGTTGTCACGATACGGTATTGAAAGTGGCGAATGCAGATACACCATTTACACGTGACTATGCACCGGGCGAAGAGATTATCATCCCGATTGCTCACGGTGAAGGCAACTATTATTGCGACGAGGAGACGCTAGCGAGTCTGCAAGCGAACAACCAGATCGTATTTACGTATGGTACCAACCCGAACGGTTCCCTGGGTGATATTGCAGGAGTCTGTAACGAGGCTGGAAACGTGGTCGGCATGATGCCGCATCCAGAGCGTGCAGTGGATTCACTGTTTGGTTCGGAAGACGGCAAACGTATGTTTACATCTATTTTGAAAGCATGGAGGGATCGGCATGACGCAGCAGCTATCCGCTAAGGAACCAACAGCAGAACAGGTCGCAGAACATAAACTTTACGCACAAATGGGCGTATCTGACAGCGAGTATGAGCTGATCTGTGAGTTCATGGGGCGCAAGCCAAACTACACGGAAATTGGTGTGTTCAGTGTAATGTGGTCCGAGCATTGTGCTTATAAAAACTCCAAGCCATTGCTGCGCCGTTTCCCAACCACTGGACCACGTGTCCTGATGGGACCTGGTGAAGGTGCTGGTATCGTGGATATCGGTGATAACCAGGCTGTTGTATTCAAAATTGAAAGCCATAACCATCCTTCCGCGGTTGAGCCTTATCAAGGTGCGGCAACAGGTGTGGGCGGCATTATCCGTGATATTTTCTCCATGGGCGCAAGACCGGTTGCATTACTGAACTCCCTTCGTTTTGGCAAGCTGGAGAGCGATCGCGTTAAATATTTGTTCGAACATGTTGTAGCGGGTATTGCTGGATACGGTAACTGTATCGGTATTCCTACCGTTGCAGGCGAAGTGATGTTTGATGAGAGCTATGAAGGCAATCCGCTGGTTAACGCGATGTGTGTGGGTCTGATTGATCATGACAAAATTCAGCGCGGCGTAGCTAAAGGTGTAGGGAACCCGGTTTATTATGTAGGGCCACCAACAGGCCGAGATGGTATTCATGGAGCAACCTTTGCATCGGTTGAACTGACGGAAGAATCCGAGTCCCAACGGACAGCGGTTCAGGTCGGTGACCCGTTTATGGAGAAACTGGTAATGGAATCTTGTCTGGAATTGATCGACACGGGCATCGTGCTCGGAATTCAAGATATGGGTGCTGCGGGTCTGACATGTTCGAGTGCAGAGATGGCAAGTAAAGCGGGTAACGGTCTGGAATTGTATCTGGATCAGGTACCACAACGTGAAGAAGGCATGACGCCTTACGAGATGATGTTGTCTGAGTCCCAAGAACGCATGTTGTTCGTCGTTGAGCCGAAGGATGAGGCACAGGCGATGGAAATCTTTGAACGTTGGGGCGTAATCTGTGCCAAAGTTGGTAAAGTAACGGATGATGGTCGTCTGAAATTGATCCACCACGGCGAAGTGGTTGGAGATATGCCAGTAACGGCACTGGTTGACGAATGTCCAGTCTATGACAAACCTTCTTCTGTACCTGCTTATTATGAGCAAAGTGCTTCCATCGACACGCTTCGTTACGACGAAGTGTCGGATCTCGGCGGAGCGCTGAAACAAGTGCTGGCTTCACCAACCGTAGCGAGTAAAAAATGGGTGTATGATCAATACGATTACATGGTGCGTACAAGTACTGCCGTTCGTCCAGGGTCGGATGCTGCCGTAGTTACGATTCGTGGCACACGCAAAGGTCTCGCAATGACAACGGACTGTAATGGACGTTATGTGTATCTTGATCCTGAAGTTGGTGGACGGATTGCCGTAAGTGAAGCTGCGCGTAACATTGTATGTTCTGGTGCTGAGCCACTGGCGATCACGGACAACCTGAACTTCGGTAACCCGGAGAAGCCGGATATTTTCTGGCAAATGGAGAAAGCGGTAGACGGTATGGCAGAAGCTTGCCGTGTGCTGGATACGCCGGTCATCGGTGGTAATGTAAGTCTGTATAATGAAAACGCCAAAGGCTCCATCTATCCAACGCCAGTTGTCGGTATGGTAGGTCTCGTTCATGATACGGATCATATCACGACACAAGCATTCAAATCCGAAGGTGATGTTATCATCCTCCTCGGTGAAACAAAAGCTGAACTGGGTGGCAGCGAGCTGCAATATGCGGTTCATGGTCAGACGGAAGGTCGTCCGCCAGAACTGAATTTGCAAACGGAAAAAGCGTTGCTCAGCACGGTGCTGGAAGCTATTCAATCCGGTCTCGTTCGCTCTGCACATGACTTGTCTGAAGGCGGCTTGGCTGTTGCACTCGCAGAGTCTTGTATCAGCGGTAACGTAGGAGCACAGGTGAATGTGGAGACTGCACTGCGTGCAGATCACGCCCTGTTCAGTGAGAGTCAATCCCGTATCTTGTTGTCGGCTACGCCAGAGCAAGCGGGTAAACTTGAAGCATTTGTACGTGAGCGCGGTGTACCTGTAGCTGTGATTGGACGTGTAGAAGGAAGTAACCTGACGATTGAATTGAACGGAACATCAGCCGTGAGCGAACCTGTAGGAGGTTTGGCTCAGGTCTGGGAGGATGCGATTCCATGTCTCATGAACTGACGACAGGACCGTTGTGGACAGGCGATTATTATAATGAAGGGTCCGGCAAGGAAGGACTCGACAAATTGAAGGAAGAATGCGGTGTGTTCGGGGTGTTCAGACACCCTGACGCGGCTTCGCTCTCCTATTATGGACTGCATGCGTTGCAACATCGGGGCGAAGAAAGTGCAGGCATGTGTGTGAGTGATGGCAGCCAGTTTAACTATCATCGCGGCATGGGTCTGGTGAAAGAAGTGTTCACCAAAGACCTGATGCAGACGTTAACCGGGGATATTTCCATTGGACATGTCCGGTATTCAACAAGTGGTGACAGTAAACTGACGAACGCACAGCCACTGGTATTTAAATACCGTGATGGCGATTTGGCAGTAGCGACCAACGGAAACATCGTGAATGCACCAACGATCCGGCGTGAGCTGGAGCAGAGCGGTTCCATTTTCCAAACAACGAGTGATACCGAGGTCATTGCGCATCTGATTGCACGATCCTCCAAAGGGCTTGTGGAAGCGGCAAAAGAGGCATTCCAGCGCATTGTGGGCGGTTATGCATTTCTGATCATGACCAATGACAAGCTGCTCGTGGCTTCCGATCCGCACGGACTTCGACCGCTGACGATGGGTAAGCTGGGAGATGCGTATCTGTTTGCATCCGAGACGTGTGCACTGGAAACAATCGGCGCAGAGTTAATTCGTGATATTGAACCGGGTGAACTGCTCGTGCTTGATGCAGATGGTCTGCACGAAGATCGCTTTGATCATCACAAACACCGCAAGGCATTATGTGCGATGGAATATATATATTTTGCTCGTCCCGATAGTGATATGAATGGTGCGAATCAGCATGCTGCCCGTAAACGAATGGGAAGCCGGATGGCGATTGAGTCGTTTGTGGATGCGGACTTGGTTACGGGGGTACCAGATTCCAGCATCTCGGCGGCGATTGGATACGCTGAACAGACAGGCATTCCGTATGAGATGGGTATGATCAAAAATAAATACACCGGACGTACGTTTATCCAGCCAAGCCAGGAATTGCGGGAGCAGGGTGTAAAGATGAAGCTGAGCGCTGTGCGTCGCGTTGTGGAAGGAAAACGTGTGGTTATGATTGACGACTCCATTGTACGGGGAACAACCTCCCGTCGGATCGTTAACATGCTGCGTGATGCAGGAGCTACCGAAGTCCATGTACGCATTACATCACCACCTTTCAAAAACCCATGTTTCTATGGCATCGATACACCGGACAGCCGTGAATTGATCGCCTCACAACTGTCGGTGGAAGAAATTTGCCGTGAGATTAATGCGGATTCCCTGTCGTTCCTCAGTCCGGATGGACTGATAGCATCGATTCAGGGAGATAATCAGGATGATCCCAAAGGCGGGCTTTGCCTCGCATGTTTTGATAATGATTACCCAACCCGCCTCGACTTTGGCGGGGAAGAAAAATTCGGCTGCAGTTGCTAGCTGTTATGTGGCGAGACAAACGTATCTCGCCGCCCCAGGCATAGCCCGCGCCCTCAAGCCCCGCCTTGCGGAGCAACAGGGGTCAGGGCAGCCAAGCGAAGCAGCTGCCCCCGGACGCAGCCCGCGCCCTTAAGCCCCGCCTTGCGGAGCAACAGGGGCCAGGGCAGCCAAGCGAAGGAGCTGCCCAGCGGGCTTGCCCCGCAGCGTAGCTGAGCGGGGTTCGCCGACCGATGGCTTGCAGCCAACGGAATCGGCGAACAATCCCGCGGGATCACGCACGAATCAACCATAGCAAGATCACACCAGCCACCTCTGCACCGCTTTTTTGGCGGGTGTCCAGAGGGCCTGCCAAGGTCCTATGGGGTCCTCCCGGGCGGGAGGATTTAGGTGGGGCGAAAAAAAAGGAGCTGATTCCACTTGTCAGAAGCATATAAAAAGGCCGGCGTCGATATCGCGGCAGGTAATGAAGCGGTTGAACGGATGAAAAAACACGTGAAGCGTACCTTCCGTCCGGAAGTGATGACAGATCTGGGTGGATTCGGTGCCCTGTTCGGTTTGAACAAAGATAAATACGATGAGCCTGTGCTTGTATCCGGTACGGATGGCGTAGGCACCAAGCTGAAAATTGCATTTGCCATGGACCGTCACGATACCATCGGAATCGACGCGGTAGCGATGTGTGTGAACGACATTGTGGTACAGGGTGCAGAACCACTCTTCTTCCTTGACTATCTGGCATGTGACAAAGTTATTCCTGAGAAGATCGAAGCTATTGTTGCGGGTATCGCTGAAGGCTGTTATCAATCTGGTTGTGCGCTGATCGGTGGCGAGACGGCGGAGATGCCGGGCATGTACAGTGAAGGCGAATACGATATTGCCGGATTCACGGTGGGTATCGTAGACAAAGCTAAGATCATCAACGGTACAACCATCGCCCCTGGCGACACAGTGATTGGACTGGCCTCCAGCGGTGTGCATAGTAACGGATTCTCGCTGGTACGCAGACTTTTGTTGGAAGATGCGGGACTTGATCTGCATGATGAAGTAGCGGAACTGGGCGGTAAGCTGGGTGATTCCCTGCTGGAACCTACGAAGATCTACGTTAAACCTCTGTTGTCCCTGCTGGAAAAGGTAAAAGTAAAAGGCATGGCACACATTACAGGTGGTGGCTTCATCGAGAATATCCCACGTATGTTGCCGAGCAACGTGAATGTGGATATTGACTACGGCTCTTGGCCGATCCTGCCGATCTTCAACCTGTTACAGGAAAAAGGTGCTGTCTCGAACCGTGACATGTTCACCACATTCAACATGGGTGTTGGGCTTGTACTGGTGGTTAATGAAGCAGATGCAACGGAAGCGCTGGAACAACTGAAAGCATCTGGTGAAGAAGCGTACATCATTGGCCGTGTTACTGAAGGAGATGCGCGAGTAACCTTCACGGGAGCGGATGTTTAATGGCGAACTACCGCATAGCTGTATTTGCCTCGGGTGAAGGGACCAACTTTCAGTCATTGGTCGATGCAGTACGGAACGGTGGGTTGGATGCATCTGTAGATCTGCTCGTGTGTGATAAATCGGCTGCACGCGTTGTGCAGCGGGCACAGGATGCAGGCGTGGATTGTCATCTGTTTACTCCAAAAAATTATGCTTCCCGTGAAGCCTATGAGGCAGAGATCGTGGAAGTGCTTGAATCCAAAAAAATCGACTTGGTTGTTCTTGCGGGATATATGAGATTGTTGACTTCGGTTGTGGTGGATCGTTACGCAGGGCGGTTGATTAATATTCATCCGTCCTTGCTACCAGCATTTGCAGGCAAGGATGCGATTGGACAGGCTCTCGAATATGGCGTGAAAGTTACAGGCGTGACGGTGCACTTTGTGGACGGTGGCATGGATACAGGGCCGATTATTGCCCAGCATCCGGTTCCCATTTTGCCAGAGGATACGCCTGAGTCAATCAGCCGCTCCATCCATGCAGCCGAACAGCAACTTTACCCTGAAGTGGTATCCTGGTTCGCTCAAGGTCTGGTTCAATTAGACGGACGTCACGTTACTGTTAACAAACCGGTTTGATATAAGTTGAAATTTTTTTGCACATTAACGGAGAGGACAGAAAAAACCTGAAAAAGCAAAGCGGTCGCCTTTATCACCGGATTTTCCCTTTAAGAAAAGGGAATCAAAAAATCTGGGGATAACAGCGATTAGAAGGTTGTTCTGTCATCGGAGTGTCCCGTGTAAACATCTTAGTTCCACTTATATAACAGAAGTCGAATATTGGTACGCATTTTGTGATATTTCTCGGGAAATAAATCGGCTGTGTTTCGTCAGGAAACGCGAAGCCATGGGACATTAAAGGAGGAGCATATTGTGAGTATCAAAAGAGCGCTGGTCAGCGTATGGGATAAAACAGGCATCGTGGACTTTTGCCGCGAGCTGTCGCAAATGGGTGTGGAGATTATTTCGACAGGAGGTACAAGCAGCCTGTTGTCGAAGGAAGGCGTACCTGTCATCGGAATTTCGGATGTGACCGGGTTCCCGGAAATCATGGACGGACGTGTTAAAACATTGCATCCAGCAGTTCATGGTGGGTTGCTGGCTGTTCGTGACAGCGAAGAGCATAAGCGCCAGATGGAAGAGAACGGATTGGGTTATATTGACCTCGTTGTCGTAAACCTCTACCCCTTCCAAGATACTATCGCCAAACCGGATGTGACGTACGAAGACGCGATCGAGAACATCGATATCGGTGGTCCAACGATGCTTCGTTCTGCAGCCAAAAACCATGCCTTTGTCAGTGTTGTTGTTGACACAGCGGATTATGGTAAGGTGCTTGAAGAAGTTCGCAGCAATGGAGATACCACCCTCGAAACACGCAAACGGCTTGCGGCAAAAGTGTTCCGCCATACAGCGGCTTACGATGCAGTTATTTCTGACTATCTCTCTAACCTGAACGGCGATCCGTTGCCAGAGCGTCTGACGGTTACTTACGAAAAACTCCAGGATTTGCGTTACGGCGAAAATCCACACCAGCAGGCGGCATTCTACCGCAAACCGCTGGCTGCACAAGATACGTTGACAACAGCCGAGCAATTGCATGGCAAAGAGTTGTCTTACAATAACATCAACGATGCGAACGCAGCATTGCAGATTGTCAAAGAATTTGAAGAACCGGCGGTTGTTGCGGTTAAACATATGAACCCATGCGGCGTAGGTATTGGTGCAAGTATCTATGAAGCTTACAGCAAGGCATATGCTGCAGATCCAACGTCTATCTTTGGTGGCATTGTGGCAGCGAACCGCATTATCGACAGCGATACAGCAGGCAAATTGAGCGAGATTTTCCTGGAAATCATACTTGCCCCTGACTTTACACAAGAGGCACTCGATATCCTGACGAAGAAGAAAAACATTCGTTTGCTCAAAACGGGTGAACTGAATGCTGCTCGTAAACGGGAAAGCCAATTCGTGGTAACGTCTATTGACGGTGGTATGATCGTGCAACAGTCCGATGTACACTCCATCGAAGCGAGCGAGCTGAACGTGGTAACGGATCGTGCGCCTTCGGAAGAAGAACTGAAACAGCTGTTGTTTGGCTGGAAAGTAGTTAAACACGTGAAATCCAACGCGATTGTACTTGCAGCGAATGACATGACGGTAGGTGTGGGCGCTGGACAAATGAATCGTGTGGGTGCAGCCAAAATTGCGATTGAGCAAGCGGGCGAGCAAGCAAAAGGTGCTATTCTGGCATCCGATGCGTTCTTCCCAATGGGTGATACGCTGGAACTGGCAGCAAAAGCCGGAATTACAGCGGTAATTCAACCTGGTGGTTCGATCAAAGATGAAGAATCCATCAAAGTAGCCAATGAATACGGAATTGCCATGGTCTTCACAGGCGTTCGTCACTTCAAACACTAGAATGAAAAAGGTTTAATAAGGGGTGTCGCCAGTCATACTTATGACTTATGGTACACCCCCTCTTTTTTAGGTTTTTCAACACGCGATAGCGTAACAAATCCAGTTATGCACGGAGGGAGAACAGAACGAATGGATATTCTGGTAGTAGGCGGCGGTGGCCGGGAACATGCAATCATCTGGGCGCTGGCTAAGAGTCCAAAGGTAGACAAGATTCACTGCGCACCGGGAAATGCAGGTATTGCTCAGCTCGCTGAGTGTCATGCCATTGCGGTAAATGAATTCGATAAACTAACGGCTCTTGCTGTAGAGCTTAAAGTGGGATTGGTGGTTATTGGTCCGGATGATCCGCTGGCGGATGGGATCGTGGATGCATTTGATTCGACAGGTATTCCGGTATTCGGACCCCGTCGTAATGCAGCAGAGATCGAAGGAAGTAAAACGTTCATGAAGGACCTGCTGCACAAATATAACATTCCAACCGCAGCCTATGAAAAATTCGACAACTACGAACAGGCTCAAACGTATCTGAATGAGCAAGCAATTCCGGTTGTCATCAAGGCAGATGGACTGGCAGCGGGCAAAGGTGTGACGGTAGCTTATTCGCGTGAAGAGGCTGATCGGGCACTTCGCAGCATCATGGTGGAGAAGGTATTTGGTGATGCAGGAGCCAAAGTGATCATCGAGGAATTCCTCGCAGGGCAGGAAATGTCCATTCTGGCTTTTGTCGATGGGGAGACGGTTCGTCCGATGGCCGCAGCACAGGATCACAAACCTGTATTCGATAATGACCAGGGGCCAAACACAGGCGGTATGGGTACATATTCACCATTGCCACATATCCCTGCTTCTATTATTGAGGAAGCCGTGGAGACGATCATTAAACCAACGGCTAAAGCGATGGTGTCCGAGGGACGTCCATTCCAAGGTGTATTGTTTGCCGGTCTGATGATATCGCCGGATGGCAAACCCAAAACGATTGAGTTTAACGCACGTTTTGGTGATCCCGAAACACAGGTTGTTTTGCCACGTCTGAAAAGTGACTTGTTCGATATCTTCTGGGCAACCGTTCATGGCAAACTGGCTGACATTGAGATTGAATGGAGCGATGAAGCCGCAGTATGTGTGGTGCTTGCTTCAGGAGGTTATCCGGGTCCTTATGCCAAAGGAGTAGTCATCGAAGGACTAGATCAAGTGGACGATGCCGTGGTATTCCACGCAGGTACAGCTCGTAATGAAGCAGGAGACTGGGTCACGAACGGCGGACGAATCCTGGGCGTAGTTGGCCTTGGTGCAGATATTGCCGAAGCTAGAAACAAAGCCTATGCAGAGGCGGAGCGTATCCGATTTGATGGCAAACATCAGCGGACGGATATCGCTGCTAAAGCACTGGTATAGAATGAATACAAGAGCCCGTATAGATGTGTACCGGAAAGGTATTTGCATCCTGCGGGCTCTTTGCTGCGTATATAGATGTACCTTGTGCAAACGGCCGAACTTGTCCATACGGGAAAGACATGGGAAAGATACGAAACAGGATATAATCTGGGTGTTTAGGCATGTTGTTTAATGCCCTAAAGTACAGGGTAGTATTTTTATAAATTGGACTATACTAAACATGTGAACATGTTCACATTATGAGATAATATCAATCATATTATATAAAGTACGTAACATACATAGAGACTAATTTGTGAACATTATACTGTAAGCTTGTGGCAAACCATAACGTGCAACTGGATGGTTGAGCGGGAAACATGGTATACTTTTCGGAAACAGGAATGAGTACGAGGGGAGGTGGATATCTATTGGGTAGGCGATATTGTAAATTGTCCAAATGGCGAATCTAGGTGGAGTTAAGCGAGGAACAATTGACAGCATGAGGGGTAACCCGATTTGAATGAAGAAGTTTCTGCAAGTCATTGACTTCATCTTGAATTCCTGTTTTGTATTTTACAAGGTCAAACACGTACGACATATACAAATATGATCATTATTCGATTTCATATAAGGCATACGCCATGATGAACGACAAACAGCGCATGAATGGTTAACCTAGTTAACGGATCACGCTGTAACTATCTCTGGAGGTGAATCCCTGAGAACCGGGGAAATCATTGGACATAATTACCATATTGAATATCGCTTTACTTATTATCTTGATTGCATTGACTGCATTTTTCGTAGCATCGGAGTTCGCTGTAGTCAAAATTCGTACATCAAGAGTAGATCAACTGGTTGCCGAAGGCAATAAAAAGGCAGTACTTGCCAAAAAAGTTGTCTCGGACCTGGATTATTATCTGTCAGCCTGTCAGCTCGGTATTACGGTCACTGCTCTAGGACTGGGAGCGCTCGGCAAACCGACGGTTGAGAGATTGTTATACCCGGTATTCAATTATTTAGATGTACCTGCTTCGATCTCATCAATTGCTTCCTATGCGATTGCCTTTATCCTCGTCACGTTTTTGCATGTGGTTGTTGGTGAGATGGCACCGAAAACGCTGGCGATTCAATTTTCAGAAAAACTGACATTAATGCTTGCCCCATCACTATACTGGTTCGGTAAAATCATGTATCCGTTCATCTGGGCGCTTAATGGAACCTCTCGTGTTCTTCTGCGAGGATTCGGTGTGAAGCCTGCCAAACATGATCAAGCCTACTCGGAGGACGAGATCAAGATCATCATGAACCAGAGTTATGAAGGTGACGAGAACAACAAGACCAAGCTTTCATATCTGGAAAATGTATTTGTGTTCGACGAACGTGATGCCAAAGACATCATGGTACCACGTACGGAACTGGTGACATTAGATCAGGATATGACCTATGACGATATTATTCCCATATTGGATGAACATAACTATTCACGTTACCCTGTCATCGAGGATGGGGACAAGGACCGCATTATCGGTGTTGTGAATGTGAAGAAGATTTTGCCTGACATGGTAGCCGCAAGATCATATCAACTAAGCGAGTTCGTTCGTGAGATCCCATTTGTTTCCGAAGTTACACGTATCCAGGATGCGATGATTAAAATGCAGCAGGAACGTGTACACATGGCCGTGGTCGTGGATGAATACGGCGGTACTTCGGGAATTATTACGATGGAGGATATTCTGGAGGAGCTGGTCGGTGAGATTCGTGATGAATTCGATGCCGATGAGGTGGCGGATATCCAGGAGACCGGAGAGAATCAATACCTCATTAATGGTCGGGTACTTTTGGATGAAGTGGAGCGGCAGTTCGGGCTTAGCTTTGAAGGAAACGAAGAGATGGATACCGTAGCTGGATGGATTCAATACCAGAAGGGTGTAGGTGTGGAAAAAGGCGACACGGTAGAACACGGTGATTATGTCTGGACCGTTGTGGATACCGAAAATTATCACATCAAGCAAGTTCTTCTGGAGCGGGTAAACGGCGCGCAGGTTGAGGAAGCTGCTAGCGATCTGGCGTAATGTTGGTTCGATCATAACTGTAATCTAGGGTCGACGGCCCTCAGAATTTAAATGTTTTGGCAACGTAACAGTGTAGGGGACGGAATCGATTCTGAAGAAGCGTAGCGTTCGCGTTTGCAAACCAATTTTATACCTTTGAAAACAACAATCAGGGAAATTTGGAGGCAATGGCGATCGGAAGAACGAGCCGTCACCGGAACGTCACTCGTGCAACCTTATTTTAAATTTTAATGGAGGTGAATCCCTCAGGTTGAGGGAAATCATTGGACGGAATAATAGCCTTGAATTTATTTTTAGTAGCCGTATTTATAGGTCTGACAGCCTTTTTCGTTGGAGCCGAATTTGCAATTCTTAAAGTACGGATGTCCCGAATCGATCAATTGATCTCGGAAGGTAACAAAAAGGCAGTACTGGCCAAAAAAGTGGCGCACAACCTGGATTATTATCTGTCGGCATGTCAATTGGGGATTACCATCACGGCGCTGGTATTGGGAGCCCTGGGTGAACCTACCGTTGAGAAAATGCTGCACCCGCTATTTGAGCGCATGGAAGTGCCGGCGGCATTGTCTACCGTGCTTTCCTATGGTATTGCTCTGGCGATCATTACGTTCCTGCACGTGGTTATTGGTGAATTGGCACCAAAAACACTGGCGATTCAGTTTGCAGAGAGAATGACGCTGTTGCTGGCACCACCACTGTACTGGTTCGGTAAAATCATGAATCCGTTCATTTATGCATTAAATGGAGCTGCTCGTCTGCTGCTTGGTATCTTTGGTGTAAAACCTGCCGGGCATGATACCGTTCACTCGGAAGAAGAGCTGAAGCTGATTATGGCACAGAGCTATGAGAGTGGCGAGATCAACCAGACGGAGCTGGACTATCTGAAAAACATTTTTGCTTTTGATGAGCGTTTGCTTCAGGAGATCATGATTCCAAGAGATAAAATTGTTACGCTAAATAAGGAAATGCCGCTTGATCAGATCATTGAGACGCTGAATCGACACGAATATACAAGATACCCTGTTATTGCGAATGGGGATCAGACGCATTTTGTGGGCTTTATTAACACAAAAGAAATGCTGACGAGTGTGGCTGCAGGCAGAGACTTTAATATGGAGACATTTGTTCATAATACGCCGAGTTTCTCCGAGCGCTCTCCAATCAAGGATGTGCTGATTCAGATGCAGCAAAGCCGCGTACACATTGCAACCGTGAAAAACGAGGCAGGTGCTACGGTAGGTATGGTTACAATGGAGGATATCCTTGAAGAGATTGTCGGAGATATCAAGGATGAATACGAGCACAAAGATTTGGTGAATCCACCAAAAAGAATGAAATTGGTTTAAGAAGCAGTGATACAAACGTAATACAGGAATACGAAACAACCTAATCAATCGTTATAACGCTAAGCAGGTTCCCGGAGTGATCGGGGCCTGCTTTTTGTATTAAATCTTAATTTTAAAATAAAAGCTTGCATATTGTGGTCCAATGGATTAATATAAATTTAAAGAATCTTAATTTAAAGATAAATAACGAAAAGCAATAAATAAAAGAAGCAAAAATAACCTATGATACAACTAAAACCAAGGGAGTGGAGATTATGTTCAGAACTTCAGGAATTCATCATATTACAGCTTTTGTTGACGATGCGCAGAAAAACGTTGATTTTTATGCAGGTGTGTTGGCGCTCAGACTGGTGAAAAAAACAATTAACTTTGATGCACCAGACGTGTATCACTTGTATTACGGGAATGAGCAGGGTGCACCGGGCACAATCATTACCTTTTTCCCACAGCAAAATTCAAGAAGAGGTGTCATTGGTTCCGGTCAGACTGGAGTTACCGTATATGCGGTTCCTGTAGGAAGCCTGCCTTTCTGGAAAGAACGTCTTGCTTCCTTCGATATTCCATATGAAAATAAAACCAGATTCGGTGAGCAGTACATTCGTTTCTTCGACAAAGGCGGTCTGTTGCTTGAACTGGTTGAGCGTGAAGGCGGTCAGCCAAGCAACTGGAGTTTCAACGGTGTGACACCGGAGCATGCCATCAAAGGATTTGGTGGAGCCGTATTGTTCAGCCACGTTCCTGAGAAAACCATGGACGTCTTGGTGAGCAAACTGGGTCTGGAGCAAGTCGGTGAAGAGAACGGACTCCTTCGTCTTCAGGCAAGCGGCGATATTGGTCAGATCATCGATATTCAGTCAACAGGTATCCAGCGCGGGATTGGTGGAGCTGGAACGGTTCACCACATTGCATGGCGTGCCAAAGATTACGTGGAGCATGAACAAATTCAGCAGGATCTTGAACAATCCGGGTATCATCCAACGCCAGTCATTGACCGTCAATACTTCAACGCTGTGTATTTCCGGGAGCCGGGAGGTATATTGTTCGAACTGGCTACGGATCCTCCGGGATTTGCACGGGATGAACCAGCAGAGAGCATGGGTGAGAAACTGATGTTGCCTGAATGGTATGAACCACAGCGTGAGCAGATTGAACAATTGTTGCCACGAATTGAAGTACGTGAATGGAAAGGAGAGTCCAAATCATGACCACAACCAATACAATGAAACATATCTATAAAGCAGGTGCTCAGCCGGATGCTCCAACAATCCTGTTGCTTCATGGCACAGGCGGAACCGAGAATGATCTGATCGGTCTGGCGGAGATGATCGCACCAGGAGCTGGCATACTTGGGGTGCGGGGTAATGTATCGGAGAACGGGATGCCCCGTTTCTTCCGCCGCTTGGCCGAAGGTGTTTTTGATGAAGAAGATCTGATTGCTCGTACGGCTGAGCTGGGATCTTTTGTCGATGCAGCTGCGGTGGAATACGGTTTTGATCGGTCCAACGTGTATGCACTGGGTTACTCTAACGGTGCCAACATTGCGGCAAGCTTGATCTTCCATCAAGCAGATGTATTCAAAGGTGCAATTCTGCATCACCCAATGGTACCGCTGCGCGGACTCGAACTGCCGGATCTGAAAGGTCTGCCTGTGTTCATTGGTGCGGGCGAGAACGATCCGATTGTACCAAGACGTGAAACGGAGGAACTCGCTTCGCTGCTGAGCGGTGCAGGTGCCGATGTAAACACGCATTGGGAGCGTCAAGGTCATCAGTTGACTCGTACCGAGGCAGAAGCCGCGGCAGCTTGGTTTAAGACACAGGCGTAAATTGGGTGGATAGACGGTTATGAAACGTATAGAGACAGCCTGATCGTGAAGATCGGGCTGTTTTTTCTTTTTATTTAGTCATCGTCAGAAAGAGGAAATGATGGACTGGTGTTATGTAACCGTTACTAACCGGGTAAACATTTGAATGTGTGGTAGATAACCTTGTATGCTTAGTGATATAGCTATGTATCAACATCATGAACTGGAGGGGTTAATGTGGAACGTAACATCAAGGAACTGGTACAGCGGATGACACTGGAAGAAAAAGCGGGTATGTGCTCGGGACTGGACTTTTGGCATCTGAAAGGGGTGGAGCGTCTTGGCATTCCGTCCATCATGGTGACGGACGGACCTCATGGGCTGCGGAAGCAGGATGGGAGTGCAGATCATCTAGGACTTACGTCGAGCGTACCTGCAACCTGTTTCCCGTCTGCGGCAGGACTGGCTAGTTCATGGGACAAGGAGCTGGCGCGTCAGGTCGGGGTAGCCTTGGGTGAGGAATGTCAGGCCGAGGATGTAGCGGTACTGCTTGGTCCGGGTGTAAATATTAAACGTTCCCCATTGGGCGGACGTAACTTTGAATACTTTTCCGAAGATCCGTTGTTATCTACGCAGATGGCTACCGGTCATATTCAGGGTGTGCAGAGCCAGGGTGTGGGTACATCTCTCAAACACTTTGCAGTCAATAATCAGGAAGAACGGCGCATGTCGATTGATGCGGTGGTGGATGAGCGGACGCTGCGTGAGATCTATCTGGCGAGCTTCGAAGGTGCAGTGAAGGATGGACAACCATGGACAGTAATGTGTTCCTACAACAAGGTGAACGGTACGTATGCAGGTGAGAATGAATGGTTGCTTACGGATATTCTGAAGGACGAATGGGGTCACGAAGGTCTTGTGGTATCAGACTGGGGTGCGGTCAATGAACGTGCAGACGCCCTTGCAGCGGGATTGGAATTGGAGATGCCAACAAGCGGTGGAATTGGTGAGCGTAAAGTGATTGATGCCGTAGAGAGCGGACAACTGTCGCTGGACAAGCTGGATCGGGCGGTGGAGCGTCTGCTTACGCTGATCTTCAATGCTGTTGATCAAAAGCAAGAAGGGGCTACATATAACAAGGATGAGCATCACCAACTTGCGCGCAAGGTGGCAGCCGAGAGTATGGTTTTGCTGAAAAATGAAGAAGGTATCCTGCCGCTGGGACGTGAAGGCGAAGTGGCGTTAATCGGGGCATTTGCTCGCAAGCCTCGCTTCCAGGGCGGCGGCAGTTCCCATATTAATCCGACCAAAGTGGATGATATTGTGGAAGAGATGACCCAGGTGGCTGGCGAAGGTGTAACCTTCTCGTATGCCCCAGGTTATCGGATTGAAGCGGATGATGTGGATGAGACATTAATGCATGAGGCTGTTCAGGCAGCGCAGTCGGCGGATACCGCTGTTGTGTTTGTTGGATTGCCAGATCGTTATGAATCCGAAGGGTATGATCGTGCCCATCTGCGTCTGCCTGACAATCATATTCGGCTGATCGAAGAGATTGCGAAGGTTCAATCACGTGTCGTCGTTGTGCTGAGCAACGGATCTCCAGTAGAGATGCCTTGGCTACCGCAGGTGCAAGCCGTGCTCGAAGCTTATCTTGGTGGACAGGCTGTTGGTGGAGCGATAGCTGATCTGTTGTACGGAGAGGTGAATCCGTCCGGTAAACTGGCAGAGACATTCCCTGCCAAACTCAGTCATAATCCATCTTATCTGAATTTCCCGGGTGAAGGGGATCATGTCGATTACCGTGAAGGCATCTTTGTTGGTTACCGCTATTATGACAAAAAAGAGCTGGAGCCACTGTTCCCGTTTGGTTATGGACTGAGTTATACGACATTTGAATATGCTGATCTGAAGGTAGATCGCACAGAACTGACAGATCAGGATGAGGTGAACGTGCAAGTAAGGGTCACCAATACCGGAGACAGAGCGGGCAAGGAGATTATACAGCTGTATGTCAGCGATGTAGAGAGCACAGTTATTCGTCCGGTGAGAGAATTGAAAGCTTTTGCCAAGTTGGCTCTTGAACCTGGAGAATCAAAAGTAGTGAGCTTTACACTAAACAAGCGTTCATTCGCCTATTACAACGTAAATATGAAAGACTGGCATGTGGAGACCGGAGAGTTCGATATTCAGGTAGGTAGTTCCTCACGGGACATTCATGTGCACGCACGTGTGAATGTAGAGTCTACAGCGACATTCCTTCCAACCTATACGCGTAATAGTACATTGGGTGATATCCAGCGTGATCCGGCCCATAAAAAGCTGCTGGACCAGGCTTTGCAACAATTCCAGGAAGCCAGTGGGTTCGGCGGTGATGATGCCGGGGATCATGCAGATATGATGGATGCGATGATGAAATATATGCCGCTGCGTGCACTTGTTGCGTTTAGCGGTGGGGCCATGACGGAAGAAGCGATGAATGAACTTCTGGAGCAGTTGAACAGCAAGGATCATGGTATTCGGGGATAAGGGGCTGCGCCCTTAAACCGAGTAGGAGCCCATCCTTGGATTAAGCGATTACGATTATGCGATCGTGCAGGAACTGCGCACGAAGCAACAAGAAGGTGTATGTGATAACCAGCCGCATATTGGCTGGTACGGTTACCCGATCCGATTATGGATCGGGTTTTCTTTTTGCATAAGGAAAAAGGGGTGAAAGGAACGGTGGGATGGGGGATGATCCTAGTAACGTGACAGAGGTGACAGGACTGCTCTAACTTGCTGAAGCAACATGGTTGTCGTAAAGCATGGATTATTCTATAATGAAGTAATTGATAATCATTTTCAATTAGATTCGGTGAAAGATGACTATGCTTGTAATCAGGAGGGGAATATGAATCCTAACCCTAGCTCACATACATTTGGTTCAAGTGCGTTTGTTCAGACCCGCGATGGTCGCAAACTACATTATATGTCCAGGGGAACAGGAGAGTTGACGGTTGTATTTGAGTCCGGTATGGGCGCCTCCAGATCGAACTGGGGACTGGTTGCACCAGCCATTGTTGAGCATGCACGTGCTGTCGTGTATGACAGGGCAGGGGCAGGACGAAGTGATGTCGACTCGGCTCCCCGCAGCCTTGAACGCATTGCAGGGGATCTTGGAGAACTGCTGACCGCTCTGGGCCAGGGCCCATTCATTCTGGTTGGACATAGCTGGGGAGGTCCGATTGTACGGGCTGCGGCAGCTGCACATCTATCTCGATTACGTGGCATTATCCTGGTAGATCCATCAGACGAGCATTGCGAAATGTATTTTTCCAAGCTTACTAGAAAGAGCTTTGCCATCAATGGTTTCATTATTCCAATCATGGCGCGGACTGGCTTATATAAGTTGCTTGGCAGCAAAGCTGGAAGCATTCAGCCTGCTGATGTGGCGGCGGATCACCTCAAGGAGGATTTCACTGTACGGGCAGCCAGCACGATGCTTGCGGAAGGTAAAACATTTCTGGATGACATGGCAGCACTGCTGGAACATCCTCCGGCTCTGGGTAATCTGGAAGTTAGCGTGATCTCGGGTACGAACCCGGGCAAGGGAGAGGGGAAAATCAGACCTGCCCTCATCACGGCGCATCGCCAGACGGTGAGCCAGCTATCCAATGCGAGATGGATTGGGGCCGATCAATCGGGACATATGGTTATGTATACAGACCCTCAGGTCATTATCAATGAAATTGTACGAATGATAAATGAAGTGAGCTCAGGCGCAAGAACAGAACAAAAGTGATACAATACAAAGAAAAGCAGTGCGCGACATTGCTAGACCATAAAAGCGGAGTGTGGAGACAACATGAAACCAGTTGAACAAGAACCAACGGGAACCACAAGTCCCGGTCGTGCCAGTGTTGGCATGGAAGATATCGTGCGCGCACATCATGTGCTGCGTGAGGTCATTGTAAGAACGCCGTTGCAGCGGGACGCTGTATTGTCGGCCAAATATAACTGTAATGTGTATCTGAAAAGGGAAGACCTTCAAGTGGTGCGTTCGTTCAAAATCCGAGGCGCCTATAATATGATTCGCAGTCTGACGCCAGCCGAGATGGAGAAAGGGATTGTCTGTGCGAGTGCGGGCAACCATGCTCAGGGTGTCGCTTTTAGCTGTAATGCCCTTGGAATTAACGGCAAAATCTTCATGCCGAGTACAACGCCGAATCAGAAGGTGAAGCAGGTGCGTCGTTTTGGCGGCAACAACGTTGAAGTGGTGCTGATCGGAGATACGTATGACGATGCATACGCAGAAGCAATGCGTGCATGTGACGAACAGGGCATGACGTTCATCCATCCTTTTGATCAACCGAAGATTATTGCAGGTAATGGTACGGTAGCGATGGAAATTATGGAAAGTCTCGATGAGAATGCCGACTATGTATTCGTGACGATTGGTGGCGGAGGGCTGGCAGCCGGCGTGGGAACCTACATGAAGACTGTGAGTCCGGAGACACGCATCATTGGTGTAGAGCCACTTGGTGCAGCTTCCATGAGTGAGGCGATGTTCCGCAAACAGGTTGTGACGCTGGATGATATTGATAAATTCGTGGATGGCGCAGCGGTAAAACGGGTTGGCGATCTGACCTATGATATCTGCAGCAGTATACTTGATGACATTGTGAAAGTGCCAGAAGGCAAGGCCTGCACAACTATTCTGGAACTATATAATGAAAATGCGATCGTGGTTGAGCCTGCCGGTTCCTTAGCTGTTGCGGCCCTTGAACAGTATCGTGAGCAAATCGTGGGCAAGACGGTGGTCTGTGTTATTAGTGGCGGGAACAACGATATCGACCGGATGCAGGAGATCAAGGAGCGTTCCCTGATCTATGAAGGTCTGAAGTATTATTTCATGGTTAATTTCCCGCAGCGTGCAGGAGCTTTACGTGAATTCCTGGAGGAAGTTCTAGGGAAGAATGATGATATCACCCGATTTGAATATACGAAAAAGCATGATAAGGAAAATGGTCCTGCCTTGGTGGGCATCGAGCTGATGTACAAGGAAGATTACCAACCACTCATTGAACGTATGAACCGCAAAGGTATCGCCTATACCGAGCTTAACAAAAATCTGAATCTGTTCAACATGTTAATCTGATGAAACATTCCAGTATGCAATCAGATCACCAAGAAAAATCTCCTCTGATCAGACCTGCGCGCATAGAAGATGCAGATCAGGTCATTCCTTTGCTGTACCAGGCGATAGGAGACATTGCATATGCGCTAGCGGGTGAGGCGGATCATGAGAAGGCGATGCAGATTTTGCAGGCGTTTTATGTGCAGGAAGACAACCGGATTAGCTATCGTCATGTGACAGTGATGGAGCAGGATGGGCTGATTGCGGGGATTCTGGTGGCCTATGATGGCGGCGAAGCAGATCGTCTGGACCAGCCGATTCTGGATCGCCCTGGACGAAGCCAGGAAGAGAAGTATGCATTGGTCAAAGAAACCCGTCCGGGCGAGTATTATCTGGATACTCTCTCGGTAAGTGAAGCATATCAGGGGCAGGGCATCGGCCGCGCACTGATGGCTGCGTTTGAGGAGCAAGGCAGAGATCTGGGTCACTCGCAGGTATCCTTGATTGTAGAACAGGACAACGGCCGTGCACAGATGCTGTACGAACGGCAGGGATATGTCAAAGACGATGTGATTGTCATCGCAGGACATGAGTATAATCATATGGTCAAACCGATTCAATAGTACAGAGCGCTGACGGTTTAGTCAGTTTTGACTATAGAACCAAGATAGAAACCGCCACAGGAGCGTATCCTGTGGCGGTTTTTGGCATGGTGATATGTTGGAATTCAGCCTGAATTTGAAACGGATGTTAACCTTGGGGACAGATTAATTTAATAATTCGCATAGTCGCTGACCGGCACATTCTGCTCCAGCCATTTCTCGACAGCAGCCGTTTTTTCATACTTCGATTCCTTAACCACGTCCATAAAGGCATCCAGCTTGGTGAGGAATTCACTATCGACGGATGCAAGACGCTGCAAGACGCCGTTGTAGCCTCTTTGGGCGTTCGCAACCATTTTGTTCGTGTCATAATCAAACAGCGGTGTATTGTTCAGCCCATAAAAGGTATACAGGGTATAACTGTTTAACAGGTTATGCACCTGCTTGGCCCGATTTGATGTTGGATGCAGCTCCAGGAATCTTTCCTGGCTGAGTGCTCGAAGGAGAATTTCCTGATAGCCAATGACCAGAGCACCGTCATCCGCAGGCAAGTTTTTCGTTTCCTTTGTCATGATATGGATGTAGCTTGAGATATCCTCTTTAATGACAGAGGTATATTTCACGAATGCCGCATAATTCATTATGGGATATAGGGAGCCTTCGAGCATGACGAGGCGATAGCCGCTGTCACGAGCTTCTTTTAACAGTGCACGCAGATCGGAGTCCTGGGTACGCTCCATAAGTTTGGTGAAGCTATCATTCAACTTGTATGCCTTGATCATCTTGTCCTGAACATTAGGAACAAGCAGGCGGTCTGTCATGGCGCTTAGCGCCTTCAGGCGAGCATTCTCCAATTGAAGCACCATCATGGTGGCTTGATGCTTTGTTACTTTTTTGATATGAGATTCGAGATAAGTATCGGCGGCAGGCAAGCCGTTCTTTTTGTAGAGCATGGACTGAAATGTTTTATATATCGTTGTTGAACTGGCAGTCGTGACTTTGGTATCTGTACTGGAAGATGCGGCAGCAGCGACTCCGGATAATGGAGCGACAGCCGTTTGGAGCAGCATGAGGATAGCGGTGGCTGTAATGAAGGTGCGCATGCCTTTACGTTTGGCAGATTGGAACGATGATGGCATAGATATGAACCTCCCGTAGTTATGAAATTGATAGGTGTTGTTCACTAGTCACTATACATTAACCCAATTGGTGCAGGATGTGGTTGCGGAATGGTGACAAATTCTTCTGTTATTTTTAACTTTTGGAGGGTGGAAGATAGAGGAAGATTTCTGCGAAAATATTTTTTGTACAACTGGAAACTTTTGAGCCGATCGGAACGTCTTAGTTGTGCATAGGAAAATACAGGAATTAATGAAAAGAACAGCGAATCTATTTCGATGTTAACTAAATGTGAGAATGGGGATATGGGATATGAGGAAAGCGGGAGGAAAACAAGTGAAGAAGGTAATGTCAGCGCTGGCTGTATCGGCCATGCTGATGTCCGCACTTCCAACATCGGTTATGGATGCAGCTGCGAGAATCAGCATATATATTAATGATGCAGAGTTATCATCTGCTCAGGCACCTGTCATGAAAGGTGGACGCGTACTGGTTCCGCTACGGTCGATTTTTGAAGGATTGGATGCGAAGGTACAGTACACGAACAGAACCAAAACGATTGTTGCAACTCGCGACGATCAGGAAGTTAAATTGACACTTGGTTCCAAAACGGCATACATCAACGGGGAAGCGATATCGTTGGATGTACCTGCGAACACGATTAAGGGCAACACAATGGTTCCCATTCGTTTTGTCAGTGAAGCTTTTGGAGAGAAAGTATTCTGGAACTCGCGCAATCAACGTGTAGATATCAAGACAACGGTAACACCTCCAGTGGATGAGACACAATATGCTGCATGGAACATCTATGGTTCGGTATCCGGAAGCAACGGAGATGGTCGTGACCTGACCGTGAGCTTTACACGTCCAACTTCAGAGAAGGCGGTATCTGCTTACCGGATTATGCTGGTAAAAACTCGCGATGTGAATAGCTTCACGGAGTCCTCAGCAACTGCCGTACCTTCTGCGAACTATACATCTGTTACACCGAATGGCAGCAACCCGAAACTGACTCTTAATGCACAGACGCGTGACGTGAACGGGGATTTGCTCAATAGTAATGAAACGTATCGTCTGTATGTACTGACTGTTGGTAACAGCAGCAATAATTATAAAAATGCATTGAACTGGTCTTCCCAAGCATTGAAGCTCAATAATGTGAAATCCACAGTACAGGCGGTTACAAGTCTGCGTGCTGCAGATATTAGTGACTATGGAGATGGCCGCGATCTGGAGATTAACTTCACGCAGCCGAGCACAACATCCAACATTACGTATTATCGTGCTTTTGTTGTTAAAGCAAAGGACTCTTCTGCGTTCAATCTGGCTGCGGCGAACAAAGTATCCAGTGCTAACTCCACGATCATATACAAAGGAAATAGTACCGCAGTGAAAAGCCAGCTGACTTCTTCAACACGGGATACGTCCGGCGAATTGATCAAAAGTGGCACAGCGTATGTGGTCTACATCTTGTCGGTAAGCACTAATACAACAACAGACAGCAAGCTGTCCGCAGCATCATCTTCACTTACGTTGTCCGTGAACACAGCAACGTCTCCAGTAATTACGCAGGTGAAGGATAACTCGGATTATGGAGATGGTCGTGACATTCAGGTGAGTTTCAACCGTTCATCAGATGAGTCCAAGGTGGCGAATTATCGCGTCTTTGTGGTGCGTAACTCGGTTGCCAGCAGCTTTAATCTGACAACGGCGAGTAACCTGTCCTCCAGTCTGTACTATACGGTGAATAAAACAGGCAACAACATTACAACGACATTACCTTCATCCATGAAGGACACAAGTGGCTATAACGTAACGAATCTGCAAGATTATCGCGTCTTTGTGATGGCGGTGGGCAATCAGCAAAATGGATACACCAATGCACTGTCAGCTTCCTCCACTGTGCTGAGACTGACAACGACCGGTAACGCTGGAGTCATCAGCAACCTGGCTGTTGCGGATATTGGTGACAACGGTGATGGGCGCGATCTGCGGGTTTCGTTCAACAAAGCTGCGGATGAGTCCAGAATCTCTGGATATCGAGTATACGTTGTTCGCTCCGGTAATGCGGGCAACTTCACACTAAGTGCAGCTAATGCGTCGAACTACTATACGCAGGTGAACAAAACGGGTGGTAACTTGTCAGTAACTCTTTCGAATAGTGCATACGACACAAGCGGTTCCCTTATTTCTAATAACGTTTCCTATCGTGTATTCGTTATGTCAGTAAGCAATAGCGGAAACTCAAGTCAAAATGCGTTGTCTTCATATTCTTCTCAGATCACACTGACTGCAAACACGGCTGTTACCGCTCCGACCAGTGTGACTGCGAAGGACATCGCGGATAACGGAGATGGACGTGATTTGCGTGTGACATTTAATCGATCGTCGAATGAGACGAACGTGTACCATTACCGTGTATTTGTAGTCAAAACTTCCAACTTGAGTGGATTTGATTTGTCGGAAGCTAATCGGAACTCCAACTTTAAGGTGGTAAATAAAGCTGGAGGAAGCGGAGATTACACGGTGACTTTAGACGATACCAAGGCAACAGATAGTACAACTATTCGCAATGATGAGAACTATCGCATATTTGTACTTGCGGTAAGTAATACAGGTAATTCATCCAATGTGCTGTCAACGGCCTATGCAGATGTTAAATTGTCCGTAACTAGTGCAGTAGGAGTAGTTACAATTACTAACGTTGAAGTTAAGAAAGAAGAGCAAGCAGCTGGTGATGTAACGGATGTGACTTTGAGATATACGGAACCAGCTTCCAAAGCAGGCATTGGACGTTATGTTGTTATGGTTGCTCCGACAGGAAGCGCATTTGGGCTCAATGTAGCGAAGAATATAGCGAAAGAAAACAATTCCACTACAATAAAATACGTGGAAACATCTGGTGGAAATGCCATACTTCCGGGTGTACTGTCTGATATCAATGGTCAAAAAATTGAAGCAGGCAAATCATACACGGTGTATATTTTATCTGAATCAAACGACAATAATCGTGAATCAAGTTTGGCTTCATCTACATTCACTATTAATGCGAAGAAACAGACAGTAACACCAGTGCAAACGGTAACTGCTTTAGAAGCAAAAGTAACTGATAATTTAATCAATGTAAGTTTCGATAAGCCAAATGAATTAGGGATTACTCGTTACGATGTGTACATTGTTAAAGAAGGAAGCAATTCAGGAACTGCTGGGAAAGCTTTACAAACTGTTGATACGGGTGGTACTTCTTCAGGAACAGCAATAGTGGATATTGGAAATTCCGCCAATGATTCAAATAATATGGCTTTTGGAGAGGGTAAATACAAAGTTTTGGTAGTCTCAGTGGTGAGTGAGCCGACGAAATATACATCTGTCAGTGCAGAAAGAACATTTGATATTCCGCCAGCTTCTTCTGGAAATGGTCAGTGAACTGACAATACGGGCGCGGGAACTTCAGGTGGTAATGGCACTCAATCATCTGCTGCAGACCCCTCTACGCCAGGTTCATGAATCCAGATAGACAAATGCGGTTGAAACGCATACTGGGTAATTAATTTTTAGGAATTTAAAGCCATTAACTCCCTTTCCAACCGGAAAGGGAGTTTTTAATATTCCCACGTAGACACCGCTTAACATCCTCGCGGCAATTCACTTGATAAAAAATTTGTCGCCAGAACGGTCCCTTAGACCAATGTTGCATTTGAACCAATTATTGGATAATAAAGGGAAGCTGGGTATATAGATTGAACTTACATTTACATGAAACGGAGTGGCCAGTGTAAATTTCTTTAGTTCACCTTATGTAAAAGCCTATGAGCCGAAAGGAATGATGGAATGCTTGCATTTCGTTTGACGGGCCTGCCGGATTCCCGGTTGCCGCTGTACCTGTATTGTGTGGGCACGCAGGAAGAGAAAGTTCTGCATAGACCGGATGGATTTCCGGTGTATCAGTTGTTTTTGTCACGCGGTGGTGAAGGGCAGTTCAAGATAACGGGAAAAGGGACATGGACGATAGGAGCAGGGCAGTTATTCATCGTGGAACCCGAGGTTGCGCATGAGTATGTGCCTCATTCCAAATCCAAAGGGGAACTGGGTTATATCGGCATTGGCGGTGCATCGGCTGGATCGGTATTACAATCCACGGGTTTGCTTCAGAACGAACCGTGCCATATCTCCGGTTTTGAAGTCATCTGGTCACGCATGACCAATCTCTGGCACGCGCTGGATCAAGGAGCAACGGAGATGTGGAACACATCAACCCTGATCTACCAGCTCATTTTGGATATAGCACAATCGAAAATACCATCTGATGTCGGCATAGGAGGTATTGTATCATCTAGGGCACAGGATGGCACTGTAAAACACTCTAATCGGGAGCCCGATCCGAGCAAGGATGCACTCGTCCGAGCAGTAGCATTGATTCATACGCACTACCAGGATGACCTGTTATTGAAGCACATCGCTGACGCAGTTGGTTATTCGGTGCAGCATCTCAACCGATTATTTCACCAGCATTATGACGTGACAGGACATCAATATATGCAGCGATTGCGTTTGCAGAAGGCTTCGGAATGGCTGGACAAGCACCCACGAGCAAGTGTACGAGAGGCGGCAGAGACGGTAGGCATGGAAGTGAACTATTTTATCCGGATGTTCAAGCGGGAGTTTGGAGAGACAGCGGGCAAAGGAATCAAACATCGGAACCAGCTCCCAATGGAAAAAGACCTCACGAGTTCGTGAAGTCCCTTAATCGATTATATAACGTGTTATGCTGTTTTCTTTTGTCCAAATAAAGGCCTTAACGTTGCAAGCCCCACAACTCCGATCACCGCACTCACCCACGGAGCCAGTGCAAATACCGGAAGTTTATCACGCAGTGGATACCCTACAAAGAGCACAAGGACCACGATGACGATGTAGATGATGATTCCCTTAAGGTTAACCTTAGGTACGGTGTTCTTGTCCGCTCCTTCATCGTCCGGTCGCTCAGCAAGACGGCGAAGCATCTCCACCAATGCAATACCGCCAACTGCCGCAACGATCAGAGAGAACAGACTGATGTGTTGGAACGGCTCCGTATCTCCGCCAGTCCAACCCACGAACAATCCCACACATCCTTGAATTAACATGACAAAAGACAAAGCCGCCCAAGCGATCATGGCATACCACTTTGGAGTCCGTTTCACAGGCTCTGGATTCTCCGTTGACTGTGGTTCTCCAGCGTTGGCTTTCTTTTTCGATGGATCTGATGGACTATTACCACGGGTTGGGCTGGATTTACCCACCTCAACGGCAGCCGTCTTCTCCGGTGCTGTATTTGTTATCCCGAGCTGTGCATGGATGTCTTGTTCCAGATCAGGTCCGTATAACTCGCGAGCGGGTTTATTATCCCGCTGAGCCTGCACGATCGCTTTTCCTGCGGAGAGTATCCACTCTTCCTGTGTTCTCTCGTCCGCTGGCGCATGACGTGCAATTGTGCTGATCTCGTCATACAGTTTCACATGTTCAGGTGTCATTCGACTCATCTCAGTTATTTGCCGATTCTGTATTTCTTTAAGCTTCTTATAGGAAATCCCCAATGATTGCTCCCCCTGTCTACACACGTTCTGATCTTCCAATTGACTGAAGACCCTGACGGTATTTTAGTATACGGGAAGGGCTCTCGTTTCGCAAAGTCATTCCTTATAAAAAAGCTGCTCATGGTGGACCCATATCCATACACAGGCTAGTATGACACAGGTGCATAACAGCACCAGTTTACCGTGATGTTGAATCCATTCCAGTAGATGTTCCATGAATTCATTCCTTTCGGTAGAAGGACTCCGAGGCATATGCTGCCAATGATTGTTCGTTTATTTTCCCCCGTTCATGTGAAAAAAATCCCTCACGCCTCCCAGATCTAACGATTGTGTGAAGTATGCATAAAGAGCAGCCGATTCCATCACAATAGTAGCATTTCCAACAGAAATCCAAGATTGGAGTGTGCTTGTTATGGATAAACAAACAGATTTGACGCGGAAGCTGCTACTGAACAGCAACTCCCGTGGAGTCGTAGACGAGGTTGTATCCTTTGAGGAGAATCTGGAGGACACGGAGTATGCAGAAGAACTGACAGATGGCAATTTGAGGGGAAGAAGTTTCTGGGACAATAGTGATTCGGGTCATGAGCATGAGTGGAATGGACGGGTGGAGACCCACGAGATGTTCCGTAGAAGCTACGAATAACGATCCTGCAACACTTGTTTGAATTCCAAATGATATCCGGGCCAGCTGTCATCAGCGTGGCTCATTTTTTTTTGCTTATTAACCGATAAAATGTAGAATAGCAGTCGACGTAGAAAGGGTTCTTACTTACGTTGACTTGAAGGTTACGGGATGATAATATATGAATAACATCTTAATACACACTAAACTTATCGGATTATATATATTTAATAAATGGAACTCAACAGGCTAAGCGTGGAAAGGGGAAATCGGTATGGAACGTCAGATCAGTATCCGTCATGGACAGGAAGAATTAACAGCCACGATTCATTATCCGGTTGTGAAAGATATCAAGGAGGAGAAGAGTCAGCAGCGAGTACCTCTGGCAGTTATCTGCCACGGCTTCGTTGGTAGTCGGATCGGCGTGGATCGTTTGTTTGTAAAGACTGCACGGGAGCTGGCTGAAGACGGTTATCTGGTCCTGCGTTTCGATTATATCGGTTGCGGAGAGAGCAGCGGGGAGTACGGAGCGGAGGGACTGGAGTCCATGGTGCTGCAGACCCGTTCGGTGCTGGACTACGCGGTGAATTGCAGTGATGTAGATCCTACGCGTGTTACGCTAATTGGTCATAGTCTGGGTGGGGCCGTTGCGTTACTAACTGCTGTGCGCGACAAACGTGTTAAAAACCTGGTTATGTGGTCCTCCGTAGGTTATCCATTCAATGATATCGTGAAGATTACGGGACGGGAAGTATACGATGAAGGCGTGAAACTGGGTGCGGCTGATTATCTCGGATACAAATTCACACCAACCTTCTTCGAGTCTCTTGCTGAACAACAACCATTCCAGGAAGCAGTCAAATTTAGTGGTGATGTTCTCGTCGTGCATGGTACATCAGATGAGATTATCCCTGTAGACTACGCCTTTCTGTATCAAAAGGTATTCTGGATGCGTCAGGAAGGTCGTTGCGACAAGGAGATCATCTTCCAGGGCGATCACACCTTCTCTTCAGGTAAAGAGCGGGAACAGCTCATTACGCGTACGAGAGAGTGGCTGGGCGAACGTCAGAAGATCGAGCAGGATTGGCAGCACTGGATGATATAAGTGGCAGGATTACAACTGTTTGGGGATGTCAGCTTGGAAAAGCGCCTTCTTAAGGGTAAAATAGAGGAGTAAGCATTCTATCCGTGTCTGGAGGTTGGCAGCAATGACATTACCCGCACTTTTCATTGCGCATGGTTCTCCCGCTCTGGCGGTGGAGAGCAATGACTACACTCACTTCTTGAACCAGCTTGGAGACAGGCTGCCGGCTCCGAAAGCCATTGTTGTATTTACGGCGCATTGGGATTGTCCTGAACCGTCCGTGACGATGGATGATACACATCAGACCTTGCATGATTTTTACGGATTTCCTTCTACGATGTATACGATGGAATACCCTGCATCTGGGCAGCCAGATTTAGCCAACGAGATATGTGCTTTGTTCACCCGCAGCAATCTGGCACATCAGCCGATTCGTGGCCGAGGGCTGGATCATGGCGTATGGGTACCGTTGCTCCATATGTATCCTGAGGCTAATATCCCTGTGATCGCTGTATCGGTAGACTCGCTGCGTACGCCGCAGGAACAGTATGATATTGGCCGAATGCTGGAACAGCTGCGTCATGATGATGTGCTGATCATTGGCAGTGGTGGAACGGTTCACAATTTACGATTGCTTGGCAATACGGATGAACCGCAAGAGTGGGCGGTGGAATTTGATAACTGGATCGGGGAGCGCTTGGAGCAGTGGAACACGAGAGAGCTGTTTCAATATGAGAAAAAAGCCCCGCACGCACGCACGGCAGTTCCGTCGTATGGCACAGAACACCTTGCGCCTTTGTTCTACGCCATGGGTACAGCGGATATGTCCCGATCAGCGAAGCGTTTATTCCAGTCTTATCCTTATGGAACGCTCAGTTTGAACTGCTGGCAGTTTGGAGACGGCGTGTAACTTGGAACAGACAACAGCCTGATTATGGTGTTTGAAGCCAGTTTCGTACGGATAACGTGTATTAATGCATACAATTACAATATATAAACAAAAGAAGGTTCCTGTACACCCTTGGTGGGATACAGTAACCTTTTTTCAATACGAGGACTTATTCATGCAATAGATCTTTATTTGCGGATTTCGAACAATTCACAGTCTGTACGCGAATGATAAGCGAGCTCACTGACACTGGATTGTACCACTACGGTGTTGCTGTCAAAACGGATAATGATGCCACCCGAGTCAATCTGGTGATTATCTTTAAAAACTCGAACCTTATACTTCATATTCATGGCTTCCTGAAAATCCGCATCGGTCTCAAGACGTCGCTGGGTCGGCATATCGTGTACTCCTTTGAAGTTCAACTTTATTTCATCATAATACGATTTTCTGTGGCTGAGCAAGTCAGGCAGAGCATCCAGGCCATTTTTGAAAAGTAAAAAGCCCTGCTCTCCAGGGGGATTGGGAGCAGGGCCGAGAATTCTATGAATGATTGCTTAAGCTGTTTTGTGAGTTGGGCTAATCGTTGGTGTGTCTTTAGGCTGATTGCCTTTGTTGTTACGAGTGAACAATCCGCGAAGGTAAGGCAGTACCCAGTGATCCAGACCGATTTTACCTGCATTTGCACCAGCAACGACAAGGAAGATTTCCATTACAACCAGTTGAGCATTTGTGCTTACTGTTCCCGAGAAGAGGAACGCGAAGTTCATGACCATAGCCATCAATGCTGCCAGTGTGGTGAAGCAACCAAGGATGAGACCCAAACCTACAAGGAATTCACCCAATGGGATAACGAAGTCGAACAGTCCTGCGTTTGGTACTGCGAATTTCTCAAGGAACGTTCCCCACCATGCTTGAACTGCTGGATGATCACCCGTTGTTTTTTCCAGTGCCCCTGCAAGGAACCCGCCAGCTTCGAATCCGCCAGTCAATTTGCTCCATCCGTGAGTCATCCAATCATAACCGATATACACCCGAAGTACTGTCAAAATCCACATTGCTACTTTGTTTTCTCTAAGCCATTGGTTGAAGCTGAACATATGAACCACTCCTTCATGGAATTTAGTGTGTGTTGTTTTTGTTTTTTCTAAGTGATCACCTTTGATGTCTTTATTGTATAGTTCAAAAGTCGTTTTGTTTGTGATTAAAATCACAATCTAGTTCAAATTTTAAGTAAGGTTTGAGAAGTTCACATTTAGGACATATTTTTCTCCCAAATCGCTGTTTCAAATGTGAATTTCACGCTGTATCAAGGCCTTCTGGGCGCAGACAAATCGGATGGGGTGTGATTAAATGGAAAGAAATACGTGAAATGGTTGCCCACATGAGACATATATCACAACTTAGAACCAGGCCATATCGTTCAGGAGGTCCTATATTGAAGCTTTTTAAATGGAACAAAGCAGCATCGGCTGCATCCCTGTTTATTCTCTCATTGAGTCTTGTTGCCTGCCAAAACCAGGAAGTGGCGCAGATGCCACTTCAGCCAGAACCGACACCTGCACCTGTACAAGAAGAACAGAACGTGGAGGAGTCCAACACGTCTCTCTATACAGCACCTCTGACGGGTCTGCCTGTAGATGAAGCAATTACGCGACGACCACTCGCCGTAATGATTAATAATGCACCAGCGGCTCGGCCCCAATCGGGTCTAAGTTCAGCCGATATCATTCTTGAAGTTCTCGCTGAGGGAGGTATTACCCGTTTCATTGCCATCTTCCAGAGTGAAGGCGGTGGGGAAACGGTTGGACCCGTTCGCAGTATACGTCCATATCTGATTGAGCTCGGCGAGAGTTATGATGGGGTACTTGTTCACGCCGGAGGCAGTCCGGAGGCGTATTCCATTTTGCAAAGGCAGCAGAAACAGCATATGGATGAAATCTCGAATGGTGGACCTTACTTCTGGCGTTCCTCGGACCGTAAAGCCCCACATAATCTGTATACTTCAGCGGACAAGCTGAGAGAAGGGTCAGATATCAAGGGTTATAGCCATGATTTCAAGTCTCCCGTATACATCTATAACGAAGAAGGTGCGACATCCGCAGGAGAGGCAGTGAAGCAATTCGATATCCATTATTTATTGGATAGTTACCGGGTGACGTATGATTATGATGAAGTTAGCGGACGATATATGAGAATGGTGAATGGCAAGGCAGATCAGGATCTGGATAATGGAACTCAACTTGGCGCAGCGAACATCATTGTGGCAGGTGCAGATCACAAGGTGCTCGATAGTGTAGGTCGGTTGTCCGTTAATTTGGAACAGGGCGGGGAAGCCATGTTGTTTCAGAAGGGCAAGATGATTCGTGGGCAGTGGGTGAAGAAGCAGGGGGATATTATACGGTTTGTTCAGGGTGGCAGTGAAGTTGCTCTTGTGCCTGGTAAAACCTTTATCAGCATTGTTCCCAATCAACCGGAATTTTCCAGTCATGTGAAGCTGGCTGTGCAGCAATAAAAGGATGTAATGAAAGAAAACGATGAAACATGTATCCATTTTGTCGTCGAAAAGGCATGATATTGTACCTTGGCGTGAAAAGTAGAATCGTGTCGATTTTGAAATTTGATGTCGAATTGTAAACGCAGTGTAAAATCTTGACTTGAATTTACCATTATTCCAAATAATTAAGATTCATTTCAGATTAATGTGATAAGAATATAAAAAAGGATCACACCTTTTGTACAAACCATGAAACAAATATGATAAGATATCAAAGGTTGTCATTTCATGTTTCATCGGTTATCGGCAATTTTTCTCGTAAAGGGGATAGAGCTATGAAGCTTAAGAAGAAGAAGGATATATTTTTTGAGACACTGGAGAATATGGCAGATACGGTTGTTCAAGCGGCAGATTATTTCTCCCAGCATGTTTCCAACCTTCAGGATGTGACTCTTTTTGCCAATGAAATGAAGAAGTACGAGTCGAAATGTGATGATTACGTGCATACGATCATTACAGAACTCAACAAAACATTTATCACGCCGATCGAACGCGATGATATTATGGAGCTGACAACAACACTTGATGACGTATTGGACGGACTCGAAGCAACGGCTTCCCGTTTCTATATGTACCAACTGACGGATCCGGACGAATTTATCGTTCAGTTCTCTGAAATTTTGCGCCAATCGGCTTACGAAATTCAGAAGGCGATCCATCTGCTGTCACAGAAAAAATTGCTGGCCATCCGTGAATACACCATTCGTTTGAATGATCTGGAAAACCAGGGCGACGAAGTGCTGCGCATGTGTATCAAACATCTCTTCGCTACCGTGTCTGATCCGATTGAACTGATCAAGCGTAAGGAAATTTACGAACGTCTTGAGACAACAACGGATGCTTGTGAAGACGTGGCGAATGTGCTCGAATCCATCATTATGCGTAATTCTTAAGGAGCCAGAGAATAATGGAAACAACGATTTGGGTATTAGGTATAGTCGTCTTCCTTGCACTGGCGTTTGACTTCATCAACGGTTTTCACGACACGGCGAATGCCATTGCCACTTCGGTATCAACACGGGCACTGACGCCACGTCGTGCGATCCTTCTTGCAGCGGTGATGAACTTTGTCGGTGCGATGATGTTTACAGGCGTTGCGAAGACGATTGGGGGGAGTGTGACCGACCCCACCACGCTGGATAACGGGATCGAGGTCGTCATAGTCACCTTGATCGCAGCGATTATCTGGAACCTGGTTACATGGTGGTTTGGTATTCCGTCTTCCTCATCACATGCACTTATCGGAGCCCTTGCAGGTGCCGTGCTTGTTGGCGCAGGATCTGATAAAGTGAAATGGAGCGGATTCATTGATATCGTCGGAGGTTTGCTATTATCACCTCTGATCGCGTTTGCCATCGGTTATGTGGTCATGACGATTCTCAAATATATTTTCGCCAAACGCAGTCCGCATAACGTGAATAAAGGTTTCCGTACGGTACAGATTTTCACGGCTGCACTGCAAGCATTCACACATGGTACGAATGATGCACAGAAAGCGATGGGTATTATTACGTTTGCTTTGGTTGCAGCAGGTGTACAAGATCATCTGGAAGTGCCGCTGTGGGTTAAAATCTCAGCAGCAACCGCGATGGCTCTAGGTACATCCATTGGTGGTTGGAAAATCATCAAAACGATGGGTACCAAAATCTTTAAAATTGAACCGATCAACGGATTCGCCGCCGATCTGTCAGCTGCTTCCGTTATTTTCACAGCAACGTTGCTTCACCTTCCAGTTAGTACGACGCACGCGATCACATCAGCTATTCTGGGTGTAGGTTCCGCGAAACGTTTCTCTGCTGTGAAATGGGGACTAGCTGGACGTATCATTATTACGTGGTTCATTACGATTCCGATTACTGCGGGACTGGCAGGATTGCTCTACTGGATTATTTTCTAAAAAGAGAAGTTATCCCGAACGAATTCGGGGTTACCAGACAATCTGTTCATAACTGTGTGAATATCGGGATATGTGGATAATTATACAACCAAAATCAAGAGACGCCTGTGCATGAACGTGTGGACAGGCTGGATATGTGGATAGCCATCCGTGGAATGATAAACCAAAAGAAGATATTCCTGTGGATACAGGGAACTGTGGATAGGGAAATGAGAGAAGCCAACAGGGTTGGCTTTTTTTGTTGTCGAGTTTGAAGGTACCTGTGTACAATAACGTATAGATACAGGACAAGGATGTGATCTGATTTATGATTCGTACACTCGCCATTACACGAGAACATCAAGTCTCCGTTAACGTACCACTTACACAGCTGGATCTGAACGATTACGCCTGGGTATGGGCCGATTTTAACCAGCCAACGGAAGAGGAAAGCTGTTTGCTGGATACATATTTTCATTTTCATCCATTAGCCATAGAGGACTGTCTGCATGTGTTGCAGCGGCCCAAGCTCGATTATTATGATAATCTGCAGTTTCTTGTGCTGCATGCACTGAATCCGTCCACACTGGAAGCCGAGGAGGTTGACTTGTTTCTCGGATCTAACTTCCTAGTGTCTTTTCATCATGGTGTATTGGAGGAAGTGGATGAAGCGTGGGAACGCTTGTTGCACCATGCACATGAACGAACCATCTGGGCGCGAGGTCCAGTGGCGGCGGCCTATACCGTGATGGACAAGTTGGTGGATCATTATTTTCCGTCTTTATTTGCGATTGAGGATGAACTGGCTGAACTGGAGAACCGGGGTGGACAAGAATCGGTTGAAGACTTGATGAACCAGGTGTTTGATCTGCGGACTCGATTGCTGAAGCTTAGAAGAACCGTAGTACCGATGCGGGATCTGCTCTATCGGGTGGTGAACTCCCAGCATGTGCAGCGAACAGGTGAACATACCGCTTATTTTACCGATATCTATGACCATTTATTGAAGCTGACAGACATGATCGAAGCCGATCGGGAGATGACCGCTGACCTGCGCGACAGTTATATTTCCCTGAACTCCAACCGGATGAATCAGATCATGAAGACACTCACGGTGATTACGACCGTATTTATGCCGCTCACACTGATTGCGGGTATATATGGCATGAACTTTGCCTATATGCCTGAGCTTCAATGGAAGTTTGGGTATGGTGCGGTGCTGCTGTTAATGTTTGTGCTTGGCGGGAGTATGGTGGCCTGGTTTGTGAAGCGGGGATGGTTTAAGTAGAAATGTTATACCTTACTGCTCCGTATGCAATTCCATCCTCTTGGTGACAAGCGCAAGCTATTGCGAGCAGATCATCAGAAGAAGATTGCATAGCCGAAGCAACGTTTGTTACATATAAAAAGGCCACTGGACAAGGATCTCGAGCAGGATTAACTGTCGGGAGATGATGCTTGCCAGGTGGCCTTTCTGATTCTTCTATAGAAGTTTTGAAAAAAATGTATCCACATGTGAATAAGTTCTCGCTGAAACGAGCTGTGTATAACTTACGGCGATTTCCTGTTACTCCATTTCAAGAACAAAAGAAGTTGTAGCTGCTTCTTTGCCATTCACAAGAATGGTAAGCGTATGCAGACCGGCATAATATTTTCTCGTTGTGATGATTCTGAAAGATTGTTTTGTGGCTACCTTGGTTCTGCCTGTCGGGTACATTTTATCGGAGCATTTGAACCGTTTGGGGGCCTGCTTGCCGTTTGCCTTCATATAACCCATCTCATATTCAATTCGCAGCATCTGTGACTCGCCGCTCTCATTAACGACATCAAACGAAAAATGAAGATCCTCGCCAATGCTAATCGTATCCTGGACAAGCTGAAGCTGCTCAATGTGAATCGAATCCTGCTCGTTATAACCAAAAAGACTTAGTGCTTTGCTATGTCCTTTCTTCAGTAATGATCTGCTGGCATGCCGGACAATCCAGTCTGTGTGTACATGTTGTCCGTACCAGGTCGTGGCCAGATCCATAACCAGTTCAGGGTGGTCCTTGGAGATGTCATTTAGATGATTCGCGACACTTTTGCGAACATAGAGGGACTCGTCCTGTTTTAATGCATGCAGAATCGGAAGTACAGGTGTTGGATCGGTGATAAAGTTCTGGAGTTTGGCACCCCATGGCAAACGTGGCCGGCTGCCCTCACTGGCAAGTCTGCGGATATGCTCGTTGTTGCTCTCTGCCCACGACATCATATGTTTCATCGTTTGGATTGGATAATGTTTAATAAACGGGCGTACTGCGAACTCGGAGCTGGAATAAGGTGTGAAGAGGGTCAGATACTTCATGGATAACTCGTAATCCTCTGGGTCAAGTCCGTTCACTTCGATAAAATCCGGTACAAACAGATATTCAACGCCTCTCATATTCGGAGCGGCTTGTTCAATAATATGTAATGCTTCCTCATAATTGTCGGGCAGTACTGCAGTCAAGGCCAGTGTGATTCGGCGAATGCGCGCTTTGAATTCCAACTGTTCCCAGCCTTCAGCAAAAACCAATTCATGAAATTGCTGTGTATCCAGCTTCGGGTAGAATTGACGCAACTGTTCGCCGGTCCGATCGATTAATGCGGGAGTGTATTTGTCTTTGATAAGTTCCATGGTCCGCCTCCTTTAGTTATTATCAAGTATACCTCAAATTGCAGAAATAAGAACATAAGTTCCTGAAATTTTTGATATATTAATGAACGGTGTTAAGGCACCCACCTTCTGTAAGGGGGTGCCTGGATGAATTTAACCTTTGCGACTTTTGGGACGGCGCTTGGTGGTATTGGATTTGCGGCGGACTGGAGTTGTATTGCGGCGACGTGTAGCATTCGTTGTTTTGTTCCGACGTTTGCTTTTACGTTTCCGGGGCGGCGTATATTCTTCATAGTCTGCATCAGCTGCGCTGTTATTCGATTTTCCTTTTCCAAAAGGCAGAATGCCCATAACGAGTTTCATCATCGGAGCCATCTGCTGGATGCCACCAACGACCTTTTGCATTTTGCCTATTCCACTCATGATTCCATCAATACCGCCGAAGCGGTCGATCATTCCTTTTAACTCACCGATGTTGGCTAACGAAAACCCGGAACTGCCTGTAGCAGCAGGCGCCTGTACCGGAGCAGGGGGAACCACCTGAGCTCCACCTCCATAAAAGTTCCCGCCAGCCAAACCTTGCCCATAGGGTACGACTGCAGAAGCTTCGACTTCACCGAAGCCCGGGTAATGGGGTTCTACGCCAGGATACATCGGTTGAATCTGAGTTTCATTTAAAGACCGCGGAACCACACCGGGCGGCATATAGGCAGAAGTATGTGCCTGCCGATGAGCATGAGAAGACGGACGCTGCCCTGGTGCTGGCTGGCGGTGATAATAATGCTGTGGCATGAACGATCACGTTCCTTCTATTGGATTTCGGAATTGCGTTCCATGAGTTGCATGACAGATGTACATCATAGACCCTTGTGGAACTCCCTTTTGTTATACTGTATGTCATTCGCGGAGAGACGGCGTAGGCGGGTATCCCGGAAAACGGGATATTTGCGGATTTGGGCGCATCTATGATGGCAGGTTCACGAAGAGTAAAATGAAGTTTAGACACAAAATTGTAACATTTAGGAGGATTGAAATCCTACATAAGTAATCGGATATATACAGGTGAAAACTGGGAAATAGCGCGCTAAATTCGCCCGATGTACGCGAGGGGAGGACAATAGTACCTTTTGTAAGCGGTAACATGTATTTTTATTCTGTAGTGCGTGAAATCGGTAACGCTTGAAATACCAACTCAGGGTGAGTACAATGTAGGTACACAGTAACCGCTAGGGGATGATGATGAAATGCAGCTGAAAAAGCTAAATGATAAAAGCATTGAACAACTATTCGAGGCTATTTTGACGCTAAAAGATATTGAAGAGTGTTATGTTTTCTTTGATGACCTCTGCACAGTTAACGAGATCCAATCCATGTCCCAGCGGCTGGAAGTGGCTCGTATGTTGGGTAAAGGCAATACGTATAACCAGATTGAAGCAGAGACAGGTGCGAGTACAGCTACAATTTCACGTGTGAAACGCTGCCTGAATTACGGCAATGATGGTTATAAAATGACGCTGGAACGCCTGGGACGCTAACATGAAGAAGCCGGGTGTACTCATCATCAGTCACGGTTCACAGGAGCAGACCTGGGTGGAATCCGTCGATGACGCGATCTCCCGGTTGAATCTGCCTGTTCCATTACCGGTTGAAGCCGGTTTTCTTGAACTTGTGGAAGGACGCCTGATCCAGGACGGTATCGACCGACTGGAAGCACAAGGCGTAACCGATATTCTGGTCGTACCTCTATTTGTTTCGTCCGGGAGTACACATGTGGATGAAATTGAATATGCCATTGGTGCAAAGGAAACACCTGATCGCGAAACGGATCTGGAACCGTTCGATGTGAAGGCTCGGGTTCACTTTGGTTATCCAGTGGATAACGATCCGGATATTGCCGTGATGGTGTGGGACAAAGTCCGATTATTGTCGCAGCAACCGGAGAAGGAAACGATTTTGCTGGTAGGCCATGGGAGTATTCATGATGGTTTTCGCGAGCGTTGGGAAGCCGGAATTTCTTCCCTTGCAGAGCGTGTGCAGGAAGTTAGTGGTTTAGCCCATACGGATTATGCATTGCTGAATCCGGAGAGTGTGTACGACAAAGTGAAGTACTGGAGCGAAGAGCGGGGGAACCGAGTCATTGTGGCGCCGCTGTTTTTGAGTGCCGGTTATTTCACGAGGAACGTTATTCCGGATCGGCTGCAGGAACTGAACTATGTGTACAGCGGTGAGACACTGTTACCACATCCATACCTTGTGCAGTGGCTGGAGCGCCAGATCCAGATTTTGCTGGAGAGATGTAATGAAGTTAAAGTTTCTTCTTGAAATGATTGCTTTGGCATAGGTGTAATCACATCGCTCGCAGTAATGTCGCACCAATTGATTTGAACTCCATAGCTTCATAAACAATCAAACCACGTCGAAGGACGTGGTTTTTGTTTGTTGTAGATCACTTGAAAGAGATTGGGCTATCCATTAATGGGTGCGTGCAATTGCAAATGTAGCTCCAGTAAACTTATTAATTGGTCAACGATCTCCTCGGCCGGATAAGGCATGGAATTCATAATCCACCACTCCAGGAGGCCCACAGCAGCGGAAGCAAGAAACTGTATGGTGATCTCTTTTTTCATACCCTCCTGAATGCCACAGGCATCCATCTGTTCCTCCACTCCCTGGACCAACAATCCCATCAACTTACTACGGAATGCCGGAATACCTTTTTTGGTTAGAAGTGTAGTATAGGTAGAGGCATGCTGTTCCAGATAACGGAAAGTTCTGAGCAGCGCATCCTTGGCGGTAACGGATGTTGGAGTAGGGCTTTCCATCATACAGGCATCCAACAACTGCTGCAAATAGGTTTCAATGCATTGATCCAACAGATCGAACTTGTCAGCATAATGCAAATAGATTGTTCCTCGGTTTACATTAGCCCGATCAGCAATGTCGTTTATCGTAATTTGCTCAAAATCCTGTTCCTCCAGTAACCCCACAAAAGCTTCAATTATCGCCTTTCGTGTCTTGAGTACTCGTCTGTCCATGGCCCCTCCTATGATGGTTTTCAACAATAAGGAATCATTCGTTGATTATTCAACAAAAACGGATATTTTAACGATTGAAGCACAGTAGGTGCTTTGTTACTCTTATTTTATCAACAAATGTTCATAAAGCAACGAATATTGATAAAATATGAAATAGAGGGATAAACAATGAAGATATTAGTGTATGGGGCAGGTGTTTTGGGCAGTCAACTGGCGCACATTCTGGTACGCGGCGGCAATGATGTTACTATTCTGGCTAGAGGGAAGCGGGCAGAGGAGCTGGAGAAGGATGGAATCGTCATCCGGCATATGTTTCAATTCAAAACGACAGTTGATCAGGTTCGGGTAGCCAGAACGTTGGAAGTGGATGACCAATATGATCTGATTTTTGTTGTCATGAAATATAACGATTTTCCTTCTGTGTTACCTATTCTGGCAGAGAATCAGAGCAGCAATATTGTGATTGTGGGAAACAACGCAGATGCACGAAGCATGCAAAACTATTTGGTGGAAAACAGTAAGGTGGCAAAACAGGTCGCATTTGGATTCCAGGTGAGTGGAGGTAAGCGGGAAAAGGACCGCATGTTATCGGTCGGTGGAGGCAGCGGACAAATGGTAATCGGCAGTCTGGACGGAGAGATAGGATTTAAACCTTTGCTGGATCAAGCTTTCCAACATGTAAAATACAAGTTGAATGTTCTGAGTGATATTGATGCCTGGCTGAAAAGCCATATCATCCCCATTCTGATGCTTAATGCGGTGAGCTTTAATGAGGAGCGTGAGTTGATCAAGTTGGACGGGAACAGAAAGCAAATCCAACATATGATTGGGGCGATGGATGAAGGTTTTAGTGTTCTTGAGGCTATGGGCATAACGATTATACCGGAGATTCAGGCTAAAATGATTCGCAAGCATCAACGGATGTTGTACCTTCTGTTGAAGATATACAGTGTTCTTCCAATTCATAAGCTGATTGCGGGTTCTTTTGGAGAGATTGAGGCGTTAAATAATGCATTTAACGATTGGAAAAAGACAACAGGCACCCCGACTCCCCATTGGGATGTGCTGAAAAGAGATTTTACTCCCCTTAAATGAAGTGTTGCTCATTCCCTGCATACCGACTACAATAAAACCAACTAATAAAATGGGGATAAGGAGATATACAGATGCGGGAAGTGCCCATGCGCTATGTGAAAGCAAATCAGGTCGGTATTGTATTGTTTGTTTTACTCTCGTTTGTGTTCAATCCAATTGTAGTTCTGGGCGTGCTGTGGGTCATTCAGGTGGTTGGTCTGGCTTCTGGTGGAAAGCTTAATCTGTTTGTGCAGATTGGGAAAGCTGTGTTAACTGGTAAAGGGACAGAGACGCAGGCGGTGGAGCTGCAGCGATTCAACAATATTCTGGCTGTGCTCTTCCTGTCTCTGGCACTCATCTCGTTCTCGCTTGGCTGGGTAGCCGCAGGTTATGTATTCTCCATTATGCTTCTCGCGGCTGCAAGCGCGGCTCTGCTGGGTTATTGTGTGGGTTGCACGGTGTATTTCTGGTACAAACAGCTGCGTGCAGGCAGAAAAATCGGATTTTGAGGTTGGCTGAAGAAGAGATATAAGTATCCGGGATACTACGATAACTTCATAACGAAATCCCCCTCAAATGAGCTGTTCACTTGAAGGGGATTTTCTTTTTTTTCTTATCTGAACCAGGCTTTATTTAAATTGTTGGTGAAATTGTTATCGTTGAAAGGCACGTTGGCACTGCCAAAGTTCGTCGTATTGAGCGCATTTCGTGCGGCAGAAGTCAGGTCGTCCCATCCGATTAAAGGTTGTGTTCCCCCAACAGTGTTGGTAACGCCAAGCTCATGGTTCAGCGGCCAGGTACTATTATAGGAAATCGACGGATGGTTACCTTGTGTATTGGTATTGCTCGGTGTGACGTTGGTGAACTGGCCGTGACCAGAATAGGCGATAGAGAGGATTTTGGAATTGGCAGCTGCCGGATTGTCTACCCACACGACGATACCTTCCCAATCATGACGATGGCCGAGTCCAGAGGAAGGGGAGTCTTTTGGGAAATACCACGAATACATGATTGCCCACACCCCATTGTGCCATGCGGAGCGGGAGTAGATCTGGCCTGTACTTGAGCTACAGTTTCCATTCGATGACCCGGACGTATTCAAGCCAGCGCTGGTATTGCCCTGTTGATCCACTGCGGGAAAAGGCACGCATCCATGATAGACTTTTAGAAATGGCTGAAAACGCTTGGCCGCTTGTTGTGTCACTGTGACTGGTGTGACTTCCTGGAATCCGACAACCTCATCATGATTAATTTCTGCCGCTTCAACAGTGGTAAACCAAGGAATACAGGCCATAAGCGAAACCATGAGCATTAACGCGATTTTTTTCATTTACACTTCTCCTTCAAGGGTATGATGTGGTGCTAAGTAGAGGGTGCACTAAAACTATATTGGAAAAAGATTTATATTATTTATCTTTTTATCTTAAGATTTGTAAATTTGTAGCATATCTATGTCATAATCATATGAAGATCATCGAAATCGAAGACTAATTCCTGTCCAAGCGGGCAGAATGGTTGATTAATGAGACTATTTTACATAAAAGGTAGTGGGAAAGATTCAGGATCGGTGCAGGAGGTTTATTGGGTAATGGATGGATTAGTGGATACATATATGAAAAAATATACTTATAGATTACAGGCTAGGACATCTTTACATTTGATGATATGATAGGAGTTAAAGGCTTTGGAATGAGACGGAATTCCTGATGCATAGATATAGGTAAGACGAAAGATTAGAGCAACATTAACCGAAGTTCATTATTGTGTAAAAAATATGCCCTTTTGTGGACTGATGCAACGTAAGAATATGAGGTCGTATAGACTCATGGATAATGTGGAATAGGTGGCGTATGAGATGAAAAAAGCTCGCTTAATATATAATCCGACCTCAGGCCGGGAAGAAATGAAGAAACGTCTGGCTGATATTTTGCAGCGTTTGGATCAAGGTGGTATTGAAGCTTCATGTCACGCAACAACGGGTGAAGGTGACGCAACCCGGGAAGCTGAACTTGCGATTGAGCGCGGGTATGACATGATTATTGCAGCTGGCGGCGATGGCACGTTGTACGAAGTTATCAATGGTATGGCCGAGCGGGAGAACCGTCCTCCGCTGGGTGTGTTTCCTTTGGGAACAACGAATGATTTTGCGCGTGCACTCGGCATTCCGAGACAGTGGGAAGATTACGTGGATCTGGTCATTAACCAGCAGCTTCGTCCGCTCGATCTGGGCAAAGCAAATGATAAGTATTTTATCAACATCGCTGGTGGTGGCTCATTGACTGAACTGACCTATGAAGTACCGAGTCGTCTGAAAACGATGATTGGGCAACTGGCCTATTATATGAAGGGTATTGAGAAAATGGCGAGTCTGTCTCCTCAGGAGCTGATTATTCGCGCCGACGGTCAGGAAGAGATTCATGATGAATTCATGTTATTCCTCATCGCCAATACCAATTCGGTCGGGGGATTTGAGAAATTGGCTCCGGGTGCAACCATTGATGATGGTCTGTTCGATGTCATTTGCGTGAGGAAATGTAATTTGGCTGATATGATCCGCCTCGTAACGCTTGCGCTGCGTGGGGAACATCTGAACGACAAGAAAGTGGTTCATTTCCAGACGAGTCATATGGAAGTTACGTCACCGGGGTATGTCCAACTGAACCTTGATGGAGAGTTGGGCGGCACGCTGCCAGCTACGTTTACGAACTTGCGTCATCATCTGATGTTGTATCGTTAAACTTGGCACTTGGCGCAGAATGTGGTCGCTTGGGGAAAGCAGTGATGCATGAGAAGTGGTTGTATAGCAATCGCACAAGTGATGAGGAGAGTTGGATTCAGCTCTGCCGTAAGGCGTGATGGAAGTATATTTTCCAGTTGCTGTGTACGGTGGGATCGCGTATAATCTCATGTGGTCACTATGCGTTGAGCTTAACAAACTCAGAAAGCCTTAATGTGGCGAAATCGCCGAAGCTGCGAATCTAACGAATTTCAGCGTCGTTATTTTGGAGAAAATGACCGGAAAAGATCGGAAAACACTATCCGAACTTGATATAACGTTTCTGAAGTTCATTAGAAATTCGGAACGTTATTTTTGATGTGAATAAGGTGTGCCAGGTTCGTTAGAATCGGGAACAAAATGAAAAATAGAGATTTCTCCCTCGCCTGCACAGGCGGGTACTATATAAGAAGAAAGAAGTGAATGTACGTTGTCTAATACGAACCGCAGCGGTCGTGGAAAAAACCGCCGGAATTCGGCTGCCTCTCAGGGGCAAGGGAACGCTTCAGCGTCCCGTCAGCCAAGTCAATCATCTCGTCCATCTACACGTCAGCAGGGAAAAGAGGTGCGGCCACAAGGCGCATCTCTTTCTGCCGTTCGTTCAAAAGGGAGAGCGCGTGAATCTGCACCAGTCGAAGGACTGCCCGTTAGCAAAAATGAAGAGACCGTCATCGACATCATTGGCATGAACCATGACGGTGAGGGTGTAGGTCGTGCGAATGGATACACGCTCTTTGTGCAGGGTGCGCTTCCAGGTGAAACCGTGCGTGTGCGCGTGATGAAAACCAAGAAGCAGTATGGCTACGCCAAACTGCTGGAAATCGTGAAAGCAAGCCCGGATCGAGTGTCCGCGCCTTGCCCGATCTACGATCAGTGCGGCGGCTGCCAGATCCAGCATATGAGCTATGCCGGACAGCTTGCGTGGAAACGCCAGTTGGTGGTAGATAATTTGCAACGGATTGGCAAGTTGAATGTGATGGTGGAGGATGCGGAAACGCCGGCATCCAATACGCAGGATGATAAAGAGGGCGCCGAACAGCGCGTGCAGGATGACGCTTCAGTTGGTGATGCGAATCAGACAATTGAACTGGCTACTTCTGAAGTACAAATGATCGGCAGCAATCGTATTCGCCTTCGCCTTGAAGGTGTCATGAACGAAGAAGATACGGAGCAGGGCATTCGTGTACTGCCTACGATGGGTATGGACGAGCCATGGCGCTATCGGAATAAGGCACAGGTGCCGATTGGAGTTGCCGAGGGTGGCCTGGTAGGTGGTTTTTACGCTAAAGGAAGCCATCGGATCATCGATATGGAGAGCTGCCTCATTCAGCATGAGCACAATGACGAAGTGGTTGCAAAGGTTAAGGAAATCGGCAGTCATTTTGGAATCAGCGCATATAACGAAGAGACAGGCCGTGGTTTGTTGCGCCATGTGGTCGTGAAGAAGGCGTTCCGTACAGGCGAGATGATGCTTGTTCTGGTCACCAATGGACGAGACATTCCGTACAAAGACGAATGGATTGGCAGTATCCGTGAATCAATTCCGCATGTAGCGAGCATCTGCCAGAACGTGAACAAGAAACAGACCAACGTCATCTTTGGCGATGAGACCCGCGTCCTGTGGGGCCGTGATGTAATTTATGATTATATCGGTGATGTGCAGTTTGCGATCTCTGCGCGTTCGTTCTATCAGGTGAATCCGGTGCAAACGGAAGTACTGTATGGCAAAACGGTAGAGTACGCTGGACTGAGCGGCAAAGAGACGGTAATTGATGCCTATTGCGGCATCGGTACGATTTCTCTTTTCCTCGCGCAACATGCGGATCAGGTGTACGGGGTAGAGATTGTGCCTGAAGCCATCGAAGATGCTCGTAGCAATGCGCTCTTGAACGACATGAAGAACGTGAAGTTTGAAGTCGGTGCATCCGAGGACGTTATTCCACGCTGGAAAGAACAAGGCATCGAAGCTGATGTGATCGTAGTTGATCCACCGCGGAAGGGCTGCGATCCACGTTTGCTGGAAACGATCCTGGAGATGAAGCCGGAGCGAGTGGTGTATGTGAGCTGTAATCCGAGTACGCTGGCACGTGATTTACGTGTGCTGGAGGATGGCGGATATCGGACGGTTGAGGTAACGCCGGTGGATATGTTCCCGCACACGGTGCATGTGGAGTCGGTGGCGAAGTTGGTGAGAAAAGACTAAGAGTTGAGATGTATTTGGCGGAAATAATAAGAGGGGCGAGAGCCCCTCTATTTTTGGTTTGGTTAGTTAAGTTTTTTTTAAGCAGAAATTTAGTATTGAGTACTAGTTAGATTAAGATGTAAATAACATTTCATTTGCTATAATTTGGAGTTATTAACTGCCACAATAATAGGTGAGAAAAACATCTTTACTAAATGGGGAGTGTGAAGTTAAACAAGATGTCGAATTTTATAGTGCTTTAGAGAGTATCTCGATAGAAGGGGGAAATGAAATACAACAATGGAGAAAGCGAGATACTAGCGAATATTACTTTACAAATCTAGAGGAACAGGATAATTCAACAGGAGCTAAAAGAAGGATTAGCGCGAAAGTATCTATCGAGCGTTGCAATCAAAAATAATTTCAAATGTTATTATATATGTTATAATTGTTTTGGTATTATTATCTTAATTGTAACTTTAAGGAAGGGATTTGTTAAATGAGAATAGCAACAGGGTTATTACTTGCATTATATCTTGTTTTTATGTGGTTTATGGCACTAACAGCGAACGTAGTTTCTTATGATGGTGAAGTCCTTAATGTTATTGCTAAGATAATATTGGTCTTTCAAACTTTAGCTTTCCCCTTTGCATTTACAATGCCTAGAACAGCGATGGTGTTCCTAATCTGTTCAACCTTGATTGCTTTCATTTCAGGGTTTGGTCTTGATTCTGGTCATATTTTCTTTGCCGTGGTAGGAATTATCTTTACCCTTATGAGTTATGGGGGGTATAGAGAAGTAGTTAAGAAAAAGAAGTCAACGGTTAAAGCCGCTACGAACTAACTACATAGACAGCATTATAAGTATCAAAGGGCATTCACCTTTAGCAAAGGGCGAATGTCTTTTTTTATTATAGTAGGAGAAGAATAAAATCCTATCGCACCTTTTCCTTTATATGGAGACCATTGAGAGTAAGGGAGATGATAATAATTCCTTTAGTTGCTTCTGTTTATTGTACTGACAGACCGTTAACGCTGATTTTGCCGCCCCATAATATAAGGTTGTTTCATACCTGCTGATTTTGAGGTTAGTCGGCGGCGGTAATAAGAAACAATCCTCGAAAGCTGTAAGGAAATCTAACGCAATATATAGTCTGCTAACTTTCCAACGCTCAGGCTCAATCATATTAAATATCTCCATTGCTTCGAGCGGTGGGTTAGCAGGATTGAAGGAAAGCATAGCATTGAAGTAACGATAAACAAACGGCTTTATAAGGAGTAACCACACCGCGAAGAAATGGGGCTTGCGCTGAAAATAACAATGCTTGAAGTAGGGGTTACGGCGTTTACTAGGAAACCGTATCTTAATACGTTCTATTTCCTCTGAGGTTAAGGTTGCAACGATTCTCAGCTTGTCCTTTGTGATTTTCAAATTTCATATTCCTTTCTGTATGTACATCTAGGTAAGTGTGCTATAGCTGCCGATACTCTCTGATGCCCACCCGAGCCTTCACTTCGTGAAGTCTCATGTTAGGTTTAATAGTAGTTAGATGCGATAGAAAAAATAGAGGATAAAGCAAGTAAACGTCTAGGGGAAATTCAGTTTTGGCGTACAAGCATTTGTATTATTCCTATAAAGGATTGGATGCTAAAGCGTCTGTCACAGCAGTGCTGACTACGATTTTATTTAAAGGAATCTATATTCAAGCATTTGGCAGAGAACGAAGCTAACAATATTTAGCTAAATCATGCGCATTTCTGTAATCTAATAAAGCCGTTAATATGCGATTGGAACTACTAATAGCAAGTTCATATGGAACTGATTAAATGTAACGATTAGGTTATGGTACTGGACTAGCAATGCTGAATATTGTCGATCCAATACATAGACATCATAAATTTTACTTTTTTCCACTTTGCAATAAAGATGGAATCTGATAGGATAAGTTTATAAATACGATGGTTTTAGTGAGGATTAAAAAGGAGGCCGCCTTGCCATGCAAGAATTAACACATCTGGATCAACTTGAGGCTGAAGCGATATACATTATCAGAGAAGTAGCAGCGGAGTGCGAGAAACCGGTCATGTTGTATTCCATCGGCAAGGACAGCTCGGTCATGCTGCACTTGGCCCTAAAGGCTTTCTACCCCGAGAAGCCGCCGTTCCCATTCATGCATATCGATACAACCTGGAAATTCAAGGAAATGATTGAGTTCCGCGACCGAAAGGCGAAGGAATTTGGTATCGAAATGATCGTGCACTCTAATGAAGAGGCTATTCAACAAGGAATCAATCCCTTCGACCATGGTTCCGCATATACCGACATTATGAAAACCACAGCCCTGAAGCAGGGATTGGATAAATACGGATTCACGGTTGCGTTCGGTGGCGGAAGACGTGATGAGGAGAAGTCGCGTGCGAAGGAGCGGATTTTCTCGTTCCGGAACAAGAATCACTCGTGGGACCCGAAGAACCAACGTCCGGAGATGTGGAAGCTGTTCAACACGCGAATCAACAAGGGAGAGAGCATTCGAGTCTTTCCGCTGTCCAACTGGACTGAGAAGGATATCTGGCAATACATTCGTCGGGAGAACATCGATATCGTTCCGCTTTACTCCGCTGACGTAAGACCGATCGTTAATCGTGACGGGCATATCATCATGGTGGATGACGAGCGGATAAAGCTTGAGCCTGGCGAGAAGGTAGAGATGAAGAAGATTCGCTTCCGTACGTTGGGTTGTTACCCGCTGACGGGCGGAGTCGAGTCCGATGCCGTTACGCTGGATGAGATCATTGAGGAGACATTGGGTGCGTTATCTTCCGAACGGACCAGTCGGGTTATCGATCAAGAAGCGGCGGGAAGCATGGAACGACGCAAACGGGAGGGCTATTTCTAACATGAAGAGTCTACTTAAATTCATTACCTGCGGAAGTGTGGATGATGGCAAGTCCACGCTGATCGGACATATGCTCTATGAGGCCAAGCTGCTGTTTGCCGATCAAGAACGCGCGCTTGAGCTCGATAGTCGATTGGGAAGCCGAGGCGGCAAAATCGACTACTCGCTGCTCCTCGATGGTTTGCTGGCCGAACGCGAACAAGGGATTACCATTGATGTGGCATATCGTTATTTTACGACGTCTCATCGTTCCTTCATCGTGGCGGACACACCGGGACACGAAGAGTATACGCGCAACATGGCTGTAGGCGCTTCCTTTGCCGATCTAGCCATCATTCTGGTGGACGCTACCAAAGGCATCATTACCCAGACCAAACGCCATGCCCGGATCTGCGCCCTGATGGGGATCAAGCATCTCGTACTGGCTGTGAACAAGATGGATCTGGTCGGCTTCGATCAGAGGACGTTCGAGGCAATCAAGGAAGAGTTCATCCAAACGACGGCCGAATTCCAAATCAAGAGCATCCAGGTCATTCCCGTGTCCGCTACGGAAGGGGACAACATTACAACCCAGTCGCCGAATGCTCCCTGGTACGAGGGGTTAGCATTATTGCCGTATTTGGAAAGTATAGATGTTCATACTACCGATGATACGAAGCCTTTCATGATGCCAGTTCAGCGTGTAAGCAGACCGGACCATACGTTCCGTGGGTTCCAGGGCCAGATCGAGGCTGGAAAGATTTCGGTCGGAGACGAACTCATGACTCTGCCAAGTCGGGAGAAAGCCAAGGTTAAGCGGATTTTGGTGACGGACCAAGCTCAGGATTCGGCTTATGCTGGCCAACCGGTTACGATACAACTGGACCGCGAAGTTGATGTCTCGCGGGGCTGCGTGCTCACGATAGACAATCAAGTCCAAGAAGCTGACAGCTTCGCTTCTACGATCCTGTGGATGGACGATTCCGTCCTGACTCCGGGCAAGCATTATTGGGTAAAGGTCGGAACGAAGACTCTTCCAGGCACTGTAACGGCGATTACCCATAAAATTGACATTAACACGGGCCATACCGTTCCGGCCGATCAAATTGTTAAGAACGAATTGGCCAAGTGTGAATTTACGCTGTCGGATCAGATCGTCTTCGATTCCTTTGAGCACAATAAGAGCATCGGAGGTTTTATCCTCATTGATCGTGTCACCAACATGACGTCTGCTTGCGGAGTCATCGATCAAGCTCTGAAGGGAGAAAGCAGATTTGCCACGCTGGATACGGGGATCACGAGAGATGTTCGCGCCCAGCAGAAAGGACAATCTCCGCTCACGCTCTGGTTTGCTGGCTCGGATACGGTAGCTCTCGCCAAGGAAGTGGAGAAGCGACTAATGTCATCCGGTTACCATACGATGCTGCTTGAGAGCGTCAGTGGAGAAACGCTCCGCGGTACGGCGGAGATGGCAAAGGTGTTGAACGACGCCGGCCTGATCTCACTGGTATCCCATGATTCTATCAGTGCGGGCGAACTTGAGACAGCTCGAGAGATCATCGGGGGTAAAGGATTTATCGAAGTTAACGCGGACGAGATCGGCGGAATGTCCACCCAGGATGCCGCGAAATCCGTGGTTAAACGAGTCGTGCAATCCGTTATCGATCACAGTCCTTCGAATAACTACGACATTTAATAAGCATGTATGTCCGATAAAGCGGTTGCCGATCAGGCAGCCGCTTGTTTGTTTCGTCTAACATCTTAACGAACAGTCTGTATTCAGTGGTATGGCACCCGTTGATGTTAAAAGATGTAGAAAATCATTGGGCTAAGGATGCTGTCAATGATATGGGCTCTCGCCTCATTGTGAATGGCATTGGTAACGATCTATACAATCCAAATACGGATATGACACGTGCTGAATTCGCAGCGATTATGATGAAAGGTTTGGGACTGAAGCCAGTTGATGGAAAGGCGCCTTTTGCAGATGTGGATGCTCCCGCTTGGTATCATTCCGCTGTTGCTGCAAGTATTGAGGCAGGTGTGATCAGCGGCAGAGGAGCACATGAACTGGCTTCGAAAGCCAACATCACCCGTGCTGAGGTTGCAGCTATCGTCCAAAGAATATTGAAGGCTTCGGACTTGATTTAAAGCACCAAAAGGGTTCCCCATGCAGGAAGAACTGCATAAGGGGAGCCCCTTTTTGTCTTTGTTTCAATACCATCCATTAACTACAGTAGTCTAAAACTCCCCAACATCCCAGGCGATAATTAATACACATGCACACCCGTACCAAGCACGGATTTGTTTTGTACGGAATTTCCGGATAGATATACCTTTTGCAGATTAGGCAGCTGGCTTAGGGTCTCGATATTGGAAATGGCATTGTTCTCGAGATGAAGCTCTTCTATGGCCTGCCAGTTACTCATAAATTCGAGAGAAGCCAAATTGCTGTCTTGCAGAGTGAAGGAACGTAGAGCGGACATGTTGGCAAAGTAAGGCATCATTTGGTCAACTTCAGTAACAGAGGTATTGTTTATGCTGAAATATGGCTGCTCTAAGGTCAAATGTTCAAGCACGCCTTTATCTGCGGCCGATTTTTGCTCAAAGTTCAGCCTACACTCGGAGCACATCAGAGATTTCACCTGCTTCAAACCAAATAAAGCATCGCTCTCCTTATATAGTGACGAGTCGTAAATGTTTAAGGTCTCTAGGCGGGACAAGCCGTCCAGGGCGGCAAGACGGGTTAGTTCATCGATCTCCCAGAGCGAGAGTTGCTCCAGTTTCGGGAATTTACCCAGCGCAGCCAAGTTCAATTCGCCACTTCCGCCACGGAGCGTCAGACTGGTTGTAGTCGGGGCCTTTAGCCCGGGGAGAAAGGAGCTTGGAATTTCCGCTCGCTCTACTTTAGGCAGTGTCAGCGCTTCTGGATTCTCGTAGTAGCCGGACAACGTTAATTCCCGCAAAGAGGACAGGCTATTGATGGCTTTTACCGAACCAAGCTGACTTAGAGAAGCCAGGCGCAGTGTAGTAATGGAGTTTTTACCAGCCAAGCGCTCCAGACTGGAGAAGTTTACATTTTCGATATCTAACGTTTGTAGAGCAGGCATATTTTGCACAAAGTCGATGGACTTTACGTTCGTTAAATAGGACAACTGAAGCTCCTGAAGCTGGGTCAAGGCATACAGCGGCTGCAGGTCTGTGGTTTCACTGTACTGTATAGACAAGGATGATAGCCCGGTCATGGACGACACCCATCCGAGTTCATCGACAAAGGTGAGCGACAGGGACTTGAGCGGCAGTTTATTCAATAGATAAAAATCTGTTACGGACTCATCCACATAGGTAATGGATAAAGAGTTCAGATTGGGGAATTCCAGCAACATAGCCAATTCCTGATTGCTGCGAAGCTGCGTGGAAAGCTCCGTAATTTTAGACTTGTCGCCAAAGTAGCCCGAAAATGTACTAAAGGATTCGTTAAAAGCGCCTCCATAACTTTTTAATCCCGGCATATGGGCCAAAGTGGTTTGGTCCGTCTGGGATATTTCATAGGTATTTGTCAGGTCCAATGCGGTCAGTCCCTTAAAAGCTTCAAAATCTCGCTGATCAATCCGTTGGCTATTCAGTTTTTTGTCCTGAGTAATATAAGTGATCTTCTCGGCCTGTTCATCGCTGAAGGGATCGGAGAGGCTATATGTAAACTTCCATTGATCATTCTCCGAATGCTCTACGGTTAAATAGCGAATACGAGCCAATTCCTCCTCTGTTGGCAAGGCGGACCCTTTATCGAAGATATCTCGCAAAAATGAGAGCAAAACCTCGCTTTCAGGCATCTTTCGCACAGGCAAATTGGCTTCTGTTTTTGGATAGGTGGAGCTGTTGCTATAATAAAAATATGTACCGATGGCGCCAGCCAGGACTAACATCAGTATCAGCATTACCTTTACGGAGGCAGTCTGCTTCAGCGGTGCTTTAGGGGGCGTTCCGTGGTAATGATTAATGGTCTGGTCTACGTAATAGACATGATTTTGCTTCAATAAAAGCTCTGTTTCACAATAGGGACACTTTAAAACCTCATCCTTCTTGTATTCAATTCTTCCGTTGCAATTGGGGCAGTTTAGCGGGATAAACGCCACGAATGTCCCCTCCTTCATTATGATGGTCATAAGATCATGCTGAACGGTCATCTGATTTCATTATACCTTGTGAATTTACGTTTGATGAGAGAAAGAAGTTTCACATAACGAAGGAGCAGGGAAATCCTGCTCCTTTTTGACCTTTTTTAAGTATGGTCTGGTGGCAGATCTTATTAAATAAATCATCAAGCAATAGATGTAATCGGATGTTTAACTTGCACAGGGTAGAGATGTTCACCATAGGTTCTTACAAATAAACCTTCATTGGTGATCGAACTTTTTAGATCAAGACCTTGATCATCTGGAGTGAAATGAAAGGTTACTTTCTCTGTATCTTCATCTGCAATCTTATCCAAGATATCTTTCATATTCATTTCGTTTAAGCTAACAACGTCGAAGAGCTCAATATGATTGTCTTCTTTCTGATAAATAACAATGACGTTTTCGTTTTCCAAGTAATAAATATCATCACTAAAGACATTCAGGCAATAAAACATGAGTATTCCTTGAGAATGATGGGTTGCGAAATGCTGAGAAACAGGCAATCTTTCCGATGCCAATTTTTGAATAAGACGTAAATCCTCCGCGTTAGTTACATTTAGTTTTCGGATGTTCGCAGGCTCGGGTGATTTTTTTGCCGTATAATTCATTGAAAAAAGATGTTCTTCCACAGGTTTAAACCCAAACTTGGGGTAAAAATCGAGCACCGATTCATTGGCAAAAAGGTACATATAATCGTACTTGTTCTCGTATTCCTCTAAAACTTTGTTCATTAAACGTGTAGAGAGTCCTTTCCCCCGATAATCAGGATGTGTCATCACCGTGCCGATTTGAATCGCTTTTTTCTTCTCACCGTGAATGATGAGCTCAAGGATGTTAACAGAAACGTTGGCAATAACCTGGTCTCCATCGACATATGAATAAGGGATGTAACGCTCTCCCCAGTATCCTTGTTGATACCAATCTTCAAAATTGATCTCAAACGTGTTGACAGCAAGCTCGAAAAAACTCTTGCGCAGTACTTCATTGTTTTTATAATTCTTCATAAATATTAATTCTTGCATGGTATTCTCCCCTTAATCCTCAAAAGTGACTGTTTGTATAGTGGTACGATCCTGTATTTAACTATGTAAAATATGATTACAGGTGACAATTCTGCTTATAAGTAAGTTATTGGATATACCTCTGAAATATTATTCAGCAAATACTATAAAAATCCTCTTTAAGACCGCGTTATAAATAAACCTGGCGATGTTGGTTAAGCAGGAGTTGTGACAAGAGAAAGTGGAGTTTGGTATGGAAAGAGACGTGGTATTATCCCTCAAGGTAGAAAGTGAAAAAAGAGGTCATGTTAAAATGAACTTCAACACTGAAAACCGAAGTGGATTTTTGCTATGCCAGCGAAAAATGGCCAAACCTTTAATCGATATAGTGAAGAAACGAAGAAAGAAGCTGTTCGCCTGTGATTGGAAAAAGGTTGGACATAGAGTCGGATCAAGGAGAAGTTTGGTATTAAGAGTGAGAGCCGGATTATTACTTGGGTACAAAAAAGCCAAAATTCGAGAGATTTTTGAGGATTATCGAGGACGTTGGACGAAGAAGCATTTTAGCAGTGCAGAAGAAGAAAATGCTTATCTGAAAGCGCAGGTAGAAGATCTAAAAAAGCTCAATCCGAATTTACACGGAGAGGGAGGATGGATTTCGAAGCCCGGTACTAATCCGTTCGAGAAATAAGCAAGTGAGCACCTGTGGTTTGGCTGTGTAAAATTGCTGAAATCTCTCGTGCGGGTTACTACAAATGGAAGAAGAATATTGTCCTCCGAGAGAAACGATCAGATCGGGATGCGGATCTAAAAGAGCATATTTTAGTCATTCATCGGCGTCGTCCTTATTTCGGCTACAAACGTATGCGAACCGCGTTAGGAAAGGAATGCCTTGTGGTGAATCACAACAAGGTACGCCGCTTAATGAGAGAACTCCAGATTCGTTCCGTAATTCGCAAGAAACGACCATCTGCTAGCCGGAAACCGTCAGTTCTATTCTGTAATGTCTTAAATCGGGAATTCTCGGCGGCAGCTCCTGTGCAGAAGTTCGTGACGGATATTACGTATGTCCGGATGGGGCATGATTTTGCTTATCTCTCGGTTGTGATGGAACTATAAAACAACGAGATTATAGCGTGGGAACTCTCTGAGCGAAATGACTTAAAACTCGTTATGGAAAAGGTGAAGAAACTGAAATGTGGACCTACTTTGCTCCATTCCGACCAGGGGTTCCAGTATACAACACAGAGCTATGCCAGGTTGCTTGAAGAGAAGAGCTAACAAGAAGCCATTCCAGGCGTGGGAATTGCTGTGACAATTCATGTATTGAGTCTGTCTTATCCCACATGTATGTAGTACTGTTCGAAGGTGATTTACCTATCAGTTCTCATATAGCCCCGCATCCACCTACTCGTTATCATATATATTTAATAATAATATACTTACAATGTATTGACTATTACTAACCCATTGAGTGTAAATCCCCCCATTCTCCTCAACAATTTTTTGGATATTTTTAATTCCTATTCCTTCTATTAGTCTTTTTTTACGAGTTTTAATTTCGTTTAGGTCAAATGTATTGGAAATTTCTATAAGTAAATTTTTATTGAAATGCTTAATAATAAGTGAAATATTCCTTTTATTAGGGTCGTCTAGACGTAAGACTGCATTTAAAGAGTTATCTATTAAATTTCCTAGAACTACTGCAAGAATATCGTTATCTAATTCAATCCTCTCAGGAAAAAAAGATTCAATATTCAAAGATACTCCGTTCTCTTGAGCCACAGTCTTTTTTTGATTAAGTAGATAATTTAGTACATAATTGTTAGTGTAAAAATTGTTGATATTATGAAGCTTATTTACTGATTCCTGAATATATTTTTCAGCTCCGCTAATATCTCCTTGGCCTAACATTCCCGACAGAACGATGTATTGATTTTTTAAGTCATGCTTCATTGAATATAACCTAGACTGTGAATGTTGAAGTTGTTTAAAAAAGTTTAATTCTGATTTATAAGAATGTTTTTCCATTCTCGTTTTCTCAAGTTTTTCGAAGGTGTTTCCAAGGATGGAATATAAGTATAGTATACATATATTTATAATAATGAATAAAATACCTATATTGATATGATATTCCTTATTCAGGTTTGCTACAGACGTTCCTAGGATCAGTAATGATATTAATGGTGTCAAAATTAAGGTCATCAACAATGCAATATTTAATACTTTTCTTAAATTGTTTTGCCGGAAGTAAATTATCCTATAAATAGAAATAGATATTAGTTTTAAAATTGCCGAAGAGAAAACCATTAAAAATACGAGAATGAAATTAAATTCGAATTTTCCTGATAGTGACACTGCTCTCAAAAAAAAGAGAGGTAAAGAGTCGCATAGTGAAAAAGTTGAAACTAGAAAAGTTAACTGAATAAATTTTTTCTTTGTTTCAAAATTTTGTTTCCTAATAATGAATAATAATATAATAGCAGACATAAGATTAACGAATAAAAATGAATTATGAAACGAGAATAAGCATAATAAAATAATCGAATAAAAAAAGAACCACAATAATAGTTTCATCATGATTTTTTTTGAAAAGATAAATTTGCTCGACAACCAATAATTAGTCAAAACTAAATTAATGAAAAAGTTAAATAAAATTGTAGTAGTATCATTCATTACATAAGTTCTCTTATCTTCATCAAAATTTGCTTTCTAGCGCTATCTATGAATTTACGGCTCATGGGTATTTCGACAGTTCTCGTTTCATCTAAGTTAGCAGTAATTGAATTACTGCTAACTTTTTTTATATGTCTGGCATTCACAATATAAGAAGTATGAACTTGTACAAAGTTATCATTTATTTTGGATAAAAGTGCATTCGTTTGAAGAAGTGTTTCATAAGTATCAGAAGCGGTATGAATCAGAACCCTTCTTTTGTTTTTCTCGAAGTATATGATCTCGCTGTGAGATAGACTATAAAAAATTTTATTGAATGTGAAAGTGAATTTTGAATCGTCTATATCTAAATATTTAATAGTTCGATTTAAAGCAGGATATAATTTGTCTTTTGTTACAGGTTTTAAAATATAATCGAAAGTGTTAACTTTAAAGGCCCTCTCCATATACTCATTAAAACTTGTTATAAAAATAATTGGACAAGTGAGATTATTCTCTCTAATGGCCTCTGCGATTTCAATTCCAGATATATTGCCAAACTCAATATCTAAAATAAACAAATCATATGTATTCGATTTGAGGAACTCAATTAATCTAAAAGGATTATTAAATACATCTATTTCAAATATTGAAGAATCATATTCCAAAATCAAGTTTTCTATTACTTCTGCTAGAACTGGAACATCATCACATACTGCAACTTTTAACAACTTCAATACACTCCTTCAATAAGGTGAACTGCTATGGGATTAAATCAAATTATTTGGGAATATACAATTTACCATCAAAAATTTCATGTAAATCTTCTGAAAAAGTTAGCTTTCAAGTCTCATTGGCTAAATTCGACTCTATTAAGTTTGATTGTAGTCAAACTGTGAATGCTTCTTTGAAGATGTTTAATCGACTCTATATTTGACACTAGTAAGTCACTTGCTTAGTCTTAAGTTATATATTTAGGGATTTTTTTCCTTGGTAAAATTATTACACCATAATTGAATAAGTGTCAATTATTACATTTATATTGCATATTGTTACATTGATTATAAATATTTTAATAAATAGTATACTATGAAATTACAAATAGATTATTTACTTTCTGTTTGTAAATGTATGTACCAACATTTTAATGATAATAAGGAGGTGGAAATCAATGAAAAATGTTTACTCCAAACCAACAATCGAGAAGGTAGCTGGTTTTAAAGAGTCTACTAAAGGTTTTTTTGCCGGTAAGTGGACAGATGTTTTTGGTGGTAAAGCTGTCGTTCGCATTGAGTTCTAAGATGGAATAAATACTTAATCTAGATTTTTTAAAAAGTGGTCATTGGACAATGAGAGAACGTCCAGTGACCATTATTTATGATGATGAAAACTAAATGAGAGGGTGGACTACTATTAGCATGCTGTTAAATGATATAGAAAAATCAAGCTCTGGTGGACTCCTTTATCAATTACATATAAAAAAAATATTTTGTGATGTTTCGATTATTTCTCACCAAAAGTATGTTAAGTATACGGATGGAGAAATGGAAATATATTGTATGTCTTCTGAATACTCTAAGTTTTCTGATCATGTAAAGACACATGAAATTACCCAATTGGCATTGATTATACAAAAAAGAATCTCTGAGGGTATTTTTGTTCTGGTTAATAGTCAGGAAATCATTATAGGAGGTGCTTTGTTTGATACCTCTCTATGTTGGAGTAAATTAGATGGCACGATGGTTGTTAGTGATTCGGCTTGGAATATAGCACAATATTTTAATTTAGATATTTCAAAAGTAGCAGTTGCATTAAACCTAATAAGTAGTTTGCCTTATTATCCTTTCCAAAACGTATCCATGTGGGAAAATGTAGAAAAAGTCCAACCATTTTGTGTTTTGAAAAATGGAAAAAATCAAACTTTCGAAGAAGTTAAAATTTGGGATATACCTGATTTGAACCATGATATGGATTTGACATTGAAAAATATAAGAGAGGGCTTTCTTGAGGTTATAAGAAGCAGTAATCGTTATGCTAATGTATCAGCGGATCTCTCTGGAGGTGTTGATTCGGCATCGGTTGCTTACCTTCTAAAGTTTTGTGATACAGACGTCAAGTTATACCACACAAAAACAGATAACAGTTGGAATAGTGACTCTAAATGGGCTGCTTCGTTTGCAGAGGATATGAATATACCTCTAAACACGCTCTCATCTTTAGGTGAGTCTGGTAAGAGATACGATATCGATACACCATACTCAGGATCAAAATTACCCGACCACCCAATTTTTTGGGCAGATACAGAGGGATATGTTGAGAAGATTGTTAGTTTAAAAGAAAATCCTGGGAATTCAATTCATTTTACTGGTCTTGGTGGTGATGAATTGTTTACACCTATGCCAGCTTATGCCTGGACCCTAGTAAGGCAGAATAAATTAAGAAGTTTATCACTTGGCTTTAGATACTGCTTAATTTCAAGGATATCTTTTTTAAAGGGTATGTCTGATCTCATAAACAATATGCCTTTTAAGGAAGCAATAAAATCAGAAATAGGTATCGGATTTGGATACAATAAATCAAATAAAAAGGACTCGGCGTTGGCTTGGTCCGGAAAAATCAATGTTCCAGCATGGATTAACCAAGACAGTCTTTCTTTGAGCCATAAAGCGGCAGTAAATGCTGTAGATAAAATTTCTGGAGGTCTCGATTCTGACCGTTCTAAACATCAGGCACTAGAGTCACTGCTGTTTCAAACACGTGTAATTGGTCAACTTAACCTGATTTACGGGGAAGAATACAAATGGAAATCTCCATTTTTGGATACTAAAATCATTGAATCTGCACTATCGATACCTATGCGGCATCACTTAAAGTCTGAAATAACTAAACCGATGCTTCATAAAGCTACAGTGGGGATTGTTCCCAGTGAAGTTTTCACTCGAGGCTTTAAAGGAGATTATTCAACAGCGTTATATAAGGGCTATAAAGAGGCAGTGAATGAAATTATTTCTATCGTTAAAGATCTTAATGTTGTCAAACTTGGGGTTGTTGATCCAGACATACTAGTCTCTGAGTTATCTATGCCAACTGCTTTACACAACCGAGTTATTGATTTTGAGAGACTGTGCGCTGTGGAACGATGGCTTAAGAATACAATTGATTTCAAAAAAACAGCAAAGGTGGTTAATATATGAGAAAAAGAGAAATGAATGTTAAAATTATTGAACAAGAGAACGGGGCCATGGTTTTTGATAAAAGTATAGGCGTGTATTTTCAAGTAAACCATGTGGGAAAACTTTTATTAGAAGGATTAGTTGAAGGGAAATCGAGAAATGAATTAGTGGAAGAATTAGAAGAGACTTTCGCTCTAGAGAAACCTAATGCAGAGAATGATGTGGATGAATTTCTTTCTATGCTAAGAGAGGCGGGAATAGCGTAATGGACGTAGCACTTTTTTCAGAGAAACCAAAAAAAGTGTCAATAAAAATGAGACTCCTTGCCCTATTAGCTATTCTGATATCAGTGCCGTTAAATTGGCTTAGTCCAAATAGAATCGAAAAGATATTTACTCGCATAACAAAAAATAAACCATTAGCTTCAGAGAAAGAAGTTTTAGAGATCCGTGATGCAGTATGTACAGTAAGCAGAAGGTGTAGAAGTCAAGAGGGGTGTCTGAGGCGTTCTATTGCTGTTGTAGTGGCAGCGTGGTTAAAGAGAAGGTCTGCAAGTTGGAATACAGGATTCGCTCTAGAACCTTTTAGAGCTCATGCATGGGTTGAAGTAAAGGGTATACCTATTGGTGAGCCGGATGAAATTAACTTGTATACTAAGGTTATTAGTGTGTCAGCTCATAGTGAGGAGATGCCTGAAAAAAAAATAAAGTCAGCACCTGAAAAATCCCAAGAAGATAAAGGGAAATCAGAGCATCGAAAATCAAATTTGAGGGAATTATTTGCTTTAGCTAATGGTAATAAATTAGAACTGTTCCTAGTAGTCATACTAGGTATTATTTGCGCATGTCTAACACTTTTGCAACCTAACCTAGTGGCAGATTTAGTTCAGCAATACAGTTCGGGTTTTGTAGTGAATTCAACTCTAATTCTTCTCGTGATTGTATTAGCAGTTTCTATGAGTCTTACTACTATACAATATTATTTGTTACAGAAGATAGGAGAAGGCGTTGTGTTTGAAGCACGAAGTAGTTTAATAAGTCACTTGTTAAAACTTCCGATAATTGAATATGATAAAAGAAGTGTAGGAGATTTAATAAGCAGAGTAAGCGGTGATACTTCTAGACTAAGAATGGCCCTGATTCAAGGGACAATTGCTTTCACTAGCGGTTCCTTTATTGTAGTTGGTGCTGCAATTGGACTGGCGCTAAAGGATCTGGTTTTATTTTTAACTGCTTTATTTTGCATATCTTTATCTTTTATTGGGATTTTTGTGATGAGTAACCTTATACAAAAGTCTAGCTTCCGTGTACAACAAGAACTTGGGAAACTTAGCGGTATGATCGAGCGTGATTTACACGCAATCAGAACTATTCGTTCTACGAATGCTACTTTAGCTGAAGAAAATAAGATTAAACTACAGGCAGAGTATTTACGAAACTTAGGAATTCGTTTAGCCAAAATACAGTCATTTATGACACCTATTTCAAATATGAGCTTACAGATATGTGGTTTGATCGTCCTAGGTTTTGGCGGGTACCGTGTTTCTATAGGATCTATGTCTCTTGCAGATTTGATTGCTTTTGCTTTGCTACTTTTTATAATGGTAGGACCATTGACTCAAATATTTGGAGCTTTTTCTGGGGTTGGAGAATCACTCGGAGCTTTTGCTAGAATTAAAGAATTGTTAGATCTTGATTTGGAAACATCTAAAGATGATAATCCTGCAAAAACATCCTATCCCAACTCTTCTAACGAAGATGGAATGGTTGTTTTTCATAAAGTTAATTTCGGGTATAACAAGTTAGATTTTGGAACGGATATAATCTCCCAAAATGATAATCTCATACTTAAAGAGGTAGATCTACATGCAGAGTTTGGGAAGCGAACGGCCATTGTCGGATCTTCGGGTGCAGGGAAAAGCACTATTTTACAATTAATAGAAAGATTTTATGATCCAGATAGCGGACATATTTATGTGAACGGAAAAGATTACCGAAGCTACTCTCGTGAAGATCTTCGAAAACTTATCACATATGTGGAACAGAATGCTCCTATTATTGCAGGGAGCTTACGAGAAAACCTTTTGTTAGGAAACCCTACCGTAACTGAAGAAAAATGTTATAATGTTTTAAAAGAGGTAAATCTTAGCTACCTGATAGAGCGATCTCCTGAAAAGTTAGATATGATTATTGGAGAATCGGGTACGACTTTATCAGGAGGGGAGCGCCAACGATTAGCTATGGCTCGATCTCTACTATCTGATGCGAAAATTGTTCTTTTAGACGAATTAACATCCAATTTAGACAGTTTAAATGAAATTGGAATGAAGAAGGCGATCGACAAAATGAGAGAGAATAAAACAGTTATTGTTGTTGCACATCGTCTATCGACAATAGTTGATTCTGATATGATATATGTTTTGGAACATGGAAGAATTATCGGGTCAGGTAGCCATAACGAGTTGTTGGAGAGAGTTCCCTTATATAGAAAATTAGCTAAAGAGCAGTTCCTTGACAAAGTTATTTAAATATATTGAGATTGGAGAGTGATTACTGAGAATTCTATTTAAGAATAACTTGAAATAGGATGCTGTAAATTTTCGCTCTTTTTTTTAACTTGCAACTGGAATTCTATTCTAAGGAGGCATTATATTGGTGAATAAAGAAAATAAAATTTTAATATCAAATTTATATAAGAAACATGGAGAGAGACAAATACTGAATAATGTGTCTTTTGAAGCGAAGGAAGGAAGAATCACAGCTTTTCTAGGACCAAATGGTGCAGGAAAAAGTTCAACACTTCGTATTTTATTAGGACTTGATAATTCAACAGGATCAGCAACTTTTGGAGGGAAAAAGTATGCAACATACGATACTCCTTTGAAAGTCGTGGGAGCTGCTTTTGACGGGGTGGGGGGAGCGCCTTCTAGAAAGGTGAAAACTCATCTGAAAATTATAGCACAAAGCAATAGCATTTCTAAGGACCGTATATCAGAGGTATTGGAAATTGTTGGCTTATCAGATAAAGGTAATGCTAAATTAGGAACTTTATCATTAGGTGAAGGACAACGACTTGGTCTTGCAGCTGCACTTTTGGGAGACCCACAGTATCTTGTCCTAGACGAACCAACCAATGGACTGGATCCAACGGGAATTCGCTGGTTTAGAAAATTTATCCGTCAACAATCAGATATGGGAAAAACGGTGCTGTTGTCTTCACATATTCTTTCTGAAGTGGAGGCTGTGGCGGACGACGTAGTCATTATTAATCATGGGAAAATCATAACTACTGGTGAGATCAAGGATGTTATGAAGGACTTGGAATCATTGGAAGATGTATTTTTTTCTCTTACTGAGGGTGGGGCTTAATATGAACTCTTTTCTTAGAAGTGTAAGATTTGAACTGAACAAGATTAGTTCCATGAAAATGTGGTGGATTATTTGTTTAATCGCTATCGTAGCCCAGCCCTTGCTTGCATTAATAACAGCGAGAGGCTATCTTAAAATCGGTTTAGATGCCACGCCAGAGACTCAATCTGGTTTATTAAATTCCCTGCCCCCTTTGGATTACTTTGGGTTTGAATTAGTTCCTTTCGGTCTACTTCCTATGGTTATATTTGGAGGTATTATCGGGGGGAGTGAATATCTACATCATCAACTGCGTACAACATTACTTTGTCAGAGTAGTCGAATTAAGGTGTTTTGTGCGAAAGTACTAGCAATTTTAGTCTGTGCTATATTTATTTCGATTATAGCCATTTATTTAACTATCTCTGCAACACATTTCACTTTAGGGGAACAAGGACTACACCCGATTTTTTTAAGTTCCATAGCATGGCAGTTTATTGGTTATTCGGTGTTGGATTGGATTTTACTTACTATACTTTCTTTTGGATTAGGCATGCTCTTTAAAAATGCTATAGTGCCCTTAGCTTTTTTGGTCCCACAAATATACAATTTAGGTCTATATCTGGCTCAGAAGTGGGAGTGGGGGATTTATCTTCCGGTGGCAGCGGGTAATCTTCTCTTTGCAACACCAACAGATCCTTTTGAGCATGATCCTTTAAAAGGTCTTGTTGTACTTCTGTTATGGGTGATCGTAGCTTTATCTACTTCTTATTACACTTTTATTCGTAGTGATGTAGGGGGGAAATATTGATGTATGCTGCGTTACATAGTGAACAGACCAAATTTTTTTCATTTGGATGGTGTATTTTAGGTATATTTGGGGCTGTTGTTGTCCCCCTGTGCTATCTACTAACACTAAATGTACCCAAAACTGGGGGAGAGAAGGAAATTCTCTCTCTTTGTTTGCAAGCCCTCTATCTAGGTCATCCAGGTGTTATTGTCGCTAGTGCAGCCTATTTTGGTCAAGAATATTCAAACTCTGCGTTAAGAACAACGCTTCTTACACAACCATCTAGGCTAAAAATAGCATGTATTAAATTTCTAAATAACGTGTTAATTATAGTAATCACAGGAGTAGTTACCAGTGTAATTTGTTTATTTGTTCTTTATATTCAACATGATATGAAACTGTCTTCTGTCTATGAATTGATGATAACTGGAAGTCTGTCTGTGAGTATACTTAGTTGGATTCAAATTGCTTTAATTACGGCTGCTCTATCTGTAATTACAAAATCACTTATAGTGCCTCTTGCTATAATGCTCCCTCTTATGTTGGGGCTGAGCCACATGTTTTTTTCTATTTCCCAATCAGCAAAATTTCTACCCACTCTTGCTACAATGAACTTTTTTTCAATTCCTGAGTCTACTGTTTTTCTAGAAAAATGGTCAGGACTAGGAGTTCAATTTATCTGGGCATTATTGTTAGTAATAAGTTCTACTTTTATATTCTCACACCGTAATGTTCGTTAATATTAGCGGATGGTTAGGCTGTCGAGAGAGTCTCGACAGCTAATTTTAGTACAAGTAGATTAATACGTTGTCGACCATGCTGTGTTGGAATCGAGAAAAGCAACAGGCTTAAGAATTGAGGGCATTAAGGGCTAGGTTTATTAGATTATATGTATACCAAAGCAGTGAAAATATATAAAGTAACAAACGGTTAATCTTCTTGCTGTTCCTTTTAAAAAATTCGTTTTTCACCACCCTCCATTAGAGTGAGACTTCTGTTGTACTATTTAAGGGGAAGACTTTAGCATAATAGCACGTTCAATAAAATTTGAGGTGAATTCAGATGAAACTTGAAACGACGGATTCGTTAACATACTGGTTAGATCATTTTAATGAAGAATGGGAGATGGCACACTTCCCTTACGATTTAATTGAATTTAATCCTGCAGAAAACAACGAACGTAAAACACTTAGATACAATTGGTCAGGTTTGGTGTACAACGATCTACTAAGAGTGTCTGGGAAATCACCAGCAGGTTTACTTATGATTTTAATGTCAGGATTATCAGAATTACTATATAGATACACAGGCGTTGAAAATATGGTAATTGGGATGCCAGGTATTCATGATGCAATTTCCTCTAACGAAAGGAGACCGGTTCTGCCCATTTCCATTTCACACATACGTAACCAATCCTTTAAAGATTTATTACTGGGAGTTAAAGAGACGGTTACTGAGGCATTGAATCACCAGTCTTATTCTTACACAGAACTCATTAACACACTGAACAAAGGCAATAGTATAGTTGATACTTTGATTATGTTAGAACCATTACATAAATCCTATCCGAATTTAGATACTCCACCTTCTATTTTATTCAAGTTTGAAATCACCGATTCTTCACTGATCGGTGAGATTAATTTTAGTACTAAACTTTTTGCTGAACGTAGCATTAAACAGATCGCTATTCACCTAGAGCACTTATTAATAAGATTATTACAAAATCCGACGCAGAAATTGAGTGATATTTCCCTAGTTTCCGATGTTGAGTTAACGGGAATCGCGGACATGTTAGAAGGGGATAAGAATTTTGATTATATGGGCCATACGCTGGACCAACTATTTCAAAAACAAGTTGCCCGAACTCCAAGTCAGACTGCAATAACTTATATGGAACAATCCTTGTCATATTTAGAGATAGATAAAAAATCGAATTCGACAGCACGCTACCTACAAAACAAAGGGTTTTCATCAGGCGATTTTATCGGAATAATGACTAGCGATCCTGTAGATATTGCTATAAGTATTTTAGGGATTTTGAAAGCAGGTTGTGTCTACGTTCCAATAGATCCTCAATATCCAGAAGAGCGTATTCAATACATCCTGAAGCATAGCGGCATTAAAGGGGTTATTTTAGATAAAAGTGATACTTCCGTCGCTATTCCAAATCACATTGAATCACTGGCGGTGGAATTGGCCTTACTTGAAAACGATGATGAATTCCACTCTTTGAGCCGTCCGGAAAATTTGGCTTATATTATTTACACTTCTGGATCGACTGGGCGCCCAAAAGGTGTCGAAATTGAACACAGAAGTATTGGGAATTCTCTTTTATGGAGAAAACAGGAGTACGCTTTAAAAAGTACCGATCGGATCTTACAGTTACTTTCCTTTGCTTTTGATGGATTTATCATGAGTTTCTTTACCCCCTTATTGTCGGGAGCCGAATCCATCTTCCCAAGTACATCGGAAAAGCAAGATCCTTTTATACTCGGATCCTATATTACCAAGCATCAAATATCTCACTTTATTAGTACACCTTCATTATTTAATGAATTGTTGGAACATCCTGAATCCAGAAGTTGGAGTTCATTGAGAGTGGTGACACTTGCAGGAGAACCCATTGAAAGATCTACATTAATGAAAAGCTGCGATATTTTGCCTAACCTTGAGATTGCCAATGAATACGGGCCAACAGAGAATAGTGTGGTCACTACCTGTCAACGAAATGTCGAAAGAGCTTCACGGATTTCCATTGGACGACCTGTGGCGAACTCCAAGCTGTTCATTTTAGATGCTGATGGTAATAATCAACCCTTTGGAATACCAGGAGAATTGTGTGTAAGTGGATACGGCGTTGCAAGAGGTTACTTAAATAATTCTCAGCTTACTGATTCTCGATTTTTGCCTGTATCTTCAGGAGAAAAAACTAAAATGTACTTGACCGGAGATGTAGTGAGGTTGTTTAGTGATGGCTCTTTAGAGTATATCGGTCGAAAAGATCAGCAGGTGAAAATTAGAGGCTATCGAATTGAACTCGGTGAAATCACTAGCGCATTATTAAAACATGATCAGGTTAATGAAGCCGTAGTAAAGGTTTTCGAGGGAACTCATCATGAAAAGTCACTTTGTGCTTATGTTTCAGGAGAAATTACTGAGATTAGTAGTGTCCTGAAAATTCACTTGTCTGGGTTGCTACCCGTTTATATGATCCCCGAACATATTGTTAAAGTAAATAAACTTCCAAAAAACACAAATGGCAAAGTGGATTTAAACTCGCTACCTGATCCTATTTCTGTTAGTGAGTCTAATTGTTGGAGTGATATCCCTGTTACTGAGATGGAAGTTGAGGTACACCAGCTTTGGTGTGATTTGTTGGGCAGGGAGGCTATAGCTGTAGAGGAAAACTTATTTCAACTAGGCGCGCATTCCTTGAAGATTGCATCATTTATATCGCATACATACCGGAAATTTAAAGTAGTCTTAACGGTGTCGGTTGTCTTCCAGAACCCGACCATACGAGGACTATCGAAAATCATTCAAGGAGAAACAAGAAAGATACTTACACCTCTTCGGAAAATGGAACATCGTCCTTATTATCCATTGTCATCTGCCCAAAGACGACTGTATTTTCTCAATAAAATGACTCAGGAGAGCACTCATTATAATATGCCTGGTGCTGTTGTTCTTAAAGGTAAAATAGATGAAAGTAAAATTAAGGAGACACTCCGACAATTAGTTAATCGACATGAAGTATTGAGAACAAGTTTTGAATGGCAGGACGGAAAACCGGTTCAGAGGATTGTTGAAGATTTAGAACCAGATTATCAATATGAAGTAATAAGTGAAAAAACGTTGGATCGTCATCTAGAGAGCTTTGTAAAACCGTTTAATTTAGAGCAAGCTCCACTTTTCCGAGTGAAATTCCTTCGCCTCTCAGTGGAAAAGTACATGTTGTTGCTGGACATGCACCACATCATTAGCGATGGTTTATCTATCCAAATTATTTTAAATGATTTTATTAAACTTTATGACAGAAAAGAACTTGAACCTCTCATCTACCAGTATAAGGATTATGCAGTATGGCAAGAAGAATTCTTGTCAACAGAACTTTCCGCAAAACAAATTGCATACTGGTCAAACAAGCTTGCTGGAGATTTGCCAGTATTAGAATTGCCATTAGATTTCCCGAGAAAAGTGGAAAAAAGTTACAGAGGAGAGACTGTATCGTTTCATATCGACAATACAGTTATCTTGGAGCTCCGCAAAAAGTATCACGGGAAAACTCTTTTCACCGTTCTGTTATCGATATACTACATTAGTTTGGCAAAGTATACGGGACAGGAAGATATTATCGTTGGTACACCCGTGGCGGGGAGATCTCGCCAAGAGCTTGAGCCAGTAGTAGGGATGTTTGTGAATACATTAGCCATTCGGAATTTCCCTGAAAAGAGTAAAACTGTTTTTCAATTTGTTGAAGAGGTGCAGCAGTCGGTTGTTAATGCTTTTGATAATCAAGATGTCCCTTTTGAAGTCCTGGTTGAGCGCCTTCAGGTGACACGAACTTTAAATAGAAATCCAATTTTCGATACCATGTTCGCTCTTCAGGTTAGTGATAAAGAAAAAGACCGTCACGTGATTGATGGTTTGACTGCTGAACGCTTCCAAATGCTAAATCATACATCAAAATTTGATTTATCACTGCATGTGTCTGATACGTCATCGGGTGTTGTTATACATGTAGAGTACGATAACGACTTATTTACCAAAGAAAAAATAGAGCGTTTTTGCTTGCACTATAAGAGTCTTGTGAAAGAATTGTATACGAATCCTGAGGCTCCAATTAAAGAATTGTGCATGCTTCAAGAACAAGAGAAAGGCGATCTCGTTCAATTTGGGAAAGGTCTCTTATTAGATCATATATTTGAACAAACGCTAGTCGATCGATTCCGAAAACAAGCTGAATTCACTCCGGATTACCCTGCCTTGCTGTATGGAGACCAGGTCATGTCTTATCGTGAGCTGGAAATAGCCA
>NZ_JBBOCU010000003.1:0-21517 GCF_038002545.1 Paenibacillus sp. FSL K6-2393
GCTTCTTCGACCTTGGAGGTCATTCACTATCTATTTTGAGATTTTTAGCACGAACTGCCTCCCAATCATGGAATATAGGAATTAAAGATTTCTATTCCCATAAAACCATTGCGGCTTTATCACAACAAATTGATCAGGGTCCTATAAGACAGGAGCAAACATCAACAATGGAAAGAACGGTGGTGCGGCCTCCAAAAAAGCCAAACTTGAATTTTGATTCCACATCTAGAAAACGTGGTAAGGTGCTACTGACAGGAGTGACAGGCTTTCTTGGAGCACACATAGCCAAAGATTTGCTTGATGATGAAGAAGTTCAGGTGTACTGTCTCCTGCGCGGGGAGTCGATTCATGAATGCATTGAGCGTCTTGAAGCCAGGTTTGATCATTACTTTGGAGAGCTTTCATACAAATACAAACGAAAAATTGGCGTGAGGCTGCACTTGATTCCAGGTGATATTGAGAACATGCAATGGTTGAAGCAGTTTGAATTTCCGATATTTGACGGAATAATTCACGCAGCAGCGTTAGTAAAGCATTATGGTGACTATGAGCAATTTTATCTTATAAATGTGAAAAGCACAGATAATCTTCTTCAATACGCTCAGGCTCACAACATTCCATTCCACTACATTTCCACGATGAGTGTTTCTGGAGGTCGAACCAGTCAAGCCAGTACGATGTTTACGGAAGAATGCTATGACATTGGGCAACTCCTAGAGGACAAAGTTTACGTAAAAAGTAAGTTTGAAGCGGAGCGATTGGTCCTTCTTGCCATGAATCAAGGACATAACGTCTCTATTTATCGAATCGGCAACCTGACAGGGAGATATAGTGATGGCGTATTTCAGCCCAATATTGAAGAGAACCGATTTTATGCCCGACTCAAATCTTTTATCGAAATAGGAGCAGTATCTACTGCTCTAATGGACACACAAGTTGAATTCACTCCAGTCGATTGTTGCGTAACGTCCCTATTAAAACTAGTCAGCCTTCACTTAGAATCCGGAGGAGGGATCTATCACCTTTACCATCCTTACAACTTAACGGTTAGAAACGTTGCGGAAATGCTAGGACATTTAAATCATTCTATTCAAGAGATGGAGAGTGAGCATTTCTCTAATCACCTGGCACAGCTATCTCTAACCGCGGAGGGACAGGAGCTTCTCATGGGTATTGTTGGAGACAGGGCAGATCATGACGCCGAAAGCGAAAATCCAGTTCTTCAAGACAATCGGTACACGTTAGAAGTCTTGTCCAGGCTTGGAGTTGAGTGGCCTGACATTAACATCGACTATATTTCGAAAATTGTATCGTATATGACCCAAACGGGATTTTTATCGAATCGTGATAAGCGGCCGCACCTGAATAAGGAGATGAGCAACAAATGAGTATTGTAAGTTTACAAAAAGCCAACCAATGGGGAGTATCTATAGTTGGCACCAAATCATATCATCTCTCCTGTTTGCTAAATAAAGGCTTTAATGTACCCAATGGATTTATCATTACGACTGATGCTCACTTGGCAATTATGGAGCCTTATGCATCATCGGGCTCAAAGATTCAGGAAGAGGATATATCGTTTCCCAATCAATTTGTGCAGGATTTAAAGTTTGAATATCTGCAGCTTCTTGAACATTCGGAGGGTGGTTCTGTCGCTGTTCGATCCTCTGGCAATATGGAAGATTTGTCTGAGGCATCTTTTGCAGGCCAATATATTACAGTTCTGGAGGTTAAGACATTTGAACAACTGCTAGACAGTATAAAAAAATGCTGGTTATCAGCTGTCAATGAACAGGTTTTAGAATATATGGATAACAAAAGATTAGATTATCAGCAAAGACTTGCCATGGCTATACTCGTACAGCAGATGATTCATCCCCGTGCCGCAGGAGTTGTATTTACTCGCAACCCTGTCAACGGAGATGAAGAGGAAGTCATGATTAATGCAAGTATTGGAATTGGAGAGGCCGTAGTATCAGGGTGTGTCACTCCCGATTTGTATGTCATATCTCGTTCCCGAAAACAATTGATTACTAAGGAACTGGGGGAGAAGGAGAGCAAGCTTCAATGGTTAGGAAATACTGAGCAATGGGTACTGACTTCTGATCAGGAACGCTCCAGTTATTGCTTGTCTGACAGTGAAGCTCTCCAGATTTCTCAGCTTGCCTTGCGAATAGAACATGAGCAGCAGTATCCCGTTGATGTCGAGTTCGCCTTGGACAACAACAATCTTTTTATTCTTCAGGCAAGGCCAATAACTGTATAAACGGGGGCTAGCAATGAATACATCAGTAGATGATAAACATGACATTCTGTTGCAGGATCAAGAAATGGAATCTGCATTCTGGGTACAAAACGATGTCCAGTTTCCTAAGCCACTTAGCCCGTTATTTGCCTCGTTCCTACTTCCAGCAATGGAGAAAGGAATGGAGAGTGCATTTGAAAAGTGGAGCATGAATACTAAAAGAATCAGAACCAGACTATGGAACGGATACTACTACCAATCAATAGAATTACATGAAACAGATCTTAGCATCAGGCAAAATGAACATTTCATAAAAGTGCGCGCGGAAATTCCCAATCTGTTGACTACATTTAAACATCATGTTGCGGACACACTTATGCCTTTTTATGCAAAACTTGATGCATGGGCTGAAGAAAAGATGACAATAAAGCAAGCTGCAGAAAGATTGCAGGAAATGGAAGATTTCTTTTATTTAGCCTGGCGGATTCATTATGAGGTGTTACTCCCTAAGCAGTCTGCCGGCTGGTTACTAGAAGATGCCTACAAAGGCGCTGGTCTTCAAGGTGATCCGGTGAGTGTATACTCGCTGTTGCTTGGCACGATGAATAAATCACTTGAAACCGATAGAGAGTTATGGATGTTGGCTCGTTCTATATCAGAGCAACACGAACTATCCACACACTTTAAAAAACTTCCGTCACATCAATTAAAGTCCGTTTTGGCGACAAGCGATATAGGTCTCATGTTTTTGGAGCAAATCAAAAGATTTTTAGCGGTATACGGTTATCGTTCTACGGATTCCCATGAATTTTTAGAAAAAACATGGAAAGAAGACATAGATTTTGTACTTGCTCTTGTTCAATCACTTCAACAATCTTCATATGATTTTGACTCTCATTTCGAGAATGTCATTAAAAAAAGAGAGGCGCTTCTGAAAGAAACATTAGGCCAGATTGAAGATTCTTGCCTCCGTGAGGATTTCATTCAAATTTGGGAGCAAGCAATCAAGGTATGGAGGATTGAAGAAGATCACCATTTTTATATCGATGCCATGCTGCCGGCATGCTCCAGAATTTTCTTGCTTCAAGTCGGAAATTTGTTGGTGGAGCTAGACATACTTCAAGACAACCAGGATATTTTTTATTTGTATCTGTATGAGGTCAGAGATTTATTACAGCAACCGAAAAATGTTGCCGAGCAGCTGAAGGCGAGGAAGAGAGAATTAGAAGATTTGCGCCAAATGCCTCCTATCCCGTTTTTGGGAGTTATCAATGAGGTTAGAGCGGATCGAGAACTTGAGCGAATATTTGGTTTTCCCCAAGAACCTGTCAGCATGGAGATGAAAACCTTCAAAGGGTATGGCGCCAGCCGAGGAATATACAAAGGAAACGTGCGTATTGTAAATTCTCAGTCCGATTTTAACAATATCAATTCCGGTGAAGTTCTGGTATGCAAGTCAACAGCCCCAGCATGGACTGTTCTGTTTTCAAAAATAGGGGCACTAATCACCGATAGCGGAGGAATTCTGTCGCACGCGGGCATTATTGCAAGAGAATATGAATTACCCGCTGTCTTAGGCACCAAAGTGGCCACTTCCATGTTAAAAGATGGAGACACAGTCATCGTTGATGGGAATAAAGGCGTTGTATATTTCGATTTATAAATTCAGACGAGTCAGACAGTATAGGGGGGAGCACTGTGAGTAACTATCGTACCTTAAGCGAAATGATTCTGGATCGAAGAGCTTCCAGCAAAGGAGTTGCTTTCATCGAAAACGGTAGCAATGAGTATCATGTAAGCTATTCCGTTTTATTGGATCGTGCGCTTCGTGTCTTAGGAGATTTTCAACGTAAAGGATTTAAACCTGGCGAGGAAGTTATTTTTCAGATTGATGACAATAAAAGATTTTTAGAGATGTTTTGGGGTTGTCTTCTTGGGGGCTTCATTCCCGTTCCTGTATCGGTCGGCAGTAATGATGAGCACCGTTCTAAACTGATTCATATCTGGGGAATTCTCAACAAGCCAAGATTGTTAACGGAGGAAAAACCTTTTACAGGATTGAAAAAATTTCTGGCAGAAAATGCGATTCTTTTAAACGGTATTGAAGAAAGGGCCGTAATCGTTAATGAAATCGGTTTTAGTGGAGAACAAGGGATCGTTCATGATGCTTCACCCGAAGATATTGCCTTTATCCAATTTTCCTCTGGATCTACTGGTGATCCCAAGGGAGTAACACTTACACATGACAATTTGATAGCTAATGTGAATGCAATTGCCAAGGGGTTTAAGGTTATTGAAGGCGATGCTTATTTAAGCTGGATGCCGCTTACGCATGACATGGGCCTTATTGCATGTCATATTATGCCCCTTACTGCAAATATCGAACAAATTATAATGCCAACATCGCTATTTATATATAGACCTATGTTGTGGTTGCTTAAAGCGCAGCAATACAAAGCAACCATTTTATCCTCACCGAATTTTGGCTATCAGTATGTTTTAACTCTCTTCAAGGAAGAGGCTGCGAAAGATCTGGATCTGTCGGCCGTACGACTGATAGCCAACGGCGCAGAACCTATCTCGCCAAGCCTGTGCGAGAGATTCTTGGAAAAAATGAAGCCTTATCACTTAAGGGAAACATCCATGTTTACCGTTTACGGCTTGGCCGAAGCTACAGTCGGTGCCTCCTTTCCTGAAGTAGGTGAGCTCTTTGTGCCTTTGACAGTAGACCGCAGGCAACTTCAAGTAGGAGAGCAAGTTCAAAAACTTGAGAGGGGGGACAAGAACGGTATTGATTTTGTAGAGACGGGGACAGCAATACAAGATTGTTATATTCGAATTTGCGATGAAAATGACAGAGAGCTGCGTGATGGCTATGTCGGACATATCCAAATCTCGGGGAGAAACGTAACTGCTGGCTATTATAACAATTCAGAGGCGACCAAAAAAGCTAAAACGAAAGACGGATGGATGATTACAGGCGATTTGGGATTTAAAAATAATGGCCAGCTTGTAGTTACTGGCAGAGCAAAAGATATTATTTTTGTTAACGGGCAAAATATTTATCCTCATGACTTAGAACGAGTTACTGAAGGCGTACATGGTATTGGCTTAAATCAGGTTGCTGCCTGCGCAGTAAGGACGAATGATAACTTCAACGAGAAAATTGTATTGTTCGTAATTCACAAAGGGAAAATTGAGAACTTTGTCAATATTGCTTTTGATGTGAAAGAACGACTTAGCCAAAAAATGGGCCTTGAGGTATATGGAGTTCTACCAATACGTAAAATCCCAAAAACAACAAGCGGGAAAATCCAACGTTTTAAATTGGCAGCAGAATTTGAAGCTGGAGAATGGGATGAAAAGTTTAGCTATATTGAAAATCAAATTTCTACACTTCAATCCAGCCAACCCACGGAACAGTTTTCAACTTCCACCGAAGAAAAAGTATGTACATTGTGGACAGAGGTTATGGAAAGACCGGTGGGGATATGTGATAGTTTTTGGGTGTCGGGTGGCAACTCATTAAAGGCGGCAAGGATAGTCAATAGCTTGAACAAAGAGTTTCAGGTGGATTGGAACATTTCAGATTTGTTTGTACACTCAAGCATTCGAAAGGTAGCTGCAGCTTTGGATCAGGAAAATCCTGGTCAGCTTCATACATTGACGGCTAGCCCGACCGATGTTTGTTTGGCTTCTTCAGCTCAAAAGCGGGTCTATTTGTCATGTCAAAATCCTGGGGCGGAATTGGCATACCATCTAACTTTTTCGATTTCTTCATCAGGGCAGTGGGACCGTCAGCGATTACATAATGCTTTGGAGCTTTTATTAATGAAGCAGGAGTCACTACGGACTTCATTTGAATGGGAACAAGAAGATTTGATTCAACGAATAAACCCTACGGCTTTTATAGATTTGGAGGAGGTATTTGCCGAAGAGGAAGAGTGGGCTGGGATCATATCCCGTTTTGTTCGCCCTTTTGACCTGTCACAATCTTCTCTAATGAGAACACTTCTAATCCATGCAGAGTCAAAGTCTATTGCGGTATTTGACCAGCATCATTTGATTTCCGATGGTCCTTCTATATCAATATTCATTCAGGAGTTAATTGAAATTTACAAAGGGCAACCCATTCAACCTTTAACCATTCAGTATAAAGACTACTCCCAATGGCAACAAAAATGTCTTCAAGACAGTAAGCTGATTACAAGTAAGGAAGAATACTGGTTGAATGAGTTTGCGGGAGATCTCCCCACGTTGAGACTTCCCGAAGATTACCCTCGAACAATGGAGTATCGGTTTAAAGGGGAGCATTATAGAACCTTTATAACCCCGGAACTCTTTGAAGGTCTTGACAAACTTGCTATACAAACCAATTCAAGTTTATTTATGGTTATTTTAGCCGCCTATCATGTTATGTTGGCTAAATGGTCTAATCAACGGGATATCATCAGTGGAATCTTGGCTTCGGATCGGCAGCATCAAAGTGTTGAGCCACTTATCGGAATGTTTATTAATACACTGGCTTTGCGAACTAAGCCTGACGGAAGTCTGACGTTTAAGGAATTTATAAATCATGTCCGATCGAAAATGATCGGTGCTCTTAAGCATGTGGACTACCCTTTTGATAGATTAGTTGAACAATTGGATATTCAGTATGATCCGACTCGTAATCCTCTAATCAACACGATGATGGTTATGCATAACTATGAGATTTTTCCAAGCAAAGCACGTGAACTAGGGTATGAAACAGCCTTCTATGATAGTAATTATTCAAAATTTGACTTAACACTGACAATTACAGAACAAGACGGGGGACTAGTCGCAGATTTTGAATATGCGTCACATCTATTTAATAGAGAAACCATTGAACGAATGGTAAGAAGCTTTGAGAAAGTCATCGTCCAAGCAGTGACTGATAGTTCAGTGTCTCTATCGGAGATCAGTATCTTGCCGCAGAAGGATTTGGAATGCATTTCATCTATAAATAGGACAGAGAAGGAAATCGTTAACCCTACGATTGTTGAATCTGTAAGAAAGTCATGGGAAGCCTCTCCGAATAAACCGGCACTAATTTTTGAGAACAATACATGGACATATCAAGATGTATGGGAGAAGAGCCTAGGGCTGGCTACTATATTAAACAAAAGAGGTATTCAATCAGGTGACGTTACTGCAATAATGATGCGTCGATCCCCTGAAATGGTAGTTGCCATGTTGGCTGTTATTCTTGCTGGAGCAGCCTATGTCCCGGTAGACCCTGAATTTCCTTCCGAACGTGTATCCTATATCTTATCAGACTCTGGCGCCCGTGTTCTTCTTCATGACGGATCAGCGAACTCTATTGACTATCAAGGCGAGAAACTTATGGTAGAGGATACTTTGTCGGTATTTAAGTCGCTTAAATCTGAAGAACCAATCCGTATTCAACCCTCTGAATTGTGCTATGTTATGTACACTTCGGGTTCAACGGGAAATCCCAAAGGGGTCATGATTACTCACGATAATCTAGCTAATTTCTTTGCGGCAATGGATGGAATCCTCAAACCGGGACATCAAGATGTAATGTTGGCTGTTACGACTTTCTCTTTTGATATCTCTATTGTTGAATTGCTATGGACGCTTTCTAAAGGTTTGACTGTATTAATTAAGCCTGAGGAAGTAAGAGATCACTTTAATAGATATATGGTTCATGATGTTACTCTATTTCAAACGACGCCTTCAAGACTTGGCATGCTAATGGAAGACAGCAACTCACATGATTTCTTAAAATCCCTGAAAACGATAATGGTGGGTGGTGAAGGTCTGCCATTGTCACTAGTTAAAAAAATCAAACAAATTACGAATGCACGGTTACTAAATATGTATGGCCCAACCGAAACGACAATATGGTCTTCATATCAAGAAATCCATGAAGATGAAGCCATACGAATTGGCAGACCAATAGCTAATACTGAAATTTTTGTGATGGACCTTGATGGGAATCCGGTCCCTGTAGGTGTAATCGGGGAAATATACATTGGTGGGGACGGAGTAGCTTCAGGGTATTTCAACCGGACACAACTCACTGAGGAGCGCTTTGTTCCAAGTTTATGGAGCCAAAAAGGATTGCTCTATCGAACAGGAGATTTGGGACGTTTAGGATATGACGGGAAATTGGAGTGTCTTGGTCGCAATGATTCACAAGTTAAGGTGCGCGGTTATCGTGTTGAGTTAAACGAGATTGAGCAGAAGCTGAGCCTTTGCTTAGGGGTAAAAGATGTAGCTGTTATACACAGTACAGATGAAAATGGAGATGGTTATTTAGCAGGCTTTTATACATCGTCTGAACCGTCATTGGACCCACAATTAATTCGCAGTGAGCTTAGGAAAAGCTTGCCTAACTACATGATCCCAACTTACCTGACTCAGTTATCAGAAATGCCAATGACGCCGAATGGAAAAATATCTCGGAACGCCCTTATTCAACAGTCCATTGGTCGTAAGCCGATCCGTATTCAAGATGGTTTCAGCTTACAAAGTGATACAGTGTCCCGCTTATGTGGCATGGTTGCAGAGATAATTAAATTGGAAGAAGTACGTCCAAATGATCATTTTTTTGAGCTTGGCGGCCACTCACTGCACGCTGCTCGTTTGGTTTCCCGGCTTAACTCGGATTTCGAAATCAAAATTTCCATAATGGATATCTTTAATCATCCAGTACTTAGTGATCTTGTCAGCCTAATACAAGCAGAGTCTACAACTGTAAGAGATCATATTAACCCTGTTGTTTTACAACCTTTTTATCATGCTTCATCGGCTCAGAAGCGTCTATACATTTTGAATCAGCGGGATGTCAATAAGACCTCCTATAATATGCCTGTAATGTTGAGAATTGAGGGACAACTGGATCATGAACGCTGCAAAAAAGTGTTTCGTCAATTGATCCAAAGGCATGAGGCATTTCAAACTTCTTTTCAGTGGAAAAATGGCGAATTGGTTCAAGTCATTAGTCCTGAAATAAACGGTGAAATGCAAGTCTTAGAAGTGAGTGAAGAAATGCTGGATCGATTTATTAAAGATTTTGTGCAGCCTTTTGATCTAAGCAAGGCTCCACTTCTACGGGCAGCGCTGCTGTCACAATCAGAATCGAGCCATGTCCTTCTTATAGATCAACATCACATCGTTTCAGATGGAACATCTGCAGGGATTTTATTGAGAGAATTTTTTGAAATGTACAATGATGAACCTCTACCAGGTTTATCGATCACATATAAAGATTATTCAGCTTGGCAATTAGAGGAATCGTCTCAAAACAACATACAGAAATCAGAAGATGAACAATACTGGCTTCAGCATCTTGCCGGCGAGTTACCTGTACTCCATCTTCCGATGGACTACCCAAGACGGATGGACAACGAAATGGAAGGTGGACGGGTTGTATTCCATTTTGATAAGGAACTTACTGATCGTCTTTATCATCTGGCATCCGGAAGTAATTCCACCTTATATATGATTCTTCTTGCATGCTATCAACTGTTTTTATCCAAACTAACCAGTCAGGAAGATATTTTAGTTGGATCGCTCGTATCCGGCAGAAGCCGTTCAGAGATTGAACCTTTAATTGGCATGTTTGTCAACACAGTTGTAATACGCCAAATCATAAAGCCTGAATGCACTTTTATGGATCATCTTGCTGAAGTACGAACTCAGGTGTTAAACATGTACGCAAATCAAGACTATCCATTCGAAGAGCTGGTGAACAAGCTGCCAACCGGGATTAGAGGCCACGAATCGAATCCTATCTTTGACACAATGTTTATTTTGCAGAATATGGATATGGGTAATAAAGGAATCCCTAACTGCTCGGTAAGTTTGGATCTACTTGATACGGGGTCAGTAAAATTTGATTTGATGCTAACAGCCATGGAACAGCGCAATGGACTTCGCTTTGATTTCGAGTACAGTAGTTCTCTCTTTAGAAGGGAGAGCATTTGCAACTTCGTGGATCAGTTTACTTCCTTAGTTAAACAAGTTGTTCATGCTCCGGAGAAATCGTTGAACGTATTCAGTTTGTTCACAGCCGAGCAGGAACAACTGATATTAAACAATTTTAATAGAACAAAAGCTGCTTTTCCTAAAAATGTAACTATAACTGAGATCTTTGAGCAAACGGCAAAAGCTTTCCCTGACAAAACAGCCGTAGTTTATGAAGGAGAAAGCCTAACATACGCCCGTTTGGACGGCCTGGCTAATCGCTTGGCATCCACACTCTGTGAGTATGGTTTGGGACCTGACCAATTAGCTGTTATCCTGCTGGATCGTTCGTTGGATATGATTGTGAGTATGTTGGCTGTAATTAAAGCTGGTGGAGCATATGTCCCTGTTGATCCCGATTATCCTGTCGACCGAATTCAATACACGCTGGATGATAGTGGTTCCAGGTTACTTATCACTTCAGGTAGCCTTAGAGAAGGCGTCAAGTTTAAAGGTGCCATTGTAGACTTGAAGAAAGAATCAACCCATCAGGAACAAGCCCAGGGGCCTGACGTTAAACGTGCCGCTCATCATTTAGCCTATGTGATCTATACCTCAGGTTCTACCGGAAAACCTAAAGGGGTCCTGGTAGAGCATCGGCAGGTTGTAAGTTTGATGAAGAATGATTCTCGTTTGTTTGATTTTAATGCTCAGGATATATGGACCATGTTCCACTCCTACTGTTTTGATTTTTCAGTTTGGGAAATATACGGAGCACTGCTTTTTGGCGGCAAGTTAATTGTCGTTCCGAAAGAAATCGCCAGAGATTCGCATCGTTTTTTAAAGCTATTACAAAGTGAAAAGGTTACGATACTTAACCAGACTCCAAGTGCTTTCTATTATCTTATGCAACGGGAAAGCATCGAACCGGCATGTGATCTTAATGTTCGGACAATAATCTTTGGTGGAGAGGCGCTGAAGCCAAAAATACTAAAGGAGTGGAAGCAAAAGTATCCGGACATTAAGCTGATTAATATGTATGGCATAACAGAAACTACGGTACATGTCACTTACAAGGAACTGAGTCCTGCTGATTTGGAAGAAACTCTTTCCAATATAGGTGTTCCGCTCCCGACACTAAAAGTTTATATTTTTGACAAGCACGGTAAGCCATCTCCTATTGGAGTGGTAGGTGAGATGTACGTTAGCGGCGCCGGAGTGGCAAGAGGGTATCTGAATCGAGTGGATTTAACGCAAGAACGGTTTATTGAAGATCCATTCGAACCAGGAATGCGAATGTATCGTACTGGAGACTTGGCAAAATGGCTGCACGACGGGTCGATTGAGTATATTGGCAGAAACGACCATCAGGTTAAAATCCGGGGCTTTAGGATAGAGATTGGTGAAATAGAAAACCAGCTGATGGAGATAGAAGATATCCAAAATGTTTTGGTTATGGACAGGTCAACAATACAGGATGAAAAGTATCTGGCAGCTTATTTTGTTGCCTCCCGTTATATTTCAAGTGCTGAGTTGCATGCTAAGCTTTCTCTCATGCTTCCTCATTACATGGTTCCGTCCAGATTTGTACAAGTAGATGCCATGCCACTTACTGTAAATGGAAAAATAGATCGGGCCAAGCTGCCTGAACCTTTAATAGAGCATGAAATGGATTCTGGTGACACTCCTGCTGACGAGTTGGAAGAACGGCTTGCAGATATATGGAAATCACTTTTGGGGATGGAGCGGATCAATGTTTCAACTAATTTCTTCACTCTAGGAGGACATTCGCTCCTTGCAACGTCCTTGTCCAGTCATATAAGTCAGGTATTTCATGTGAGCATTCCGCTTAAAGATCTTTTTATTCATACGACTGTTCGCGAGCAGGCAGCATTAATCCGCAGAATGGCCAGCAGTGTGCCGGTAGTCATTGAATGTGCTGAACCTAGTGACACTTATCCTTTAACGTCAGCACAAAAGCGTCTTTACCTTTTGCATCAGCTAGAGCCGGAATCTACACAATATAATGTGCCGGGCGGACTTGAAATACACGGCTTGCTTGACACCAGTCTTTTAGCAGACGCGGTACAGCGCCTCATTGAACGGCATGAGTCATTGCGTACCTCGTATCACATGAAGAATGGTGAACCTGTTCAAGTTATTCATGCTAATGTGAGAAGTTCGATAGAGTTTCATGATTTAAGTTCTGCGACTTACGATATTGATCAATTTGTATGTCCATTCGATCTCAGTCAGACACCGCTTATCCGGTTTACCCTTTTAAACAAGGGTAGCAACCATCACATTTTATTGATGGATGTCCATCATATCGCCGCAGACGGTGCTTCCGTGAATCTTATACTTCAGGATTTAATGGGATTCTATAATGGCAAACCGATTTCGCAGCCGGATATCCATTATAAGGACTATGCTGTTTGGAAAGGCAAAAACCAGGCTAGAGCGGAACAGCAATCATTTTGGCTGAATTCCTTTGCTGGCGAATTGCCAGTTTTGCAACTGCCGACAGATCATAAGAGGGAAGTTATCCAAACTTATGAGGGGGACATGGTGGTAACAAGACTTAATTCCACTCAAAAAGCAGCTTTAATTAAGCTCACTCAAAAAACGGAAACAACGCTGTATATGTTGCTATTGGCGTGTTTCAATGTACTTCTTTCAAAATACGCTAGCCAAGAGGACATTGTCGTCGGAACGCCTACTGCGGGAAGAACACAGGTTGAATTAGAAAAGCTGGTCGGAATGTTTGTTAATACATTGGCTATCCGCACCTTCCCACAAGAAAGCAAATCATTTATCAGGTATTTGCTTGAAGTAAAGGAACATGTTCTGAATTCATTTGAGCATCAAGATTACCCTTTTGAAGATCTGGTAGATCTGATTCAGGTTCCGCGTGACTTGTCAAGAAATCCATTGTTTGACGTATTCTTTGCTATGCAAAATATTCGTTTTGAACCCGTTGCTATGAAAGGGTTGGAGATAAAAAGATATGAACTAGCGCACAAAATTTCAAAATTTGATTTAAGTCTCTTTGCCATCGAAGAAGACGAGGGAATACGTTTTGAATTTGAATATTCCAAGAAACTCTTTAACCCACAAACCATTGAGCGTATGGCTGATCACTTTGGTCGCCTTATCAATGCGATAACAAGCAATCCTTCCACAGCCATTGTTGACTTAACGATGGTGGGAGAGACTGAGCTTGACTTTATATCTAAAGCAGGTAGGGGAGAACCTTCACCATTTAAAAAGAAAGATATCCATCAATGGATAGAGGAACAAGTTGAACTTAACCCTGAGGCCCCTGCCATTGTATGGGAAGATTCCATTGTAAGTTATATGGAACTAAACCGGCGCTCCAACCAGCTTGCACATCAACTTCATCGACTGGGGGTAGGTAAAGGGGAGCCAATCGGTATTAGCATCGATCGTAGACCCGAGCTAATTGTCAGTATGCTTGCAGTATTGAAAGCTGGTTGCGTATACGTACCGCTTGATCCTGGCCTTCCAATGGAACGGCTTGCCCAAATGGCATCGACGGCTAGCGTCAAAATTATTATTACCGCGTCGGAAACGACGTTTCCATACAAAGAGCCAGCGTGGAAGATCTTAAATCTCCAGTCAAATGAATACCTGCAGCAATGCAAACACTTGCCGGATGTAAATCCTAATTGCCCAGCAGATATAAGTGACTTAATGTACATTATTTTCACTTCTGGCTCAACAGGAGTGCCTAAAGGAGCTTCTGTTTACCGCGAGGGATTTGCAAACTTGCTGCAATGGTACATCCGTGAATTTGATATGAATGTAGAGGATCGAATGCTCCTTATGACATCACCGAGCTTTGATTTAACTCAAAAAAATATCTACGCTCCGCTTGTAACCGGAGGGACGCTGTACCTGTTACCGGCTGGTCATTATGATCATGAGGCAATTATTTCAGTTGTCTCTAAACAACGGATTACTAAGCTTAATTGTACGCCATCAGCTTTTTATCCGCTTGTCGCAGAAAGAGGGAACTATGATCTCTTGACCTCATTGACACAAGTGTTTTTAGGCGGTGAGCCTATCCACAAGGAATACTTGAGGGATTGGATCTTGCATGATAAGAACAGGACGGAAATAGTGAATACCTACGGACCAACCGAGTGTACAGATGTGACCGCGTATCACAGATTAACAACAGAAGATTGGAAATCTGAAAGAGAAGTACCCTTGGGACGTCCCATTGCGAACAGCCAATTTTTCATCTTAAACACAGCACTTCAGCCTGCACCGATTGGTGTTCATGGCGAGATCTATATCGGGGGGATCTGTGTAGGCGGTGGATATGTCAATGATGCAGAGAAGACAAGTGAACGCTTTATAGCCAACCCTTTTGGTAACAAGCATTGTCCGGTACTGTACCGAACAGGTGATTTAGGGCGCCTGACTTCGGATGGAAGGCTTGAGTACCTCGGAAGAACGGATCATCAGGTTAAAGTTCGTGGTTACAGGATTGAACTTGCGGAGGTTGAGACTCAGATCGTATGGACGGGCGAAGTTAAAGAAGCCGCTGTCATTATTAGGAAGGATAGCAGTGGAGAAAATTATTTATGCTGCTTTGTGGTTCTTGGTGAGGGAAGCGGAATCTCAACGCTTCGCTCCAAACTCTCTCAGAGATTGCCAAGCTATATGATTCCATCCCGATTTATTGTTTTGGGTGAAATGCCGCTAACGATCAGTGGGAAAATTGATCGCAAAACATTGGCTGAAATGGATACGACGTATACAAATGACCAGCCGGTGAAAGAAGCTCCGACGTCAGATATGGAGACATGGCTTGCTCGTCAGTGGGCAGAGCTTTTAAATATACCTTTTGAGAGCATCGTTCTGGACAGCAACTTTTTTGAGTTGGGTGGTCACTCATTAAAGGCGACAACCCTAATCTACCGGATAAAACAGGAACTAAGAGCATCATCGATACAGCTAAGAGATGTATTTACAAGCCCAACGATCCGAGAACTTGCGCTGAAATTAGAGAGTTCCGCTAAGAGACGCTTGAATGAGATTCCAAGAGCTCCTTTGCAGTCAACCTATGCTGTTTCATCGGCTCAGAAAAGATTGTTGTTGATCGATCATTTGAATGATGTGGGAACTAGTTACAACATGCCTAACGTGATACGTCTTGAAGGGAAACTGGAGGTATCCAAGCTTCATAAAGCTCTTCAAAGCATGGTTTCTAGGCATGAGGTTTTTCGTACGACCTTCTCATTTGAAAAAGGGATGCCTGTTCAAACGATTTCAGATGAGATCGATCTAACACTACCTGTGATTTCAGCCAGCGAGGAAGAACTGAGGTCAATTACAGATGCATTTATCCAGCCATTTGATTTGGAACATGGACCGTTATTAAGAGCGATGTTAGTAGAGCACAATACCGAAAGCTATACGCTTCTAATCGATATGCATCATATTATTGGCGATGGAGCATCATTTGGTGTGCTGGTCGGCGAATTAGCTGCTTTCTATGAAGGACAGGAACTGGGATTGCCGCTCTTACAGTACAAAGATTATTCTGAGTGGCAGAGAGGGCAGTATCGTACGGAAGCCTTCCAGGCACAGGCCAGCTATTGGTTAAACCAGTTCCAAGACGGAGGGCCTGAGCTTAGTCTCCCAACCGATTATCCGCGCCGCAATACTCAGCGCTTTCACGGTGATCACACCACTTTCCGGATCGAAGCTTCGGTTAAAGAAGAGATTGATCGCTACCTACAGCAAGAAGGTATTACGTTGTACGTTTACTTGTTGTCTGTTTACAAAGTTCTATTGTCCAAATATGCAGGGCAGCAAGACCTCGTTGTAGGCATGCCTATTGCCGGGCGTTTGCATCCTGATCTGGAAAATGTAATGGGGATGTTTGTAAATACGTTGCCCATACGCAGCCAGGTTGATTGGAATCAGAGCTTCAATACCTATGTAAAGGCGTTAAATGAACTGGCGCTGCAGAGCTACGAGAACCAGGAGTATCCTTTTGAAATGCTTGTTGAAAAGCTGGATTTGGAAAATCGTGAAGGACGAAATCCGATTTTTGACACTGTATTTGTACTGCAAAATAATGAAGTTCCGTATCTTCAGTTGCACGGATTGAAGGTCACTAGAGTTGAACTTGAGCGTAAAACCAGCATTTTCGATTTGAAACTTGAAGCAATCGAAATGGATGGAGAGCTGCTCTTCATCTTTGACTACCGCACTGATCTGTTCCGGAAAGAAACCGTTGAACGGATGGTACAGGATTTCATTGAAATTATTGAGATTACACTCAAAGATAGCTCTCTCAGAATCAAAGAGATTGAACTTCAGAGTCTAATGACGGTAACTTCAAACAAGGCGCAGCACGAGGACATCGAATTCAGATTCTAGTGAGGGGTGAAGGAATGGATAAGTTTACATTAAATATTCTTCTATCGAGCGGCAAACTGGACAAGCCTAAAGACTACTGGACGAAAAAATTACAGTCTGGTTACACCGTTACCACGTTCCCTTGTCAACATAATAATCAAGCGACCTTAAAATCCAAGAAGATGAAGCAGCATATTGTATTTTCCTCGGAATTAAAAGAAGTGATGGAACGAGTAGGAGGTGGCTCATCCTATGCCAAGTATTTGATCGTACTTGCAGGAACCATAAAACTTCTGTCAGTATATTCTCGAGAATCTCTGGTTTATATGGGCTCGCCTTTATCCGGAAACATAAATGGTGAAGAAGTTGATTGGGATGATGTGCTCCCCGTTCAAACCGATTTATCCAATATTGAAACTTTTAAAGAATTGTTGATTTCCGTTAAAAAAAGTGCGGAGGAGGCGGAGGAGCATAACGCCCTCCCTCTCTCCATGACACTCGATTTATTAGGGAATCCACAACAAGACCATGAGCCTTTATTCGGCTCGGTTCTTACTATGGATACAATTCATGGTTCTCCTGCATTTGATCCTGACCGAACACGTCTGTTATTTCACCTTCGAGCAACGGATGATCGGCAGGAAGTTATCTTGGAAGCGAATTACTTGTCTGAAGACTATGAGGATTTATTTGTTGAGCGTTTGCTTCAGCACCTGGTTAACGGTCTGAACTGGGCTCTTAACCATCCGACAGCCCCATTGTCTGACATGGAAATCATGGATGAAGAAGAGAAGAAAAATTTATTCAAAATGGCTGGTAATTCCAAAGTGAAGTACCCATATAACGAAACCATTGTCTCTTTGTTTGAGAGCCGTGCAGATCTATTTCCGAACCATTCGGCTGTTACATTTGAGGGCAGACATCTAACCTATCGAGAACTGGACGAGCGCTCAAACCAGTTGGCTCACTATCTCTATAGGACTCACGCGATAGGTCCGGATTTCCTGGTGGGTATTATGATGGAGCGTTCGGAATGGATTCCCATCGCCATCATGGGTGTATTAAAGGCTGGGGGAGCTTATGTCCCAATCGATCCTGATTATCCTCGGGAACGAATTGAAACGATGGTGAATGACTCGGGAATCTCTGTCTTGCTATCGATGAAGAATTGTATTGCTTCCTTGAATCATTTCCTGTGGTCCTGTCCTTCGTTACATGCATTTGTATGTCTGGATAGCGAGGATGTATTTGAAGAAATAGAGTCTGATGAGAACGGTCTTATGAGTAAAGAGCTGTGGGAGCACATCGGTGCCGAAGCAGAAGATGATATCTCAGGAGGCGCTTGGGTAAACAGTTATACTCGTGAAAACCTCTCCCGTGAAGAGATGGATGAATATGGCGATAACATCGTGCAAAAACTCCTGCCGAAGGTACATAGTGGCTCAAAAGTACTGGAGATTGGATGTGCTTCCGGGATCAGTATGTTTAGGCTTGCTCCTCACGTTGGCTTATATTATGGGACGGATTTATCAGAGACTATTATCCAAAAAAACAAACAATTGGTTATGGAGCAAGAGATCAATAATATAAAGCTGGATTGTTATTCTGCTCATCAGATCGATAATATTCATGAACACGATTTTGATATTGTCATTATGAACAGCGTAATTCAGGCTTTTCATGGTCACAATTATTTGCGCCGTGTCATCTGCAAAGCCATCTCTCTCATGAAAAATGAAGGTGTGTTATTCCTGGGAGATATTATGGATTTAGATAAGAAAGAAGAGCTATTACAGTCCTTGCGTGATTATAAGCTGCAGCATCCTCACGCCAGAACCAAAACGGAATTTCACGATGAGCTCTTCTTGTCCAAAGAATTTTTTAAAGAGCTGGGGTGTGAACTCAAGGAAATTGCATCCATAGAGTTCTCGGAGAAGATCCATACTATTGCCAATGAGTTAACTCAATTTCGTTATGACGTTGTTATTACAATTAAGAAGGAGAATAAAAAGAAATTACCGCTTTTATTGAAGAAAAAACACCAGCGTGGATTTGATGCAATCCAATACATGAGCAGTTCCCGTCTGACTGTTGCAAATCTGTCGCCCGATAATTTGGCATATGTTATTTATACGTCAGGATCAACCGGCGTGCCCAAAGGTGTTATGGTTGAACATCGTAATGTAGTACGCCTGTTATTCAACGATCACAATCGCTTTGATTTTAGTGAGAACGACACATGGACCATGTTTCACTCATTTTGTTTCGACTTCTCGGTCTGGGAGCTTTTTGGGGCTCTGTTATACGGCGGAAGAGTCGTCATTGTGCCTAAGCTCTTAGCTCAGCATCCTACTGAATTTGCCAAGATGATCCATAGTGAAAAGGTGACGGTTGTAAATCAAACTCCGGCTTCGTTCTATAGAGTGATTGAAGCAAGCGAAGCGGGTCTGGATTATTCCTCACTGAGATATGTCATTTTTGGAGGAGAGGCGCTAAATGCCTCGCGTCTATTACAGTGGCATTTGAAGTGGCCTGATACTCAATTGATAAACATGTACGGCATTACAGAGACGACCGTTCACGTGACGTATCACAGGCTCACACTGAAGGATATGACTTCAGGTAGCAACAACATTGGACAACCGCTCCCTACACTTGCAGTGTATGTAGCTAATAAAGATGGCAATATATTGCCCCATGGTATAGCAGGGGAGCTTTATGTGAGTGGACCCGGAGTTGCGAGAGGTTATCTGAATCGTCCTGAACTCACCGCTGAGCGTTTTATACCCAATCCTTCTATACCTTGGGAACGTATGTATAGGAGCGGGGACCTTGTGCGCTGGTTGCCAGATGGCACCTTGGAATATCTCGGTCGTATCGATCATCAGGTTAAAATCCGTGGCTATCGAATTGAACTGGGCGAGATTGAAACGGCTTTGTCGGAACATGAAGGTGTGAAACAAGTGCTTGTCATGGAGATCAAAGAAGAAGAGGACAACTCCCTTCTATGCGCTTATTTAATCTTAAACGATGACCGATTGACGGTTGCCGATATAAAAGAGTACCTCCAAGCTAGATTGCCGAACTATATGATTCCTGCGAAGTTTATCGTTGTTCCAACGTTCCCTCTCACGAATAATGGGAAAATCGATCGTTCAGCATTATTGCAGCAAGAGACTCAGATGGAGATCGGCGTAGCTTTTGTGGAACCGCGTAATGATACAGAGATTAAACTCGCTTCCATTTGGCGAGACATTCTTAAAAAAGACCGGATTGGAGCCATAGACAACTTTTTTGATCTAGGTGGCCACTCACTGAAGGCGGCTTCTTTAATATCAAGAATCCATCAAGTATTTGGTGTTAGTATCTCACTAAGAAAAATATTTGAACTGCCTACCTTGGAAAGACTCAGTGAGTTTATACTTCGATCTGATCAAGACCGTCTTGCTCCTATTCCTAATTGCCCAATAGCTACTTATTATCCATTATCCGCTTCCCAACAAAGACTGTTTATTCTTAATCAATTGGAGACAGCGGGAAATGGATACAATATGCCTGCATTTTTCAAACTTGAGGGGACATTGGACATGGATCGTCTTCAACAAGCATTTCATTTGCTTATTGATCGGCATGAGTCGCTGCGGACCTCCTTTGGCATTGTCAATCAGGAGCCGGTGCAGTACATTGCGCCTTCTTCTGCATTTACCATCACGACAGAACGGGTGGATTTAATTCAATTAGAGAAAAAAATGCGGCAGTTCATCGTTCCATTCAATCTTGAGCAGCCTCCACTATTAAGAGTGCATGTTCTAAAAACCAACAATAATGAACATTATTTGCTTCTAGATATGCACCATATCATTACGGACGGCGCATCTTTGGAAATCCTGGTGAAAGATTTTCTTGCTTTTTATGAAGGCAAAGATCTCCCGCCATTGCGCATTCAATATAAAGACTTTGCAGTTTGGCAGAAGAAACGGTTTGCGGACATGGACATGCTTCGCGAAGAAATGTATTGGTTAGAACGCTTTTCAGGGAGCCTGCCTGTGCTATCTCTTCCGATGGATTATGAGCGACCTTTATTATTTGATTTTCATGGACATAGACATACATTCCATATAAGCACAGAACTTACAATACAAATCCGGCAATTGGTAAAAGAAAAAGAATGCACGCTTTACATGTTTCTGTTAGCCGCCTTTAGCGTGCTTCTTTCCAAGTATAGCGGACAGGAAGACATCATTATTGGCACTCCTGTATCTGGAAGAATTCACCCTGATGTTGATTCGGTTGTAGGCATGTTTGTAAATACGCTTCCTATGCGAACGTATCCTGCGATGCAGCAATCTTTTGAAAGTTTCTTGGAGGAAATTAAAGACGACACACTGAGATCCTTTGAACATCAAAATTATGCTTTGGATAAGCTGGTTGATAAACTCGGACTTGTACGAGATCTCAGCCGAAACCCTCTTTTTAGCGTAATGCTAAATGTGCTCGATTTTAATACAGATATGAGTTCACTTGGGGAATTGAAACTGACGAATCTTAACATGGACAGTGGAGTGTCTAAGTTTGATCTCACCCTGCAAGTTACTGAGGAAGAGGGAGCGATTAGGTGTGAAATGGAATATGCCTCATCGTTATTTAAGCAAGAAACGATTAAAAACATGGCCAGCCACTTCATACAGTTACTGACTTCCATAGTGAACAACACAGGGCTATTTCTTGGCGAATTGAAAATGATGTCCTCTGTTGAAGTTCAAGAGATTTTCAACAGAGGACAGGGACAGCGTTTGCTTCCTCTCGCGGAGCAAACGCTGGCTGATCTGTTCAATAAGCAAGCCCAGCGCACGCCGGGCCACCCTGCCTTGCTGTATGGAGACCAGGTCATGTCTTATCGTGAGCTGGAAATAGCCG